>NZ_JCAFRK010000002.1:0-936896 GCF_059367995.1 Stenotrophomonas sp. YJH_SMC_79
CCGTGCTGGACGTACGTAACAAGGCCAATGCCAACCGTAAGATCAGCGGGATTGCCGATGCGACCCTGAGCGGCACCAGCACCGAAGCCGTGACCGGCCGCCAGCTCACCGCTACCAACAGCAACGTCACCACCGCGCAGAACACCGCCAACACGGCGCAGACCACCGCCGGTGCCGCCAGGACTGCCGCTGACAACGCGCTGGCACAGGCCACCACGCTGGGTGGGCTGGTGGGGCAGGTATCGGCTACCGGCAATGTGCGGCTGGGTGCCGAGAACAGCGGCACCGTGCTGGATGTCGCCAACAAGGCCGGTGCCAGGCGCCGTATCAGTAATGTCGCCGATGGCGTCCTCAGCGCCACCAGCTCCGATGCCGTGAGCGGCCAGCAGCTGTTTGCCGCCAACGAGACAGCGAAGGCGCAGGGTCTGGCGCTCTCGTCGCATGCCACGCAGCTCACTGCACATGCCGGCCGCATCGATGACAACCGTGATGGCCTGGATCGCCTTCGCGAAGAGTTTGAAGCCTTCAATCCGGACCTGGACAGCGTGGTGAAGTTCAGCGACGACCGCAGCCTGGTCGAGATGGGCGGTGCGCGGGTTACGGGGATTGCTGATGGGGATATCAGTTCTGCGGCTAGTACGGATGCAGTGAATGGTGGCCAGTTGTTTACCACCAATCAGCGGGTTTCGAAGATTGAGGAGCAAAGTATGCTCCTCAGTATCGATTCATCATCTGCCAGCCTGCCCGCAGAGTCAGGGTGGCTTGGCGTCGCTGTTGGTTCCGGCTCATCTGCAATGGGAGCGGGCTCGACCGCAATCGGAAGCTTCGCACTCGCAGAGGCCGAGAATTCAGTTGCAGTCGGGCGAGGATCTGCGGTTCTCATTGGAGCTACAGGCGGATTTGCGCTTGGTAGTGGAACCGAAGTGGCGGCCGAAAACGGCGTGTCGCTTGGTTCAGGCAGTCGCGTAATGGCTGGGGCGGCCCGAGCGGTTGCGATCGGCTCCGGCTCGGTGGCGCGTGAGGAAGCTTCGGTGTCCTTCGGAAACGACACTCTGAAACGTCGGCTGGTAAATGTCGGTCGAGGAGCTGAAGTCCATGATGCGACCACCATTGCACAGCTCAACGAATCCCTGGCTACTCTTGGCGGTGGTGCGGGCATGGACGCGAACGGCAACGTGATCGCTCCGACCTACACCATGCAGGGCAGTACCCAGCGCACGGTAGCGGATGCACTGAACGTACTGGATGGCACCACTACCAAGACCGGTACCCGAGTGGGCGTGATCGAGAACCAGCTTCGTTCGATGTTCGACGAGACGACATCTGCGCGTACGGGCGGCGTTGGTCAGCTGTCCCTTGCTGGCGCACAGGGTATGGTCCTGACCAACCTGGCTGATGGTCGATTGGCTCCGGGCAGCCGCGATGCCGTTACGGGCAACCAGCTGCATGCGGCCAAGCAGGAGATCGCCCGCAACAAGAGCGAGATCGATCAGATGAAGGAGCAGCAGGATGAGCCGCTAGGTTCCGCTCGCCAAGGCCCGATCGACTTTGCTGGCGCTCGCGTTACCGGATTAGCAGAGGGTGATATCAGTTCCGTTGCTAGTACGGATGCTGTCACTGGTGGGCAGCTGTTTGCCACGAATTCAGAGGTCGCTTCTCTGAAGGAACAGGCAAAGTACTTAGCTGTTGGAGTTGGTGGCGCGCAGGCTGCGGCGAAGGCGGGATTGGTAGCTGTTGCTCTTGGGGACTATGCAGAAGCATCTCTGGAATCTGAAGGTGCTGTGGCTGTAGGCAGCTTTTCTCAAGCGCACGCTCGAAACTCTGTCGCTCTCGGACGCGCGGCCTATATAGCTGCATCGGCGGATGCCGGTTTCGCGCTCGGAACCCAGGCCGAGGTCTTGGCTGAAGGTGGGATGGCACTGGGGGCCGCGTCGTCTGTTGCGCGCGGGGCGGCCAACTCTGTAGCTGTTGGCAATCAATCTGTCGCAAAGGAAGTAGGGACGGTGTCATTCGGCAACGACAACCTGAAGCGCCGCCTAGTGAACGTCGGGCGAGGCATTTCTGCGAACGACGCCACCACCGTAGCCCAGCTCAACGAAACCCTGCGCAGCATCGGCGGCGGCGCCCGCATCGACGCCAACGGCAACATCGTCGGCCCCAGCTTCAGCCTGCAGGGCCGCAGCCACGCCACCCTCGGCGATGCCCTGCAGTCGCTCGACGGCGCCGTCACGTCCACCGGTTCGCGCATGGATCGCGTGGAAGGCCAGTTGCGCTCGGTGTTCCAGGACACGCCCACCAGCCGCACCGACGGCATCGGTCAGCTGACGCTGGCCGGTGCACAGGGCATGGTCATTTCCAACGTGGCCAACGGCCTGATCGCGGCGGGCAGCCGTGATGCGGTCAATGGTGGCCAGCTGCATGCCATGCAGCAGCAGCTCAACGGCCGCGTGGACGGGCTGGAGAGCCGCCTGGATGGGCAGCCGCAGGGGCGTTCGCAGCGCCTGGCATCAGCCGAAGCGCCGGTGACCCTGCCGCCTGCCACAGAGGAATCGCCGGTGGCCGAAGCCGGTGGTGCACCGAAGGTTGCCTCCAACGAGGGTGGCGGCCAGCCGGCGGGTTCCCCGAAGAAGAAGGACGAGCCGGCACCGAAGGCGCAGGTTGATACCGCCGAGCTGGAGAAGATGCTGGCGCGTGCCAACGAGTACACCGATGGCGCCATCAGCAGCGTCGAACGCCGCCTGGACAAGATGGACAAGCGCTTCAACCGGATGGCGGCGATGGGCAGCGCGCAGAGCGCAATGGCGATGAACACCGCGGGCCTGAACACCTACAACCGCCTGGGCGCGGGCGTGGGCTACAGCGAGGGTGAATCGGCCATGGCGGTCGGCTACCAGCGTGTGCTCAATGACAAGGGCTCGGCCACCTTCAGCCTCAACGGCGCGTTCACCAACAGTGGCGAACGCACCGTCGGCGTCGGTGTGGGTATCGGCTGGTAAGCAGTGCAGCCCCGGCGTGGTGCGCGTAAAGATCCCCGCCGCGCCGGGGCCCTTGCCGAGGAGATGGCAATGTACCGATGGGCAAGTCGATTCATCAGCTACCGCACGTTCTATCTGTGGCGTGCGCGGTATTACTACTACACCCGGCGCGTGGATGTCTTGCTGTTGTCCAACGTGCTGTGCTTTGCGGTTGTGGTGTTCGTGCTCTGGTACTACTGGAAGTTCAGTACGGTGCCACCCCCGCGGCTGCATCCGCAGGCGGCAGCCTTGCGGGTGGAAGGCATCACCAATGAGGCGATCCTCCGCATCGCGATGGTGCGCCGCGCCGGCAGCCCGCCGGGCCAGGACTTCACCACCGGGGAGGACATCCGCGCCAGTACACTGCGCACGATGCGGGTGCGGCAGGTACTGGATGGCGAGGTGGCATGGCGGTTGAAGGCCACGCTGCTGGCGGACATCGCCGATTACATCGAGGCGACCAATGGCTGTGCGCCGTATCAATGCGCGCGGGTGCAGGCGCACATCAGCCTGCTGCGCGAGGCCGCAGCGGAAAACAGGGGCATCAACCGCGCGCTGCAGCCCATCCTGGATGGCCCACCTGATCGGGTACCCAGTCTCGAAGGCGTCGAACGCCAGCGGGTGAAGAGCGGCTGGTCGGATGCGTTCAGCGACATCTACCACCAGGCATGGTTGTTGAACGATCTTCGGACCATGCACGCGCGGATGATGGCGGAGTATCCCAGGCGTGCGCCTGCCCCCTGGTTGCCGGAGTGGCTGTTGGGCGCCGGGCCCACAACCGGCAGCGGAATGCCGCTGTAGGGCATTGGCCATCAGGAGGGTGGGCGGCGGGTCCGCCTGCACGTGATGAGGGAAGGGCGAATCTGCAACTTGTTGCATGGTATTGGCCCCGGCCTGTACGGACACTGCGCACCCTCCTTTTTTCAACCGGGCTCCCCGCCATGCATGTCCCTGCCCGCCATTCAGCTTCACGGCCTCTTCCCCGCAATCTGTTGGCCATGGCGATCTTCGCCTCTGTGCTGCCTGCTCCCGCCTTTGCCAGCACGCCGCTGCCGCAGTTGATTGCCGATGGCAGCGCGCACGACGCTGCAGGCAGCTACGAGACGAATGAGGCAGGGGCGGCGGGTCATGCGCTGTTCGCACTCAACGGCGGTCGCATCGACGCGGCCGCGCCAGTGTCGGTCATTACCCGCGGGCAGGGCGCCGCAGCCCTGCGCGCTGAATCCGATGGCCTGATCCGGCTGCACGGCGGAGCAGTCAGCACGCAGCACGGGCGCGTGTCCGACGCCATTTCGGTGGCGTCGGGCGGGCGGGTGGAGCTGCTGCGCGCCGCCGATGGAACCGGTGTGCGGGTGTCCACTCTCGGCCTTGGCAGTGCCGCTGCCCGGGTCGATGGCGGATCGCTGCTGATGCAGGGTGCGCACCTCAGCACCACGGGCAATTCGGCCATGGCGGTGATCGCTGCCGGCGGTGCACGGGTGCAGGTGGACGACAGTGAGCTCACCGTGGCCGGCGCCGGTTCCGAGGCCCTGCGTATCGGGCAGGGCGCCATTGCGGACGTGACCCGATCAGTGCTGCGCGCCAACGGTTGGGGCAGTGCGGCGGCCGCCGTGGCCAGCGGCGGCAGCCTGCGTCTGCAGGGCAGTTCGCTCGTGGCCGGACCCTCTGCAAAGGGCTTGCTGGTGGAACGCGGTGGCGCAGCAGTGTTGGTTGACACTCACCTGGATGCGGAAGGGGACCCGACCGCCGCCATGCCGATGGCCGAAGTCGATGGCGGCACGCTGCACTGGCGCGGGGGGGAACTGATCGCGTCTTCGGAACGCAGCAGCGGCATCGCGCTGCGGGGCGACAGCGTTGCCCAACTCGAGAACCTGCGTATCGTGACCGGTTTCCACGCGGTTTCCGCGACGGACGGCGACGAGGTCAGCCTGGATGGGGTGGACATCTACACCCATGGCGGCATTGCTGCAGCGGTTCACCTGGGCGCGGCCAGCTTCACGATGCACGGTGGCACTATTGGCACCTCGGCCCGCAGCGCCGTGGCGCTGGACAACCGTGCAGGTGATGCTCGCCTGTTCGATGTGCGATTGACTACGCTTGGGCAGTCCTCGCACGGCCTGTACGCATCGATGGATGCAGGCCGTGGCCAGCCGTCCATCCAGGCCGATGGTGTCACCATCCAGACCCGTGGCGCAGGTGGCATCGGTGCGGTGGCGCGGCTGGGTGGCCAGGTGGCGCTGTCCGGTGGCTCCATCGTCACGTCCGGCGAAAAGGGCTATGGCGTGCTGACCGGCGGTGCCGGCCGCATGTCCCTGTCTGGCACCGATGTGACTACGACCGGCCGTGGTGCCTGGGCGGCGGTGATCAATGCCAACGGCGTGCTGGACATTGACGGTGGGTCGTTGCTGGCCGAGCGCCATGGTGCACTGTGGGTGCGCAGCGCCCGCCAGTTCACCGCGCGCAACGGTGCACGACTGGCCGGCGGCAATGGTGTGCTGGCGCAGGTCGATGCCGCATTCGCTGCACCGTTCACCTTCGATTTCAGCGGCGATGTGGACGCGGTGGGTGACATCGTGATCACCCCGGAAGACCTTGCTGCGGGCATTCCGGTCGCCGTGGATCTACGGTTGAACCTTGCCGATCGATCACGGTGGCAGGGAAGCAGTACCGTGCTTGGGCAGGCGAGGTTGTCCGGGCAGAGCCAGTGGACGCTGACCGGTGATTCGCGGGTCGGATCGCTGTCGCTTGATCGCAGTATGGTGCAGCTTTCCCAGGGCTATGCCGGTCGCTTCCACCGCCTTGTCGTGGGCGGTGACCTGGATACGCATGGCAGTCTGCTGGTGTTCAATGCGGCGCTGGGCGGTGACGCGTCCGCGACCGACTTCCTGCACGTGCTGGGCAGCACCCGCGGCGATGCGGCGGTCCAGGTCAACAATGTCGGCGGGCTGGGCGCGCAGACGCAGAACGGTATCCAGCTGATCCAGGTGGAAGGCAGCTCGGACGCGCACTATTCGCTGTCCGGGCGTGCCGTTGCGGGCCGCTACGAGTATTTCCTGCACAAAGGCGGCATTGCCGACCCTGCCGACGGTGGCTGGTACCTGCGTTCGGCGCTGGCCACCGTGCCCGACCCCTGCGAGAGCGATCCGCAGGGTACAGGCTGCTCGGTGAAGCCGCCGCCGGAACTCTGCAGTGAAGGCCTGGGTGGGCCGTCGTGCGAAGACGGCCCGGGTGTGACGCCTGATCCCTGCGAGGTGATTGAAGGCGATGGGTGCGCTGGGTTGCAGCCACGCATCCTGCGCCCGGAGGCGGGTACCTATCTGGCCAACCGCTTCGCCATGGACCGGCTGTTGCAGCACGGCGCACAGGACCGAGGCGTTCGTACAGGCGACGGTGTGCAGGGCTGGATCCGCACGCAGGCCGCGCAGGTGCGGCTGCCTGGCGTGGACAACCAGTTGTCCCTGCGGTCGCAGCATTCCGTGCTGCAGCTGGGCGCCGACGTGGGTGTATTCGATGCAGCGCGCACCCGTGTGGGCGTGATGCTGACTGCTGCACGTGCCAGAACCCAGGCGCGGTCGGTGTTGACCGATTACCAGGCGCAGGGCGACGTGCAGGGCGCCGCCGTGGGTATCTACGCGAACTGGGCATCCGAGGCGGCCTATGTGGATGCGTGGACACAGCGCGGTCGGTTCCGCAACCGTGTCGATGGCGATGCACTGGCGCGTGAGCGCTATCGCAGCCATCTGTGGCAGTCCTCGCTGGAAGCGGGCTACCGCTTCGGTGTGGGCCGCGTGGGTTCCACCGCAGTAAGCCTGCAGCCCGAACTGCAGTTGGTCCACAGCCGTTCGCAGATGGGCACGCATGTGGAGCACACCGGTACCGAAGTGCGCCTGCTGCAGTCCAACCGGCTGTCTGGTCGATTGGGGCTGCGCCTGCAGGCCGAATCGCGCATGGAGTCGGGTGCAACCGTCAACCCGTACCTGGCGGCCAACTGGTACCGCCAGGGCACCGCACCGCAGGTTGCGTTCGATGGCGAAGCGATGGGCGCAGGCGTTGCGCGCGATCGCTATGAAGTCAGCGCCGGCGCGCGCATTGCCTTCCGCTCCGGACTGAACGCCTGGGGCGGCTTCGGCCTGATGCGGGGCGACCAGGGCTACAGGGAAGCCAATGCACAGCTTCGCGTCGCCTATGACTGGTAATCGTGCACCAGGGGTCAGCCGCCGATGTAGGCGGTGATCTCGGCCTCGGCCAGCAGTTGCCGCAACTGGCTGATCGAGGCGCGCCGCATCGGCTTTTCATCCACCGGCGACAGCGGCGCCTGTCGCAACGCGTCGTAGGGCAGCACAGCCAGGTCGAAGGTCAGTTCCTCGGCACTGAATACCCAGACCGGTACGTCCAGGATGCGCTCGCGGTCCATCCGCAGGCGTCGCGTGCGCGACTCGGCCGGAATGCGGTGGTCTTCCAGGAAGCGGTGTACGGCTTCCGGGTCGTCGCTGTGCAGGTGCAGCTGCACGGGGCTGTTGGCATCGGCGGTGCCCTCCAGCACCGGGCCGGCCAGGCGCGGGGAGAAGCCGTGCAGGAACTCCAGCGCACGCATTGCGGCCTCGCGGCGGCGCTGCAGTTCGTTGTCGTGCTGGGGCCCGGAGAACAGCCGCTGGTACTCGCGCAGGGCGTCTTCGATCTCGGTATTGCGGGGCAGGGAGGCATCGTCGTGGATGCCGAGCCGGCTGGCGGCCTTCAACTTGGCCTGGTGGTAGTCGCGGATGCCGCCTTCGGCCATCAGGCGGGCGGCTTCGTGGGCGAGGCGGTGGCGCCGCTCGCGGGTCTGGCTGGCAGCATGCTGACGGGCGCGATGCATGCGATGACTCCCTGTTGCGACCTGGCTACAGACTAGCGCACGGATGTGACATCTGCGTGGGTATTTCGGATGTTGCTGCTCTGGTAGGTGCCGACCTTGGTCGGCACAGGGCGCCAACCAAGGTTGGCCGCTACCACGGCAAAAGGGTGCCGTTGATCCTGTAGAGCCGAGCCCATGCTCGGCTGCTCTACCGAGGGCGCCCGGAGCCGAGCATGGCTCGGCTCTACAAAGGCGGCGCCAACCAAGGTTGGCCGCTACCAGAGCCGCTTCGGTGCCAACCCACGGTTGGCACCCACCTGATCCTTCCTCAGAAGATATCGAACGCGGCGGCGTCGGCCTGCGGCGTATTGAGGTTCAGGTCGTAGTCGGTCAGGCGGTCCATGTCTTCCACCTTCACCCACTCGGTCGCGCCGTTGAGGGTGGCTTGGACCATGCCGCTGGGCGGGTCGTTCTGCGCGATCGGGGTGTCCTTCAGCGCGGTACGCATGTAGTCGATCCAGATCGGCAGGGCGGCCTTGCCACCGTATTCGCGGTAACCCAGCGAGCGGAAGTCGTCGCGGCCCACCCACACGGTGGTCACGTACGGGCCGCCGAAGCCGGAGAACCAGGCGTCGCGGTGATCGTTGGTGGAGCCGGTCTTGCCGCCCACGTCCTCGCGGCCGAGCACCTTGGCCTGGGCACCGGTACCGCGCTGGACCACGTCGCGCATCATCGACACCAGCTGGTAGGCGGTGCGGGCGTCGATCGCGCGCGGGGCGGTGCGGGCATCCGGGTTGACCGGCGTGGCCGGGGTCTCGGTCCTGGCTTCGGCCTTGGCCGCAGCAGCCGGGTCCACCTTTGGGGCCGGGGCGCCGAAGTTGAAGCCGTCCACCACCTGGTTCACCGGCTGGTCGCTGCTGCCGGCGCAGTCGCGGCAGGCCAGTGCCGGGTTTTCCTTGAACACCAGGTTGCCGTCGCGGTCATTGACCTGGTCGATCAGCCAGGTGTCCACGCGCGAGCCGCCATTGGCGAACACGGCGTAGCCACGGGCCACCGACAGCGGGGTCAGCGAGGCGGTACCCAGCGACATCGACAGGTTCGGCGGCAGTTCCGATTCGGCGAAGCCAAACTCGCTGATGTACTTGCGCGCATAGTCCACGCCCATGCCATCAAGCAGGCGCACCGAGACCAGATTGCGCGACTGCACCAGCGCTTCGCGCAGGCGCATCGGGCCGCGGAAGCCACCGCCGTCGTTCTGCGGGGCCCAGGTCTTGCCGCGGCGGTCGCGGAACACGACCGGGGCGTCGAGCACGATCGAGGCCGGGTTGTAGCCCTTGTCGAAGGCGGCCGCGTAGACGAACGGCTTGAAGCTCGAACCCGGCTGGCGGCGGGCCTGGGTGGCGCGGTTGAACTTGTTGCCGGAGAAGCTGAAGCCACCGACCAGCGCCTTCAGCGCGCCGTTGTGGGCATCCAGCGAGACCAGCGCGGACTGGCCGCGCGGAATCTGGTCCAGCAGCCATTCGCCTTCCTTGGCACCGGCGCGCACGCGCACGATGTCGCCGCGCTGTACCAGCTTGCCCGGGGTCTTGTTGGTCCACTTGGCGGCACCGGCCGGCAGCACGATCTCGCTGCGGTTGGCCAGCACCACGGTGGCGCTGCCATCGGCGCCGGTGCTGGCGACGATCGCCGGCAGCAGGCCGGCCTGGCCGTACATGCCGCGCAGGTGCTCGGCCAGGGCGGCGGCGTCTTCGCCGGCACCCACCTGCACCTGCTTCTCCACGCCGTGCCAGCCGTGGCGGTGGTCGTACAGCAGCAGGCCGTCGCGCACCGACTGGTTGGCGGCGGTCTGCAGGGTGGAGTCGATCGTGGTGGTGACGTGGTAACCCTTGTTGACCACATCCCCGCCGAAGCGGGCGATCATTTCCTGGCGCACCAGCTCGGCCACGTACGGGGCATCGACCTGCACCGGCGGCTCATGCGCGGTGGCATGCATCGGCACGGCCTTGGCCGCATCGGCCTCGGCCTGGCTGACGAACTTCAGGTCGGCCATGCGCTGCAGCACATAGTTGTCGCGGCGCTGGCGGGCACGTTCCGGGTTGGAGATCGGATTGCCCGAGGACGGGAACTTGGGGATGCCGGCCAGCGAGGCCATCTCGTCCAGGTCCAGCTCGTTCAGCTTCTTGCCGTAGTAGAACTCGGCCGCTGCGGCCACGCCGTAGGCGCGGTTGCCGAAGAAACTCTTGTTCAGGTACAGCTCGAAGATCTCGTCCTTGCTCAGCTCGGACTCGATCTTGCGGGCCAGCAGGATCTCGGCCAGCTTGCGGGTGTAGCTGTACTCGGAGCTGAGGAAGAACTGCCGGGCCACCTGCTGGGTGATGGTGGAGCCACCCGGCACGCGCTTGTCGCTGGTGGTGGCCAGCAGCCACACCGCGCGGCCGATGCCCATGTAGTCCACGCCGCCATGCTCGTAGAAGCGGGCATCCTCGGTGGCCAGGAACGCCTGCTTCAGGCGCTCGGGCACGTCCTTCATGGTGATCGGGGTGCGCCGGGTCTCGCCGAACACCGCCATCAGCTTGCCGTCGGCAGCATAGACGTACATCGGCTCCTGCATTTCCACGTCGCGCAGGGTCTGCACGTCGGGAAGCTTGGAGGACACAGCGTAGTACAGACCGCCCACGGCGGCCGCGCCGATCAGCGCCAGGACCAGGACAATCAGGAAGATCCAGCGCAGCCAGCGGCGGAGTCGAGTCATCGGGTTCAGATTCCGATTGCGAATTTCGTGGTCGCAGAGTATAGATTACGCAAGGTGGCGGCTGGGGTCGGCACCGGGGAGCGCAAGGGGAACAGTCAGGGGCTGCATCGTGAATCCGTGAGGAACTTCACAGCAGGGCCGTTGCCATTTGCTAAGAATACGTTATTAATGCTCGGGCGCAGGTCTTGCGTCCAAGTGCCCGTCGGCAGGGGAGAAACCGTGGGGCTCATCCCAAAAAGTCAGTCGCCGCTTGTAGGCGTCGACATCAGTTCGACTGCGGTAAAGCTTTTGCAGCTGTCCCGCAGCGGCAATCGTTTCCGTGTGGAACATTACGCTGTGGAACCTCTTCCGCCGAATGCGGTGGTAGAGAAGAACATCGTGGAAGTGGAGGCCGTGGGTGAGGCCATCCGCCGTGCGATGAACCGTTCAGGCAGCAAGGCCAAGCTGGCCGCTGCCGCCGTCGCCGGGTCCGCGGTGATCACCAAGGTGATCCCGATGCCGGCCGAGCTCGACGAGAACGACATGGAAGCCCAGATCGAGCTGGAAGCGGTCAATTACATTCCGTACCCGATCGAGGAAGTGAACCTGGACTTCGAGGTGATCGGGGCGATCCCGAACAACCCGGAGATGGTCCAGGTGCTGCTGGCCGCGTCGCGTTCGGAGAACGTGGAACTGCGCCAGTCCGCGCTGGAACTGGGTGGGCTGCAGGCCAAGGTGATGGACGTGGAGGCCTTCGCGGTCGAGAACGCCTACGCCCTGGTCGCCAGTGAACTGCCGGTGTCCAGCGATGGCGTGGTCGCGCTGGTCGACATCGGCGCCACCATGACCACCCTCAATGTCCTGCGCGGTGGCCGCAGCCTGTACAGCCGCGAACAGGTGTTCGGTGGCAAGCAGCTGACCGACGAGATCATGCGCCGCTACGGCCTGAGCTACGAGGAAGCCGGCCTGGCCAAGCGCCAGGGTGGCTTGCCGGAAAGCTACGAGATGGAAGTGCTGGAGCCGTTCAAGGAAGCCACGGTCCAGCAGATCAGCCGCCTGCTGCAGTTCTTCTATGCGGGCAGTGAGTTCAATCGCGTCGACCACATCGTGCTGGCCGGCGGTTGCGCCGTACTGGGTGGCCTGCCGGAGATGGTCGAAGAACAGCTGGGCGTGCCGACCGTGGTGGCCAACCCGCTGGCACAGATGACCCTGGGCCCGAAGGTGAACGCGCATGCGCTGGCCCAGGATGCCCCCGCGCTGATGATCGCCACCGGTCTGGCGCTGAGGAGCTTCGACTGATGGCACGCATCAATCTATTGCCCTGGCGCGCCGAGCGGCGCAAGCAACGCCAGCGCGAGTTCTACGCAATGCTGGGCATGGCCGCCATCGGTGGCCTGCTGCTGTCGCTGATGATCTGGTTCTACTACGACCGCCAGGTGAGCGGCCAGATGGACCGCAACGCCTATCTGGAAGCCGAGATCGAGAAGGTCAAGGAACAGAACAAGGAGATCGATCGCCTCGATGCGCAGAAGGACCGCCTGCTGGCCCGCAAGAAGGTGATCGAGGAACTGCAGGCCAAGCGCTCGCAGATGGTCCACCTGTTCGATGCGTTGGTGCGCACGATTCCTGACGGCGTGGTGCTGACCGCCCTGCAGCAGGAAGGGGACATGCTCACCCTTGAGGGACGCACCCAGTCCAATGCACGTGTGTCGGCTTACATGCGCAACCTGGAAACCTCCGGCTGGATGACTAACCCGGAACTGTCGATCATCCAGGCCAGTGCCGGGGACAAGAGTGCAGCCGGCCCGGTCTCGGACATCAAGGCGCTGCCGTACATGTTCAAGGTCACGGTGAAGCTGCCTGCACAGAGTGAAGAGACCGGCACCCCCGGTTTGAACGCCGATGGCAGCGTGGCGGCCGCGCCGGCTGCGACGCCCGCCGTGGCGCCGCTTGCCGCCGGCCCCGATGCGGCGGCCCCGGCCGCTGCTCCAGCACCGGCCACGGCCCCGGCCCAACCGGCAGCAGCGCCCGCCAGCGCTCCGGCCACCGCACCGGCGCCTGCACCGGCGCCTGCACCGGCCAAGCCGAACCAGCCCGCCGCACCGGCACCGGCCGCCAGGCCTGAGGGCAGCCGCCTGGCGCAGCCGCCGCAGGCCTCTTACGCCCCGCTGCAGGGGGATCGCGCATGAGCCAGAAAATCGATCTGAAGAACCTGGATTTCAACGACATCGGCAACTGGCCGCAGAAGGCCAAGATCGTCTTCTGTTCGTTGCTGGCCCTGGTCATCATGTTCGTTGCGTGGATGCTGCTGATCAGCGGCAAGCGCGATGAACTGGCCAGCCTGGAGTCGAAGGAAAGCGATCTGCGCACCGAGTTCTCCAAGCAGCAGGAACGCGCGGTGAACCTGGGGCCGCTGAAGCAGCAGCTGGCGCAGATGGAGCAGGTCCTGCAGCAGATGCTGCGGCAGCTGCCCAGCAAGACCGAAATGCCGGACCTGATCATCGACATCTCGCAGACCGCGCTGTCCAGCGGCCTGACCAGCCAGCTGTTCGAACCGGAACAGGAGCAGGTCAAGGAGTTCTACGCCGAGAAGCCGATCAAGCTGAAGATGGTGGGCAGCTACCACCAGTTCGGTGCGTTCGTCAGTGGCGTGGCCTCGCTGCCGCGCGTGGTGATCCTGACCATGCACGACATCAACCTGAAGCCGGCGGACAAGGCTGGCGGTGGTTCGCGTGCCGGTGCGCTGGAGTTGTCCGGCACTGTCAAGACTTACCGGTATCTTGACGAGACCGAGGTGCAGGAACAGCAGAAGGCTGAAGCCGGCAAGGAGGGCAGCAAGTGATCCGTTCCTTCTTTGCACGTTGCGGGATGGTCGCTGCCGTGTTGCTGCTGGCTGCCTGCGGCCGTGGCGTGACCAGCACGCCGGGCGACGCGCCGAATCTCGAGAAGTGGGTGGAAGGCGAACGTGCCCGGCCGGCGCAGCCGCTGGAACCGTTGCCTGTGATGCAGCAGTTCGAGACCTTCGAGTACTCCGCGCAGGGCCTGCGTGATCCGTTCACCGATGCCTGGACCAATCCGCAGGGGAATGGCGGACTGCGGCCGGATCCGAACCGGCGCAAGGAGCCCCTGGAGGGCTTCCCGCTGGACGCACTGGACATGGTCGGTACCATCGGCACCGGCGGCGGCACCGTCGCGCTGGTGATGGGGCCGGACAAGGTGACCTACCGGGTGCGCCCGGGCGGTTACCTGGGGCAGAGCGACGGGCGGGTCACTGCGGTCTTCGAAGACCGTGTGGAGCTGATCGAACTGGTGCCGGATGGCGCGGGTGGCTGGCTGGAACGGCCGGCAACGCTCTCGCTTGAAGATCAATGATCGTTTACTGGGGATAGCACGATGACCTTTCACCAAGCCAAGGGGCTGCGTCCCATCCGGCGCTCTACCTTGAACCGTGTCAGCGCGTTGGGAGTCGCGCTGATGCTGGCCTGCGCTCCGGCGCTGGCCGCCGCACCGGCGGAGAAGCCGGTGGGCACCACCGTCGCACCGGCCGCGGCACCTGCCGGCCTGTCGGTGGCCAAGATCGATTTCAAGCGTGGCGATGATGGCGCGGGCCGTCTGATCGTGCAGTTTGACGGCCAGGGCGCGATCCCGGACCTGCGCACGCAGGGCAACAGCGTGGTGGTCGACGTCGGCAATGCCCGCCTGCCGGCCAACCTGCAGAAGCCGTTGAACGTCGTCGACTTCGCCACTCCGGTGCAGCGCATTGACGCCAAACCATCCGGCGCCGGCACCCAGCTGGTGCTGAGCACCGGTGGTGCGGTGGAGTCGCTGGCCTACCAGAGCGGCAACGAATACGTGGTCGAGATCAGCGCGCGGCAGGCTCCGGCCGCCGTCGGTGCGGTGACCGCTGGCAGCGTCACCCAGGCGGCAAAGGCCGTCGGCCAGCGCGGCTTCACCGGCAAGCCGGTGACCTTCAACTTCCAGGACGTGCCGGTGCGCACCGTGCTGCAGTTGATCGCCGAAGAGTCCAACCTCAACGTGGTGGCCTCCGACTCGGTGCAGGGCAATGTGACGCTGCGCCTGGTCAACGTGCCGTGGGACCAGGCACTGGACATCGTGCTGCGTGCCAAGGGCCTGGACAAGCGCCGCGACGGCAGCGTGATCTGGGTAGGCCCGCAGGCCGAACTGGCCAAGTTCGAGCAGGAGAAGGAAGACGCGCGCATCGCCATCGAGAACCGCGAAGACCTGGTGACCGATTACGTCCAGATCAACTACCACAGCGCCACCCAGATCTTCAAAGCCCTGACCGAAGCCAAGGGCATCGGCGGTGGTGGCGGTGGTGGCGCAGGTGGCGGTGGCGGTGGGTCGTCGCAGGAGGAAAGTGGCTTCCTGTCCGGCCGTGGCCGCATCGTCGCCGACGAGCGCACCAACACGCTGATGATCAGCGACATTCCGAAGAAGATCGCACGCATGCGTGAGCTGATCAGCGTGATCGACCGCCCGGTCGACCAGGTGCTGATCGAGAGCCGTATCGTCATCGCGACCGATACGTTCGCACGTGAGCTGGGTGCGCGGTTCGGCATCAGTGGCAGCCGCGACAACGCCTACTTCAGTGGCAATCTGGAGGCCAATCGCGATACCCGCAAGTCGCAGGTCGAAGCCGATGCGGCCAACGCCAAGGCCTACCGCGACTGGCTGGCCGGTGGCAGTACGGGCCCGGCGCCGGTGCCGGTCGGCTCGGCAATCACCCGCGGCCTGAACTGGGCGATGCCGGCGGCGTCCACCAACCCGGCGGGCTCGCTGGCGCTGTCGATCCTCAATGCCGGCTACCTGCTGGATGTCGAGTTGTCGGCCATGCAGGAGGAGTCGCGTGGTGAAGTGATCTCCAACCCGCGCGTGGTCACCACCAACCAGCGCGAGGCCCTGATCAAGCAGGGTAAGGAAATCGGCTACGTGACCATCAGTGCCGGTGCAGGTGGTGTCGCTACGCCGAACGTGCAGTTCAAGGAAGTGGTGCTGGAGCTGAAGGTCACCCCGACCATCACCAACGACAACCGCGTGTTCCTCAACATGCAGGTGAAGAAGGATGAAGTGGATCGGCTGATCCAGCTGGAAGGCTATGGCACCGTGCCGTCGATCAACCGTCGCGAAGTGAACACCGCGGTGCTGGTCGAGGACGGGCAGACCGTGGTCATCGGTGGTGTGTACGAGTTCACCGACCGCAACAGCATCAGCAAGGTTCCGTTCCTGGGCGATGTACCGTTCCTGGGCAACCTGTTCAAGAAGCGTGGCCGCAGCAAGGACAAGGCCGAGCTGCTGGTGTTCGTCACCCCGAAGGTGCTGCGCGTGGCCAAGCAGAACTGAGCCAGCACACCCGGGACTTGAAGAAGGGCCGCCATGTGCGGCCCTTCCTCGTTCATGCCGGCCGCCATCCGCGAATGATCCGGTAGATCCGCGCCATGCGTGGATGAGATGCCCGTTCAGCCGTTCTTGATGCCAATCGCAAGGCACCCTGCGATGATGTCGGGAACCCGTGCCGTCCCGCGCCGGTCAAAGGCCCCCATGAACCTGCCACCGCCGATGCCCGAAACCGTCTCGCCGCCGCCCGCGCCGGCCACCTCCCGCCTGCATGGCGCCTTCAACCAGCTGCGCGACGCGCTGTCGGCCGAAATCGTCGGCCAGGCGGCCTTGGTCGAACGCCTGTTGATCGCATTGCTGGCCGACGGGCACCTGCTGGTGGAGGGCGCCCCGGGCCTGGCCAAGACCACGGCCATCCGCGCGCTGGCCTCGCGCCTGGAGGCGGATTTCGCCCGCGTGCAGTTCACCCCCGACCTGCTGCCGGCCGACCTGACCGGTACCGAAATCTGGCGCCCGCAGGAAGGCCGCTTCGAATTCGTACCCGGCCCGATCTTCCATCCGATCCTGCTGGCCGATGAAATCAACCGTGCGCCAGCCAAGGTGCAGTCGGCGCTGCTGGAAGCGATGGGCGAGCGCCAGGTCACCGTTGGCCGCCACACCTACGCTTTGCCGCCGCTGTTCCTGGTGATGGCCACGCAGAACCCGATCGAGCAGGAAGGTACCTTCCCGCTGCCGGAAGCGCAGCTGGACCGTTTCCTGATGCACGTACGCATCGGCTACCCGGACCAGGCGGCCGAATCGGAGATCCTGCGGCTCGCCCGCGAGCGTGCCCGTGGCGCACTGGGCGAGGCGGCACCGGCACCGGAGAAGCTGCCGATGCAGGATGTGTTCGACGCCCGCCGCGAAGTGCTGGACCTGCATATGGCACCGGCATTGGAGCGCTATCTGGTCGAACTTGTGCTGGCCTCGCGTGATCCGTCGCGCTATGACGCCGGCCTCGGGCGCCGCATCGCCTGGGGCGCAAGCCCGCGTGGCTCCATTGCGTTGGAACGCTGCGCACGTGCACGCGCCTGGTTGGCCGGTCGCGACTTCGTTACCCCTGACGATGTGCGTGCGGTCGCCGCCGACGTGCTGCGCCATCGCGTGCTGCCCAGCTACGAAGCCACCGCCGAAGGCTGGGATGGCGAGCGCCTGGTGCAGGAGCTGCTGGCCCGGGTGCCGGCACCCTGAGCCTGCGCATGACCGATCCATCCCTGGAAGCCGCATCCACCGTCAGTGATGGCGACGGACTGCGCCCGCACCTGTCCGAACTGGTGGCCCTGCGCCGGTTGGCACAGCGGCCGCCGCCGCCGCGCCGTGGCCGCGCCGGCAATGCCGGGCAGGCGCCGTCGCCGCTGCGTGGCCGTGGCATGGAGTACGCCGAGTCACGCGAGTACGTGGCCGGTGATGATGCCCGGCATATCGACTGGCGGGTGACCGCGCGGACCGGGCGTGCCCATACCAAGCTTTTCCAGGCCGAACGCGAGCGGGTCAGCCTGATCGTGGCCGATACTTCGCCAGCGCTGTACTTCGGCACCCGCGTGCGATTCAAGTCGGTGCAGGCGGCCCGCGCGGGCGCCGTCGCCGCGTGGTCGGCGCAGCGTCGCGGTGATCGCGTGGGTGCCCTGCGTGGCAGCGATCGCGAAGCGCCGATTGCACCTGCGGGTGGCCCGCGTGGCGTACTGCGCGTGCTCGACGCACTCACCCGCTGGTACGCGCAGCCGCCCGCCGACGATCTCGGCCTGGAACGCGCGCTGGACCATGCCGCCCGCGTGCTGCGCCCCGGGGCGCGCATGCTGGTGCTGGCCGATCCGCAGCAGGCCGCCCGGATTCCCGTCGTGCGCTGGAGCGCGCTGGCCCAGCACCATGACCTCAGCCTGGTGTTGCTGGTCGATCCCCTCGAGCTGCAACCGCCCTCGGCTGCCCTGCAGTTCCAGGCCGCGCAGCAGCGCATTGGCCTTGATCTGCGTCGCAGCGAAGTGCAGGCGCACTGGCAGGCGCACTTCGTCGAACCGCTGCAGGAGCTGCGCCGCCAGCTTGGCGCACGCCGCGTTGACGTGCAGGTGTTGTCCACCGATGCGCCCAGCGACGCCTGGTTGGCACCGTCGATGACCGAGGTGCCGGCATGAGCGCCAACCTGCCGCTGCGCGATGTGCAGCTGCCGCCGGCACCATCGTGGTGGCCGCCGGCCCCCGGCTACCTGATGATCGGCGGCGCAGTGCTGCTGGTGATCCTGGCGCTGGCCCTGCTGTGGTGGAAACGCCGCCGCCGTCGCCAACGCTGGTTGCAGGCGTTCGACCAGGAGCTGGCCACCACCACCGATGCCACCGCGGAACTGGCGGTGATCGCCGGCCTGCTGCGTCGCGCTGCGCGTCAGGCACAGCCGGGCAGTGAATCCCTGCGCGACGATGCCTGGTGGCAGCGCGTGGATCCGAAGGGCACGCTGCCCGACGCGCGCCGCAGCCTGTTGGCCGAAGGTGCCTATCGTCCCCGCGTGGACGCCAGCGAAGTGGCGGCCGTGCGCAGCTGGGCCCGCGAGCGCTACCTGGCCATGCTGCTGGAGCGGCGCCGATGAGCCTGCTGGCAAGTTACTGGCCGTGGCCGGACCTGCAGCTGGCGTGGCCGCTGGCCCTGCTGGCGCTGCCGTTGCCGTTGCTGATGCGCTGGTGGAAGCGCCGCGCCGACCCGGGTGCGGCACTGCGCGTGCCGTACGCGGCGAGTGAACTGGAAGCGCTGTCCGGTGGTGGCCGTGTCGATGTGTCGTGGCTGCGCACGCTGCTGCTGTGGCTGGGCTGGTGCGCACTGTGCATTGCGCTCGCGCGCCCGCAGCAGCTGGGTGAGGCCATCACGCCGCCGCAGCAGGGGCGGCAGATGATGCTGGCGATGGATGTATCCGGCAGCATGGGCGAGGGCGACATGGTACTGGGTGGGCAGGCAGTGGATCGCCTCACCGCGGCCAAGGCCGTGCTGGCCGATTTCCTGGATCGTCGCGCCGGTGATCGCATCGGCCTGCTGATCTTTGGCGACCGCGCCTATACGCTCACGCCGCTCACTGCGGACCTGGCCAGCGTGCGCGACCAGCTGCGCGACAGCGTGGTCGGCCTGGCCGGTCGCGAGACGGCCATCGGTGATGCCATCGGCCTGGCGGTGAAGCGCCTGCGCAGCCAGCCCGAAGGGCAGCGTGTACTGATCCTGCTCACCGACGGCGTCAGCAATGCCGGCGTGCTCGAACCGCTGCGTGCGGCCGAAGTCGCGCAGGCCGAAGGGGTGCGCATCCACACCGTCGCGTTTGGTGGCGATGGCAGCATGCGCTTCCTCGGCATTCCGATTTCCGCTGACCAGGACCCGGTCGACGAGGCCACGTTGAAGAAGATTGCCAGCCTGACTGGTGGCCAGTTCTTCCGCGCACGCGATACCGCGCAGCTGGCTGGCATCTACGCCGAACTGGACCGGCTGGAGCCGATCGCCGCGAAGGGACCGAACCTGCGCCCGCGCGAGGAACGCTATGCATGGCCGCTGGGCCTGGCGTTGCTGCTGGGCGCATTGGCCTGGGTGTGGCCGGAGCGTCGTCGATGATCGCGTTCGCTTCCCATCTTCCGGACTGGAGCGCGCTGCACTTCCTGCGCCCCGAATGGTTGTGGGCATTGCTGGCGCTGCCGGTGATTCTCGCCGTGGCGCTGTACCGGCAGCGGCGCAGCGATGCATGGCGGCAGGCGGTGGATGCACATCTGTTGCCGCATCTGCTGGCGGCTGGTACGCGCCGTCGCATGCGTCTGCCATTGGCGGTGCTGCTGGGCTGGACGCTCGCATCACTGGCAATGGCCGGACCGAGCTGGCGGCAGCAGGCACAACCGATGTTCCAGCCCAGCGCACCGCTGCTGGTCGTGCTGGATCTGTCCAGCCGCATCACTGCCACCGACCTGCCGCCGTCGCGCCTGCTGCAGGCACGGGCCAAGGTCGGCGAGCTCCTGCGCGCACGCAAGGGCGGGCAGGTCGGTCTGGTGGTGTACGCAGAAGATGCCTACACCGTGGCGCCGCTGACCGATGACGGCAGCAACGTCGCGCTGTATCTGGATGCCTTGTCGCCGGATGTGATGCCGCGTGATGGCCAGCGTGCCGACCGTGGCATCGACTGGGCCACGCGGCTGATGCGGCAGATCGCTGCACCGCAGGGACAGATCCTGCTGGTCACCGATCAAGCTGATGGTGAAGCTGCGTTGGCGGCCGCGCAGGCACGTGGTCTCGGCCTGCAGGTGTCGGTGCTGGGGCTCGGCACATCGGCGGGTGCGGCGTACCGTGACGGCAGTGGGCAGATCCGCAAGGCCGCACTGGATGAGGGCAGCCTGCGTGCCGTTGCCACGGCAGGTGGCGGTCGCTATGCGCGCATTGCCGCCGATGACAGTGACCTGCGTGCGCTGGGCGTGCTCGATGCACGCGAGGGTGCGGCCGCGCAACGGCCGGGTGAAGGCAAGCAATGGCGTGACGAGGGCTTCTGGCTGTTGCCGCCGCTGATGCTGCTGGCGCTGCTTGCCTTCCGCCGCCGCGCAGTGCTGGCAACGGTGCTGGCGGTGGGCCTGTTGCCGTGGATGAGTGATGTGCAGGCGCAGGCACCTGCCGCGCCCGCTTCGCCGCCGCCGCAGGGCACCCTGTGGAAGCGGGGCGACCAGCTGCAGCACCAGCGCCTGGACGACGGCGTGCAGGCCTATCGCAAGGGCGACTTCGCCACTGCGCGCAAGCAGTTCGAGGGCATCGACAGTGATGCCGGTTGGTACAACCTGGCCAACACGCTGGCGCGCCAGGGCAGCTACGATGAGGCCATCGCCGCCTACGACCGCGCGTTGGCGTTGCATCCCGGCATGCCCGATGCGGTGGCCAACCGCGCGGTGGTCGATTCCGCGCGCAAGCGCAGGCAGTCGGGGGGGCAGGGGCAGGACCAGCAGAAGCCGCGGCAGAACGGGCAGCAGAAGCAGCAGAACAATTCACAGGGCCAGCAGAACCCGCAGGGCCAGCAACCGCAGCAGGGCCAGAAGGATCCGGGGCAGGGCCAACCGCAGCAGGGCCAGCAGGGCCAGCCCAGGGCGGGTGACGACAACGCGCAGTCGACGCCTCGGTCCGGCGAGCGCGGCCGCGATGGACAGCAGGCGCCACCACAGGTGGAGGATGCCAAGGCGCAGGCCCAGGCTGATGAGCAGCAGCGCCAGCGCATGCAGCAGGCAATGCAGCAGGCACGCCAGGGCAAGGGCGAACAGGATGGCAAACCGGTGCCAGGTAGCGACGGCACCACTCCGCGCCAACGCGAGGAGCAACAGGCGGTGGAGGCGTGGATGCGGCGCGTGCCGGATGATCCGGGTGCATTGCTGCGGGCCAAGTTCCAGCTGGAAAACGAACGCAGGAAGAGGGAAGGGCGATGATGCGGGCGATCAACATGCACGGGCACTGGCCCCGACAGGTACTGGCGGAGCTGCTGCTGTGGCTGCCGCTGCTGGCCTGGGCGCAGCCGCGCGCGTGGCTGGACCGCGACCGCATCGCGATGGGTGACACGGTCACGCTCAATGTCGAGAGCGACCAGGGCGCCCCTGACTTCACACCGTTGCGCACCGACTTCGACCTCAGCGGGCAGACCAGCAGCCGCCAGGTGGAGTGGAGCAACGGCAGCATGCAGCAGCGCAATCTGTATGGCGTGGCACTCACGCCACGGCGTAGCGGTGCACTGGTGGTGCCGGGCCTGCAGGTGGGCAGCGTCCGTACCGCGCCGCTGACCCTGCAGGTGGATGCCGCCGCCGTGGCCGGCCCCGACAGCAATGCAATGGCCTTCATCGAAACCGTTGTCGATGACGAGACGCCGTACGTGCAGCAGAGCGTAGGCGTGGTGGTGCGGCTGTATTTCGCCTCGCAGCTGGCGTCCGGCGAGCTGGTGCTGGATACACCTGCCGGTGCGTCGCTGCAGCGTGTAGGCGATGACCGAACCGATGTTCGCCAGGTCAACGGCCGCCGTTACAACGTGGTCGAGCGCCGCTTCCTGCTGATCCCGGAGCGCAGCGGCACCCTGCGCCTCGCAGGTGCGCGCTTCAACGGGCGCAGCGCCGGTGGCTTCTTCGATGATTTCTTCGGTGGTGGGGATGGCCGCATGAATGCCACCGGTGCCGATCGCACGCTGCAGGTGCAGGCACAACCGGCACAGGCGCCGCAGCCATGGCTTCCGCTGCAGAGCCTTCTGCTGCGCTACACCAGTGCGCCGACCAGCGCCCGTACCGGTGAGGCCGCCAATGTGGTGGTCGAGGCGATTGCCGAAGGGGCAACCCGCGCACAGTTCACCGACCTGCCGGTGCCGGACCTGGGCACCCATGCGCAGGTATTCGCCGAACCTGCGCAGTACGAAGAATCGTTCAATGGCAGCACGCCGCGGCTGAAGATCACCCGCCGCTATTCGATCGTGCCGCGCCAGCCGGGTTCGCTGGTGGTGCCGGGGCCGCGCCTTCCGTGGTGGGACGTGCGCAATGGCAAGGCAGAGGAAGCGAAGCTGCCGGACCTGACGCTGACGGTTGCGGCGGGCAATGGCGCTGGCAACGGCTCGCCGGCACCGCTGCCGCCAATCGACACCGACGCCGCGCTGCCCGGCAGCGATGGAAAGGACAGCCGCATCGCCGCGACCGATCCGCGCGCCGGTGGCCTGGCCGAACGTCCGTGGCCGTGGATGGGCGCGGCCATCGGCCTGGCGCTGCTGTGGCTGTTGACCCTGTTGTGGGGCTGGCAGCGTGGCCGTCGCCCGCGCGTGGCGGCGCCTGAGGTGGGCAGGGGTGCTGTGCCGACCGTGGCGAGCGGACGTGCCGGTTTGGCCGAACTGCGCCGCACGCTGGATGGCGAAGGGTTCGAGCAGGTGGAGGCGCAGCTGTGCGCGATGGCCGGCGTCGAACGCATCGAGCAGGTCATTGCACGGTTGGATGACCCGGCCCAGCGCCAGGTGCTTCAGGATCTGCAGCAGGCCCGATGGGGCGGCCAGGGTGATCTGGCGCCGCTGCGCACGCGCCTGCGCGAGGTCTTCCGTGACGGACCGCACTGGTCGGCGGCGGCGATCACCGCTGACACTGGCCTGGCGCCGCTGTATCCGCCGCGGCGAACCTGAACCGGCGCCGCTTGCGCGCTTTGTTAGAGTGCATTCATTTTTCGAGGAAACCCGCGTATGACAGCAGCTGCTGCCGACAAGAAGAAGTTGCCCCTGCATTGGAAGATGGGCATCGGCTTTGCGATCGGCCTGGTCCTGGGACTGATCGTGCACGCCCTGGGTGGCAGCGTCGATGGTCTGCAGGCCGGTGCCAAGTGGGTAATGGACTACGTCACCACCCCGGCGTCGGGCCTGTTCCTCAATCTGATCTTCATGCTGATCGTGCCGCTGATCTTCTCGGCGCTGATCATGGGCGTGTCGGAAATGGGCGACATCCGCGCCCTCGGCCGCATCGGCTGGAAGACCTTGGCATATACCGTGCTGCTGTCCGGCATTGCCGTGGGCATCGGCCTGGTGCTGGTCAACCTGCTCAAGCCGGGCGCCGGCGTGGATCCGCAGGTCGCCGCGATGATGCTGTCGGAGAACGCCGAGCGCAGCAAGGAAATCGTTGCTGGCATCCACGGCACGCCGAAGGGCATGGACATGCTGCTGTCGATCGTGCCGAGCAACGTGCTGCAGGCCGCGTCTGACAATGGCGCGATCCTGTCGCTGATGTTCTTCGCGCTGATGTTCGGCATCGGCATGGTGCTGACCGACAACGAGAAGGTGGCCCCGCTGCGCCGCGCCATCGAGGGCGTGTTCGAAATCTCGATGACCCTGATCAACCTGGTCATCCGCCTGGCCCCGTATGCGGTGGCCTGCTTCATGTTCAACCTGGCGGCACTGTTCGGCTTCGAGCTGATCATCCGCCTGGGTGCCTACGTAGGCGTGGTGGTGCTGGCACTGGGCCTGCACATGGTCGTGACCTACGGTACCGCCGTGTGGCTGTCCGGCCGTTCGCCGCTGTCGTTCTTCCGCGATACCCAGGAAGCGACGGTGATGGCGTTCTCCACCGCCTCCAGCAACGCCACCCTGCCGACCGCGCTGCGCGTGGCCGACCAGATGGGCCTGCCGCAGCGGGTGTCGCGCTTCGTGCTGACCGTGGGCGCCACCGCCAACCAGAACGGCACCGCGCTGTTCGAGGGCGTGACGGTGATCTTCCTGGCCCAGTTCTTCGGCGTGGACCTGAGCATCGGCCAGCAGATCATGGTGATGGCGGTCTGCATCCTCGGTGGCATCGGTACCGCCGGCGTGCCGTCGGGCTCGCTGCCGGTGGTGGCGATGATCTGTGCGATGGTCGGCGTGAACCCGCTGGGCATCGGCCTGATCCTGGGCGTGAACCACTTCCTGGACATGTGCCGTACCGCGCTGAACGTGACCGGCGACCTGGCCCTGACCACCCTGGTGGCCAAGGGCGAGTCCCACGACGGCCCGGCGCTGACCCCGCACCAGGACTGAGTCCAACGCCACCGCTGGCGACCTGATCGGGGTCGGATTCCTTTCCGCAAGGAAAGGGCTCCGGCCCCGCTTCACATGCGGAATCCGGGGGAGATGACGACGTTGCCGGCCAGCGGCCGGCACGACCGGGCAAGGTGAACCGACCCCCCGCCCGGCGACTATGGGACAATAGGCCGCCCGCACGTCCGCGGCCGCCTCCCGATTCCGACAGAACCATGACGCAGCCTACCCGTCGCCAGTTGGCCAACGCCATCCGCTTCCTTGCCGCCGATGCGGTTGAAACCGCAAAGTCCGGCCACCCCGGCATGCCCATGGGCATGGCCGACATTGCCGAAGTCCTCTGGAACGACTATCTCCGCCATAACCCGAGCAATCCGCACTGGTTCAACCGCGACCGTTTCGTGCTGTCCAACGGCCACGGTTCGATGCTGCAGTACGCGCTGCTGCACCTGAGCGGTTACGACCTGCCGATCGAGCAGCTGAAGCTGTTCCGCCAGCTGGGCAGCCACACCGCTGGCCACCCGGAACGCCACGAGACTCCGGGCGTGGAAACCACCACCGGCCCGCTGGGCCAGGGTTTCGCCAATGCCGTGGGCTTCGCCCTGGCCGAGAAGCTGCTGGCACAGCGCTTCAACCGCCCGGAACTGGAAGTGGTCGATCACCGCACCTGGGTGTTCATGGGTGATGGCTGCCTGATGGAAGGCGTCTCGCATGAAGCGGCGTCGCTGGCCGGCACCTGGGGCCTGCACAAGCTGGTCTGCTTCTGGGACAACAACCACATCTCCATCGACGGCAACGTCGAGGGCTGGTTCACCGACAACACCCCGGAGCGTTTCGAGGCCTATGGCTGGAACGTGGTCCGTGACGTCGATGGCCACGACCCGGAAAGCATCAAGGCCGGCATCGAGGCCGCGCTGTCGCAGAGCGACAAGCCGACCCTGATCTGCTGTCGCACCACCATTGGTTTTGGTTCGCCGAACAAGGCGGGCAAGGAATCCAGCCACGGTGCCCCGCTGGGCAAGGACGAACTGGAAGCCACCCGCAAGCAGCTGGGCTGGGAATACGGCCCGTTCGAGATCCCGCAGGCGATCTACGACGGCTGGCGCGCCAATGGCGCCGGCACGCTGCGCCAGGCCGAGTGGGAACAGCTGTTCGACAAGTACGCCAGCCAGTACCCGGGCGAAGCCGCCGAACTGACCCGTCGCTCGCACGGCGAACTGCCGGCCGACTTCGTTGCCAAGGCCGATGCCTACATCGCCCAGGTGGCCGCTGAAGGCCCGACGATTGCCTCGCGCAAGGCCTCGCAGCTGGCCATCGAAGCCTACGCCCCGCTGCTGCCGGAAATCGTCGGTGGCTCGGCCGACCTGGCGCACTCCAACCTGACCCTGTGGAAGGGCAGCAAGTCGGTCGCCAGCGACGACGCCAACGCCAACTATGTGTATTACGGCGTGCGCGAGTTCGGCATGACCGCGATCGCCAATGGCCTGGCCCTGCACGGTGGCTTCATTCCGTTCGATGCCACCTTCCTGGTGTTCAGCGATTACGCCCGCAACGGCGTGCGCATGAGCGCGCTGATCCCGGCCCACGCCATCCACGTCTATACCCACGACTCGATCGGCCTGGGCGAAGACGGTCCGACCCACCAGCCGGTGGAGCACCTGGCCTCGCTGCGCTACATCCCGAACAACGACGTGTGGCGCCCGTGCGACGCCGTTGAATCGGCAGTGAGCTGGAAGGCCGCGATCACCCGCCAGGACGGCCCGAGCTGCCTGGTGTTCAGCCGCCAGAACCTGCCGCACCAGCCGCGCGACGCCGAGCAGATCGCCCAGATCGAGCGTGGCGGTTACGTGCTGGCCGATGCTGCCGGTACCCCGGACGTGATCCTGATCGCCACCGGTTCGGAAGTCTCGCTGGCTACCGAAGCCAAGGCCCAGCTGGATGCGGCCGGCCTCAAGACCCGCGTGGTCTCGATGCCGTCCACCGACGTCTTCCTGCGCCAGGATGCGGCCTACCGTGAGTCGGTGCTGCCGAACGCTGTGCGCAAGCGCGTGGCCGTGGAAGCCGGCGTCACCGGTTTCTGGCGCCAGTTCGTCGGCCTGGACGGTGCAGTGATCGGTATCGACACCTTCGGCGCCTCGGCCCCGGCCGACCAGCTGTACAAGCACTTCGGCATCACCACCGCGCACGTGGTGGAAGCTGCCAAGGCACTGTAAGCAGCATCGCAGCGTGATGAAGGAAAGGCCGGCACACGCCGGCCTTTTCTTTGCCGCAAGAAAAAGGGGACGGAGGGGATTAAGTCGTTTGTGCACAAACGACTTAATCCCCTCCGTCCCCTTTTCTCAGGCGGTGCGGGCCAGCGCCAGGCGCAGCAGTCGTGCGTCCAGGCGCTCGGCGAAATCCTTCGGCGCCTGCAGGCCCATGCGCTGCAGGTACACCGCATCGCCGTCGCCGGCCGGCTGGCGCAGCGCGGCCCAGACCGTGCGCAGCTTGTCGCTACGGGTCTGCGTGTTGGCCTTCAGCCAACCCAGCGCCTTCACCAGCACCTGTTCGATCTCGTTGAAGTCGCTGCCCAGCGGATAGTCGGGCAGGCTGCCATCGGCACGGAACGGTGCCAGTGCGGCGGCCAATGCCTGCGGGGTGTTCCGCTGCAGGCGCTGCGGGTCGGGCTGGGACGCCGCCAGCAGCTTGCGCGAGGCCTGTGCCTGCTGCAGCAGGCCGCCCTGGAACGGAGCCTCGGTGATTGCGGTCATCGCATGCACGCAGTCCTCGTCGGTCAGCCCACGCAGATCGGCGATGCCGTACTCGTTGAGGTAGATGTCGCGGAGGTGGCGCGGGATGGTGGTGTGGCCATAGTTCCAGCGTACGTTGGATTCGCGCTGGCCCTTGTCGTCGCGGGCGGCGCGGAACATCAACACGCTGCGCGCTTCCGGCAGGGCATGTGCCATCGCCACGAAGTTGTACTGGCCGCCCACACCGGACACCACGCGTCCGTCGTCCAGCGCATCCGAGACTGCCGCGCCCAGCGCGGTGGCCATCATGCAGGAGTTGAAGAAGCGCGCGTGCCGGCGCTGCAGGCGTTCCAGCGTCTCGTTGCCGCCGTACAGCTGGTTGATCTCGCTGATGCGGCGCATGCCGATCGCACGGCATTCGTCTTCCGGCAGCGTGCGCAGCCATTCGTAGAATTCCGGCGAACCCAGGTAGAACGCGCCGTGCAGGTACTCGCCTTCGGCAGCCAGCGTGGCGTGGTCGATGGACAGCGTGCTGCCGTTCTCGATGCGCTGCATCAGCGCCAGGTCGTCATGCACCTTGCGCTTGATCACTCCGGTCTGCACCAGCCGGCGGAAGCCTTCGTTGAGCATCTCGCTGCAGCCGTACAGGCCCACCTCGAACGGATCCACGCCACCGATTTCCTGCACCAGCGGATGGCTGGCCAGCTGCGGATCCAGCGCATGCAGCACGCGGCGGTAGCGTGCGTTGTCGGTGTGGCGCAGCACCAGCGCATGGCTGAGTGCATCGGCCAGCGTACCGATGCCGATCTGCAGGGTGCCGCCGTCGCGCACCAGCGTGCTGGCATACAGGCCGATGGCGTAGTCGGCATCGCCGACCGGCTGCCGCGGCAGCCCGAACAGCGCCGGATACGGCGGCGGCGGGGTGATCACCAGATCGAAGAACGACACATCGACCGTGGCCGAGCCCCCCATGTAAGGCAGCTGCGGATCGATCTCGGCGATCAGCAACGGGCGCGGCAGGCCGCGAGCGGTCATCGCATCCAGCGTGTCCTGGGTGATGTCGTTGTTGCACGACAGCGACAGCCGGCGATCATTCGGCCGCATCGCCACCTTCTGCACGATCACCTGCGGCGCGCGCTGCGCGACCGCATCGGCGGCGTGGGTGTAGTTCAGGCTGGTATAGCTGGATTGCGCCTGCCGCGAACCGAGCAGGGCGCCGGACTGCATGTAGAACTCTTCCACCTGCACATGTGCAGGCAGCGCGTCGCGCGCGATCGCATCGGCATAGGCCAGGCGCGGGAAATCATCGCCGAAGTGGCGCTGCGCGAACGGCGCCATGAAGCGCGCTTCCAGGCCGTTGCCGCGCGCCTTCGGCGGGTTCAGCGACAGCGCGGTATACAGCTGCAGCGGTCGCGACGGATCGTGCTCGACGCGTGCATAGAGGGCATTGAGCAGCCGATGCGGCTTGCCCAGTGCCAGCGGTGCCCCGATCCGCAGCGGCCCGTCCACGCGCGCAAACAACCAGTCGACGGCGGCGTCCAGGTCGGTGAGGTGTTCGGTCATGCGCGGCGGTCCTGCGTGTGGGGAGTGCTGGCATTACAGCATGTCGGGCTTGAACCGCCGTCGACGCGAGACTTCGGCGCCGGACACCATGAACTGTCCATCGCCCCGGTTATGCACCGTGCGCGGCAGCTTCGGTCGTGGCGCCACGTGTGCGCGCACGATTTCCCAGATGAACAGGCTGTTCGACGCCACCTGGCTGTCGTCGTACAAGCGGCATTCGAAGCACGAATGGCATTTGTCCACGACCGTATCGAGCAGCGCCACGCCGGGTACGTTGATCACGCACTCGCCACTGCCGACGGCCAGTGCATGGCTGTGGTTCTCGTTCCACAGGTAGGTGGCGACCAGTGAAGGCGAAAAGCCCATCACCATGTGCCAGCCCATCGTCATCAGGTTGCGCTGGCCACGCCAGGCGGTGCTGACCAGCACGATCGGCCCGGGTTCGAGGAAGCGGCGGGCCTGCTCGATCGGGAAATCCTTCTTGGGCAGCGCTTTCATCCGGGGCCTGGGGCGGGAGGAATCGATGCTGGCGCAGCCGGGATGAACCTGGAGTCGAGGGGCTTGACAGACAATTCGATTACGCGCGTAATCGGGTTGTCGATTACGGATGTAAACCATGACCCCGATCAGCGAAGCCGAAGCCGTTGTGATGGAGGTGCTGTGGCAGCAGGCACCACGTAGTGCCGATGACGTGGTGGCCGCGCTGGCCCATCGCGACTGGGCCGAGCCGACCATCAAGACCCTGCTCAACCGTCTGCTGACCAAGGGTGCGATTGCCGCCGAGCGCGATGGACGGCGCTACCTGTATCGGCCGCTGCTGCAGCGGCAGGCCTGGGTGGAGGCGCAGAGCCAGGACTTCATCGGCCGCGTCTTCGAGGGCCGCGTCGCGCCACTGGTGGCGCACTTCAGCGAGCGTGGGCAGCTGAGCGCGCAGGACATTGCCGAACTGAAGAAGCTGATCCAGGAGCTGGACCATGACTGAGCTGCTCGACGGACTCTGGCGGGCCAGCCTGTGGCTGGCGGTAGGCGTGCTGCTGCTGGCGGCGCTGCGACCGCTGCTGGTGAGCCTGGGCGGCGCCGGGCTGGCCTATCGCAGCTGGTGGCTGCTGCCGTTGCTGCTGGTGACCTTGCTGCTGCCATTGCCACAGGCTGCACTGTTGCAGCACGTGCCGACAGTGCCGCTGAAAGTGGTGCCGGGGGCGGTGGATGGACTGACCGGGCAGTCGCTGTCGTGGGCCCTGCTGTTGCTGTTGGCCTGGGCGCTGGGCACGGGCATCTGCCTGCTGCGCGACCTGCGTGCGCAGCGCCGTTTCGAACGCAGCATGGGCTCACTGCGTGCGCGTGCCGATGGCAGCTGGCAGGCCAGCGGCGATCCCGGGCTGCCGGCGCTGGTCGGCCTGTGGCGGCCGCGCATCATTGTCGGCCCGGCATTCGATCAGCAGTTCACCGCACAGGAGCAGAACCTGATCCTGCAGCACGAGCGCAGTCATCGCCGCCATGGCGATCACTGGGCCAACGGCGCGTTGCTGCTGGTCCGCGCGGTGTTCTGGTTCCACCCGCTGTTGCCGTGGGCCGCACGCCGCTTCCTGCGCGACCAGGAGCTGGCCTGCGATGCCCGCACCATCGGCCCGCAGCCTGCGCTGCGCGGCCTCTACGCCAGCACGCTGCTGAAGGCGCAGCTGGTTCACCCGGTTGCGCCAGCGGTCTGCCATTGGCGCAGCCAACCCGTGTTGAAGGAGCGTATCGCCATGTTGAAGCAGTCCAAGCGGAAGGCATTGCCGTGGGTGTCCGGGCAGGTGCTGGTGGTCGGGTTGTGCGTGGGCATGGGCGCAGTGGCGTGGGCCAGCCAGGGCGGTGCGGCCGGTGGCACCCGGATCGGTGTCGAGCCGTTCGAACATGCGCAGGAAGACGCGGCCAAGGCGGGGCTGGACCGTCCCATCCAGGTGGACAAGATGCCGCCACCGTCCTATCCGAAGTCCGCCTTCGAGCAGCGCCAGGTAGGCGTGGTCAATCTGCGTATCGAAGTGGACGCACAGGGCCATCCGACCGATGTGCAGGTGCTCAGTGCGACCAATCCAGGGGTGTTCGACGCCGTCTCGATTGCTGCGGCGCGCAGCTGGACCTATCGGCCGGCGATGAAGAACGGCAAGCCGGTGGCCGGTGCTGTACGCATTCCGATCACCTACGCCATGGATGACACCGAGGACGCGAAGTGAAATCCGCGCCGCTGCTGATGATGGCGGCGCTGCTGGTGGGGTGTGCAACCCAGGGTCGCCTGACCACCGTCGATACCCGCAGCGAGAATGTCGGTCACCAGCGCCTGCGGTCCGATGCGGGAGGAGGCGCCGGGCAGATCCAGCCCTACACGCTGGCCGCCAGTGAAGGCTACCGCATGCCGCAGCTGCATACGGCACCGGACCCGGTCGTGGGCGAGCGCGATCCACGCACCTCGCTGCCGCCGACCACGGTCTGCCTGCAGGTGGTGGTGGATGCGCAGGGCAGCGTTGAGCGCAGCATGCCGCTGACCGACCGCAGCGAATGCAGTGCGGGTGGGGCGCCGGAGAATGCGCCCTTGCTGCAGGCCGCGCAGGAGGCGGTTGCGATGTGGAAGTACTCGTCCGCCGCTGTCTGCCACTTCGCACCGGGCCAGGTACCGGCTGATCGCGGCGACTGCCGCAGTGCCGAACGGGTCGAACCGGTGGCCGTCACCCTGCAGTACGCCTTCACCTTCGAGGTCGTGAAGGGCCAGCATGTGGTGCGCACGCAGGGGCGCTAGCGCCGGGCGATGCCCGGCCAGGCAGGCGCCGTCGCCCGCACAGGCGTACAGTGCGGGCGACACGGCAACGGACGCTGGGGATGAAGATCTGGACAACCATGCTGGCCGGGCTTTCCTGCGTATCGGCCGGTTGCACACCGCATGGGCGGGACAACCACGACCTGGACGCGTATCGAAATGGTCCACCGGCCTGCTCGGCCAGCGGCTACCTGGCAGCGCTGGCCGAGCCTGCTCGCTTGGCGTATCTGCGGGGGGCGCTGCAGGTCCGCCCGCGATCACCCTGCATCGCCGAACTGCTCGCCGCCCAGCCGCCGGCCTTCCTGAAGGTTGCACGGCAGGCGATCCTCGATGGGGGAGAGCGCAGTGATCTTCCGCTTCTGGTCGGCGCGGTGGCAATGAAGGTCGATCGCGGCGAAATCACCGCTGCACAGGTGGATGCGCTGCAGTTGCAGGTGGCCTGTACCGATTCCCCGGGAGCGCCGGTGCAATGCGTGGAACAGCTGCGGCACCTGCGGCAGGCCTTGCAGGAACTGGAAGACCCTTCCTCGCGTGTATTGACGCAGAAGTCGAAGGTATACCTGTCAGGCGCATCTGCCACCAGACGGGTGGAAGCCACGCTTGCCATGCGCACGGCCGACGCACCGGCCGCAAGCGGTGTTGTGTGCGGCGGGACCACCTCGCCATGCCGTGAGGTCACGCATCTGGAACTGCGCGTGGATGGCCGGCCGGTTCCCGTGGCGTACTCGGTGTACCGCGATCTCTTCGATCTGCACCGCGGAACCCTGAAGGCAGATGCTGGCGGCGGTGTGTTGGACCTGCAGGGCGGCGACGCGTCGGAGAGCTACAACGCGCGTATCCGCTTCGATGCGCAGCGCGTGCTGTCACGGCAGGTGTACGCGGGCACGGCGCAGGATGACCTGCTGCAGGAAACCGTCTATTACGAGGTGATCTACGAATGATCAGAGCGTTCGTTACCATCATCCTGGCGTACCTCGGGCGCACATGACGCCTTGCCTGGCCATGGAGCGAGACCAGGGCGCCGATATGGTGGTTATCGCAACCCGGTTCATCGCCATCCACGGCGCGCGTGCTGACACAGCGCGCAATGCAGACGAACCCTTCATCGAAGACCGTGTGATCCCTGCCGTACACGCGATGGTGGAACGCGATGGTGGTCGACTGACGCGGGCGCAGCTGCAGGCACTGATCGATTGCATGATCGTGGCCGATGGCATGGACAGTGAAGAAGTCAGCGAGATGGCTGCGACGCTTTACCGCAAGCAGGGGCCTGCAGTGTGCACCTTGCTGAAGAACACGCTGGGAACCCGGCGCAGCGTCGTCATTGCGCGCATTCGCAGTGGCATTGCACCCACTGCAGCACGGAACAGCCCTGCAGTGTGCGGGTGATGTCCGGCTCCGGGGCGAAGGCTCACGCCCCGCCCTGGATGTTGGCCTTCACTGCGGGCTGCATCAGCGCCGGTTCGGCCAGCGTGGCATCGCGGGCCTGGCGCACGCTGACGAACTCCGCCTCGGCCACGCCGTCACGTACGTGGATGTTGTGCGCGCGCTGTTCGCCGATGGTGGTTTCGTTGGCGAAATCACGACCGCCCGGACCGTAGTCGTGGCAGACGAACACGCGCGTCGCATCGGGCAGGGCCAGCAGGCGCTGGATCGAGCGATACAGTTGCGCGGCATCACCACCCGGGAAGTCGCAGCGGGCGGTGCCGCCGTCGGGCATGAACAGCGAGTCGCCGGTGAACAGCGCATCGCCGATCAGGTAGGCGACGCTGTCGCTGGTATGGCCGGGTACGGCGATCACCCGGCCATCCAGTCCACCAAGGGCGAAGGTTTCGCCATCGCTGAACAGGTGGTCGAAGATTTCATCCGCAGCAGGAAGCTGCAGGCCATAGCGCGGTGCAAACGTTGCCTGTACTGCTCGGATGCCTTCGCCGATGGCCAGCGTGGCCAGCGGGAAGCGCTGCTTGAGCCGACGCCCGGCCGACACATGGTCGGCATGGGCGTGGGTTTCCAGCAGCCAGCGCAGCTGCAGGCCCTGTTGCTCGATAGCCTGCAACGCGGCATGCAGCGGTGCGTCGCTGCTGGCGTCGGTATCCGGGTCGTAGTCCAGCACCGGGTCGATCAGCGCTGCCTCGCCGCTGGCCGGGTCGCTGACCAGGTAGCTGAAGGTGTTGCTGTCACGGTGGAAGAACGACTGCACCTGGACTGACATTGGAACGCTCCTCAGCGCGTGCCGAGCACGCGGTTCAGCAACTGCGCCAGGTTTTCACCGGCCAGTCGCAGCTGCGCTTCGGCCAGCGGCCGATAGCGCTCGGTGTATTCATCACCGATCTTACGCGAGGCCGGATAAACGCCAGCCTGCATGGAAATGCGGCAGCTGGCCTCGGCCCACGTCTGCGGGTTGGACTGGCGCGCCAGCTTCGGCGCGCGCTGGCTCTGCAGCAGTGGCAGATAGCCGGCGTCGTCCAGTTTGCGGGTATTGAGCATGCCGCTGTCCCACAGCGAGTGCAGGTTGGTACCACGGTTGCCGAACTGCAGCTGGAAATCGTTGCCGCCCTTGTCGTGGGCATAGCCGGCATGCATCGGCTGGTGGATGTCGCCCACCAGGTGCACGACGAACTTCAGCGCCTGCAGGCGCTCGCCGTCGGTCAGGCTGCGGTCGCCGAGGATGGCGCTCTGTGCCTTCAGGGCCTCGACGATGCAGTTGCCGTTCCTGCAGTGCTTCGGTGCTTCGTAATGGCAGTTGTCTTCGGCGATGTTGACGTAGTGCCAGCCGGCCGAACGACGGCCGAGGCCCGGGTCCTTGGCACGCAGCTGGTCGGCCCACGGCGCGATGCTGGCCAGGGTGGCGTCCGGTTCTGTGGTCAGCAGGCGGTCCACTTCGGCACGGGCAGTGGGGTTGAGGCGGGCGTCGGCGACTTCGGCAACAAGGCGGTGGCCTTGCGCGCCCCAGGCGTGGGCGGGGACGGAGACGGACAGCAGGGCCGGCGCCAGGGCGGCGGCGAGGAACAGGGAGTGCAGGGCTTTCATGCACACATTCTAGCGGGGTAGTTGGATTGAAGAGCGGCGCGTTCCTGTTCCGAAGTGGGAGCGCAGTGGGAGGGGCGGCGGGACACGCCGTGAATCCGTCCCTGGAGGCTCGATGGCGCCATCCATGGCGCCAACGGTCCCGCCGCCCCTCCCACTGCGTTCCCCTCCAAACATGGCCGCGGAGGCGAATGCAAACGTCAAAGGCAAGATCAAAAACAAATGCAGGATCAAAATCTGCATCCTGCAATTACAGGCAAGCATTGCGCCTCGGATGCACGGATTCTGCTCTTGCCTTTGCTTGAGCTGGCGCGCGCGCGCGGATGGGAACGGTGGAAACGGTGGGCTGATCGGGACCGTTCGCCGCATGGATGCGGCGATCGAGCCTACAGGGACGTATTTACGGCGTGTCCCGATCAGCCCACCCTCTCCGCCCAACTCCAGAAGCTTCGCGCACAGACAAAAAAGCCCCGGCAATCACCGGGGCAACATGCTGCGAGGGTGTTGCGTGTAGCGGGGGAGCGGGGGCGAAGCCCCCGCGCTCAACACACGCTTAGAACTTGAAGACGTACGAAGCGCCGTAGACCAGCGGATCGATGTTGACCGTGCCGATCTTCTCGCCGTTCAACTTCACCTTGCTGTCGATGTCGATCCAGCGCATGTCCACGCGCAGGGCGCCCTTCTCGCCGATCGCGAAGTCGATGCCCGCATGCGCGGCCAGGCCCCACGAGTCCTGCAGCTTCAGCTTGCTGCCGGCCAGCGCACCGGTGGTGTCTTCGCTGAAGAAGGTCGTGTAGTTCACGCCGGCGCCGACGAACGGCGAGACCTTGCCCTTGCTGTTGAAGTGGTACTGCAGGGTCACCACCGGCGGCAGCTGCTTGGTGCTGCCCACGCGGCCCAGGCCGTTGATGTTGATGTCGTGCTTGAACGGCAGCGCGGCCAGCACTTCAATGCCCAGGTTGTCGGCGATGAAGTACTCGCCGGTGATGGTCGGCTTGACGTCATTGTCGACGTCGACCTTCAGGGTGTGGCCCGCCAGCCAGCCGTTGTTCGACTTCGGCGCCACCTGGTGGATGCCGGCCGAGACGGTCCAGTCGCCCTTGGACTGGGCCATGGCCGGGGCGGCGGCGAGGGACAGGGCGGCGGCCAGGCCGGCCACGATCAGGGGGGAGGTCTTGCGCATGGGGGTGATCTCATTGCTGGGTGGATGGCGACAGTCTCGACCTCACGCCGCGCTAACGCTTTGATCCGGATCAAATCCTGTCCGCCGGCCCTCTGGCTGGGGGGCTGGCCCACGGTGGCCAGCCCCGGTTTGCTAGACTTGTGGGCCCTATCCATCCCGCCGCACCCGTCGCGGCCGCAGGAGCTTGAGAACATGGCAATCAAGGTTGGTATCAACGGTTTCGGTCGCATCGGGCGTAACGTCCTGCGCTCGGCGGTGCTGAACTTCGGCGACGACATCGAAATCGTGGCCATCAACGATCTGCTGGAGCCGGACTACCTGGCGTACATGCTCAAGTACGACTCCGTGCACGGTCGCTTCAAGGCCGACGTGGCGGTGCAGGGCAACGACCTGCTGGTCAACGGCAAGAAGATCCGCCTGACCCAGGAACGCGACCCGGCCAACCTGAAGTGGGACGAAGTCGGTGTCGACGTGGTGCTGGAAGCCACCGGCCTGTTCCTGACCAAGGAAACCGCGCAGAAGCACATCGATGCCGGCGCCAAGAAGGTCATCATGTCGGCCCCGTCGAAGGACGACACGCCGATGTTCGTGTACGGCGTGAACGACAAGACCTACGCCGGCCAGGCGATCATCTCCAACGCCTCGTGCACCACCAACTGCCTGGCTCCGCTGGCCAAGGTCATCAATGACAAGTGGGGCATCAAGCGCGGCCTGATGACCACCGTGCATGCGGCCACCGCCACCCAGAAGACCGTCGATGGCCCGTCCAACAAGGACTGGCGCGGTGGCCGCGGCATCCTGGAAAACATCATTCCGTCGTCCACCGGTGCGGCCAAGGCCGTCGGCGTGGTCATTCCGGAACTGAACAAGAAGCTGACCGGCATGAGCTTCCGCGTCCCGACCTCGGACGTGTCGGTGGTCGACCTGACCGTCGAGCTTGAAAAGGAAGCCACCTACGCCGAGATCTGCGCCGAAGTGAAGGCACAGAGCGAAGGCCCGCTGAAGGGCATCCTGGGCTACACCGAAGACAAGGTGGTGGCCACCGATTTCCGCGGCGAGACCTGCACTTCGGTGTTCGATGCCGACGCCGGCATCGCCCTGGACGGCACCTTCGTCAAGCTGGTGACCTGGTACGACAACGAGTGGGGCTACTCGAACAAGTGCCTGGAAATGGCCAAGGTCATCGCCGCCAAGTAAGGCTGGCGAAGATCGCACACGGACCCCGGCCTGGCCGGGGTTCGTCGTTTATGGGGCCAGCCCTGTCGTAGCATGGGGCGGTCGACCGCTGCCGCTGGGGCGCGGGATTGCAATGGAAGCATGCAATGGAAGCATTGATAGCCCTGGTGGTACTGGTCCTGCTGGCCATCCCGCTGCTGCTGGTGGTGGCGCTGGTGATGATCGCCGGCCTGCGCCGTCGTGTGGCCGCGCTGGAAAGCACGCTGGCGGCCGCATCTGTCTCCCGGCCGGCCACTGTGGCCACCGCCACCGAAGCGGCGTCTGCTCGGCCGGTGGTGACACCTTCGGCCAGCGCCGATCCTCCGTTCCTGCGGCCGGTCGCGGCGGCGACACCACAACCGCCGCAGCCGTCAGTGCCTGAAGCCGCGCCTGCCGAGACGCCTGCGCCCCGTCCGGTCACGCCGCCGCCGGTACCGTTGGCGCCACCGCTGCCGGCCGAACCGGCGCCGCCAAACGTGATCGAACGCGGCATCGGTGCGGTCAAGCGCTGGTTCACCGAGGGCAACGTGCCGGTCAAGATCGGCATGCTGGTGCTGCTGGCCGGTGTTGCCGCGCTGCTGAAGTACGTCAGTGACCAGGGCTGGCTGGTGCTGCCGATCGAACTGCGCCTGGCCGGGGTCACCGTGGGCGCGCTGGGGCTGCTGGCCTTCGGCTGGCACCAGCGCGAACGCAGGCGCATGTTCGCGCTTGCGTTGCAGGGCGGTGCCATCGGCGTGCTGCTGCTGACCATCTTCGCCGCCTTCAAGCGATTCGAACTGGTCACCCCGGGCTTTGCCTTCGTCAGCTCGATCGCGCTGGTGGCAGGCCTGTGCGTGCTGGCGGTGGTACAGAACTCGCGCACCCTGGCGGTGCTGGGCATCCTGGCCGGCTTCATGGCGCCGTTGTGGCTGTCCACCGGCAGCGGCAACCACGTGGGGTTGTTCAGCTACTACGCGGTCCTCAACGCCGGCATCTTCGCCATCGCCTGGTTCCGCCCGTGGCGCGCGCTGAATCTGCTGGGTTTCGCCTTCACCTTCGGCATCGGTACGTTCTGGGGCGTGCTGCAGTACGCCCCGGATAAATTCAGCAGTACCGAACCGTTCCTGCTGCTGTTCTTTGCCTTCTACCTGCTGATCCCGCTGCTGTACGCACGCCGGCAGCCGGCCGGCCGCCGCGACCTGGTCGATGGCAGCCTGGTGTTCGGTACGCCGCTGGTCGCGTTCTCGCTGCAGGCCGGCATGCTGCACGAGCAGCCGATGACCCTGGCCCTGTGTGCGCTGGGCCTGGCCGCGATCTACGCGGTGCTGGCGTGGGCGTTGATCCGGCGTGCGTCGTACACCGTGCTGGCGCAGTCGCACGCGGTGCTGGCGGTGGGCTTTGCCACGCTGGCAGTGCCGCTGGCGCTGTCGGCACGCGCCACGGGTGCCGTGTTCGCGCTGGAAGGCGCTGGCCTGGCCTGGTTGGGCCTGCGCCAGAAGCGCTGGCTGCCGCAGGTGTCTGGCGCGTTGCTGCAGATGGGCGCCGCGTTCGCCTTCGTGGCCGGCGCCGATCATTGGCTTGAAGATGCCCGCTTCCTGCTCAACCCGACCGCCATCGGCGCGCTGCTGCTGGCGCTGGCAGGTTTCGCCTCCGCCTGGAGCTACCAGCGCCGGCCGCGCCATGAGGTCGCACTGGTCTACTACCTGTGGGGCCTGCTGTGGTGGCTGGGCGGCCTGGTGCACGAGATCACCCGCTTCTTCCCGTACCGCATCGAAGTGGATGCGCTGCTGGTGCTGGCTGCGGTCACCGCATGGCTGGCGGCCGAAACGCAGCGCCACCAGCCAGCACGCGCACTGGGCGTGACCTCGCTGGCGATGCTGGCGCTGGGCTTCCCGCTGGCGCTGATGCAGAGCGACGCGCACCACCAGCCGTTCGCCGGCTACGGCGCGCTGGCCTGGGCGGTATTCGCCGTGCTCGGTGTGCGCACACTGCTGTGCCTGCGCCAGGGCGGTGACAGCGTGGCGCGCATCGCGCAGTTCCTGTGGTGGCTGCTGTGGCCCTCGCTGCTTTCGCTGCTGGCCCTGTGGGGCGGTGGCGAGGCAGGTCTGGCGCAGGGGTGGACGACGCTGCTGGTCACGCTGCCGTGGCTGCTGATGGCGGCGCTGTCGCTGTGGCGCTGGAATACGCTGCGCTGGCCGCTGGGTGAAGCGTTCGACCGCGTGCGCATGCCGCTGCAGTGCGTGCTGTTCGGCCTGCTGTCGATCGGCTGGCTGCTGGGCCAGCTGTTGCCGGGCGATGCTTCCCCGCTGCTGTGGCTGCCGGTGCTGAACCCGGCCGAGATCGGACAGTGGCTGAGCCTGTTGCTGCTCGCGCGCTGGCTGTACAGCGATCAGGCGCCGAAGGCCCTGCTGGGTATCCGCATGCCGCTGCTGTCACTGGCAACGTTCGTTGCGCTGACCAGCGTGGTGCTGCATGGCGTGCACCAGTGGGGCGGCCTGTCGTGGAACGCATCGATGATGCGCTTCAGCCTGGCGCAGACCAGCCTGACCGTGCTGTGGAGCGTGCTCGGCGTGATCGCCTGGGTATGGGGTTCGCGCCGCGGCCAGCGTGTGTTGTGGATGGTCGGTGCCGTGCTGATGGGCGTGGTGCTGGCCAAGCTGGTCATTGTTGATCGCCAGCACCTTGGCAACCTGCTGGGCATCGCATCGTTCATCGCCTACGGCCTGCTGTGCACGGTCGTGGGTTATCTGGCACCGGCACCGCCCAGCGCGGCGCCGACCGTGGAGGAAAAACAATGAAGACGTGGAGCAGGGCGCTGCTGCCGGCGATGTTCGGCCTGCTGGCCGCCGTCGCGGCACAAGCCGCCGATTACCGTACGCAGTACGCCGAACAGTGGCCGCTGACGTTGTCCAGCGCGCAGTCCGGTGCCTATCGCGTCGTGCTGGAGCCGGCGATCTACCGTCGCGCCGGTACCGCTGACCTGAGCGATCTGCAGGTGTTCAATGCCGCAGGCCAATCGCTGCCGTCCGCCTTGCTGGCGCCGGACCAGCCGCTGGCACAGCCGCCGGTGCAGCGTGAGCTGCCGTGGTTCGCGTTGCCGCCGCTGGCCGAAGCACAGCGCAACGACCTGCAGTTGCTGACCGAGCGCGATACCGATGGCCGCGTGCGTCGCGTGGAAGCGCGCGTGAGTGGCGGTGCCGTGGCCAACGGGCAGGGCGGTTGGCTGATCGACGCCAGTGTGCTCGGCCAGCAGCCGCTGGCGGCGCTGGTGCTGGATTGGGCCGACAGTGGCCAGCCGTTGCAGGCACAGGTGCAGCTGGACGTCAGCGACGACCTGCAGCACTGGCGTGCGATTGGCCGCGATATCCCGCTGGTGGATCTGCAGCGCGCTGGCAAGCGCCTGCTGCAGCGCCGCCTGCAGGTGGACGGCGAGGCCCGCTACCTGCGCGTGCTGGCGCAGGGCGATGCGCGTCTGCCAACGCTGCGCAGCGTACTGGCCGAGTTGCCGCCGGCGCCGGCGACGCTGCCGTGGGAGTGGCTGTCGCTGGAGCCGACCTCGAAGGGCAAGGGCGAATACACCTTCGAGATGGATGGCCGTTTCCCGGTGGCCCGCGCGGATGTGGCCAGCACCGACAACAGCCTGGTGCAGTGGACGTTGTTCAGCCGCGACGACGAAAGTGCGGAGTGGCAGCGCCGCAGTGCGCCGTGGATTGCTTACCAGCTGCAGCAGGGCGCACAGGGCCCGCGGCAGCAGTCGGCTGCGCAGACACTGGGCGGCGTGCATCGCGACCGCTACTGGAAGTTGGTCGCGAACCCTGCCGAAACCGCGACTGCGCCGTCCCTGCGCCTGGGCTACCAGCCGGAAGTACTGGTGTTCCTGAGCCAGGGCGCGGCGCCCTATGCACTGGCGGTGGGCAGCAGCACTGCACGCAGGATGGAGGCGCCGATCGGTGTGCTGATCGAGGAGCTGCGCCAGCGCAATGACCCGTCATGGCAACCCACGCTGGCGCGCCTGGAAGGCAGCCCGGAGCCGCTGGCGGGAGACGTGGCACTGCAGCCGCAGCGCGACTGGAAGGCGTGGTTGCTGTGGGCACTGCTGGGGCTGGGGGTGCTGGTGGTGGGTGGCCTGGCGGTCAGCCTGCTTCGGCAGAAGCCTGCGCCTTCGGCGTAGTTTCCGGCGAACGGCGGAGCCCCTCGTGGGTGGGGTTGGTCGTGTAAAGCAACAGCCGCGCTTGGCCGGGCGGGGTGGGTTAGCGGGGGACGCCGCAAGTACGTCCTTGTAGGCTTGGCAGCCGCATCCATGCGGCTGACACCCCCGCGAACCCACCCCACCCGGCCTCTGACGGTTTCCGTGTGCGTCCACCCACGGAAGAGAAAGAAGAAGAGCAAGAGCGGAAGCGGGTCGCTTCGCTCGACGGCCCTCGGGGTCAGATCCGTTTTCCGCAGGAAAACGGATCTGACCCCTTCTTTCTTCATCCGACACCACACACTGCTTGAGCCTTTGCCATCCGCTCTACCTCATGAACCTGTCGAGGCCGGGGCGGTGTGGGCTGGCAGGGGTGTGAGCCGCATGGATGCGGCGACCAAGCCTCCAGGGACGGATTCACGGCGTCCCCTGCCAGCCCACACCACCCCGGCCCATCCACAGCACCACGAAGCGTCAGCGCTTTGGCTTTGGCCGTTGCCGTTGCCCTGCGCCTCTGCCTGCCGGAGGCATCGGCCCCCCCACCACCCGCAGCCGATACAATGGCCGTCTGCCGTAGCCCGGCATCCCGTCCCTGAGCCAAAGAGTTGCCCATGTCCATCGTCCGCATGACCGACCTCGACCTCTCCGGCAAGCGCGTGCTGATCCGCCAGGATCTGAACGTGCCGATCGAGAATGGCCGCATCACTTCCGAACAGCGCATCACCGCTTCGCTGCCGACGCTCAAGCGCGCGCTGGAGCAGGGCGCGGCGGTGATGGTCACCTCGCACCTGGGTCGCCCGAAGGAAGGCGTGTGGACCGAAGCCGACTCACTCGCACCGGTGGCGGCGCGCCTGTCCGAGCTGCTCGGCCGCGAGGTTCCGCTGGTGCGCGACTGGATCGACGGCGTCGACGTGCAGCCGGGCCAGCTGGTGCTGCTGGAAAACTGCCGCATGAACGTCGGCGAGGGCAAGGACGATGAGGCCCTGTCGAAGAAGTACGCCGCGCTGTGCGACGTGTTCGTGATGGATGCGTTTGGTACCGCGCACCGCGCCCAGGCCTCCACCCACGGCGTCATCCGCTTCGCCCCGGTGGCTGCCGGTGGCCCGCTGCTGATGGCCGAGCTGGATGCACTGGCACAGGCGCTGGACGCACCGGCCAAGCCGTTGCTGGCCATTGTTGCCGGCAGCAAGGTCAGCACCAAGCTGGAACTGCTGGCCAACCTGGTCGTCAAGGTCGATCAGCTGATCGTCGGTGGCGGCATCGCCAACACCTTCATCGCTGCCGCTGGCTACAACGTCGGCAAGTCGCTGTGCGAGCCGGATCTGCTGGACACCGCCAGGAAGATCGTGGCCGATGCCAAGGCGCGTGGCGCCGACATTCCACTGCCGGTGGACGTGGTCACCGCCAAGCAGTTCCTGCCCGACGCCGTCGCCGAAGTGAAGGCGGTCGATGCCGTTGCCGAAGACGATCTGATCCTGGATATCGGCCCGCAGACCGCCGCGCAGTACGCGCAGCTGATCGAGAAGGCCGGCACCGTGGTCTGGAACGGCCCGGTCGGTGTGTTCGAGTTCGAAGCCTTCAGCAAGGGCACCGAAGCACTGGCCCGCGCGATTGCCAGCTCGCCGGCCTTCTCCATCGCGGGCGGCGGCGACACTCTGGCGGCGGTCGACAAGTTCGATATCGCCAAGGACGTCAGCTACATCTCCACCGGTGGCGGCGCGTTCCTGGAGTTCCTGGAAGGCAAGACCCTGCCTGCAGTGGCGGCGCTCGACGCGCGCGGCGCATGAGTGCCGGCCACGGCAAGGATGTCCTGTTCTTCGACCTGGACGGCACGCTGATCGATTCGCAGGTGGGCATCACCGCCTGCATCGCCTACGCGCTGCAGAAGATGGACCATCCGGTGCCGGCGCAGGAAACGCTGCTGGGCTGGATCGGTCCGTCGCTGCGCACCACCTTCGCGCCGCTGTTCGGTGAACCGGCGCGGGTGGAGCAGGCGGTGGGCTATTACCGCGAGCGCTTCGACGCCGAAGGTTGGCGCGAGCACACGGTGTACCCGCAGATTGAAGACACGCTGCGTACGCTGCATGGTCGTGGCCACCGCCTGGCGGTGGTCACTGCCAAGAACGAGCCGCACGCGCGCCGCATCCTCGCCCACGTGCCTTTTGGTGGATTGTTCGAGGAGATCGTCGGTTCGACCCTGGACGGTTCGCGCAGCCACAAGCCGGAACTGGTCGGGGAGGCGCTGCGCCGCCTGCAGGTGCAGCCCGTGCAGTGCTGGATGATCGGCGACCGCCGCATGGACATCGAGGGCGCTCGCCACCATGGTCTGCGAAGCGTGGGCGTGCTGTGGGGCTTTGGTGGTGAAGCGGAACTCACTGAAGCCGGTGCGGGCCAGCTGGCACGCGAGCCGGCACAGCTGACGACGCTGTTGGCCTGACACACCTTTGACCGGTGGCGCCGGGCCATGCCCGGCGGCTTTGCCCAACGCCCGCCGGGCATGGCCCGGCGCTACCGGGGGCCCTGCGCCAGCGTATGTCCGGACCATGTCCGTTCCATGACCCGCGGAGTCAGGCAGCACAAGGCTGTAACCGTATACATGCGGCGTGAAGGATGTGCTAATTTCCGTTCTTTATCGGGAGAGGCCCATTCACCATGTTCGAGCGTCAGCGTCGCACCAAGATCCTTGCCACCCTCGGCCCGGCCACTGATCCGCCGGGCGTGCTGGAGGATCTGTTCCGCGCCGGCGTCAACGTGGTGCGCCTCAACTTCAGCCACGGTGACCCCTCCGGCCAGGCCAAGCGTGCTGCCGAAGTGCGTGCCGCCGCCGCCCGCGTGGGTGTGGAAGTGGGCATCCTGGCCGACCTGCCAGGCCCGAAGATCCGCATCGAGCGCTTCGCCGAAGGCAAGGTGCAACTGAAGGCGGGCAACCGCTTCGACCTGATCGCCAGCACCAACGCCGGCCCGGGTGATGCCACCCAGGTCGGTGTCAGTTACCTCGGCCTGCCGCAGGACGTCGGCCCGGGTGATGTGCTGCTGCTCGACGATGGCCTGATGCAGCTGCAGGTGGTCGAGGTGCAGGGCGAACGCATCATCAACACCGTGCTCAACGACGGCGTACTGTCCGACCGCAAGGGCCTGAACAAGCAGGGCGGCGGCCTGTCGCTGGGCGCGCTGACCGAGCGTGACAAGGAGCTGATCGGCATCGTCGCCAAGATCGGCGTCGACTTCATCGCCGTGTCGTTCTGCCGCAACGCGCAGGACATGAACGACGCGCGTGATATCGCCCGCTCGCATGGCTGTGACGCTGCGCTGGTGTCGAAGATCGAGCGCACCGAGGCCATCGAGAACCTGGAAGAAATCGTCGAGGCCAGCGACGTGGTGATGGTGGCCCGTGGCGACCTCGGCGTGGAAATCGGCGATGCCGAACTGCCGGGCCTGCAGAAGAAGATCATCAAGGCCTCGCTGGCGCAGAACAAGGTGGTGATCACCGCCACGCAGATGCTGCAGTCGATGGTGGAAAGCCCGATCCCGACCCGTGCTGAAGTGCTGGACGTGGCCAACTCGGTCATCGATGGCACCGATGCGGTGATGCTGTCGGCCGAGACCGCTGCCGGTGCCTGGCCGGTCAAGGCCGTCGAAGCGATGGCGCGCATCTGCCTGGGGGCCGAGCGCCAGTTCCAGACCGAGACCGACTTCAACGCTTCGCCGCGCAACCTGGAACGTGCCGACCAGGCCATTGCCATGGCCACCATGTTCCTGTCCCAGCACGTGGGCGTGCGCGCGATCGTGGCGATGACCGAATCCGGTGGCACTGCGCGTTACCTGTCGCGTTTCCGTGCCAAGGCGCCGGTGTTCGCGGTCACCCGCCATGACGGCGCACGCCGGCAGATGGCGCTGATGCGCGATGTCTATCCGATCAATTTCGACAGCCGCGGCCTGACCCCGCGCGAAGCCGCGCGTGGCAGCATCCGCCTGCTGGTCGAAGCCGAATTGCTGCAGGCCGGCGACCGCGTCGTGTTCACCAGCGGCGAGCATATGGAAACCCTGGGCGCGACCAACACCCTGCGCCTGCTGGAAGTGGGCGACGACGGCCGCGCCATCGGCCTGGGCGATCTGTAAGCCTTGACGGTATCGGGTCGGCGCTGCCGATCCGGGGTCAGAGCCCCTGCAGGGATCTGACCCTCACGCCGGCCCAGAGGCAGATCCCCGCAGGGGCTCTGACCCCCAACGGCAGGACATTCTTTGTCCTGTGCAGACTTGGAATCGTTTCCATCCTGACCTCGACACCGGGGCAACGGGCAGCGGGGCTATACTTACGTTTTTCCCGCACCCGCCACAGGAAATACATGAGCATCGAACAGCTGGCCGAAACCGCCCAGGCCATGGTCGCCCCGGGCAAGGGCATCATCGCGATCGACGAATCCACCGCTACCATCGCCAAGCGTTTCGCCGGCGTCGGTATCGAGAACACCGAGGAGAACCGTCGTGCCTACCGCGAGCTGCTGCTGACCACGCCGAAGCTCAACGAGCACATTTCCGGCGCCATCCTGTACGACGAAACCATCCGCCAGTCGACCAGGGACGGCGTGCCGTTCGCCAAGTACATGGCCGACCACGGCATGATTCCGGGCATCAAGGTGGACAAGGGTGCGCACCCGCTGGCCGGCTGCCCGGGCGAACTGGTCACCGAAGGCCTGGACGGCCTGCGCGAGCGCCTGCAGGAGTACTACAAGCTGGGTGCGCGCTTCGCCAAGTGGCGTGCGGTCATCAACATCGGCGAGAGCATTCCGTCGGGCACCTGCATCGAGTCCAACGCTCACGCGCTGGCCCGTTATGCCGCCCTGTGCCAGGAATGCGGCCTGGTGCCGATGGTCGAGCCGGAAGTGATCATGGACGGCGACCACGACATCGAGACCTGCTACGAAGTCACCGAAGCCACCCTGCGTTCGCTGTTCGACGCGCTGTACCAGCAGAACGTGCTGCTGGAAGGCACCATCCTGAAGGCGTCGATGGTCATCTCCGGCAAGAACTGCGATGAGCAGGCCGACGTCGAGGAAGTGGCCGAGTCGACCGTGATGTGCCTGAAGAGCACCGTGCCGGCGATCCTGCCGGGCGTGGTGTTCCTGTCCGGTGGCCAGAGCGACGAACAGTCGACCGAGCACCTGAACGCGATGAACCAGCTGGGCAACCTGCCGTGGCCGCTGAGCTTCTCCTACGGCCGCGCCATGCAGCAGGCCGCGCTGAAGCTGTGGGCCAAGGACATGAAGGGCAACTACGCCGCTGCCCAGAAGACCGTGTACGAGCGCGCCAAGGACAACGGCCTGGCCGCGCTGGGCAAGTGGAACGGTTGATCCGTCCCATCGCTGGATGAACAGGGCAACGCCGGCATCACGCCGGCGTTTGCTTTTGCGGGTATCGTTTCCGGCCCCGCGCGCCCGGCCGGCACGCGGGAACTACATGGAAGGCCAAGGAGAAACAACATGCGTTTGGCAGCACTCACACTGACCGTAGCCGCGGTCCTGGTCGCCGGCGGTTGCAACCGCATCGGCAGCAGTGGTGACGCAGGCAAGGCCGCGTCGCTCGATTTCGACAAGCCGGTGTCCGGCGAGATCACCTCGCGCAGCGGCATCAACTTCAACGACGGCAGCCATCACCAGCTCTACCAGATCAAGCTGGAAGACAGGGAGCTGGTCGGCCTGAAGCTGACCGGTGCCCTCAGCGGCTCGATCGCCGTGTTCAACAACGGCAGCCTGGTGTCCACCAGCAACACCGGTTACGAACGCGAAGGCGACGTCTCGCTGGCGTTCCGTGCCAATGGCGGCGGCACCTACCAGGTGGCGGTCAATGCCGATGGCCCGACCGCCTTTGGTCCGTATCGCCTGCGCGCCGAGAAGCTGAAACCCTACGACGGCAAGCCGTTGGCGGGCAGTGGCGAAATCGTGGACATGCTGGCCAGTGACTCGCAGGACTACACCCTGCAGGTGGACAAGGCCGGCCTGTACGAAATCCGCCTGGTGTCGGATGTCTTCGATCCGGTGCTGAAGCTGTCGGGCCAGGGCGTTGAAGCCGAGAACGACGATGGCAACGACAGCACCAACTCGCGGCTGACCCTGTCGCTGAAGCCGGGCAAGTACACCCTGACCGCGCGCGGCCTCGGCAGCGGCGTCAATGGCATGTTCACCCTGTCGGCCAACCGCATCGAACTGCCGGGGAATCTGGTCGAGCGCGATGGTACCGCCCTGCCGAAGTCGGGCAGCGTGTACACCATGCTGGACAACGACGGCCGTCGCCGCTTCCTGCTGACCCTGGATCGTCCCGCCGACGTGCGCCTGGATGCGATCTCCAGCCAGGTCGATACCGTGCTGCGCGTGGTCGGCGGGGATGTCGAGCTGACCAACGACGACGGTGGCAATGGCACCAATGCGCGGCTGGAAGAAACGCTGCCGGCCGGCCACTACACCGTCGACGTGTCCGGCCTGAACAATGGCGCGGGCATGGTGGAAGTGCGCGTGCAGGTTGAGGGCGCCAGTGCCGACGGTGCTGCCGCGTCGGCTGCACGCGCCGCAGCCGACGCGGCAGCCGCCGTGGCCGATGACGCTGCTGCGGTGGAAGCTGCCAGTCGTTGAGTGTGATCCACGCCATGCGTGGATGACATCGACGGTGCAACGGAAAAGGCCGGGCAATGCCCGGCCTTTTCCTTTCCATGCTGCGTCGCGTTTCAATGCGCGGCGGCAAGGCCTGCATCGCCGAGCGGCGGCAGCAGCGTGCCGCGTGGCTCGCTTTCCGTGCTGTGTCCGGCGGTGGCCAGCGCCTGCTGGTAGGCCTTGGCAGTGGCCGTGTTGAACGCGACCAGCACGATGCGCATCGGTTGCACGTGGCTGCGCTGCCATGCCAGCGTTTCCGTCACCGCGATCTGTGCAGCCTGGTACAGCGGATAGCCATACACGCCGCAACTGATGGCCGGGAACGCGATCGACTGTACGCCCAGCGACTCGGCAAGCTGCAGCGATTTCCAGTAGCAGTTGGCCAGCAGTGCCGGTTCGTCGCGCTGGCCGTCATGCCAGACCGGACCGACCGTGTGCAGTACGTGGCGTGCCGGCAGCGCATGGGCACCGGTGGCGCGCACTTCGCCGGTCGGGCAACGCACGCCCGGGCGCAGCTCCGGCAACTGCTCGCATTCGGCCAGCAATGTGGGGCCGGCTGCACGATGGATCGCGCCGTCGACACCGCCGCCACCGAGCAGTGTTTCGTTGGCCGCGTTGACGATCGCATCCACCGCCAGGGTCGTGATGTCGCCCTGCCAAACTTCGATCTTCATGCGTCCGTCTCCTGCCTGTGAGGTGATCCGCGCAGCATCTGCGCCGGCTGTTCCCACGGTAGGGGACAGGGCATCGATACTGCGTCATGACCGTCTCACGCGCTGCGATCCGACGGCCTTCACGCACGATGGCGGGCGACGCCTTCACGCAGGCTGAAGCAGAAGGGGGTCAGAGCCCTTTCCCGACGGGAAAGGGATCCGATCCTGTGCATCACGGCAGGCCGGCCAGCCACTCGTCGTCGGAGCCTTCATTCACATCGGCAAACAGCGGCGTGGAGAAGTAGCGCTCACCGGTGTCCGGAAGCATGGCCAGAATCACTGAACCCGGTTCGGCGCGTGCGGCCACGTCCAGTGCGCTGGCCACAGTAGCGCCGGCGGAGATGCCGACGAAGATGCCTTCCTCCGCCGCCAGCCGGCGCGCGGTGGCGATGGCGCGGTCATCATCAACCGACACCAGTTCATCCACCACATCGCGGTTGAGCACGTCGGGCACGAAATCCGGGGTCCAGCCCTGGATCTTGTGCGGCTTCCAGTCATCGCCCTTCAGCAGTGCGGCGCCGGCCGGCTCGGTGGCGATGATGCGGGTCTGCGGGCGCGCGACCTTCAGTACTTCGCCCACGCCGGTGAGCGTGCCACCGGTGCCCCAGCCGCTGACGAAGTAGTCCAGCCGCTTGCCGGCAAAGTCGCGCAGGATTTCGGCGGCGGTGGTATTGCGGTGATACGCCGGATTGGCCGGATTGGCGAACTGGCTGGCCAGGAACCAGCCGTGCTGCTCGGCCAGTTCGCGCGCCTTGCGCACCATGCCGCTGCCGCGTTCGGCGGCCGGGGTCAGGATCACCTTCGCGCCATACGCGCGCATCAGCTTGCGACGCTCCACCGAGAAGGTCTCGACCATGGTCGCCACGAACTTGTAACCACGTGCCGCGGCGACCATCGCCAGCGCCACGCCGGTGTTGCCCGAGGTGGCCTCCACGATCGTGTCGCCGGGCTTGAGCAGGCCGCGCGCTTCGGCGTCGAGGATGATCGCCAGTGCCAGGCGGTCTTTCACCGAGCCGCCCGGGTTGAACGACTCGACCTTGGCGTAGAGGCTGACCTGCGGCGGCGCCAGGCGCTGCAGCTTGACGATGGGGGTGTTGCCGACGGTATCGAGGATGGAGTCGTACAGGGCCATGGAAGCGCTCCGGGAACGGGGCCGCGCCGGACGCCGGCGGGCGAAAGGGGAGGGCTGGCTGTTCAGGCCAGCGGCTGCCGGCTGACCGTAGCGCCGGCATATGACGCCCGGAAATGACCAGATACCTTTCTTAAACAACCTTTGGTTATAAGCTGGTGACGGCAATTGACCCTAGAGTGGACCTCCGCCCCACGCCGCCTGCCTCCCATGACGCTGACCCAGCTGCGCTACCTGGTTGCCATCGCCGACGCCGAGCTGAACATCACGCTGGCCGCCTCGCGCGTGCACGCCACCCAGCCCGGCCTGTCCAAGCAGCTCAAGCAGCTGGAGGACGAGCTCGGCTTCCTGCTGTTCGTGCGCAAGGGCCGCAGTCTGGAGTCGGTCACCCCGGCCGGCACCGAGGTCATCGCCCGCGCCCGCGCGGTGCTGGCCGAGGCCAACAACATCCGCACCTACGCGGCCAACCAGCGCCGCGAGAGCCAGGGCCAGCTGATCCTGACCACCACCCACACCCAGGCGCGCTTCGTGCTGCCGCCGGCGGTGGCGGCGATCAAGCAGGCCTACCCGCAGGTGAGCGTGCACCTGCAGCAGGCCGGTGAAGCCGACGCACTGGACCGCCTGAACCAGGGCGATGCCGATATCGCGATCATCAGTACCGCCGGTGGCGAACCCACCGATGGCATCGCGGTGCCGCTGTTCCGCTGGCGCCGGCTGGTGGTGGTGCCCAAGGGCCATCCACTGGATCGCGCCGGTCGTGCGCCGGACCTGGCCGCGCTGGCCCGCCAACCGTTGATCAGCTATGAATCCTCGACACGGCCGAACTCGTCGCTGCAGCGCGCCTTTGCCGCAAATGGGCTGGTGCCGGACCTGGCACTGACCGCGCTCGATGCCGACCTGATCAAGACCTACGTGCGTACGGGTCTGGGCGTGGGGCTGCTGGCTGAGATGGCAGTCAGTTCCAACGACGAAGACCTGAGATCGTGGCCTGCTCCGGATCCGATCAGCGAGTGCATCGCCTGGGCGGTGCTGCCACGCGACCGCGTGCTGCGCGATTACGCGCTGGAGCTGGTGCACGTACTGGCACCGCAGATCGATCCGCGTGACCTGCGCCGGGTGCTGGATGGCAACCAGGCGGCCGCGTGGCCGGTGCCACCGACCTGGGAGTCACTGACCCAGACCATCACGGTGTGAGGGTGGGTCGGGCAGGGCTGCGCCCTGCACCCGCAGAATCAACGGCAACGTCAACGGCAAAAGCTTGCATTCCGTGGGATGGCGGGGCGGTGTCGGAGTGCGGGGACGCCGTGAACCCGTCCTTGGGGGCTTGGCAGCCGCATCCATGCGGCTGACACCCCGCACTCCGACACCGCCCCACCTCTGACAGATTCCGATGGCTGTTGGTAGGTGTCGACCTTGGTCGACACGGTAGATCCACGCCATGCGTGGATGCTTCTGGATTCCAATTCGAAATATTCGATTCCGATGGAGATTCATCCACGCATGGCGTGGATCTACTGCAGATCGCAGAGATCTGTCGAAGGCGGGGTGGGTCCGGTTGCGGGAGTGTCCGCGGCATGGATGCCGCGGCCAAGCCCCCAAGGACGGGTTTACGGCGTCTCCCGCAACCGGACCCACCCCGCCTACCCACAGGAAACCGCTTTTGCTTTTTGCTTCGGCTCTTGCCGTGGTCTCTGCGGGTGCAGGGCGCAGCCCTGCCGATAACCCCCCCCCTTCCTGCGACCGTTCGTCGCACGGGCAACCCTGGACCCGGCTCTACACTAGCGGGGTGACCCGCCTGTCCCGCCCGCAACGCCTTCTGCTCCAGCTCGCCATCCTGGCGACGCTGCTGATGGTGCTTGCGCCACTGGTCAGCCGCGCGCTGCAGGCGCACCCGATGGACCACGCTGCAATGGCGGGCATGGACCACGCCGCGATGGGCCATGACATGCACGGCATGGCCATGGCCGGGCACGATCTACACGGGGCCACGCCGGCAGCGCCTGACCGCCCGGCCGACCCCCACGCCATGCATGGCGAAGCCTGCGAATACTGCGTACTGGCCATGCGCCTGCTGCCATGGCTGGCGGTGCTGGTGCTGCTGTTGCCGCTGCTGTGGCGGCCGCGCCTGGTGTTCCCGTGGTCACAGCAGGTGCTGCCGGCACTGCGCTGGCCGGCGCACGCCGCACGTGGGCCACCGCCCCCCTCCATCGTCCGCTGATATCCCCATGAATCTGCCGCACGACGCCTGACCGGGCGCCGTGCGCGCGTGCGTACCTTGGAGCTGTTCCGATGAAAATGACTTCCCGCCCTGCGGGCGCCTGCGTGCGCCTGCCGGTTGCCCTTGGCCTGGCCGTTGCCGCGTCACTGGCCCACGCTGCGCCCGCCGACGAGGCGCGCACCCTCGACACGCTGGTGGTCACCGCCGCCGCACCGTCCTCGCCGCTGCACTGGGTGACCGATCCGCGCCTGCCGCGGCAGCCGGTGCCGGCCAGCGACGGTGCCGATTACCTGAAGACCGTCCCCGGCTTCTCCGCCATCCGCAATGGCGGCACCAACGGCGACCCGGTGCTGCGCGGCATGTTCGGTTCGCGGCTGAACATCCTCAGCAACGATGGCAACCTGATCGGTGCCTGCCCGTCACGCATGGACAATCCGTTGTCCTACATCGCGCCGGAGAGCTTCGATCGGTTGACCATCATCAAGGGCCCGCAGAGCGTGCGCTGGGGCGCAGGCGCCTCGGCCGGCACCGTGCGTTTCGAGCGCGATACGCCGCGCTTCGAGGAACCGGGCCTGCGTGCTGATGCCAGTGCGCTGGTTGGCTCGCGCAACCGCAACGACCAGGTGCTGGACCTGACCCTGGGCAACCCGACCGGCTATGTGCGCGCCAGCGGCAACCGGTCCGAAGCCGATGACTACAAGGACGGCCACGGCGATGTGGTGCCGTCGAAGTGGCGCAAGTGGAACGGTGACGTGGCCATTGGCTGGACGCCGGATGCCGACACGCTGCTGGAGATCTCCGCCGGGGCCGGTGATGCGATCGCGCGCTATGCCGGGCGTGGCATGGACGGTGCCGCGTTCGAACGCACCAGTTACGCGGCACGCTTCGAGAAGCGCAACCTGCCGGGCGCGTGGGACACGGTGCAGGCCAACGTGTACTACAACGAAGCCGACCACGTGATGGACAACTACACGCTGCGCACGCCGAATCCCAACAGCATGATGCCGATGCCGATGGCGTCGAACGTGGACCGCCGTACCCAGGGCGGCCGGGTCAGTTCCGAGTGGCGCTGGCAGGACGTGCAGCTGGTGGCGGGGGTGGATGGCGAAGACAGCCGCCATCGTGGACGCACGGGCATGGGGCGTGACACCTACAGGCAGGCCGACTGGCAGACCGATGCCAACTTCCGTCGCTATGGCGTGTTCACCGAACTGACCCTGGGCGCCGGCACCGCCCAGCGCTGGATCAGTGGCCTGCGCATCGATCGCGCCAGCGTGCGCGATGAGCGGCAGTCGATCCGCGGGATGATGGGGAACATGCCCAATCCGACCGCAGGCCAGCGTCGCAAGGAGTGGCTCGGCAGTGGTTTCCTGCGTTACGAGCAGGACCTGGCCGACGGCCTGACCTGGTATGCCGGTCTCGGCCACAGCCAGCGCATGCCCGATTACTGGGAGCTGTTCTCGCCCGATCACGGTCCGGCCGGTGCATCGAACGCCTTCGCCGGCATCCAGCCCGAGCACACCACCCAGCTCGACGTCGGCCTGCAGTACAAGGGCCCACGCGTGCAGGCCTGGGTCTCGGCCTACGCCGGGCAGATCCAGGACTACATCCTGTTCACCTATCACGGCAGCGGCATGATGGGCATGAGCCAGGCCAGCAACATCGATGCGCGCATCGCCGGTGCCGAGGCGGGGCTGGAAGTAAGCCTGGCCGAACAGTGGAAGCTGGGGGGCACGCTGGCCTACGCGTGGGGCGAGAACCGCGACCAGCAGCGTCCGCTGCCGCAGATGCCGCCGCTGGAAGCGCGCCTGAGTGCGAACTGGGAAGGCCAGCGCTGGAGTGCCGGGGCACTGCTGCGTGCGGTCACCCACCAGCACCGCGTGGCCGATGGTCAGGGCAACGTGGTGGCCCAGGACCTCGGGCCGAGTGCCGGTTTCGCCACGTTCGCGCTCAACGCCGCGTACCGTTTCAGTTCGCAGCTGCAGCTCAGCGCGGGCGTCGACAACCTGTTCGACCGCGCCTACAGCGAGCACCTGAACCTGGCCGGCAGTGCCGATTTCGGCTTTCCGGCCGACCCGGTGCGCATCAATGAGCCCGGGCGCAGCCTGTGGATGAAGGTGAACTACCGGTATTGACCAACGTGCGGAACGGTAGCGCCGGGCCATGCCCGGCGTTGCTGCCGGACAAAAAAACGGGGCCGGATCCCCGCCAGGATCCGCCCCCTGCCCAACGCCCTCCGTCGGGCAGCTTCGACTCTACGATGGCGGCACCGGCGATGGGTAGCTGGATACACCCCGACACACGCCGACACTGCCAAGGGCAGCCTTGCACGGAACGGGTTCAAGGCGCTATCACGGCTTCGGTTCCACGCCGGTAAACGCTTGGCACATACCGCTTTTGCGGGCCCTTGCCTACACTCGGCGGCCGTGGATCAATCAGGACCGTTCATGTTGGCTCGTATCGCTTCGACCCTGGCCCTTGGCCTCAGCCTGGCTGTGTTGGCCGGGTGCGCAGGCAAACAGGAGGCCGCCGCACGTCGGCAGGGCGAAGCGGTGCCGGTCACTGCGCAGGTGGTGCAGCCCACGTTGTGGAATGACACCCTGCAGGCGCTGGGCACGGCCAAGGCGCGCGAGTCGATCAGCGTCACCGCCAAGGTCAGCGAAATCGTCGAGAAGGTGCATTTCGAAAGCGGCCAGCACATTGCCGCCGGTGCACCGATCGTGACCCTGCGCGGGCAGGCCCAGGAAGCGGCGCTGGTGCAGGCGCAGGCCACCTTCCACGAAGCCGACCAGCTGTACAAGCGGCAGCGCGAACTGGCCACGCAGCGGCTGGTGTCCAGCGCCACGCTGGATACGCAGAAGTCGATCCGCGATGCCGCCGAGGCGCGGGTGACGCAGATGCAGTCGGACATCGGTGACCGTCGTGTGCGCGCGCCGTTCGCCGGCGTGCTTGGCATCCGCCAGGTCAGCCCGGGCACGCTGCTGACGCCGACCACGGTGATCGCCACGCTCGACGACATCGAGCACATGCACATCGATTTCCAGGTGCCGGAAGTGGAACTGGCCGCACTGGGCGTCGGTGACAAGGTCAGCGCCACCAGCGTGGCGTGGCCGGGCCGCAGCTTCGAAGGCGTGGTCAGCACCATCGATGCACGTATCGATCCGGCCACCCGTGCGGTGACCGTGCGTGCCGACTTCGCCAACGGCGACCACGCACTGCGCCCGGGCATGTTGCTGGACGTGCGCCTGTTCCGTCCCGAGCGCCCGGCGCTGGTGGTGCCGGAAATCGCCGTGGTGCAGGTGGGCCGCGATACCTTCGTGTACCGCATCAAGAACGACGACAGCGTCGAGCGCGTGGACGTGGTGACCGGTGCGCGCCGTGCCGGCGTGGTCGAGATCAAGCAGGGCCTGGACGCCGGCCAGCGCATCGTGGTCGATGGTACCGGCAAGCTGCGCCCGGGCCTGAAGGTCGCGGCCAAGGATGCGGCACCGGCCAGCGGTGCGAAGCCGGCTGATGCGCCGGCTCCGGTCGCGGCCGAGGGCCACGGCGGATGAAGCTGTCCGACATCTCCATCCAGCGGCCGGTGTTCGCCGTGGTGATGAGCCTGCTGCTGCTGGTGCTGGGCGTGATGTCCTTTACCCGCCTGACCCTGCGCGAACTGCCCGCCATCGATCCACCGATCGTGTCGGTGTCGGTGGACTACACCGGCGCCTCGGCGGCCGTCATCGAAAGCCGCATCACCCAGGTGCTGGAAGATGCGCTGGCCGGCATCGAAGGCATCGATACCATCAACGCGCGCAGCACCAACGGCCGTTCGCAGGTCAGCATCGAGTTCACCTCCAACCGCGATATCGAAGCGGCGGCCAACGACGTGCGCGATGCGGTCAGCCGCGTCGCCGACCGCATGCCGGAGGAAGCGCGCCCGCCGGAAATCGCCAAGGTCGAAAGCGATGCCGACCCGATCATCTGGTTCAACATGGTCTCCTCGACCATGGACACGCTGGAGCTGAGCGACTACGCCGACCGCTACGTGGTCGACCGCTTCTCCAGCCTCGACGGCGTGGCCCAGGTCCGCATCGGTGGCCGCCAGCGCTATGCGATGCGCATCTGGCTGGACCGTGACCAGCTGGCCGCGCGCGGGCTGACCACCGGCGATGTGGAAACCGCACTGCGCAACGAGAATGTGGAACTGCCGGCCGGCCGCATCGAGTCGACCGACCGCGATTTCACCCTGCGCGTGGAGCGCAACTACATCAAGCCGGAAGACTTCGCGACCATCCCGCTGGGCAAGGGCCGCGACGGCTACGTAGTGCGCATGGGCGATGTGGCGAAGATCGAGCTGGCCTCGGCCGAGCGTCGCGCGTACTACCGCAGCAACGGTGAGCCCGGCATCGGCCTGGGCATCGTCAAGACCTCCACCGCCAACTCGCTGGACGTGGCGCGCACCGCGCGTGCCGAAGCCGAACGCGTTGCGCTGTCGCTGCCCAAGGGCACGCAGATCTTCGTGGCGTTCGACAACACCACCTTCATCGAAGCTGCCGTGGACCGCGTCTACGCCACGCTGGTGGAGGCGATGATCCTGGTGCTGGCGGTGATCTGGCTGTTCCTCGGCAGCTTCCGCGCCGCACTGATTCCGGCGGTGACGGTGCCGGTCTGCCTGGTGGCTGCGTTCATCGCACTGTATGCGTTCGATTTTTCGATCAACCTGCTGACCCTGCTTGCCCTGGTGCTGTGCATCGGCCTGGTGGTGGACGACGCGATCGTGGTGGTGGAGAACGTGCAGCGCCGCATCGACCTGGGCGAGCCCCCGCTGGTGGCCTCCAAGCGTGGTACCACGCAGGTTGCCTTCGCGGTGATTGCGACCACCGCCGTGCTGGTGGCGGTGTTCCTGCCGGTCGGTTTCCTGGAAGGCAATACCGGCCGCCTGTTCCGCGAACTGGCGGTGGCGCTGGCGGCAGCGGTGGCGTTGTCCGCGTTCGTGGCGCTGACGCTGACGCCGATGATGGCCTCCAAGCTGCTCAAGCCACACACTGGGCAGGCACCGCGCGGCCTGCATGGCTTCATCAACCGCAACCTGGAACGCCTGGCCTCGGGCTATGGCCGCGTGCTCGACCACCATGTCGACCGCACCTGGATCTATCTGCTGGTGATGGTGGCCGCGCTGGCCGCCAGCTGGGGCCTGCTGAAACTGCTGCCATCGGAGCTGGCGCCGGCCGAAGACCGCGGTTCGTTCCAGATCATGATCGACGGCCCGGAAGGCGCCGGCTACGACTACACCGTGCAGCAGGTACAGCAGGTGGAAGCGCTGCTGGCCCCGCACGTCGGTCCGGACAAGCCGATTGTGCGCGCCAACCCGCGCGTACCCGGCGGGTGGGGCGCCAGCGAGGAAATGCACACTGGCCGCGTCAGCATCTTCCTGCAGCCGTGGCGCCAGCGCAGCGAGGGCACGCCGGAAGTGGCCAATGAGCTGCAGAAAGAACTGGACACCATGCGCGGCGTACGCGTTCGCACGCAGGTGGGCGGTGGCCTGGTGCGCAGCGGCGGCCAGCCGTTCCAGATCGTGCTGGGCGGCCCGGAATATGCCGAGATCGCGCAGTGGCGCGACCGCATCCTGCTGCGCATGGCCGACAATCCCGGCCTGGTCGGCCCGGATTCGGACTACAAGGAAACCCGGCCACAGATGCGGGTGAACATCGACCGCCAGCGTGCGGCCGATCTCGGCGTGCCGGTCACCGCGATCGGTTCGGCGCTGGAAACCATGATGGGCTCGCGCCGCGTCACTACATTCGTCGACAACGGCGAGGAGTACGACGTGCTGGTGCAGGCCGGTCGCGATGGCCGTGCCAGCCCGGCCGACCTGGCCGCGATCCGCGTGCGTGCCACCTCCGGCGAGCTGGTGCCGCTGTCCAACCTGGTCACGCTCAGTGAAGTGGCCGAGGCGGGCACGCTGAACCGCTTCAACCGCCTGCGCTCGATCACCATCACCGCCGGCCTGGCGCCGGGCTATCCGCTGGGCGAGGCCATCGCCTGGGCGCAGAACGTGGCCCGCGAAGAGCTGCCGCAGTACGCGCAGGTGAACTGGAAGGGCGAATCGCGCGAATACCAGAGTGCCGGTGGCGCAGTGCTGCTGACCTTCGCCATGGCCCTGCTGGTGGTGTACCTGGTGCTGGCCGCGCAGTTTGAAAGCTTCATCCACCCGCTCACCATCATGCTGACAGTGCCGCTGGGCGTGCTCGGCGCGCTGGTCGGCTTGTGGGTGAGCGGGGGCACGGTGAATCTTTTCAGCCAGATCGGCATCGTCATGCTGGTGGGCCTGGCGGCAAAGAACGGCATCCTCATCGTCGAATTCGCCAACCAGCTGCGCGATGACGGGCGCACGGTACGCGAGGCGATCATCGAATCGGCGATGGTGCGCCTGCGCCCGATCCTGATGACCTCGATCGCCACCGTGGTCGGCGCGATCCCGTTGGTGGTGGCCGGTGGCCCCGGCTCGGCCAGCCGTGGCACCATCGGCATCGTGATCATCTTCGGCGTGACTCTTTCGACCTTCCTGTCGCTGTTCGTGGTGCCGGCGTTCTACGCGCGGCTGGCCCCGTACACGCGTTCGCCGGAAGCGGTGAAGCGCGAGCTGGAGAAGCAGGAAGCGGAATCGCCCTCGGTGGGTGGTCATGCCTGACCGGCCCGCCGACGGGGTCGGATCCCTTTCCCAAAGGGAAAGGGCGCTGCCCCCACTTCGAGGCGACGGCTTCCAGCTGCGCCCCTGGCGCCCGGATGATCTGGAATCCCTGTTGCGCCACGCCAACGACCCCGACGTGTCGCGCGGCCTGCGCGACCGCTTCCCGTACCCGTACACGCGCGCCGACGGCGAGGCCTTCCTCGCCGGTCGCGTGCTCACGCCGGGTACCCTGAATCTGGCCATCGAGATCGATGGCCAGGCCTGCGGCAGCGTCGGCGCCCAGCAGGGCAGTGCCGAGCGCGGTCATATGGCTGAACTCGGCTACTGGCTGGGCCAGGCCTACTGGGGCCAGGGCCTGATGACCCGCGTGGTCGGCCTGTTCGCGCCGTGGGTGATGGATGAGCTGCGCCTGTTCAGGCTGCAGGCCGGGGTAGTCGACTTCAACCTCGGCTCGGCGCGGGTGCTGGAGAAGAACGGCTTCCAGGAAGAGGGCGTGGACCGCTGCGCGATCTACAAGCGCGGCGAACTGCACGACCTGCGCCGTTTCGCCCGGGTGCGCACCCAGCTGCCCTGAACACGCAGGCTGGCCGCTGTAGAGCCGAGCCCATGCTCGGCTGCCCTCGGGGGCCCAAGCCGAGCATGGGCTCGGCTCTACAAAACAGCGCTACCGCAGCGGCCTTCGATCAGGGAGAATCGACCGGTCCCCTCCAGCCGACGGGACGTCCTTACAACCCGCCGACTGGAGAGAGCGCGCGTGGAAGCTACCGTACATTTCATCAACAGCATCATCTGGAGCAAGGCACTGATCTTCATGTGCCTGGCCGCCGGCCTGTTCTTCAGCCTGCGCACCCGCTTCATGCAGATCCGGGGTTTCGTCGAGATGTGCCGCCTCACCGTCAAGGGTGAGAAATCCGACGCCGGCGTGTCCTCGTTCCAGGCCCTGGCCATGTCGATGGCCGGCCGCATGGGCATCGGCAACATCGCCGGCGTGGCCACCGCCATCGCCTTCGGCGGCCCGGGTGCCATCTTCTGGATGTGGGTGATGGGCTTCCTCGGCGCGTCCACCTCGTACGTGGAATGCACCCTGGCGCAGATCTACAAGACCAAGGACGCCGAGGGCCGCTACCGTGGTGGTCCGGCCTACTACATCGAAAAGGCGATGGGCCTGAAGTGGTACGCGCTGGCGTTCGCCATCGCCACGATCATCGCTGCCGGCTTCCTGATGCCGGGCGTGCAGGCCAATGCCATCGCCGACAGCATCATCAACGCCTGCCGTGGCACTGCCCTGTGCGGTCCGCTCGATGGCCAGGCCTTCGGCATGGAGTCGGTGCAGGCGCTGAAGCTGGGCATCGGCATCGTCGTGGCCCTGCTGCTGGGCGTGGTGATCTTTGGTGGCGTCAAGCGCATCGCCAACTTCGCTGAAGTGGTGGTGCCGTTCATGGCCGCCGGTTTCATCCTGATGGCCATCGTCATCATGATCATCAACTACGATCGCGTGCCGGAAATGTTCGGCATCATCTTCAAGAGCGCCTTCGGCACCCACGCCGCATTCGGCGCGATGATGGGCCTGGCGGTGGAGTGGGGCATCAAGCGCGGCATCTACGCCAATGAAGCCGGCCAGGGTTCGGGCCCGCACGCGGCGGCCGCTTCGGAAGTCTCGCACCCGGCCAAGCAGGGCTACGTGCAGGCCTTCGCCATCTACTTCGACACCATGATGGTGTGCACCGCCACCGCGTTCCTGATCCTGGCCAGCGGCACCTACAACGTGTACTCGCCGGCAGGTGCCGGCGCCCCGCCGATCTTCCAGGGCCTGGCCGGCATCCCGGAAGGCGCGGGCTACGCCCAGGCCGGCGTGGAAGCGGTGCTGCCGGGCTGGGGCTCGGCGTTCGTCTCGATCGCCATCTTCTTCTTCGCTTTCACCACCATCATGGCGTACTACTACATGGCCGAGACCAACCTCAGCTATGTGAACCACAACAAGAAGCGCCCGCTGACCGTGCTGCTGCTGCGCCTGGGCATCATCGGCATGGTGGTGTTCGGTGCGTTCCACAATGCCACCCTGGCCTGGGCGCTGGGTGACATCGGCGTGGGCCTGATGGCCTGGCTGAACATCATTGCCATCCTCATCATCCAGAAGCCGGCCATGCTGGCCCTGCGTGATTACGAACGACAGAAGAAGCTCGGCCTCGATCCGATCTTCGACCCCGATGCCCTGGGCATCAAGAACGCCGATTTCTGGCGTCAACGCAAGCTGGAGTTGTCCCGTAGTGAATGATCCCTGGAAGAATGCCCGCCGCCCGTCGTCGCGACCGCCGCGGGCCACCCCGCTGCCTCCGCGTGAGGGCGGCACCCCGCCGCCGCCGGGGCGCGGCAACGACGAACTGCGCCTGTATGGCTGGAACGCCGTGCAGGCGCTGTTCGCCAAGCGCCCGCAGGCGCTGCGCAAGCTGTACCTGGTGGACGCGCTGATTCCGCGCATGCAGCCGGTGCTGAAGTGGTGCGTGGCCAACCGCGTGGGCTATCGCGTCGTCGAGGAAGGCGACCTCAACAAGCTGGCTGCCACGACCCATCACGAAGGCCTGGTGGCCGACGTGCTGCGCGCGCCGGTCATGCCGCTGGCACAGTGGCTGGCCGATCTGGAGCAGGGCCCGGCGCTGGCGTTGTGGCTGGATGGTGTCGGCAACCCGCACAACTTCGGTGCGATCCTGCGCTCGGCCGCGCACTTCGGCGTCAAGGCGCTGCTGCTGCCGGCCGGCAGCACGCTGGCGCTGTCCGGTGCTGCCGCACGCGTGGCCGAAGGCGGTGCGGAATCGGTGCCGCTGGTGCAGCTGCCGGAGACCGCGGATGCCATGGCGCAGCTGCGTGCGGCCGGCTTCGGGCTGGCCGCGACCCTCGTTGATGGTGGCGACGACGTGTTCCGTGCGTCGCTGCCGTCGCGTCTTGTGTACGTGATGGGCGCTGAAGGCGAGGGCATGGACCGCAGCCTGGCCAGTCAGTGTGACCAGCAGCTGTCGATTCCCGGCAGCGGTGCGGTTGAAAGCCTGAATGTTGCTTCCGCCACGGCCGTGCTGCTGGCGCAGTGGGCAAGTCGCCGCGGCTGAGTGACGCCCGGTGGGTGCGAACCTTGGTTCGCACCGCTCCTGCCGCTGAGTTCGCCGGGCATGGCCCGGCACTACCGATGCAGGATCTGCGGTGGTGGGTGCGAACCTTGGTTCGCACCGCTCCTGCCGCTGCGTTCGCCGGGCATGGCCCGGCGCTTACCGCATCATTCGTTCGGCGGCGTGGTCGCCTTGGCCTCGCTGCCGAAACTGCCATCGGCTTCCGCCGCCAGGTACGCGAACACGGTGTATGCGGCCACGTTCTGCGCCAGCGCCTTCGGGTCGATCTTGTCCAGCGTGTCGTCGGCGGTGTGGTGCAGGTGGAAGTAGTCCGATCCGTCCTGCGCCAGCCACGCCCACGCACCGCCCTTGGCGGCCAGCGGGCCGACGTCCGGGCCCGGGCCCCCCTTGTCGGCCTGGTACTCGATCCCCAGCGGCTTCATCACTTCGGCAATCTGCCTGGTCGCTTCGCGCGAGCCTTCAGGGTTCGGCGAACCGGTATTGAAGGCATAGATGCGGCCGGCACCGAAGTCACTCTCGGCAGCCAGCTGGTGCAGGGCCACGTCCTTGGCATGCGCCTCGGCGTAGGCCTTGCCGCCGTACAGGCCCTGCTCCTCGTTGGCGAAGGCGATCACGCGGATGGTGCGCTTCGGCGCCTGCTTGAGCAGGCCGATCAGGTGGCCCGCAGCCATGGTGATGCCCACGCCCGCGCCGTCATCCACCGCGCCGGTGCCGAGGTCCCAGGAATCCAGGTGACCGCCGATCACCACCACTTCCTTCGGCAGGCTGCGGCCGGTGATCTCGCCGATCACGTTGTACGAGGTCGCCGTGCCATCCCAGCCGCAGTCCAGCGCCACCTTCACCGTGGTGCTGCCACGGGCCAGCAGGCGCGCCAGCTGGTCGGCATCGGGCACCGACAGCGCGGCTGACGGCACCGGGGTCAGGCCATCGTCAAAACGGGTGATGCCGGTGTGTGGCACGCGGTGCGAATCGGTACCGGCCGAGCGCATCAGGAAACCAACCGCGCCCTTGCGGATCGCCTCGGACGGGCCCTTGCTGCGGATCGCGCCGCCACGGCCATAGTCGCGGCCATCGCGGAACGGCAGCATCTGGTAATCGACGAAGGCGATCTTGCCCTTCAGCGAGCCGGCGGGCGCGGCCTGCAGGGCGGCCAGGTCGGCGAAGCGCACCACCTCGGCTTCCACCGTGCCGCCCGGGCTGCCGCCCAGCGCCGTGATCTGCAGCGGCTGCGGGTTCCTGCCGGTCACGGCAGCATGTTCACTGCGGCGCTCCCACTTCGGGAAGGTCACCGGTTCCTTCCACACCTTGTCGAAGCCCAGTGCCTTGAACTTGGCCTCAGCCCAGGCCACGGCGCGGGCGTCGGCTTCGCTGCCGGCGATGCGCGGGCCGATCTCGGTGGTGAGCGACTCGACCACCTTCCAGCCGGTGTCGTCGGCCAGTGCCTGGTCGCGCAGCTGCGCAGCGGTGGCCAGAGACGCCGGGGGCAGGGTAGTGGTGTGCGGCGCCGCAAAGGCCGGAGCGGCCAGCAGGGCGAGGGAGGATGCGATGGCAAGGACGCGGCGACGCATGGGCAACTCCGGAAGGGACCTAGCCTTGGAGCTTAACAGTCGTTCAGCCCGGCGCATGGGCGGGAGGTCATGGCTGGCGCGAACGCTGTTTTCCGCCATGACCGGCAAAGCGAAAGCCCCGCCGGAGCGGGGCTTTCGTGTGCTTCTGTAGAGCCGAGCCTATGCTCGGCTGCCTTTTGCAGATCAGCCGAGCGTGGGCTCGGCTCTACAGATGGGAGGGACGCCAGTCGGCGCCCGATCCCCTTACTTCTTCAGGCTGTCGCGGATCTCGCGCAGCAGCACCACTTCCTCGGCCGGTGCGGCCGGTGCGGCTTCCTGCTTGCGCGACAGGCGGTTGATCGCCTTGACCACGATGAAGATGGCGAAGGCCACGATCACGAACTGGATGATGGTATTGATGAAGTCGCCGTAGCCAACCACCACGGCCGGAATCTCCTTGCCATCCGGACCCAGGTGGGCCGGCGACAGGGTCCAGGCCAGGCTGGAGAAGTCCACGCGGCCGATCAGGTAGCCCAGCGGCGGCATGATGATCTTCTCGACCAGCGCGGTCACGATCTTGCCGAAGGCCGCGCCGATCACCACGCCGACGGCGAGGTCGATGACGTTGCCGCGCATCGCGAATTCCTTGAACTCGGTGAGCATTCCCATTGTTGTTTTTCTCCGGTGGGGGAAGTGGACAGCGCGCAGGGTAGCGCAGGTGGTGTCAGCCGGCGATCACGCCGTGGCGCTCGGCCACGTTCTCCAGGCGCGCGCTGAAGCGGTCGCCCGGCTTGAGTGCTGCCACGCCGGACGGGGTACCCATGAACACCAGGTCGCCGGCACGCAGCTGCCACAGCTTGGACAGCTCATGCAGGATCTCCGGCACGTTCCAGATCATCTGGTCGAGCAGCGCCTGCTGGCGCACTTCACCATTGACCTCCAGCGACAGGTTCAGCGCGGCCAGGTCGCCGACTTCCTCGGCATGCACGATCTCGCTGATCGGCGCGGAGGCATCGAAGCCCTTGGCTGCATCCCACGGGTGGCCCTTGTCCTTGGCCGCGGCCTGCAGGTCGCGGCGGGTCAGGTCCAGGCCGACGGCGTAGCCGTAGACCAGTGCTTCGGCATCGGCCACGGCCAGCTCGCCTGCGGGCGCATCACGGCCGATCGCCACCACCAGCTCCACTTCGTGGTGCAGATTGGCGGTCGCCGGCGGGTAGGGGATGGCGTCGTCATGGCCGACCACGATCGCATCGGCCGGCTTGCTGAAGAACATCGGGCGGCCACGGTCATCGGCCGCCGGCACCGCCGCGCCCATTTCGCGGGCGTGGTCGGCGAAATTGCGGCCGACGCAGTAGATGCGGTGCACGGGGAAACTGCCGCCACCGGCTACCGGTACACGCGGCAGGGCTACGGCAGGGATCACATCGGAGACATCGGACATGCGGGCATCCAGGAAGGGCGTGCCCGCAGTCTAGAACGCATGGCGCCCGCCGTCAGCGGGCGCGGAGCACGTGGATCAGCGCGAGGCCGGCAGCACCGGCTTGCGCACTACGCGGTACTCGCCTTCGACCACCGTCGGATCGACAGGACGGGCAACGCCCGGCTTGCGCGAGGCCAGCAGCTTCCACGCCAGGCCGACCAGGATCATCGCTGCACCGACGAACACGCCGATGAACACCATCGCCGCCAGGATCGCCAGGCCAAGCAGGCCCACGGCAACGCGCACCAACGGATGGCGCGGCTTGCGCGGCGCGAACAGGGTGCGGAACTGGTTGAAGGCGGATGCGCGATTGAACATGGCGGCTCGATAGGCTGGGATCAGCGAAACCAGAGTATCGGGACGTGCCACTGTCATTGAGTGAAAAACTCGTTAAATATAGCCTGTGCTTATTACGGATCAATGACTTGTGTTCATGTCGCAGCCAGTCACCTGAGCAGGCATGCGACAATTCCGGTTTACCGTCCGAGCCTTCGCCATGACTACCGCCGCTGCCCTGATCGCCCTTGAAGCCATTGCCGATGGCGCGTTTGCCGAGGTCGAAGCGGTGGTCGATGGCGATGCCGAGTCGCTGGTGCTGTACCGCGACGGCGGGCAGGTCCGTGCCTTCCTGAACATCTGCCCGCACGCCGGCCGCCGCCTGGACTGGGCCCCTGGCCAGTTCCTGAAGAGCCGCGAGGGCCACCTGGTGTGCGCCGCGCATGGCGCCTCGTTCGCGCTGGACAGCGGCGACTGCATCGCCGGTCCCTGCAAGGGCGACCGCCTGCGTGCGGTACCGGTGGACGTGCGCGACGGGCAGGTTTACCTGGCTTGAGGCAACCGGCGTGCGAACCAAGGTTCGCACCCACAGGATCAATGGGTATCCCGAGATGCATCCACGCATGGCGTGGATCCACCGTGTCGACCAAGGTCGACACCCACCAGCAGCACAGAATGCCGTTCCGGCAGATGGCAGAAATCTGTCGAAGGCGGGGTGGGTCCGGTTGCGGGGGTGTCCGCGGCATGGATGCCGCGGCCAAGCCCCCATGGACGGGTTCACGGCGTCCCCCGCAACTGGACCCACCCCGCCATCCCACGGAATGCACGCTGTTGCTGTTGCTTCGGCTTCTGCGGGTGCAGGGCGCAGCCCTGCCAACAAACCCCAACCCTCAGAACATCAGGTTGATCATCAGCACCACCACGCAGGTGTAGATCAGCGACAGCGGGCCGCCGACCCGCCACATCTCGCGCGGGGTGTAGTTGGCCGGGCCGGTGATCATCGAGATCACCGGGTTGGAGGCCGTCATCAGATTATTGGACGCCGACAGCGCCACGATCAGCGCGAACGCGGTCGGGTTGCCGCCTGCTGCCAACGCCAGGTTCACCGCAATGGGCACCATCACGATGGTTGCGCCCACGTGGCTGATCACCAGCGAGAACGCCGTGGTCAGCAGCGCCAGCGCCACCTCCAGCACCCACACCGGGATACCGGTGGGCAGCTTGTCGATGGTATGGCCGGCCACCCACGCCGCCGCGCCACTGGAATCCATCGCCCAGCCGAGAGGAATCAGCCCGGCCATCATGAACACCGTTTTCCAGTTGATCGAGGCATAGGCCTCGTCCATGCGCAGCACGCCGGTCAGCAGCATGCCGGCCACGCCGGTCATCAGCGTCAGCGCCACCGGCAGCTTGCTGGTCAGCGCGATCAGGATGGTCAACGCGAAGATCGCCATCGCGATCTTGAACTTGTGCGGTCGCTGCTCGCCGGTCGGGTAGTCAGTCACCACCACGAAGTCGCGGCTCTTGGCCGCCTGTGCCAGGTCGGTCCAGATGCTGTGGAAGACCAGCATGTCGCCGGCACGCAGCTGCACGTCGCGCACGTCCTCGCGGATCACCTGCTTGTCGCGGTTGATCGCCAGCAGGCTGATGCCGCGCTCCTTGCGCAGGCGCAGGTCGGCCGCGCTCTTGCCGATCACGTTCGAGGTCGGCGGCACCACCGCCTCGGAAATACCGGCACGGCTCGGGTTGAACAGGTCACCCAGGTGCTTCAGGCGCGAAGACATGCGCAGGAACTGGTTCTGCGCGAAGTCGTTGATCTGCTCGCGCGGGCCCATTGCACCGAGCACGCTGCCGACCCAGATGCGCATCTCCGCAGGCGGTGCCAGGCGGGTGTCATTGCCGGTCTTCAGCGCCAGCAGCAGCGGGGCATCGTGCAGGTTCTCCGCTTCGCCCAGCGTCATGCCCACCAGCGGGCTTTCGGCACTGACCACCAGCTCGAACACATCGCCTTCGATGCCGTAGGTCTTGGCGAAGTAGCTCTCGGTGCGTGCCGGCGTGACGCCGTCGTTGACCAGGCTTTCTTCTTCAACCAGCTTGCGGTCGCCGTAGTAGCGGAAGTACAGCAGCGAGGCGATCAGCAGGGCCACACCGATCGGCAGCGGCGCGAACATGCGCAGCGGCTCGATGGTGGCCAGGCCCGAGGGCAGGTTGTTGTTGGCCGAAGCCAGCAGGTCGTTCAGCAGGATCAGCGGCGAGTTGCCGACCATGGTCAGCGCGCCGCCCATCACGATCGCTGCCGAGATCGGCAGCAGCAGGCGCTGCAGGGTCAGGCCCGTGCGCGCTGCCAATCGCGAGGCGACCGGCAGGTACAGCGCCATCACCGACGGGTTCTGCATGAAAGAGGAGTTCAGGCCGGCAATGGCCGTGGTCATCATCAGCAGCCGCTGCTCTACGCCGTGGCCGCGCCGCAGCAGCCAGGCCGCCAGCCGGTTCAACGCCCCGGTGCGGTCCAGGCCCGCACCGAGGATGGTGGTGGCGATGATGCTCATCACCGCGTTACCGGAGAAACCGCCGAAGATCTCCTCCGGCGCGATCAGGCCGGTGACGCCGAGCACCACCAGCACCACCAGCGCGACCACGTCGGCGCGGATGCGCTCGAACAGGAACATCGCCATCGTGAAGCCGACCAGCCCGAGCACGAGCTTCATGTCGTTGGTCAGCGTCAGCGCGGTATCCATGTGGGGCGCGGCGTCCTCAGGCGATGATCAGGTGCGGTCGTACAGCAGGTCCCAGACGCCGTGGCCGAGCTTCTGGCCGCGGGTCTCGAAGTGGGTCTGCGGGCGCCAGTCCGGGCGCGGCACGCTGCCCCGCGGGCCGGCACGGTTGACCAGGCCGGCGGTGGCATCGAGCACGTCCCACATCTGTTCGGCGTAGTCTTCCCAGTCGGTCGCGCAGTGCAGGCGGCCACCCGGGCGCAGCTTGCGCACCAGCAGGTCGGCGAACGCCGGCTGCAGCAGGCGGCGCTTGTTGTGGCGCTTCTTGTGCCACGGGTCCGGGAAGTAGATGCGCACTTCATCCAGCGCGCCATCGGCGATCTCGTTCTGCAGCACTTCCACCGCATCGTGGTGGTACAGGCGCACGTGGTCGGCGTTGTCGTCGGCCAGCGCGTTCAGCAGGCGGCCCACGCCCGGGGCGTGCACCTCGATGCCGATGTAGTCGCGCGACGGATCGTGCTGGGCGGCGAAGCGCAGCGCGGCGCCGTTGCCGAAGCCGATTTCCAGCACCTTGTGCGCCGGGCGGCCGAAAGTGGCGTCCAGGTCACGCGGCTGGCCGTTGTAGTCGATGCCGAAGCGCGGCCAGCGTTCGTCGAACGCGCGCTGCTGGGCGGGAGTGAAACGGCCCTGGCGCAACACGAAGCTGCGCACCTCGCGGCGGCCCTCGCTGACGGTGAAGGGCTTGGGCGGGGCCTTGGAACCGGCGCTGTCAAATGGATTGGTCATCAGCCGATCAGCCCATCCACCGGAGAAGAGGCGCTGGCGTAGCGCTTGCGCGGGATGCGTCCGGCCAGGAAGGCTTCGCGGCCGGCCTCGACCGCCTTGCGCATGGCGCTGGCCATCAGCACCGGGTGGCGCGCACCGGCAATGGCGGTGTTCATCAGCACGCCGTCGCAGCCCAGCTCCATCGCAATCGCCGCATCCGACGCGGTGCCCACGCCGGCGTCGACGATGATCGGCACCTTGGCGTCTTCGATGATCTGCAGCAGGTTGTACTTGTTCTGGATGCCCAGGCCCGAGCCGATCGGCGCGGCCAGCGGCATCACCGCGGCGCAGCCGATCTCTTCCAGGCGCTTGGCCAGGATCGGGTCGTCGGAGGTGTAGACCATCACCTCGAAACCGTCCTTGACCAGCTGCTCGGCGGCCTTGAGGGTCTGCACCACGTCCGGGTACAGCGACTTCTGGTCGCCCAGCACTTCCAGCTTGGTCAGGTTGTGGCCGTCCAGCAGCTCACGGGCCAGGCGGCAGGTGCGCACGGCATCTTCGGCGGTGTAGCAGCCGGCGGTGTTGGGCAGGATGGTGTAGCGCTCCGGCGGCAGCACGTCGAGCAGGTTCGGCTCGCCCGGGTTCTGCCCGATGTTGGTGCGGCGGATCGCCACGGTGACGATCTGGGCGCCTGCAGCCTCGGTGGCCAGGCGGGTTTCTTCCAGATCCTTGAACTTGCCGGTGCCGGTCAGCAGCCGCGAGCCATAGGTCTTGCCGGCGATCACCAGCGAATCGGGGGAGACATGAACGTTCATGGCGCGATTATCGCCTATCCGCCTGAAGATGGGATCACGCAGAGGGTGGGGAAGAGTGGGGTCAGATCCCTTTGCCATCGGCAAAGGGATCTGACCCCCTGGGTACACGGACAGCTTCAGCCCCCGCCCAGCGCGTGCACGATCTCGACCACATCACCCTCGGCCAGTACATGTTCGCCGTGGCGGCTGCGGCTGACGATCTCGCCGTTGACCTCCACTGCCACCCGGCGCTGCAGCAACTGCTCGGCCTCGAGCAGGTCTTGGAGGGTCGCCGAAGCGGGCAGGGTGCGGGGTTCGCCATTGAGCTGGATGTTCATCGCCGCATTGTCGCCGATGGCCTGCGCGGATCGGAATCCCTGCAAATTTCATTGATCGCCAGCCCCGGCACAGCATGGTCCAGCGCCCTCAGGCGACAATCCATGCGGCGGCGCAGCGTGAGCAAAACGCAGCGCAGTGAAACCATTCACCGTGCGCCGGCGTACGTCCGCCGGGTCCTCAACGATATCCCCACAGGAGTTTTTTACATGCTGCTCAGCAAACGCCCGATCCGCTCCCTGATGGCGGCCGCGATCGCGCTGGCCGCGCTTCCGGCCATGGCAGGCGAATCCCCGTATTCCAAGGCCGTGTTCTTCGGTGACAGCCTCACCGATGCCGGCTACTTCCGCCCGTTGCTCGATCCGGGCGTGCAGCCGGTCACCGGCCAGTTCACCACCAACCCGGGCTGGGTGTGGTCGCAGCAGGTCGCCAATTACTACGGCCTCAACGGCGGTGCCAACGGCAACGGCCAGAAGGGTGACAACTATGCTGTCGGTGGCGCCCGCGTATCGGTCGACGAAGCGGGTGGCCTGGGTGCCATTCCGTCGCTGAAGTCGCAGGCTGCTCGTTACCTTGCCGCAAATGGCGGCAAGGCTGACGCAAACGCCCTGTATACCGTCTGGGGCGGTGCCAACGACCTGTTCGCCGCCGCGGGTAATCCGGCGCAGGCGCAGGCCATCATCGGCGCGGCCGTCACCGACCAGATCGCTCTGGTCGGCGCGCTGAAGCAGGCTGGTGCACAGTACGTGCTGGTGCCGAACCTGCCGAACGTCGGCCTGACCCCGGCCTTCCGCGGCCCGAACGCGGCCACCGCCACCGCGCTTTCGGCCGGCTACAACAAGGCCCTGTACGGTGGCCTGAAGCAGGCCGGCATCGAGTTCATCCCGCTCGATACCTTCACCGTGCTGGGCGAAGTGGCAGCCAACCCGGCGATGTACGGCTTCACCAACGTCACCAGCACCGCCTGCAGGATCGATCCGAACAACTCCACTGCAAGCATCATCGGCTGCAATCCGACCAGCTATGTCAGCCCGGATGCGGCCAACACCTATCTGTTCGCCGATGGCGTGCACCCGACCACGGCGGGCCACCAGCTGCTGGGCCAGTACGCGGTCTCGGTGCTGGAGGCCCCGCGCCTGCAGCAGGTGCTGAGCCACTCGGCGCAGACCATCGGTCGTTCGCGTGCCGATCAGGTCAGCATGCACCTGGGTGGTCGTCCGGCCGACGGCCTGTCCTGGTGGGGTGGCGTGCGCGGTGACCTGCAGCGCTACGACCACGCGGATCTGTACGACGGCCTGGCGCCGGCCGGCCTGTTCGGCATTGACTGGGCGCGCGACGGCATGGTGTTCGGCGGCTTCGCCGGCTTCGGCCGCCTCAACGCCGATTTCGGCAACAGCCGTGGCGACTTCACCCAGAAGGACACCACCGCCGGTCTGTTCGCCGGCTGGTACGGCGATCGCATCTGGGTGAATGGCCAGGTCAGCTACACCTGGCTGTCGTATGACGTGAACCGCAAGGTCCAGCTTGGCCCGGCCACCCGCGAGCACGGTGGTTCGCCGGACGGCAGCAACCTGACCGCCGCCCTGAACGCCGGTTACGAGTTTGGCACCGAAGGCGGCTTCCGCCACGGCCCGATCGCTTCGGTGATCTGGCAGAAGGTGAAGATCGATGGCTACACCGAAAGCGCTGCGGCCGGCACCCTGGCCACCGCGCTGGGTTACGACCGCCAGAACGTTGATTCGACCGTTGGCCGCATCGGCTGGCAGGCCCGCTTCGATGGCGGCACCCTCAAGCCGTACGCGCAGCTGACCTACGACCATGAGTTCGAAGACACCAAGCAGGCCAGCGCATGGCTGCAGACCCTGCCGGAACTGGGCAGCTACCGTGTGCCGGGCCTGAAGTTCGACAAGGACTACGCGACCGTCGTGCTGGGTGCCCGCACCGAACTGTTCGGGCTGCAGAGCAACTTCGGCCTGAGCGCTTCAGCCGGGCAGAAGCGTGCCCAGGACGCGACGCTGTTCGCCAACTTCAGCGGCACCTTCTAAGCAGCAACCGCCGGGCCGGAGCCCTTTCCGCAAGGAAAGGGCTCCAGCGCCGCGCGGATGCGGCGGTCACCATTGCGCTGCACCGGCCCCACCGCATAGACTTTCACCTCCAATGCGGGCGTAGCTCAATGGTAGAGCTGTAGCTTCCCAAGCTACTGACGTGGGTTCGATTCCCATCGCCCGCTCCATGTTTCCAGCGGTCTGCGCCAGGCAGACGCTCCGCGATATCCGAACCCCGCTTTTCCGCGCATGGATCCCGGTCGAGATGGTCGGTGAATGCCAGGGCTGGACGTTCGCTTCGCAAACACCCCTTGGCCGGATCGGCCGTGTCCTAACGCGCGCTGGCGCGGGGCCTGCATGACAGGAATTCCCCTGCTGCAGCCGCAGCTGCTGTGGCCTCCTCGGCTTGGTCGGGTCGCAGGGTTCAGTTGATGCTTGGCTTCGGAATGCTAAAAGATCGTTAGCTGTTGACGCCCATCATCCATTGCCCGGAGCGTGAATGATCGCTGCACTTGTGCCCATCAGGCGATGCTTTGATTTTTCCGGACGATCCGACCGGAGGGAGTTCTGGTCGTATTCGCTGCTTGCCGGGTTCGTGATGGCGGTGAGCTACAGCGTGATGGATCGCGGTTACTGGCTGGTCGGCTACCTGTCGTTCGATTGGGAAACGTCCGAGATCCTGTGGAAGCTGGGATGGGTCATGACCGTCTGCGCTGTCATCGTCTTCCTGCCTCCGATGCTGGCCCTGACCGTGCGGAGATTGCACGATATCGACGAGTCAGGCTGGTACACCGTGATCGCGTTCATTCCGTTGGGGGTGTTCGTCCTCTTTCCGGTCATGCTGCTTCCCGGGAGCGAGGAAGAGAATCGATTCGGTGCAGTTCCGGGGATGCAGGATGATTGAACCGGCATCGGCCGCAATCGATCAGAGCGGCCATGCAGACGTGGACGGTTCGCAGCTGCGCCCCTCTCATCCGCATGCCGGTTGATCGAAGCGCCGTCCGGCGCTACACCCAGTGGGTGCCGTTCCTGGCCTTGATCGCCGTCTGCGTGGCCTGGTGGTCACCTTTGGGCGTGATTGTCGGCCTTGCCGTGTGCCTTGCGCTGGGGGGCGCGCTGCAGCGAATCGATCTGGTCGGCGATGCCGTGGGCGGTTCACGCCTGCGCTCGCGATCGATGACGCCCTTTGCCGACCGGCCGCCCGCACATGATGTGCTGTTGGATTGGGGCGAGCTGGGCATGGGCGGGCCGGCGTACAGCACGCAGATGCTGCGCGATGGGGCCATCGTCGAAGGCGTATCCACCGGCGGCAGCCGTGATGCCAGCGGTGAATGGCAGGACCTTCCGGGAGGCGCGCTGCGCCTGGCCAGCGGATACGTTGATCGATGCGAAGCGGTGCTCGTCTACGACGAGCGCCGCAAGGCGGTGCACGTGCTTGCGGCTGCTCCCAGCCTGTTCCGGCAGCAGCTGAGCGAGCGCCGGCAGTCCGAGGGGGACGCCGGGGCGGAGTCGTGGCTGCGCAGCCAGTCCGGCGGCGTGACCCAGCTGCATCCCTGCCGCGGCCTATGGCTGGAGCACGGACATCCGGCGCTGGCCGCCGGAGTGCCGCAGGAGCTGAGGTACCTCCTGCCTGATGCCCGGGTCCTGCGCGCGGTCCCACTGCTTCCCGATGATCTGCGCGTGACCGCGCATCCGGCCCTGTTCGCGTGCATCTGCCCGTACTCCCTTTACCTTGACGAGGCCTGCAGTGGTCGCCACGTCTGTGATCTGGAGACGGTGATCGCGAGTCCGTCGGGACGCTGCGTGGTGGTGGCCGGCAGTGTGCTTGATGAAAACCTGCGACCCATCGAGGGCGTGTGGCTTGCCTGCTGGCAGGGGCGCTGGCAGGCCTTTGCCCGTCATGCCATGGGAGGCTTCGGCAAGGCCCGGAGCGTGGCCTGGATCAATGTGATCGACGTTGACGATGACGGCACACTCCAGTGCGAAGCCTACGAGGAGCGCTGGGAGTTCGATGCCGTGCATCGGTACCCCACGCCCCACACAGCCTTGGAGTTGCCCGTGGAATGGCGTGAAACCGGGTTGGCGCTGCGCGCCCGTGATGGGCGTTTCAGGCTGCGCCTTCCCTCGCGCTGATCAGGCCTCGACGGTGCGCGCGCTCGTTTCCCGCAGCGACAGCGCATATTCCTCGGTGAACAGCCCCGACAACGCCTGGCGCTGCTCCGCATCGATCTCGCGCGAGGCGTTGGTCGTGTAGTCGAAATGCACCATCACGCAGTGCCCGCTGGCCACCAGGGCCTCGAACTGGAACGCCTGCTGCACGATCGACAGCGACGAGCGGCCGATGCTCTCGATCCGGGTCTCGATGCGCACTTCGTGCCCCGCCTGTATCTGCCGCAGGAAGTCGATCTCGTAGCGGCGCAGGATCAGCGCCAGATCGCGCATGCTGGCCTCGCGGCTGAAATGCCGGAAGATCTCCTGGCGACCTTCCTCGAACCAGACGGGCAGGGCGGTGTTGGTGACGTGGCCGAGTACATCCACTTCGGAGAAGCGCGGAAGGATCGTCAGTGGCATGGAGTCTCCGGGGCATGGCGGGTGGAGTCTCCGGCGACGGCGCTGCCATCGCCGGAGACGGTACGGCGGCCAGCGGCTGTCAGTCAGAGTAGAAGCCGTTGCCGAGGGTGCCGGGCAGGCCGGGTTCCGGCCATGGCATCAGCGATGTGCAGGCGTCATACAGCGTGCAGAAATCCTGCCGCAGTTGCGCAGGCACCCAGCTGCCGTAGGAAACGTCGGTCGAGTCGCCCTGGCACGCGTAAGAGACATCGATCCAGCGGGTATTGGCATGAGAGGCAACGCCCTGGTGCTGGGTCCTGCCGGTGCAGTAGCGCAGGCCCTGGCCGATCAGGGTGTTGTTGGCATCGAAGTAGAGCCGGGAGACTGCATGGGTCGGCGCAGCCTGCACATCTGCGGCGCCTCCCACCAGGCCAAACAGCAACAACAGCGGAATTCCCATTCGCATCTGTGGTTCTCCTTGGTTTGCATGGGCCGGCAGTGTCCTGTCCTGTAGCCGGCAGGGCATCTTCGCACAGCCCTGCCAGGCACGCAGAATCGCCTGCCCGCGCGGCATCATCCACCCGCCACACGCCCGCGCTATGCTGCGCGCCTGCCGCCCGATCCTGCCGCGATGAAGCTCGCCATCCTGTCCCGCAACAGTTCCCTGTATTCCACCCGCCGGCTGGTCGAGGCGGCACGCGCGCGCGGCCATACTGTGCGCATCCTCGACCCGCTGCGCTGCTACATGCGCATTGCCGCCGATGGCTTTTCGATGCACTACAAGGGCCGGCCGATGACCGGCGTGGACATGGTCATCCCGCGCATCGGTGCCTCGATCACCCGCTACGGCACCGCCGTGCTGCGGCAGTTCGAGCTGATGGGCGCGCGCACGCCCAATCCCTCCGACGCGATCCTGCGTTCGCGCGACAAGCTGCGCGCGCACCAGCTGCTGGCGGCCAAGGGCATCGACATGCCGGTCACCGTGTTCGGCGACAACCCCGACGACACCGTCGACCTGCTGTCCATGCTCGGTCCGCCCCCGCACGTGGTGAAGCTCAACGAAGGCACCCAGGGCCGCGGCGTGATCCTCACCGAGAAGGCCAGCGCCTCGCGCGGCATTGTCGAGGCCCTGCGCGGGTTGTACGCCAACTTCCTGATGCAGGAGTTCATCGGCGAAGCCAAGGGAGCCGATCTGCGCTGCTTCGTGGTCGGTGATCAGGTGGTGGCCTCGATGCAGCGACAGGCGCCGGAAGGGGACTTCCGCTCCAACCTGCATGCCGGTGGCACCGCCGTGGCCGCCAAGGCCAGCCGCGCCGAGCAGCAGGTCGCTGTGCGTTCGGCCAGGGCGCTGGGCCTTTCGGTGTGCGGGGTGGACCTGATCCGCTCCGCACGTGGCCCGCTGGTGCTGGAGGTCAACTCCACGCCGGGGCTGGAAGGGATCGAGGCCGCCTGCGGGGTGGACGTGGCCACGCGCATCATCGAACACGTCGAGAAGCTTAAAAAGCCCTGAGTATTCAATGATTTGAAATTCTCATGGACGGATGAGGCGGGCTTTAACAAGCCTTTAATCGGCCCGCGCGTAGGCTTCAGCGAACCGCAGCTCTGCCTCTCAGCAGGATCGGTATCGGGATACAACTTCAGACCCAGGCGGGGGCACCGCCTGGGTATTTTTTATGCCTGCCCGGTGTCCCTTGTGGAGGCAGCGTGACGGCCGTAGAGTGGCCCCCATCGTTCCTGGATGGATCGGAGGCTGGCGATGTACCGCATCACGATGATCGCGTTGTTGCTGGGCCTGGCCGGATCTGCTGCGGCCAAGCCGGAGACATCCGTTGTGCAGATGGACCGGCAGTCGCCGGTGGCCGAGCAGGTGCGCCAGGTCGAAAAGGCCCTGGATGATGGCGATTACAGCGAGATTTCCGCTGATGACCGCAGCGAGGTACGCCAGGCACTGGCCCGGATCACCGCGCGGATGGGCGCCCACCAGAGCCTGCAGGAACTGCCACCGCAGGTGCAGGGGGAGGTCTTCAACGACCAGGAGCGCATCAATACCCTGCTCACCCGCGCCCACGAGGACAGCCGGCAGATCTGCCAGCACACGCGCAGCACCGGCAGCAACATGCCCAAAAGCCGCTGCCTGACGGTGGCCGAGCGCCGCCGGATCGAGGAAAAGGGCAAGGCGCTGTTGAACGACCAGCGCACCTTCAACAACTTCAACCCTGCCAGCTCGCGGTAGAGCTTCCGCGGCCCCGACCATTGGCACTTGCTGGCGTGAAGGTGGTGCGAATAGAGTCGGGATTCGCCACAGACAAGGATTTGTTTGCCATGAAACAGGCTTTGATGTCGGCCGTCCTGTTGTCAGGACTCGCCCTGGTCAGTACCGCATCGGCATCCCGGGGCAAGGAGGTGTTCGTGCCCGGTCAGCCGCTGCAGCAGCAGATCGCGCGTATCGAGGTGGAGCTCAAGGACGGCGAAACCTATTCGGAACTCAAGCAGGACGAGCGCACCCGCGTCAACGACGCCCTGGCACGCATGCGGGCAGCGGTGGAGCAGTACCCGGCGCGCGATTCCATGCCTGAACCGGTGCAAACCCAGGTCTTCAACGATCAGCAGGTCGTGAACACGGTTTTGACACAGGCGCGTGAAGATAGTCGTCTAATATGCCAACGTGAAAAGCCCATCGGTTCCAATCGGACCACGACGCAGTGCATGACCGTCGCCGAGCGTGCTCGGCAGAAGGAACGGGCACAGCAGGACATGAGGCAGGTCATGCGCGCCGGCAGTACAGTCAATTAGAGGTGACAGTGAGAATCCTGGTAATCGAAGACAACAGCGACATTGCGGCCAACCTGGGCGACTATCTGGAGGACCGGGGGCATACGGTGGACTTCGCGGCTGACGGGGTCACCGGCCTGCATCTGGCCGTGGTGCACGAGTTCGACGCGATCGTGCTGGATCTCAACCTGCCAGGCATGGACGGCATCGAAGTCTGCCGCAAGCTGCGCAATGAAGCGCGCAAGCAGACCCCGGTGCTGATGCTGACGGCCCGCGATTCGCTGGACAACAAGCTGGCCGGCTTCGATTCCGGTGCCGATGACTACCTGATCAAGCCGTTCGCGCTGCAGGAAGTGGAAGTGCGTCTGAACGCCCTGTCGCGCCGCGGCAAGGGCGTGCAGACCCGCGTGCTGGAAACAGGGGATCTGGAGTACAACCTGGACACGCTGGAAGTGCGCCGCCAGGGCAAGCTGCTGCAGCTCAACCCGACCGCACTGAAGATCCTGCAGGCGCTGATGGAAGCGGCGCCGGCGGTGGTGACCCGCCAGGAACTGGAAACCCGCGTGTGGGGCGAGGAACTGCCCGACTCGGATTCGCTGCGCGTGCATATCCATGGCCTGCGTGCGGTGGTCGACAAGCCGTTTGAAGTGCCGCTGATCCAGACCCGCCATGGCATCGGATACCGCATCGCCACCCCGGAAGCCTGATTCCGTGGCAGCCAAGGGGGAGCGCCGGCGCACGCCATACAGGCGGCGCCTGCGCAGCCGCATCATCGTCTCGTTCGTGTTGTTGGGCTTCTGCCTGACAACACTGTTCGCGTTCGCCACCAACTGGGCCCGCCTGCGCGTGGAAAACCAGCTGGTGGAAGAGCTGATGAACCGCAACATCGACGAGTACGCGCGGCGCTACTACGAACACCCGGGCCACAACCCGGACGCGCCGGTGCTGCAGATCCGTGCGTATGCCTATTCCAAGGACAAGTTCGACCGGGTGCGCGAAGAACGCGCGCAGTGGGCGGGCTTCTCCGATGGCATCCACAGCGTCAGCGGCGACGAACACGGCGAACCCTATTCCTACAAGCTGGCCGTGCGGAAGACGCCCGACGCCTGGTTCTTCCTCGCCTATGACATGACCGACAGCGTGCGCGGTGGCAAGCAGCTCAACCGCGCGCTGGTGTTGTCGGTGCTGGTGTTCAGCGTGCTGTCGCTGGTGCTGGGCTGGTGGTCGGCATCGAAGGTGATGAAGCCGGTGTCGGACCTGGCCGCGCGGCTGCGTGCGTACCGTGGCGGTACCAGTGATCCCGAGCCCTTGGCGCCGCGCTTTCCCGATGACGAGGTGGGGCAGCTGGCACAGGCGCTGGACGACTATTCCTCGCGGCTGACCGAAGTGGTGCAGCGCGACCGAGAGTTCAATGCAGACGTCAGCCATGAACTGCGCACGCCGCTGGCGGTGATCCGCGGTGCCACCGAGCTGCTGCTGACCCGGCCCGGCCTGGACGAGAAGGTGCTGCAGCGCCTGCAGCGCATCCAGCGTGCCGAGCAGCAGTGCAGCGACCTGATCGGTGCGCTGCTGCTGCTGTCGCGCAACGAGCGAGGGCAGGGCACCAGCAACGTGGCCCGCGTGGCCGAGCAGCTGCTGGATGCGCACCGCGCGCAGCTGGGCGGCAAGCCGCTGGAGCTGCTGCTGGAAGGCGAGCGCAACCTGGTGATCGATGCGCCCGAGGCGGCGCTGTCGGTGGCGTTGGGCAACCTGATCGGCAACGCGGTGAAGTACTCGCAGGATGGCGAAGTGCGCGTCTTCGTGGGCACCAATTCGGTGTCGGTAACCGACAGCGGCCCGGGCCTGAGCGAGGAAGATGCGGCCAAGCTGTTCCAGCGCGGCTACCGCGGCACCCATGCCGGCCATTCGCAGGGTGGCGGCATCGGCCTGTCGATCGTCAGCCGTCTGTGCGACCTGTACGGCTGGCAGGTGAGCGTGCGCCCCGGTGGCGAGCGCGGCGTGATCGCCACCCTGACGTTTTCGCCGAAACCCCTGTAAGCGAAGCCGAGCCGAGCATGGGCCCGGCTACGTAGATCCACGCCATGCGTGGATGCGTTTCGGTGGCGCCGGCCGCGAGCCGGCAACCAGGCCTCAACCCCGGGCCAACCCCAGATACCGCGCATGCAGCTGTTCCACCTGCACCTGCAGGTCCTCCGGCTGCCCATCATTGACCACCACGTCATCGGCCAGTGCCAGCCGCTGCGCACGACTGGCCTGCGCAGCAATCATCTGGTCGGCCAGCGCGGCGTCGATGCCATCGCGCTGCATCAGCCGGGCGTGCTGCACGGCTTCCGGCGCATCCACCAGCAGTACCCGGTCCAGCCAGGGGTATGCCTTTCGGCCACCGACCTCGGTCAGCAGCGGAATGGCGGCAATCGCATAAGGGCTTTCAGCCTGCTCGCACTGCTGTTGCATCAGCAGACGGATGGCCGGGTGGGTGATGGCTTCCAGCGCCGTCCGCTCGGCCGGGTCGGCAAAGACGTGGGCGCGCAGGCGACCCCGGTCCAGGCTGCCATCGGCCAGCAGCATGCCGGCGCCGAAGCGCTCGGCGATGCGGGCCAGGGCCGGGCTGCCGGCGGCGACCACGGCCCGGGCGGCCAGGTCGGCGTCGGCCACCACGATGCCCAGCGCCTCGAAGCGCCGGGTCACCTCACTCTTGCCGGCGGCGATGCCGCCGGTCAGGCCAACCACGTAGCGGCTCATGGGGACTCCCCTCAGCGCAGCCCGCTCATCACCATGTACTGCTCCACCAGCGGCGCACCCCACATGAAGTACAGCCAGCCGGCAATGGCCAGGTAGGGGCCGAACGGAATCGGCGTGGCGCGGTCACGGCCCCGGCTGTACAGCCAGATCGAGCCGATGATGGCGCCCAGCACCGAGGACAGCAGGATGATCGGCAGGATGCCCTTCAGGCCACACCAGGCGCCCAGTGCCGCCAGCAGCTTGAAATCGCCGTGGCCCATGCCTTCCTTGCCGGTCAGCTGCTTGAACAGCCACCAGACCGTCCACAGCGACAGGTAGCCCACCGCTGCGCCCACCAGGGCGGGCTTGGCCGGCATGTAGAGGTTGTCGATGCTGCCTATCAGCCCCAGCCACATCAGTGGCAGGGTGAGCTGGTCGGGCAGCAGCTGGGTGCGCAGGTCGATGCCGGACAGCGCGATCAGGAAGCAGGTCAGCACGATGGCGCCGAAACCCTGCCAGCCGAAGCCGAACTGCCAGACGCAGGCCACCACCAGCAGCGAGGTCAGCGCCTCCACCAGCGGGTACTGCAGCGAGATCGGCGCCTTGCAGTGGCGGCACTTGCCGCCCTGGATGATCCAGCTGAACAGCGGGATGTTCTCGTACCAGCTCAGCTTGTGCTTGCAGTGCGGGCAGTGCGACGGCTCGACCACGATCCCCGGTGGGGGCGGCTCATAGAAGTCCGGTTCCTCCAGGACTTCGCGCGCATCGCGCTTCCACTGCCATTCCAGCCGCTTGGGCAGGCGCAGGATGACGACGTTCAGGAAACTGCCCAGCAGCAGTCCGAAGGCGGCCGCGGCGGGGTAGCCGAGGCCAGGATGCTGGTCGAGAAAAGCCATGTATGTGTTATCCGACGACGGCGCCGAGTTTGAAGATGGGAAGGTACATGGCAATCACCATGCCGCCCACAATGGTACCAATGAACACCATGATCATCGGTTCCAGCAGGCTGCTCAGGGCATCCACCGAATTGTTGACCTCCTGCTCATAGTACTCGGCCACCTTGAACAGCATGGCATCCAGCGCGCCGGCCTCTTCGCCGATGCCGGTCATCTGGATGACCATGTGCGGGAACAGGTTGGTCTGCTTCATCGACATGTTCACCGGGTAACCCACCGAGACGTCGTCGCGCATGCGCAGCACCGCTTCTTCGTACACGGTATTGCCGGTGGCACCGGCCACGATGCCCAGCGCCTCCACCAGCGGCACGCCGGCCTTGAAGGTCACCGCGGTGGTGCGCGAGAAGCGGGCGATGGCGCTGTTGTGCATGATCTGCCCGATCACCGGCACCTTCAGCACGAACCGGTCCATCGCGTGCTGCATCTTCGGCGAGCGCTTGTAGGACATAACCAGGCCGACCGCCGTACCGATCGCGACCAGCAGCATCAGCCACCACCACGACACCATGAATCTCGAGAGGTTCACCACCATCTGGGTGAAGGCGGGCAGCTCGGCACCGAAGCTCTTGAACACGTCCTCGAACTGCGGCACCACGAACACCAGCATGATGCCGCTGACCAGCATGGCCACCACCACCACCATGATCGGGTAGAACAGCGCCTTCTTGATCTTGCCCTTCAGCGCTTCGATGTTTTCCTTGTAGGTGGCCACCGTGTCCAGCACGGTTTCCAGCACGCCGGCGCCTTCACCGGCCCGTACCAGGTTGCGGTACAGCTCGTCGAACTGCACCGGGTGCTTGCTGATGGCCTCATGCATCGAAGAGCCGCCTTCGATGTCGGTGCGGATGGTGTCCACCAGCTTCTTCATCCGCGGGTTCTTGTGCCCGCTGGCGATGATGTCCAGCGACGACACGATCGGCACGCCGGATTTCATCATCGTGGCCATCTGCCGGCTGAAGAAGGCGATGTCCTTGGGCTTGATCGGGCTGCCGGCGGCGCCGAACAGCGGCTTCGACTTGGGCTTGACCTGGCCCGGGTTGATGCCCTGGCGGCGCAGCTCGGCGCGCAGCAGGTTGGCGTTCTTGGCCAGCTGCTCGCCTTTCATCTTCACGCCCCGCTTGTCGGTCCCCTCCCAGACAAACGGCTGCAGTTCCATGGTGGCGCGCGCCACCGGCTCTTTCTTGATCGCACTGCGACTGACAGACATGTTGGCTCCCCAAGACCCGCCATCCCCAGGCGGGTAACTAGCCATTGATGGTAGCGGGTTCAAGGCCGGATGGGCAGTTGGCAGGCGGCCCAGCGTGCGATTTCGTGCCGGGTGCCGACCAAAGGTGACGCACTGCGTCACATTGCCGCGTCCATCGCAGATTCGGATGCAGGGGGTTCCCATCCGCGAAATTGCTGCCATCATGGGCGCGGGGAAATCCAGGGGGAGGCGTGCCGGGGTTGGCACGCAACCTGCGTTGATCCACCCGCAGGGCGCGGGGCCCGCTCAACCGGCGCTGGCCGGTCCGATCCCGTGCACTGAACTCAACCACCACTATCTTGGGGATGTACCAATGAAGAACCAGAAGGGCTTCACCCTTATCGAACTGATGATCGTCGTCGCGATCATCGCCATCCTGGCCGCCATCGCGCTGCCGGCCTACCAGGACTACACCTCGAAGTCGAAGGTCACCGCTGCGCTGGCCGACCTGGCTGCGCACAAGACCCAGTTCGAGATGGAAGTCAGCAATGGCAAGACCCCGTCTCTGGTCACTGCTGGTTTCCAGGCTGCCAATACCGGCAACTGCTCGGCCATTGAAGTCGATGACACCGGCATGACCTGCACCATCCGTGATCCGGGCCGTATCGGCGACGCTTCCAAGCTGCAGCTGGCCTATGCTGAGCCGACCGTTGACGACAAGGGCACCATCACCAAGGCTGGCGGCTTCTCCTGCAAGGTTACCGACGTCAAGCCGAAGTTCGTGCCGGCTGGTTGCAGCTGATCGTACTGACTGGTGAATGACGAGGGCTTGAGTTCCTCGTGATTTCGCAGAACTACACAAGGCCCGCTTCAGCGGGCCTTGTGCTGACCGGGACATGAAAGTCGGTCAGCACGCAGCAATGGGGATTGCTGGATCAAACAGGGGGAGTCATGAACACACAGAAGGGCTTCACGCTCATCGAACTGATGATCGTGGTGGCCATCATCGCCATCCTGGCAGCAATCGGGATAGTCGTATTTCAGCCATACATGGTCCGAGCGCAGCTCACTGCTGCACTGGCAGACATCAGTCCGGGCAAGATGCTGTTTGAAACGGTCATCTATGAGGGCCGTTCGGCCAGTCTGATCACCCCCGAGTTCATCGGCGGCGCCCAGAACGCCCACTGCTCCAACGTGGAAGCCGAACTCAGCGAATCCGGCGTCGGCCACATCAGCTGCACCCTGAAGGGCCACAGCGCGCTGGAAGGCAAGGACCTGATCCTGCGCCGCTCGGCCGAGGGCATCTGGAGCTGCGATGGCAGCGCGTTCGAAGCGCGCTATCGCCCGACCGGCTGCTGATCACACTTCAGCGCGTCAATGGGATGCTGGCCGCCCCTTGACGGGGCTATCATCCCCGGGGGAGTCAGGATCGTGCCTGCCGGGCCGGGAGTGCCGGGCAAGGCAGTGTTGCTCATGGATTGGCGATGCCGGTGGCCGTTGGGTCGCGGCGGGTTCTGCTGCCCCGTGCGGTGTCCGTGCAAGGCGTACGGCATGGCATGACCCCATGAGCCAAGGATTCATATGAACGCTGTCACCACCGCCAATCTTGTCGGCATCACCGGCCTGGCCCGTCGCCTGGTGCAGGACGGGGCCCTGGACGAGGCCACCGCCCGCGACGCCATGGCCAAGGCCGCGGCCGCCCGCCAGCCACTGCCTACGTGGTTCGCGCAGAACAAGCTGGTCAATGCCTCGCAGCTGGCCGCCGCCAACGCGGTCGAGTTCGGCATGCCGCTGTTCGACGTGTCCACCTTCGACGCCGGCCAGAACGCGATGAGCCTGGTCAGCGAGGAGCTGCTGCGCAAGCACAACGTGCTGCCGCTGTTCAAGCGCGGTGGCAAGCTGTTCGTCGGCACCAGCAACCCGACCCACTCGCTGGACGAGATCAAGTTCCACACCAACCTGGTGGTCGAGCCGATCCTGGTCGACGAGGACCAGATCCGCCGTACGCTGGAACATTGGCACGCCAGCCATGACACCCTCGGCGACGCCCTGGGCGGCGATGACGATGGCATGGGCAACCTGGACGTGGCGGCCGGCGACGAGGATCTCGGCGCCACCGGCAGCGATTCCGGCATCGATGCCAAGGGTGACGACACCCCGGTGGTGAAGTTCGTCAACAAGGTGCTGGTCGACGCGATCCGCAAGGGCGCCTCGGACATCCACTTCGAGCCCTACGAAGACGATTACCGCGTGCGCCTGCGCATCGATGGCCTGCTGAAGATGGTCGCGCGCGCACCGGTGAAGTTGAACCAGCGCATCGCCGCCCGCCTGAAGGTGATGGCACAGCTGGACATCGCCGAGAAGCGCGTGCCGCAGGACGGCCGCATCAAGCTCAACCTGTCCAAGACCAAGCAGATCGACTTCCGCGTCAGCACGCTGCCGACCCTGTTCGGCGAGAAGGTGGTGCTGCGTATCCTCGATGGCAGCGCGGCCAAGCTGGGCATCGACAAGCTGGGCTACGAGCCGGACCAGCAGAAGCTGTTCCTGGATGCCATCCACAAGCCCTACGGCATGGTGCTGGTGACCGGCCCGACCGGATCGGGCAAGACCGTGTCGCTGTATACCGCGCTGGGCATCCTCAACGACGAGACGCGCAACATCTCCACCGCCGAAGACCCGGTGGAAATCCGCCTGCCCGGCGTCAACCAGGTACAGCAGAACAACAAGCGCGGCATGACCTTCGCCGCGGCGCTGCGCTCGTTCCTGCGACAGGACCCGGACATCATCATGGTCGGCGAAATCCGCGACCTGGAAACGGCGGAGATCGCGATCAAGGCCGCGCAGACCGGCCACATGGTGCTGTCCACGCTGCATACCAACGACGCCCCGCAGACGATCGCGCGCCTGATGAACATGGGCATTGCGCCTTACAACATCACCAGCTCGGTGACGCTGGTGATCGCCCAGCGCCTGGCACGCCGCCTGTGCGGCAACTGCAAGCGTCCGTCCAGCCTGCCCGAACATGCGCTGCTGGCCGAAGGCTTCACCCAGGCGCAGCTGGATGCGGGCATCGAGTTGTACGAGGCCGTGGGCTGCGATGAATGCACCGAGGGCTACAAGGGCCGGACCGGCGTCTACCAGGTCATGCCGATGACCGATGAGATCGCCACCATCGTGCTGGCCGGTGGCAATGCGCTGCAGATTGCCGAGGCGGCGCAGCAGATCGGGGTGAATGACCTGCGCCAGTCGGCATTGAAGAAGGCCGCGGCGGGCATCACCAGCCTGGCCGAGATCAACCGCGTCACCAAGGATTGAGGTAGATCCACGCCATGCATGGATGCCGCGATGCATGAGGTTGCCGTCCAGCGGCCGGCACTTCCACGTTGGTGGGTAGATCCACGCCATGCGTGGATGGCGCGATGCATGAGGTTGCCGGCCAGCGGCCGGCACTACCACGGTGGTGGGTAGATCCACGCCATGCGTGGATGGCGCGGCGGCGCAACGCCAACCAGGGTTGGCGCCTACCAGGGCAGTTCGGCCCTTACTCCATCCCCAGCTTCTTCAGCTTGTAGCGCAGCGCACGGAAGGTGATGCCCAGCTGCGCGGCGGTACGGGTCTTGTTCCAGCGGTTCTCTTCCAGCGCACGCTGGATGGCGCTGCGCTCGAGCTGCTCGATGTAGGAGGGCAGGGCAGCGCTGCCCGGCTGCAGGTCGGCCACCGCTTCGGCGGGCGCGGCACTGCCGGGTGCACGCGGCGCGTGCTGCGGCAGGCGCAGGTCATCGGCGCCGATGCAGTCTTCCTCGGCCAGGGCCAGCGCACGCTCCAGGATGTTTTCCAGCTCGCGCACATTGCCCGGGAACGCATACTGCGCCAGTGCGTCCAGCGCCGACGGCGCCAGCAGCGGGGTGGCGCGGCCGTGGCTGCGGGCCAATCGGGCCAGCACGGCCGCGGCCAGTTCGGGCAGGTCCTGGCGGCGCTCGCGCAGCGGCGGCACCTTCAGTTCGATCACGTTGATGCGGTAGTACAGGTCGTGGCGGAAGCGCCCGTCCTCGACCAGCTCGGCCAGATCCTTGTGGGTGGCCGAGAGAATGCGGACATCCACCGGCTCCTCGTTGGCCGCGCCCACCGCGCGCACCGACTTTTCCTGGATCGCGCGCAGCAGCTTCACCTGCATCTGCAGTGGCAGTTCAGCCACTTCGTCCAGGAACAGGGTGCCGCCATGCGCAGCCTGGAACAGGCCGGGCTTGTCGGCGTGCGCGCCGCTGAAACTGCCCTTGCGATGGCCGAAGAATTCGCTCTCCATCAGCTCGCCGGGAATGGCGCCGCAGTTGACCGGCACGAACGGGCCGGCCGCGCGCGCGCCCTGGGCATGGATGGTGCGTGCGACCAGCTCCTTGCCGACGCCCGACTCGCCGAGGATGTAGACCGGCGCCTGGCTGCGCGCGACCTTGCCGATGGTGGTGCGCAGCACATCCATGGCCTGTGAGTGGCCAAGCAGGCGCCCGCCCTGTTCGGCGTTGGGGCCCGGTGCCGGGCGCTCGGCGTTGTTGAGTTCCAGCGCGTGCTTGACCAGTCCGCGCAGCACCGAGATGTCCACCGGCTTGCTGACGAAATCGAACGCGCCGGCCTTCAGCGCCTCCACGGCGAGATCCATGCTGCCGAATGCGGTGATCATCGCGACCGGCGTGCGCGGGTAGTGCTGGGCGATCTCGCTGACCAGCTCGATACCGTTGCCATCCGGCAGGCGCATGTCGGTGATGCACAGGTCGTACGGATTGCTGGCCAGCAGCTCACGTGCCTCGGCCAGGTTGGCGGCGGTACTGATGCGCAGCCCCATGCGGCCGAGGGTCAGCACCAGCAGTTCGCGGATGTCGCGTTCGTCGTCGACGACGAGGGCGCTGCGGGTTTCATTCATGGGCGTGAAAGATAAACGAGGGGGCTGGAAGCGACAAATGTTTGACGCACAGAATGGGAATCAGCTGGGCAGCAGCGTATGTGGACCGGGCAGCACCAGGCGGAAGCAGGAGCCACCGGCGGGTACCGCGATGTAGTCCAGGCGGGCCTGGTTGGCCCTGCACAGCTCGCGCGCGATGTACAGGCCCAGTCCGGTGCCATGCTCGGACGTGGTGAAGAAGGGCCGGAACAGCTGCGCCGCCACGCTCTCGGGGATACCCGGGCCGCGGTCCATCACATCGATCACCGCGCTGCGTTCGTGCTGGGCCACGCGCAACCGCACCCGTGCCGGTTGCTGGCCGATGCGGCCGTACTTCAGCGCGTTGTGCACCAGCACGGTCAGCACCTGGTAGAGATGCTTGGTGTCGACCTGGGCCATCACCGAAGTGTCGCTGATGATCGGTTCGATGCTGTCGGTCTCCAGGGTCTGGCCCTGCTTGTACTCCAGCACGAAGCGGCGCACGAAGGCGACCAGGTCCACGTTCTCGGGCGTGGCACGCTCGCGCCGGGCCAGGCCCAGCACGCTTTCGACGATCCCGTTGGTGCGCTGGCACTGCTGGCGGATGATCTGCAGCAGGCGGCGGTCGCTCTCGTTGAAGCCGGTACCTTCCTCGAGCAGCTGCACCGCATAGTTGATCGCCGCCAGCGGGTTGCGGATCTCGTGGGCGAGGCTGGCCGAGAAGCGGCCCATGGCAGAAAGGGTGAGCGATTCGGCGCGGCGCGAGACCACGCTGGAATCGTCCAGGAACACCAGGGCCAGCTCGCTGCCGGCCAGCAGGCGGGCGAAGCGCGGCTGCACTTCCGGCTGGTCGGGGTTGAGCTGCAGCGGCAGTTCGTCCTGTGCCCAGCCGTTGCGCCAGCGCTGCAGCCGGCGCGCCAGTTCCGGTGCGGCGCTGGCCAGGTCCAGGCGTCCACTTTCGCCGTTGCCGTCGTTGTCGCCCAGCAGCATCGAGGCGGCTTCGTTGGCCAGGGTGATGCGGTTGTCGGCATCCACCACCAGCACGCCGGTGCGCATGCGGCGGATGATCAGTTCGTTGATCTGGAACAGGTTGGCCACTTCGTCGCCACGCTGGTTGGCCAGTTGCTGGTTGCGGCGGGCGCGGTTGCCTACCTGGTAGCTGATGAAGGCCAGTGCCAGGTAGCTGGTGGCGAACATCGCCAGTTCGGCCAGGGTGCGGGTAGGGTCGCCGCCTTCCAGCAGCTTCCAGGTGTACTCGACGCCGGTGGCCAGGCTGGCGGCCAGCGCCAGGCCCAGCCCCAGGCTGAGCGGCAGCAGGGTGGCGGCGGCGGCGATGTTGAACAGCAGCGACATCGAGATGCCGGCACTGGCGCCGGGCAGGGCGTGCGACAGCAGGGTGGCGGCCACGATATCCACCAGCACGCCGCTGACTACGATCGGACGCAGCCAGCGTTCGTTGCGGCCGAGTGCCAGGGCCAGCAGCGACAGGGCCAGGTAGATGACTGCAACGACGTCGGCCAGCCGCGGGTGATGGGCTTCGCCGACCATGGCCGACAAGGGGCTGTAGAGCAGGGCGGCAATGACCGTAGCGATCAGCACCCGGTACAGCGCGAAGAAATACAGTTCACGCCGCGGAATCGATTCGATGCGGTCGATCAATGAAGCACTGGGTGACACGCCGGAACTCCCCTTCTGGCTGCCTGGGTCTGGATTCTGCGGCGGGCCTGGCCGGCACCCCCTGAAGCCGGGCCGGCACGTCGCGTTTGCGAAGGGCAGTATAGGGCCCCCGGCCGGGTGCCGCCGAAGTGACCCGGATCGCGCATTTGGCCCGGTGCGGACACCGGTGGCCAGCCCCGGCCCGGGCGCAACTGCCTGAATGGCGGTGGAAATCTGCCCACGCCTGGCGTTTTGTACAGACTTCTTTGCGCCCCGGCGCTGGCTCGGCCACAATAGTGGGCCCGCCGCGGTCCATGCCGGCGCCCCGCCGGGGCCCTGAGGAATTGCGTGCGGTCGTTCCTATTCCCACGGTGACGCATGAATTTCCACGAATACCAGTCAAAACAACTGCTTGCCGAGTACGGCATCCCGGTCCCGGCCGGCAAGGTCGCTGCGACCCCGGACGAAGCGGTTGCCGCTGCCAACTCCCTGGGCCAGGGCCCCTGGATGGTCAAGGCGCAGATCCACGCTGGCGGCCGCGGCAAGGCTGGCGGCGTCAAGTTCTGCAAGACCACCGACGACGTGAAGGCCGCTGCGGCCAAGATGCTCGGCACCAAGATGGCCACCTACCAGACCGCAGGCGTTGAACTGCCGGTCAACCTGGTGCTGGTGACCACCGCCGGCGAGATCGTCAAGGAACTGTACCTGTCGGTGCTGGTCGACCGTGGCACCAAGACCATCACCTACATCGCCTCTTCGGAAGGCGGCGTGGAGATCGAGCAGGTCGCTGCTGAAACCCCGGAGCTGATCCACTCGCTGAACGTCGACTTCGTCGAAGGCGTGCAGGGTTACCACGGCCGTGATTTCGGCTTCAAGCTGGGCCTGACCGCCAAGCAGGCCGGCCAGTTCGCCAGCATCATGGTGAACCTGTACCGCCTGTTCAACGAAAAGGACCTGGCGCTGGTTGAAATCAACCCGCTGGCCATCCTGGACGACGGCAACCTGTACGCGCTGGACGGCAAGTTCGACAGCGACGACAACGCCGCGTTCCGCCAGAAGGCCCTGGTCGCCATGCGCGACAAGACCCAGGAAGATCCGACCGAAGTGATCGCTTCGGAGCTGGACATCAACTACGTCACCATGGACGGCAACATCGGCTGCATGGTGAACGGCGCCGGCCTGGCCATGGCCACCATGGACGTCATCAAGCTCAACGGCGGCGAGCCGGCGAACTTCCTGGACGTGGGCGGCGGTGCGAACAAGCAGCGCGTCATCGAAGCCTTCAAGCTGATCCTGTCCTCGGACAAGGTCGAAGGCATCTTCGTCAACATCTTCGGCGGCATCGTCCGCTGCGACATGATTGCCGAAGGCATCATCGCCGCCGTGAAGGAAGTGGGCGTCAAGGTTCCGGTCGTGGTGCGCCTGGAAGGCACCAACGTGGAAGAAGGCAAGCAGCTGCTGCGTGACAGCGGCATGGCCATCATCCCGGCTGACAACATCAACGATGGCGCCAAGAAGATCGTTGAAGCTGTCAAGAACGCCGCCTGATACCGACACCAAGGAATTCCAATGTCTGTTTTGATCAACAAGAACACCAAGGTGATCGTGCAGGGCTTCACCGGCCAGCAGGGCACCTTCCACGCCACTCAGATGATCGAGTACGGCACCCAGGTTGTCGGCGGCGTGACCCCGGGCAAGGGTGGCACCACCCATATCGACCTGCCGGTCTTCAACACCGTTGCCGACGCCGTGCAGAGCACCGGCGCCAACGCTTCGGTCATCTACGTGCCGCCGCCGTACGCGGCTGACGCGATCCTGGAAGCCGCTGCTGCCGGCATCAAGGTCATCGTCTGCATCACCGAAGGCATCCCGGTGCTGGACATGCTGCGCGTCAAGAACGTGCTGACCCGCTCGCATCCGGACACCGTGCTGATCGGGCCGAACTGCCCGGGCGTCATCACCCCGGGTGAGTGCAAGATCGGCATCATGCCGGGCCACATCCACCAGCCGGGCAAGATCGGCATCGTGTCGCGTTCGGGCACCCTGACCTATGAAGCGGTCAAGCAGACCACCGAAGTCGGCCTGGGCCAGTCCACCTGCATCGGCATCGGTGGTGACCCGATCAACGGCCTGAACTTCGTCGACTGCCTGAAGCTGTTCAACGAAGACCCGCAGACCGAAGGCATCATCATGGTTGGCGAAATCGGCGGTGACGCGGAAGAAGCCGGCGCCGAGTACATCAAGAACCACGTGAAGAAGCCGGTCGTCGGCTTCATCGCCGGTGCGTCGGCTCCGGCCGGCAAGCGTATGGGCCACGCCGGTGCGATCGCCTCGGGCGGCAAGGGCACTGCAGAAGGCAAGTTCGCTGCAATGGAAGCCGCTGGCGTTGTGACCGTGCGTTCGCCGGGCGACCTGGGCGCTGCCATCGCCAAGCTGGTGAAATAAGATCGACTGCCTCTGGCAGACGATGCTGTAGAGCCGGCCGCTGGCCGGCTGCTTGAAACAGAATGGCCGCCTCCGGGCGGCCTTTCTGCGTGTGGGATGGGGTCAGATCCCTTTTGCTTCGCAAAAGGGATCTGACCCGGGCGTTACAATGGGCGCATTGCAACCACAGGCTGGACCCCCATGGCTTCGATCCGCATCGCGATGGCGCAGTTCGACTTCCCGGTCGGCGATGTCGCCGGCAACACCGAGCGCATCATCGAGATGATCGGCCAGGCGCGCGATGAGTACGGCGCCGAGCTGGTGATGTTCCCCGAGCTGGCGGTGAGCGGCTATCCGCCGGAAGACCTGCTGCTGCGCCCGGGCTTCCTGTACGAGTGCGAGCAGGCAATGACGCGCATCGCCGCAGCCTGCCGCGGCATCACCGCGGTGGTCGGCTGGCCGCAGGCGGCCGGCGCGGTGGTCTACAACGCCGCCAGCGTGCTGCGCGATGGCCTGGTGGAGCAGACCTACCGCAAGCGCGAGCTGCCCAACTACGCGGTGTTCGACGAGCGTCGCTACTTCGATGTCGATCCGGATGGCGGCAGCTGCGTGTTCGAGGTCAATGGCGTGCCGGTTGGCCTGCTGATCTGCGAGGACCTGTGGTTCGCCGAGCCGCTGGCCGACACGGTGCGCGCCGGCGCGCAGCTGGTGGTGGTGCCGAATGCGTCGCCGTACGAGCGGGGCAAGCATGCCCAGCGCGATGCGGTGCTGGCTGCACGCACCCGTGAGAGTGGGGCGGCGATCGCCTACCTCAACGTGGTCGGTGGCCAGGATGCGCTGGTGTTCGATGGCGCCTCGGTGGTGGCCGATGGTGACGGTACCGTGCACCCGGCTGCTGCCGCCTTCGTCGACCAGTGGCTGGTGGTGGAGTACGACGGTGAAACCCGCCGCTTCATGCCGCACGTGTGGATGGACGATGGCGACGAGAGCATGGACGCGCTGGCATGGCGCGCTGTCACCCGTGGCATCCAGGACTACTGCCGCAAGAACGGCTTCAGGAAGGTGTGGCTGGGCCTCTCCGGTGGCATCGATTCGGCGCTGGTACTGGCCATGGCGGTGGACGCGATGGGCGCCGAGAACGTCACCGCGGTGCGCCTGCCGTCGCGCTACACCGCAGGCCTGTCCAACGACCTGGCCGCCGAGCAATGCCAGGCACTGGGCGTGAAGCTGGAGGCGGTCTCGATCGAGCCGGCGTTCAAGGGCCTGATGGAATCGCTGGCACCGATATTCGAGGGCACCACCCCGGACGTGACCGAGGAGAACCTGCAGTCGCGCAGCCGTGGCGTGATCCTGATGGCACTGGCCAACAAGTTCGGCGGCCTGTTGCTGACCACCGGCAACAAGAGCGAGTACGCGGTGGGCTACGCCACCATCTACGGCGACATGTGTGGTGGCTATGCGCCGTTGAAGGACCTGTACAAGACCGAGGTGTTCGGGCTGTCCAAGTGGCGCAACACCGTGGGCGGGGCGCCGGTGATCCCGCCGGCGGTGATCAGCCGCCCGCCGTCGGCCGAACTGCGCGAGAACCAGCTGGACCAGGACTCGCTGCCGGCCTACGACGTGCTTGACGGCATCCTGTACCGCTACATCGACCAGGAGCAGTCGCGCACGGAGATCGTTGCCGCCGGTTACGACGCGGCCGTGGTTGACCGCGTGCTGCGCCTGGTGCGCATCAGCGAATGGAAGCGGCACCAGGCCGCGCCCGGCCCGAAGGTGTCGCGCCGGGCATTCGGCCGCGAACGTCGCTACCCGATCAGCAACGGCTACAAGGGCTGAGGCAGCGGTTGGCGGGTAGTGCCGGCCGCTGGCCGGCAACCCGACGTAGCGTGCATCCCCGCATGGCGTGGTTCTACGGGACGTCGCCCATCAGCTGTTCGAGTGTGGCGGTTTCGGTGGCTTCGTCGAACTGGCTGTCCCCCAGCCGGGCTCGCACAAACGCCAGGCCATCCGCCGCCGCCGCATCCAGCGTGCCACGGTGGTCAACCGGGTACTGGCGGAACGCTACCGGTTCGCCGCGCAGTGCGAGGCCGGCGGCGTACAGCAGGGTGGTCAGATAGGGCACATCCTGGTCGCGGGTGCCGTGGGCCAGCATCAGCGGTTGGGTGAACCCCTGGCGTGGCACGCCAAGGTAGTCGTGCAACAGCGCCCAGATGCCCGGTACCGAGGTCAACGGCGCGCTGAACATCTCGCCGGTGACCGCACCCTCCAGCTGCGCCGCCAGGTCGGTCGGGCAGTGCTGTCGGGCCAGGGCGATGCGCGCACGCCCCTGTGCGCTCAGCACGCGGTCGATCTGCGGTGCCACCTGCAGCAATCCATCAACCAGATAGGCATGGTAGGCATTGACCGCGCCCGGGTTGGCGGTGCGGCTGTCGGGGCGCATCACCAGTGCGGTCATCTCCACGGCCGTGGGCGTGCCTGCAGTGAAGCTGCCCTTGTACTGCAGGCCGGGGCCGGAATAGGTGGCAGCCTGGTGGCCGGCGCTGAGCGCCGCGGCACCACCCTGCGAGTAGCCTACCGAGACCCAGCGAGGTGAAAGACGACCGCCCAGGAACTGGTGGCTGGCCTTGACCATGTCGATGCTGTTGCGTGCGGCGGTGCGCACATGAAGGTAGGCGTGGCTGCCTGGGCTGCCCAGGCCCTGGTAGTCGGCCGCGGCGACGGCATAGCCCTGGGCGAGGAAGGTGTCCAGGAAGCGCCCATCGCGTTCGGCGTGGGTCGGGCCAGAATGGGAAGGGGCGCAGTGATCGGCGATGCCCTGGGTGCCATGCGCCCAGGAAACGACCGGCCAGCCGCCCGTCGGTGCCGTGCCTGCAGGCAGGTACAGCAGGCCGGTGCCCTGCGCCAGTCGGCCGTGATGATCGGGAGTGCGGTAGCTGAGCAGATACGCCTGGGAGGCCTTTGACGGCACCCAGGCGGCACGATAGGGCGCTGCGGTGATCAGCTCCCCCGGCTCTGCGGCCTGGGCGGCGGTGGACAGGCCCAGCAGGGCACTGGCGAAGGCGGCCAGCAACGGGCGGGCGCGGGAAACGGATGGGGACATGTGGACTCCAACAGGCGGAAATGGCCGTGCGCCGGAGTGTGGAGGGCGTTGCCCGTGCGGTCTGGGAACGGCATCGCAACGGCAGGGAATTCGTAGTATTCCTAGCGCCAGTGCGCGGCTGCCTTGGGCGCGCGAACCATCCACGCATGGCGTGGATCTGCCAACAAGGAAAGGGCCCCTTTCGGGGCCCTCTCTTATTTCTTTTCCAGTCGCGCGTTGCGCTGGCCGGTGCTGGCGGACTTTTCACCAGCGAACGGGTTCAGCTTGCGGATCATCCACGGGTACTTCGGCCACTTGCCTTCCAGCCACGGGTGGTCCGGCTGGTTCAGCTGCAGGACGCGGCGGGCGTCGTCGGCCAGGGTCTTGTTGCCCAAGTGGGTGTAGGAATCGGCCAGGACGGCGACGGCGTCGTACTGGAACGCGCTCTGCGGATAGGTTTCCAGCAGGTAGTTGGCGCGGCCGGCGGCCGAGACCCAGGCGCCGCGGCGCATGTAGTACAGGGCGTTGTCCAGCTCATGCTGGGCGAACACGTCACGCAGCTCCAGCATGCGCTGGCGCGCATCTGCGGCGTAGCGGCTGTTCGGGTAGCGGTCGACCACGATGTTGAAGTCCGAATACGCCTGGTGCGGCGTGGACAGGTCGCGGCGGCTGGCGTCCAACGACCATACGCGGCGCAGGAAAACCGTACTGCGGTTGGAGTTGGCCAGGCCGCGCAGGTAGTACAGGTACGCGATGTTGCGGTGGGTCGGGTAGGTACGGATGAAGCGGTCGATGCTGGACACCGCATCGTCGTGCTTGCCGGCCTTGTACTGCGCGTAGGCGGTTTCGATCATCGCCTGTTCGGTATACGGGCCGTACGGATACTGGGCCACGAGGCGGCGGAAGCTGGTTTCAGCCCCGCTCCAGTTGCCACCCTGCATCAGCTTGTGGCTCTTCTCGTACAACTGTTCGACCGGCGTCCCTTCATCGGGGCGATCGCCCTTCTTGGCGCCACGGTGGCAGCCGGTGGCGGCGATGACCAGCACCAGCAGCAGGGCGGTGAGGCGGACGGGCGCGGAGAGCATGGAGGAGCGTCGGATCATGAGGTCGAGGCGGGACGCGGCTGGAATACGAAGGGTCGATGATAGCCTAGTGTCCTGTCCAGCGACTGAAACCGGCCGCCGGGACCCCAAAATTTCAAAGAATGCCCCCTGCCATGTCTGAACAACCCTCTGAATCGGCCCGCCAGGCCATCGTCCCCGACACCGCTGCCGGCCGCCGTTTCGACGCCGTGGTGGCCGAACTGTTCCCCGAATACTCGCGGTCGCGCCTGACCGAGTGGATCAAGGCCGGTGAGGTCCTGCTGGACGGCGCCCAGGTGCGCCCGCGCGATCCGCTGCGCGGCGGCGAGGTGGTGACCCTCAACGTGGTGCTGGAAACCCAGACCGATGCCCAGCCGGAGGACATCCCGCTGGACGTGCTGTTCGAGGACGAGCACCTGCTGGTGATCAACAAGCCGGTCGGCCTGGTGGTGCACCCGGGCGCGGGCAACCACAGCGGCACCCTGGTCAATGCCCTGCTGTTCCGCGATCCGTCGGTGGCGGTGCTGCCGCGCGCGGGCATCGTGCACCGCCTGGACAAGGACACCAGCGGCGTGATGGTGGTGGCCAAGACCCTGGAAGCGCAGACCGCGCTGGTCGAGCAGCTGGCCGCGCGCGACGTGCACCGCCAGTACCTGGCCATCGTGATGGGCGCGCTGGTGGCCGGCGGTACCGCCGATGCCCCGATCGACCGCCATCCGCGCGACCGCCTGAAGATGGCGGTGCGCGAGGACGGCAAGGAGGCGATCACCCATTACCGACTGCGCGAGCGCTTCCGTGCGCACACCGCGCTGGAGTGCCGCCTGGAAACCGGGCGTACCCACCAGATCCGCGTGCACATGGCGCATGTGCGCCATCCGATCATCGGTGACCCGCTGTACGGCGGTGCGCTGAAGCTTCCCAAGGGTGCCAGCGATGAGCTGGTGGCCGCGCTGCGTGGCTTCAAGCGCCAGGCCCTGCATGCCGAGACCCTGGAGTTCACGCACCCGATCACCGGTGAGCCGGTGCGCAACACCGCGCCGGTGCCGGAGGACATGCTGCACCTGATGAAGGTGCTGCGCGAAGACAGCGAAGCCTTCGCTGCGCGCGAGCGGGACCGCTGGTAATGGACGCCGCGCTGCCGCTGCTGTGGGCCGATTGGCCGGCGCCTGCCGGCGTCCATGCGCTGATTACGCGCCGGCATGGCGCGGGCATCTCGCCGGCGCCGTTCGCGCAGTTCAACCTGGGCAACCGGCACGCGGCCGATGGTGATGCCCCGGCCAACGTCGAGCACAACCGCCAGCTGCTGCAGCAGGGGCTGGCGTTGCCCTCGGCACCGCACTGGCTGCGCCAGGTACACAGCAGCACCGTGCTGCGCTTCAACGCGCCGCCGGTGCCGGGTGCCGCCGAGCCGGTGGCCGACGCCGCGGTGACCTCGGTGCCCGGCGTGGTGCTGGCGATCCTGACCGCCGACTGCCTGCCGGTGGTGTTCGCCGCCGCCGATGGCAGCGAAGTGGGCGCGGCGCATGCCGGCTGGCGTGGCCTGGCCGACGGCATGCTGGAGGCCACCGTGGCCGCCATGCAGACGCCGCCCGGGCAGTTGCGCGCATGGCTGGGGCCGGCTGCCGGGCCGGCCGATTACGAGATCGGTGAAGAGGTCTACCACGCCTTCGTCGGACACGATCCGGCTGCCGGGGTGGCCTTCGTGGCGACCCGCGCCGGGCACTGGAAGGTGGATCTGTTCGCGCTGGCGCGGCAGCGCCTGCAGGCCGCGGGCATGGACCCGGCGCAGGTATACGGCGGCACGGTCTCGACCATGGCCGATCCGGACCTGTACTCGCACCGGCGCGATCGTCGCACCGGGCGCATGGCGACGCTGGCCTGGATCGCACCCTGAGGACGCCCCTGTTCGCACGGGTGCTGGGGCCGGCCTTCGCCACCCTGGCCGCCCCGGTGCAGGCGCTGCATGCCGCGCCGTTGCCCTGCCGTTATGCAGGGCAGGCGCGGATTGTGCGGGGACGGCATTGGCTGGTGCCGCTGCTGGCCGCAGTGGCACGGTTGCCGAAGAGCGGCGACGCGCTGCCGACCGAGGTAGCGTTCAGCGCGCACGGGCAGGGCGAACAATGGGCGCGACGCTTCGGACGCTGGCCGATGGCGTCGCGGTTGTGGGAGCACGAAGGGCATCTGCACGAGCAGCTGGGTGCGGTGCGTTTCGCGTTCGACCTGCAGGCCCGCGACGGCGGCATCGACTGGTCGGTGCGGCGGGTCTGGGCGTTCGGGTTGCTGCCGTTGCCGACGCGCTGGTTTGGCGGTGTGCGTTGCCGCGAAGCCTGGCAGGGACAGCGTTACACTTTCCTGGTCGATGTGACCTTGCCCTGGGCCGGAGCCCTGATCCGCTATGAAGGCTGGCTCGAACCGCAGTGAGGTTGCCACCGAGACCGGCCGCGCAGTGATCGTGTTCGATGGCGTGTGCGCGCTGTGCAATCGATGGGTGCGCTTCCTGCTGCGTTTCGACCGCAAGGGGCGCTACCGCTTCGCCGCGATGCAGGGCACACAGGGCGGCGCGCTGCTGCGCGCGCACGGGCTGGATCCGCAGGACCCGGCGTCGTTCCTGCTGCTGGACGCACAGGGCGCGTGGACCGATACCGATGCGATCCTGCGCGTACTGGCGGGGCTTGGCGGTGCCTGGCGCCTGAGCGGCGTGCTGCGCGTGCTGCCGCGCAGCTGGCGGGACGCGGCGTATCGCGTGCTGGCGCGTAACCGCTACCGCTGGTTCGGGCGGCATGATGCCTGTTACCTGCCCGCACCGGAGCAGGCCGCGCGATTCCTGGATTGAAGAAAAAAGGGGACGGAGGGGATTAAGTCGCTTGTGCACAAACGACTTAATCCCCTCCGTCCCCTTTTTCCTCAGCCTTCCAAAGCGGCCAGATAGCTGCGTCGCCAGTGGTTGATGTCGTAGGTGCGCAGGTGCTCCATCATCGCGTGCCAGCGTTCCTTGCGCCTGCGCAGCGACATCGTCGCGGCCGTGGCGATGGCATCGGCCACGCCGTCCAGATCGTGCGGGTTCACCAGCAGCGCCTGCTTCAGTTCGTCGGCGGCGCCGGCCAGCAGCGACAACACCAAGACGCCGGGATCTTCCGGGTCCTGCGAGGCCACGTATTCCTTGGCCACCAGGTTCATGCCATCACGCAGCGGGGTCACCAGTCCCACTGCCGCCGCCCGGTAGAAGCCGGTGAGGGTGGCGTGGGTGAAGTTCTGGTTGACGTAGCGCAGCGGTGTCCAGTCCGGCTCGGCGTGGCCACCGTTGATGTGGCCGGCGATCTGTTCCAGTTGGCTGCGCAGTTGCCGGTACTCGGTCACATCACCGCGCGAGACCGGGGCGATCTGCAGGTAGGTCAGCGAACCCCGCTGGTCGGGATGGCGCTCCAGATAGCGCTCGAAGCCAAGGAAGCGTTCGGGCAGGCCCTTGGAATAGTCCAGGCGGTCCACGCCGATCGCCAGCTGGCGGTCCCGCAGGCTGTTGCGCAGGTTCTTTACGGCGGCCTTGGTGGCGGCGGTGCCGGCCTGGCGTGCGATCAGCTCGGTGTCGATGCCGATCGGGAAGGCCGCCGCGCGGAAGCGGCGTCCACCTGGCGCTTCCAGTTCACCATTGTCGAGCACGCGGCCACCGCCAAACAGGCGCAGGTAGGTCTGGAAGCGATCGGCGTCGCGCTGGGTCTGGAAACCGACCAGGTCATAGGCATACAGCGCGGAGAACAGCCGCAGGTGGTCGGGCATCGCCTGCAGCAGGTCGGCCGATGGCATCGGGATGTGCAGGAAGAAGCCGATGCGGCAGCCGATGCCCCGTTCGCGCAGCAGCGCACCGAGCGGAATCAGATGGTAGTCGTGGATCCAGACGATGTCGTCCTCGCGCAGCAGCGGCGCGAGCTTGTCGGCGAACAGCGCGTTGACCTTGTGGTAGGTCTCGCGGGTGCCGCGGTCGTAGTCGACCAGGTCCAGGCGGAAGTGCAGCAGCGGCCACAGAGTGCGGTTGGCGAAGCCGTTGTAGTAACCATCGACTTCGCGCTTGCTCAGGTCGAGGGTGACGAATTCGATGTCGCCGTCCTTCTGTGTGTGCAGCGTGCCGCTGCCGTCGCGCACGCTCTTGCCGCTCCAGCCGAACCACATGCCGCCACGTTCCTTCAACGCGGCCAGCAGGCCCACCGCCAGGCCACCGGCGCGGTTCTCGCCCGGCACGGCCACGCGGTTTGAAACCACGACCAGACGACTCACGATGCCTCCTGCCAGGACCGCGACAGGCGCATCGCGGCGGTGATCAGGCCGACGTGCGAATAGGTCTGCGGGAAATTGCCCCAGGCCTCGCCGCTGTCGAAGGCCAGATCCTCCGACAGCAGGCCCAGGTGGTTGCGCTGCTTCAGCAGCAGCTCGAACATCCCGCGTGCTTCGTCCATGCGCCCGATCGCTGCCAGCGCGTCGATGTACCAGAAGGTGCAGATGGTGAAGCTGGTTTCCGGTTCGCCGAAGTCATCCGGTGCAACGTAGCGGTACAGCGAATTGCCATGCTTGAGGTCGCGGCCGATGGCATCCACGGTGGCGACAAAGCGCGCGTCCAGCGCGTCGATGAAGCCGATGTCGGCCAGCAGCAGCAACGAGGCATCCAGCCGATGGCCGCCGAAGGTGTCGGTGAAGTGGCCCAGCTCTTCGCTCCAGGATTCGGCCATGATGCGCGCGTGGATGGTGTCGGCGCGTTCGCGCCAGTAATGTGCGCGGTCGTCGCGCTTCAGGCGCACGGCAATCTTGCACAGGCGGTCGCAGGCGGCCCAGCACATCGCGCTGGTGTAGGTGTGCACTTCGGTGCGGCCGCGGAATTCCCACAGGCCGGCATCGGGTACGTCGTGCAGGGCGAACGCCTGTTCGCCCAAGGGTTCCAGACGGGCGAAGGTGTGTGCGTCGCCCGGGTCCTGCAGGCGCCGGTCGAAGAACAGCTGCGTGGACGCCAGCACCACGCTGCCGTAGACATCGTGCTGGCGCTGCACCCAGGCCAGGTTGCCGCGCCGTACCGGGCCCATGCCGCGATAGCCGGACAGGCTGGGTACTTCGTCTTCGTCCAGCTTGGCTTCGAAGCCGATGCCATACAGCGGCTGCAACGTGCCGTCGGTAGTGGCCAGGTTGAAAATGTAGCCGAGGAACTGCTCCATCGTGCGTGTTGCGCCGAGGCGGTTCAGCGCACGCACCACGAACGCCGCATCACGCAGCCAACAGTAACGATAGTCCCAGTTGCGCACGCTGCCGGGGGCTTCCGGAATGGAGGTGGTCATTGCCGCGATGATCGCGCCGCTGTCCTCGTACTGGCACAACTTCAGGGTGATCGCACTGCGGATCACCGCGTCCTGCCATTCCAGCGGAATGGACAGGTAGCGCACCCACTCACGCCAGTAATCTCGGGTGCGCTGGAAGGCTTCCTGCACGTAGCCGCTGATGGAGCGGTTGAGCGATTCGTCCACGCCAAGGATCAGGTGGATGGGATGGTTGAGCACGAACGGCAGACCATCGCGCACGAAGCGCACCGGTACGTCGGTGGTCAGCCGCAGCACGTGCTCGGGCAGGATCCAGCGCACGTGGTTGCTGCCCCAGGTGGATTCCGGCACGCGCGCGCCCCAGTCGGCCAGCGGTCGCGCACGCACGGTGATGCGTGGGCTGCCGGCCAGTGGGCGGACCTGGCGGATCAGGCTGACCGGGCGGTAGAAGCGATCGTTCTGGCGCCAGCGGGGGGCGAAATCGAGGATTTCCAGTGCGCCGCCATGCGTGTCACGCAGCACGGTGCGCAGGATCGCGGTGTTGGTGAGGTACTCCTGCTCGCTGTCGGCAAAGTCCTCCAGCTCGATGGCGAAGTCGCCGCCGGTCTGCTGGTTGGGGCCGAGCAGGGCGCAGAAGGTGGGGTCGCCGTCGAAGGTGGGCAGGCAGCTCCAGACAACGCGGGCATGTTTGTCGACCAGGGCGCCGAAGCTGCCGTTGCCGACCACGCCCAGATCAAGATCGGGTTGGGTCATCACGCGGTACATCTCGGTTGCGGCCGTGGGGGGGCCGGGTCAATAGGCATTCTCACGCAGCCAGGCGTGCACGCTGCGTATGTCGGGCAGTGCGAACACCGCCGCGCTGGGTTCCCGCTCGCCCACCAGTACGCTCCAGCCATGCTGGCCGTTGGCAGCATCGAAGCCGAATTCATCGGTGAGGTCATCGCCGATGAATACCGGCAGGCGGCCGCGGAAGGGCAGGTACTGCATCATCCTCCGCACCGCGCGGCCCTTGTCGGTGCCTACGGGGACGAACTCGACGACATGGTCGCCGGGTTGCAGGCGATAGCTGGTACGCCCGCGCACGTGCCGGTCGGCGAACGCGCGGACATCGCTGGCGGCGTGCGGGGCACCGCGCCAATGCAGGGCCAGACCGACGCCCTTGTCCTCCACCAGCACGCCCGGATGGCCATGGGCGAAGCGCATTGCCTGCTGGTGCAGCGCGTGCAGCCATTCGGCGGTGTCGTCGCCGTGCTCGTCGCGCAGTACGCGACCATCCTGGCCACGCAGTTCGTGGCCGTGAAGGCCGGCGGCAGGCAGTTGCAGGGGGGCGAACAGCTTGTCCAGCTGCTCAAGCGGGCGACCACTGACCAGTGCCACGGCACCTTCCAGGCGGTCGCTGATGCGGCCGATGGCTTCACGCACATCCGGCAGCAGCTGCACGGCATCCGGGCGTGCAGCAAATTCGATCAGGGTGCCATCGACATCGAGGAACAACGCACAGGCGTCGTCCAGCAAGGGCGGTGGCGGACGCAGGGGGAGCGGTTCAGCCATGACGCCCAGCTTGCCAGCGTGGGCGTGTACGTGGGGTCGAGGGCAGGCTACGAATCAGGGCAGTGCCGGCCGCTGGCCGGCAACTTCATGGTCCATGGATGCACCCTGAGGTTGCCGGCCAGCGGTCGGCACTACCGTGTCGTGCGGACCAACGGTCCGTACCTACCCGGAGCGATCAGAACGTATAGCGGACGCGACCGTAGTAGTACGCGCCGTTGCTGCCGATCGGCGACAGCACGTCATACGGCAGGTTGCCGAAGTAGTGGATATCGCTGTTGGATCGATCCGGGTAGTTGTCGGTCAGGTTCTGGCCGCCGATGGCCACGCTCCACTGCGGGGTGATGCGGTACTCCACTTCCGCATCCAGCTGCCACTCGGCCTGGTAGGTCTGGCGTGGAATGTAGCCGTCACCGAAGTTGAACACGCGGGTGGCACTGCCGTAGCGGTTCACGCGGGTGCTAAGCGACCAGTGATCGTTGCTCCATGCGGCCGAGAAGCTGCCACGCGTGCGCGGCGTGGCATCGGTGAGCGTGTTGGTCTCTTCGATGCCGAACAGCACGTAGTCCGGGTTCAGTGCGCGCAGCTGCGCCGGTGTGGCCAGCACGTTCTTCAGCGTGGTCTTGGTGTAGGCGTAGGTGCCGGTCAGCAGCAGCTGGCCATCGCCAAGCGACTGGCGCCAGTTGCTCACCAGTTCGGCGCCGCGGGTGCGGGTGTCGGCGGCGTTGACGAAGAAGCTGGCGCTCTGCAGGCCGCTGACGCCGTAGTTGGCGGCCACGTAGTCGGTCAGCGCATCACCGGTGATGCTCTCGGACAGCGCGATGCGATCGTCGATGTCGATCTGGAAGAAGTCCAGCGACAGGTCGAAATGCTCGCCGATGCGGCTGGTGAAGCCCAGCGAGGTGTTGAGCGACTTCTCCGGCTTCAGGTCACGGGCGCCGAGCCCACGCGCGATCGGATTGTTGACCGAGAGCAGGCGGCCCTGCACCAGCTGGCCGCCGGCGTTGTAGCCGGTGGAGGTGGATTCGTAGCCGATCTGTGCCAGCGACGGCGCACGGAAATTGTTGGAGATGGCGCCGCGCAACGCGAACGCCGGGGTGAATTCGTAGCGCAGGCCGAGCTTGCCGGTCAGTTCACCGCCGAAATCGTCGTTGTGCTCGTAGCGCGCGGCCAGATCGGTGGAGAACTTTTCGCCGAACTGGCTGGACAGGCTGGCATAGGCGCTGGCCACATCGCGTGACAGGGTGGCTGCATCCTGTGGGGTCAGGCCGCCACCGGCCTGCGAACCGGTCGGGCGGTCGGTGAACGGGCCGGCGGCGTAGCTGGCCGGGTCACCGGGACGGGTCTGGTAGCGCTCGTGGCGCGCTTCCACGCCCAGGCCCAGAGTGTGGCTGATGCTCTCGCTCTGGGTGAACACGCGGCTCAGGTCGAGGTTGCCCACGGTCTGTGCATACTCGTAATCGGCGGTCTTGAAACGGGTCGGGCTGGTCGGGCCCAGCGACGCGTTGAGCGAATCACGCAGGCGGTAGGTGAAGTCGTTCTGGCCGTAATCCAGGCTGCCGTCGTAGCTCCATTCGCCCCACTGGCCGCGCACGCCGGCCACGGCCTGCACGTCGCGGTTCTCGCCTTCGGAGATCGGCCGGTAACCGTTCGGATAGACCTGCTTCCAGTTGGCGTCGCCGTCGGGGTAGCGGAAGTAGTTCGCACCCTCGGTGTCACGCTGGTTGAAGGTACCTAACGCGTAGAACGTCGAGGTCTGGCCGACCGGGATCTCGGTGTTCAGCCACAGGTTGATGTCCTTGCTCTTCCCATCGCCCAGCACGTAGTTGCGCTTGCCCTGCAGTGCCAGGTTGCCTGGGGTCTGGTCCCACGGCGGAATCTGGTCGAAGCCGGCGCGGTTGGTGCCGTTGCGGTGCTTGTATTCCAGGCCGACGCGCAGGAAGCCGCCGTCCTCGCCCAGCGAGGTGCCGACCTTGGCGCTGATGTTGCCGGTCTGGCCGTCGGTGAGGGTGCGGCCGATCGGCTTGAGGTCGGTGTGGTTGGCGCCGTAGCTGGCCTCGATCTCGCCACCGTCGCCGCCGTTGTCGAGGATCACGTTGATCACGCCGGCCACGGCGTCCGATCCGTACAGCGCGCCGGCGCCGTCGCGCAGCACTTCGATGCGCTTGATCGCGCTGACCGGGATCGAATTGAAATCGACCGGCGTGGTGCCCTTGCCGATCTTGCTGTCGGTGTTGACCAGCGCGGTGTGGTGGCGGCGCTTGCCATTGACCAGCACCAGCACCTGGTCCGGTGACAGGCCACGCAGCTGTGCCGCGCGCACATGGTCGGCACCGCCGGAGTTGGACTGGCGCGGGAAGTTGAACGACGGCAGCAACGCCTGCAGCGCGCTGCCCAGTTCACCGTTGACCACGCCAGCCTTGCGGATGTCCTCGGCGGTGAGCACATCCACCGGCGAGGTGGATTCAAGCACGGTGCGGTCGGCGGCACGGGTGCCGGTGACGATCACGGTGTCCAGGTTGGTGGCGTCCTGGGCCAGGGCCGGGACGGCGGCGGAGGAAAGCGCGAGGGCGATGGCGAGGCCGAGCGGCGACGCGGGCAGGCGGGCGGACATGGGGGCTCCAGCAACAACGACGACGGGGAAGGGGGAGATAGTTTCACTTACATCCATCCGGATGAAGCGATATATTATATTCGCGTGATGGCCGGTGCAGATGCAAGCCCCTGCCGGTCCGGCATGAGCTGATGCCCTGCTGGCATCAGTACGCCGGGCCGGTGGCGCTGTACGCTGCCGGCTCGCCCTGTCCCCCTTCCCCGGAGCTGTACCGATGAAACACCTTGGCCTCGTCTTTGCCGTGCTGCTGGCCACCAGCGGCTGTGCCAGCCTGTCCTCGCAGGCGCCCAGCGCCTATGCCACGGCCACTACTGCCGAACTGAAGGGCGATGCCGCACGCCCGTCCGCCGGCCACGGCTGGGTGCGCAGCGAGCTGTATTTCGGCGTGGGCGAAGAGCAGGGCGCCGGTAACCGTCCGCAGGCCGACACCATCAGCGAGGCGCAGTGGCGCACCTTCCTGGACAAGGAGGTGACCCCGCGCTTCCCGGATGGCCTGACCGTGTTCGATGCCTATGGCCAGTGGCTGTTCCGAGGCGATGCCTCGCCCAACCGCCTGCGCACCAAGGTGCTGGTGGTGCTGCATGAGGACACCCCGCAGCGTCGCGCCGATATCGAAGCGATCCGCCTGGCGTGGAAGCAGCAGACCAAGCATCAATCGGTACTGTGGTCGCGGCAGCCGGTGGAGGTATCGTTCTGAGTTGAAGGCGCCGCCGCGGTGCCGCAGGGAGCGATGATGAAACACAGGGAATGCGTGCTGGGCCTGGTGCTGGCGGGATTGCTGGCACCGTCGGCGCAGGCAAGTGGCGACGACGGCGAAACACTGCGGTTCCAGGTGGCCGCTCACGTGCAGGCGCACGCCGATCCCCAGCAGGACGGAAGCATGGCGGTGCAGCTGTCGCCGTCGGGCAAGCGCCAGGTGCTGGCGGGCGCTGCGGATACCGACGGCAATTCGCGGTGGGGTCTGGAGGACGTCGATTTCGATGGCTATCCGGAACTGGTCGCGCGCGCCTCGGTGGGCATGGTCAATGAAGCGGTGACGGTATACCGCTTCGATCCGGCCAGCGCGGAGTTCCGCGCGCTGCAGGCCGAAACCCACGGCAAGGACAGCTGCGGTGACCTGATGGGGTTGAGCGTGGACGTTGCCACCCGCACCCTCACCAGCAGTTGCCGCAGCGGCCCGATGTGGTACGCCGACCAGTACCGGTTCGCAGGCGCAAAGCTCTACCTTTACCGCAGCGAGAATGTGCTGATGCTGGGCGATACGGTGAACGCCGCGCTGCAGTGGGAACAGGCCGATGAACAGGGCCCGCTGGCGGTCTGGCGCACCTACGATCCTGCCGGTCGTGTGCTGGAGAGCGCGATTGCCGATGGCCTGGGCGCACCGCCGGATGGGCCGTTGCGGGGGCAGCAGGCCACCGTGGTGCCAGCACGCCTGTTCCTGTTCGACCGACCCGGCGCGACCAGCACCAAGCGCTATCTGGTGCTGGGCGACCGCGTGGAAATGCTGGATGAACAGGACGGCTGGGTGAAACTGCGCTACCGCAACCCGAAGCGCGGCGACGTGCTGGGGTGGATCAACGTCAACGATTGAAAAAAGGGGACGGAGGGAATCAAGTCGTATATGCCACAAACGACTTGATTCCCTCCGTCCCTTTTTTTTGCGGGGGCGTCACTTGCCAAGGTCTAGCCTCGGATGTTCCCCCGTTCGAGGATGTATCCGATGAGCAAGCGCGTGGCCGAAATCGTGGTGGACGCCCTGCAGCAGGCCGGTGTCCGCCGTTGCTACGGCATCGTGGGCGATACGCTCAACCATGTGACTGATGCGATGCATGGCAGTGACATCGCCTGGGTGCACGTGCGCCATGAAGAAGTGGCGGCGTTTGCCGCCGGTGCCGATTCCCTGGTCAGTGGCGAACTGACCGCCTGCGCCGGCTCCTGCGGCCCCGGCAGCCTGCATTTCATCAACGGCGTGTTCGAGAGCAACCGCAATCGTGCGCCGATGGTGCTGATCGCCAGCCAGGTGGTGACCAGCGAGCTGGGCATGGAATTCCCGCAGGAAGTGGATTTCAAGGCGGTGTACGCCAGTTGCTCGGTGTTCTGCGAGCAGGTGCACAGCGCCGAGCAGGCGCGACGCGTGGTGACCCTGGCCTGCCAGGCGGCGATCAGCCGCCGTGGCGTGGCGGTGGTGATCCTGCCGGCCGACATCAGCCAGGCCGAGGTGAAGCACGATGTGCCGTTCTCGGTGCACTATACCCAGCCGGTGCTGCGCCCGTCGGATGCCGAGTTGCAGCGTATCGCTGAACTGCTGGGGCAGGGCAAGCGCATCGGCATCTACGCCGGCGCCGGCTGCCAGGGCGCGCACGCGCAGCTGCTGGAACTGGCCCGGCGTCTGCAGGCGCCGGTCGCGCACACCTCGCGCGCCAAGGATTTCGTCGAGCCGGACAACCCGTACAACATGGGCATGACCGGCATCTTCGGCATCGAGTCCGGCTTCCACACGCTGATGGAATGCGACACGCTGTTGCTGCTCGGCGCCGACTTCGCCTGGGGCCAGTTCTACCCGGACAAGGCGACGATCATCCAGGTCGACCGCGATGGCAGCCACCTCGGCCGCCGCCACCCGGTGAACCTCGGCGTGGTCGGTGACATCGCACCGACGCTGGATGCGCTGCTGCCGATGCTGCCGCCACGCGAGGACAGCAGTTTCCTGGACGAGTGCATCGAACGTCGCGACAAGGCGCTGAAGAAGCGCGAGCAGGAAGAGCAGCCCGGTGAGGGCGAGCTGATCCATCCGCAGCACCTGACCGCATTGCTGTCGAAGTATGCGACCGACGATGCACTGTTCACCGCCGACGGCGGCTCGCCGATGGTGTGGGTGCTGCGGCATATCCGCGTCAACGGCCGCCGCCGCACGCTGACCAGCCTGCTGCACGGCACGATGGCCAACGCGATGCCGCAGGCACTGGGCCTGCAAAAAGCGTTCCCGGGCCGGCAGGTGATCTCGCTGTCCGGCGATGGTGGCCTGGCGATGCTGCTGGGCGACCTGCTGACCGCGGTACAGGAGAACCTGCCGATCAAGGTGGTGGTGTTCAACAACGGCTCTCTGAACTTCGTCGAGCTGGAGCAGAAGGTGGAAGGCTTGTTGGACAACTACACCGACCTGAAGAACCCGGATTTTGGCCGCCTTGCCGAAGTGATCGGCTTCCACGGCCGCACCGTGACCCGCAGCGAGGATCTGGAGGAAGCGGTACAGGATTTCCTGGCGCAGCGCGGCCCGGCGTTGCTGGACGTGCATACCAGCCGCGCCGAGCTGGTGATGCCGCCGCAGATCGAAGCCAAGCAGGTGGCCGGTACGGCGCTGTATGCGGCCAAGGCGGTGCTGAACGGCCGCTTCGACGACGTGAAGCATCTGCTGGTGGACAACTTCCTGAAGAAGTGAGGGGTGTGGTCGATGCAGGGCTGCGCCCTGCACCCGCCGAAACCACGGCAACCGCCGAAGCAAGGTCAAGAGCAGGTTTGCCGTGGGTAGGCGGGGTGGGTCCGGTTGCGGGGGACGCCGTAAATACGTCCCTGTAGGCTCGGTCGCGCCATCCATGGCGCTCACGCCCCCGCATCCGGACCCACCCCGCCTTCGACAGTTTCCTGCAATCTGCCGGAACGGCATATTGCACTGGTGGGTGTCGACCTTGGTCGACACGGTGGATCCACGCCATGCGTGGATGAACGAAAGAATGATCGGAATGATCTTCTGTAGAGCCGAGCCATGCTCGGCTAAGAGGCTTCGCGTACAGCGGCCGAGCGTGGGCTCGGCGCTACAACGAGAGCCTGCCTTTGCTTTTGATCTTTTGATTCTCTTCCGTGGCTGGCACGCGCAGGAAATTGTCAGGGGCCGGTCGGGTAGGTGGCGCGGGGGTGTCCGCGGCATGGATGCCGCGGCCAAGCCCCCAGGGATGGGTTCACGGCGTCCCCTGCGACGCCCACCCGCCCGGGCCAGCCCAGGAATTTGCGATTTGCGCCCAGCCACGAGGGGCCCCGCCGTTGGCTGGAACCCATCATTCCACCGCGGAATTGGCGCCCGGGCCCCGCTGGGCCTACCATCGGCGGTCCCCACCCCCACCACCCCTTCCATGTCCGCTCCCGCTTCCGCCGCACCGCGTCGCTGGTTCGTCGCCGGTGACTTCAACGGCTTCTTCGGCCTGGTCGTCGACAACCTCTCCATCCTCGGCTTCATCGCCATGGCCCTGGTCGGCATCTTCCAGTTCCCGGCCGATGTAGTGTTCGGCCGCATGTTCCCCGGCACCGCCTTCGGCGTGCTGGTCGGCAACCTGCTGTACACCCTGATGGCGCGCCGGCTGGCCGCGCGTACCGGCCGCGACGATGTCACCGCCATGCCGCTTGGCCTGGATGCACCGACCAGCATCGGCATGGCGCTGCTGGTGCTCGGCCCGGCCTTCATCGCCTTCAAGCAGCAGGGCATGGACCCACACGCTGCGGGCATCGCCACCTGGCAGCTGGGCATGGCCGCGCTGGTCATCATGGGCGTGCTCAAGTTCGTGCTGTCGTTCTTCGGCGAAGCGGTCACCCGCGCGCTGCCGCGTGCGGCGCTGCTGGGCTCCATTGCCGGCATCGCGCTGGTGCTGATGGGCCTGTTGCCGTTGCTGGAAACGCTGCGTTCGCCGCTGGTCGGCTTCACCACGCTGGGCCTGCTGCTGTACGTGCTGATCGCCAAGGGCAAGCTGCCGGTGCGAGGCCCGGGCGTGCTGCTGGCGTTCGTGTTCGGTACCGTGCTGTATTACGGCCTCGGCCTGGCCGGGTTGGGCGCGCCGGGCTTCCACGTGCCGGAGTGGGTGCCGCCGCAGGTGGTGCTGCCGCTGCCGACACTGGGCTTCCTTGATGGCCTGCCCACGGCGATGACCTACCTGCCGCTGCTGCTTCCGTTCGGCCTGCTGATGGTTGTCGGTGGCATCAACGTCTCTGAAAGCGCACGTGCGGCCGGTGATGACTACCGTACCCGTGACATCCTGCTGGTGGAAGCGGTGGCGACGCTGGTGGCCGGTGTCTGTGGCGGTGTTGCGCAGACCACGCCGTACATCGGCCAGCCCGCGTACAAGCACATGGGCGCACGCAGCGGCTATACGCTGCTGACCGGCCTGTTCGTTGGCATCGGCGGCATGCTCGGCATCATCTCCGGGCTGGTGCAGTGGCTGCCGCTGGCGGTACTGGCGCCGATCATCGTGTACGTGGCCATCGACATCACCACCCAGGCCTTCCAGGCCACGCCGCGGCACCATACCGGCGCGATGGTGTTCGGTTTCCTGCCGTCGGTGGCCTATCTGCTGGCGATCAAGGCGCCGGGCTGGATCGCGCCGGACCAGCTGCCGCAGCTGCTGACCAAGCTCGACGGGCATGGCCTGCCGGAGCTGGCGGTGATCTTCACCCTCGGCAATGGCTTCATCATCACCTCGATGCTGTGGATCTCGGCGGTGGCGGCAATGGTCGATGGGCGCCTGCGCCGCGCCTGCGGTTTCCTGCTGGTGGCGGCGGTGCTGACCCTGTTCGGCCTGATCCACTCGGTGGACCCGCGCGGCGGCATCTACCTGCCGTGGGACCTGGAAGGGCTGGCGCGCACTATCAGCTGGCAGTTCGCGGGGGCCTACGTGGCATTGGCGTTGCTGCTGGGGTTGCTTTCGCTGCAGAAGCAGCCGGTGCAGCCGCTGGGTGAAAACAGCTGACCCCACGGTGGTGCCGGCCGCTGGCCGGCAACGCGGTGGGCTGTAGACGTATCGTGTGGTTGCCGGTCAGCGGCCGGCACTACCGCTCTCCATCCAGTTCCGGGTAGTGGCGGAAGATGCCATGGGGGTTGAACGGCAACCGCCGTTCCGAGGCCAGGTAGGCGGTGATGTTCGGCCGCTTCGCCACCCGCTCCTGCAGCGCGCGCAGCAGGGGCAGGGTCGGTGCCAGTGCCTGCATGCGGCGCGGGAACATGTAGTCCAGCCCGCTCAGCAGCTGGAACAGCGACAGATCCACATACGAATGCTCGCGCAGTGCATGGCGGCCACCGTTGGCGGCCAGCACCTGCTCGAAGTAGCCGAGGAACTTGGGCAGGCGCTCGCTGCGCAGTGACGCGGCTCGTGCCTTGGCTTCGGTCTTCTGCTCTTCGTAGTACTTCGATGCGGCAATCGGATGATGGGTGTCATGCACCTCGGCCACCAGGTCGGCGATGGTCAGCTGCAGTTGCAGCGCCTGCATCCGCCGCGACGCCGCCTGCGGCACCAGGTCCAGCGTCGGGCCGAGGAAATCCAGGATCGCCGCCACCTGCGCGATGACCTGGCGGCCGGCCTTCAGGAACGGCGGCGCGAAGGGCTGCGCACCTTCACTGCTGCCATCCAGGAACGGCTGCATCACCGCATCGCCGTGCACCCGTGCCATGTCAATGTAGTCGGCGCCGGCATCTTCCAGCGCCAGCCGCACGAACTCGCCACGGCCCTGGATGCCGGTCCAGTAGTACAGCGCGTACTGCATGGCAGTGCCTCCACAGGACAATACCCACAGCGTCGCGCGGAGCATGCAAAGCAGGCGTGAGCGCGGCCTTGCTGCAGGGCTCAACCCGAACGGCAGCGGAACAGGCGGGGAACCGGCTGCAATCGGTGGGGTCACACCTTCTCCATGCGTGTGAAACGAGGTGCTGCATCATGCAGAGTGGAAAGGCGGTATGGCCCTGGGTGTTGGGAGTGGTAGTCATCGGTGGTGCGGGCGGTTGGCTGTTCCGCGATCAGCTGAAGAGCCTGGCAGACGGTGTTTCGGTGCCGGTGCAATCAAGCCCTGCCAGTACCAGCGCACCGCCACAACCGCAGGCGGCCGCAGAACCCGCGCCAGCACCGCCGCCGATCAGGCATCCGCTGGATACCGAGGCCGCCGCCGATCCCGCGCTGCCGAAACTGGCCGACAGCGATAGCGCGGCCTGGGGTGCATTGAGCCAGCTGTTCCAGGGCGAGGGCCCGCTGACCCTGCTGCTGCGAGATCACCTGATCCAGCGCCTGGTCACCCAGGTCGACAACCTGGACAAGCCCAGCGTGCCACCCACCGCACTGGCCGCGAGGCCGCTGCCGGGCAGCCTGCAGGTCGAGCCCGGCGAGGGTGGCGAACGCATCGCCGCCAGCAACGCCGCGCGCTATGCGCCCTATGTGCAGGCCTTCACCGCGCTGGACCCGGCGACGACGGCCACTGCCTACAAGCGCTTCTATCCGCTGATCCAGCAGGCCTATGTGGACCTGGGCCGACCCGACGGATATTTCAATGATCGCCTGGTCGCGGTGATCGATCACCTGCTGGAGACCCCGGAACTGGCCCAGGCGCCGCTGGTGGAACGCGATGAGCGCGGCCGCTACCGCTTCGTCGATTCGACCCTGCAATCGCGGTCCATCGGCCAGAAGGTCCTGCTACGGATGGACGCAGCCCAGGCGCGGGCGGTCAAGCAGCAGCTGCGCGCTTTCCGTACCGCGATCAGCCGCTGAACCCGCCCACCGCGCATGACTGATCCGGATCAACGCGCCGACCACACCCGCTCCGGCATGCTGGCCGCAGGCTGACTGGCCTCGGGGTGCAGTCGCAGTCACCCTTGAAACGGGGTGGGGCAACCGCATCTTTCCAGCATCGCCGGCGCGGGCCGGCCCTGATGACCGATGAGGATTCGCAATGCGGATGGACAAGCTCACCTCGCGTTTCCAGCAGGCGCTGGCAGACGCACAGTCGCTGGCCGTGGGCCGCGACAACAGCATCATCGAACCGGTTCACCTGTTCAGCGCGCTGCTGGACCAGCAGGGCGGCAGCACGCGTCCGCTGCTGGCCCAGGCCGGCGTGAACGTGCCGGTACTGCGCGAACGCCTGACCGAAGCGCTGGATGCGCTGCCCAAGGTGTCCGGTCAGGCCGGCAACGTCTCGATGGGCAATGACCTGGGGCGCCTGCTGAACCAGACCGACAAGCTGGCCCAGCAGAACGGCGATGCCTTCATTGCCAGCGAGTGGTTCGTGCTCGCGGCGCTGGAGGACAGCGGCACGCTGGGCATGGCGCTGCGCGCCGCCGGTGCCGACAAGACCCGCCTGCAGGCTGCGATCGACAAGCTGCGTGGCGGCGAGAACGTACAGTCGGAGAATGCCGAGGAACAGCGGCAGGCGCTGGAGAAATACACCATCGACCTGACCGCGCGTGCCGAGAGCGGCAAGCTCGATCCGGTGATCGGCCGTGACGAGGAAATCCGCCGCACCATCCAGGTGCTGCAGCGCCGGACCAAGAACAACCCGGTGCTGATCGGCGAACCCGGCGTGGGCAAGACCGCGATCGTGGAAGGGTTGGCCCAGCGCATCATCAACGACGAAGTGCCCGAGGGCCTGCGTGGCAAGCGCGTGCTGTCGCTGGACATGGGCGCGCTGATTGCCGGCGCCAAGTTCCGCGGTGAATTCGAGGAGCGCCTGAAGGGCGTGCTCAACGACCTGGCCAAGAGCGAAGGGCAGATCATCCTGTTCATCGACGAGCTGCACACCATGGTCGGTGCAGGCAAGGCCGACGGCGCGATGGATGCCGGCAACATGCTCAAGCCGGCGCTGGCACGTGGCGAGCTGCATTGCGTGGGCGCCACCACGCTGGATGAGTACCGCAAGTACATCGAAAAGGATGCTGCGCTGGAGCGCCGCTTCCAGAAGGTGTTCGTGGGCGAACCGTCGGTGGAGGACACCATCGCGATCCTGCGCGGGCTGAAGGAGAAGTACGCCGTGCACCACGGCGTGGAGATCACCGACCCGGCCATCGTGGCGGCGGCCACGCTGTCCAATCGCTACATCACCGACCGCCAGCTGCCGGACAAGGCCATCGATCTGATGGACGAGGCGGCCTCGCGCCTGCGCATGGAGATCGACTCCAAGCCGGAGGAACTGGATCGCCTGGAGCGTCGGGTGATCCAGCTGAAGATCCAGCGCGAGATGCTGAAGAAGGAAAAGGACGAAGCCTCGCGGCAGCGTCTGGCCGACCTGGAGAACGACATCGATGCGCTGGAGCGCGAGTTCTCCGACCTCAATGAGATCTGGAAGTCGGAGAAGGCCGCGCTGCAGGGCGCGACGAAGATCAAGGAGCAGGTCGAGCAGGCCAAGCTGGAACTGGAAGCCGCGCAGCGCCGCCAGGATTTCGCGCGCATGAGCGAGATCCAGTACGGCCTGTTGCCGCAGCTGGAAAAGCAGCTGACCGCCGCGCAGGAAGCCGAGCACAAGGACTTCAAGCTGGTGCAGGACCGGGTCACCGACGAGGAGATCGCCGAGGTCGTCTCGCGCTGGACTGGCATTCCGGTCAACAAGATGCTCGAAGGCGAGCGCGACAAGCTGCTGCGCATGGAAGAGGTGCTGCACAACCGCGTGGTCGGCCAGGAAGAAGCGATCAAGGTTGTCTCCGATGCGGTGCGCCGCTCGCGTGCGGGCCTGTCTGATCCGAACCGTCCGGCCGGCTCGTTCCTGTTCCTCGGCCCGACCGGCGTGGGCAAGACCGAGCTGTGCAAGTCGCTGGCCGAATTCCTGTTCGACAGTGCCGACGCGATGATCCGCATCGACATGAGCGAGTTCATGGAGAAGCACAGCGTCGCCCGCCTGATCGGTGCGCCCCCGGGCTACGTTGGCTACGAGGAAGGTGGCTACCTGACCGAGGCGGTGCGTCGTCGCCCGTATTCGCTGATCCTGCTCGACGAGGTAGAGAAGGCGCATCCGGATGTGTTCAACATTCTGCTGCAGGTGCTGGACGATGGCCGCCTGACCGATGGCCAGGGCCGTACCGTGGACTTCCGCAACACCGTCATCGTGATGACCTCGAACCTGGGCTCGCACCAGATCCAGGACATGAGCGCCGACGACAGCCCGGAGGCCTACACGCAGATGAAGGCGGCGGTGATGGGCGTGGTGCAGGCGCACTTCCGCCCGGAGTTCATCAACCGCCTGGACGACATCGTGGTGTTCCATCCGCTGGACAAGCAGCAGATCAAGCAGATCGCGCGCATCCAGATGCGCGGCCTGGAAAAGCGCCTGGCCGAACGTGGCTTGAAGCTGCTGGTGTCCGATGCAGCGTTCGACCTGCTTGGCAATGTCGGTTTCGATCCGGTGTATGGCGCGCGTCCGTTGAAGCGTGCGATCCAGGCACAGCTGGAAAATCCGCTGGCGCAGAAGATCCTGTCCGGCGCCTTCGTCAACGGCGACACCATCGAAGTCGGCAACGACGGCGGCCATCTGGTATTCGCCAAGGCGTGATTCACACGGGGCGCTGCCTGACCGCAGCGCCCCGTTTCCTCCGTCAGCGCCGGGCCATGCCCGGCGACTTCTCAGAAGCGGTGCGTGTACCCGCTCATCAACCCGAACTGGTTGGGTTTCTGCACGATCGGGCTGTCGGCCGCATCGCCGAGCAGGCGCGTGCCTTCGGCCGAGATGTACCAGTTGCCATTGCGGCCCACGCGGTGGCTCCACTTCAGGCCGAGACCGGCGCTGACCAGGCCAGCCTTCGGCTTGTGCTGGGCAAAGCCGGTGCGCGCCGCCTGTTCCGGGCTGACGCCGTACCAGGTCTGCATGTAACCGCGGTTGCCGTAGTCGGTGGAAACACTGCCGCTGACTACGCCACCGGCCAGGTCGAACAGCGGCATGCTCAGGTTCAGGTGGATCTGCTGGGTGGACAGGCCGTTCTCGGCCTTGTCCTCGTCCTTGCGGGTGAACTGCCAGGAACCGCTCAGCACGGCCTCGCCCAGCGTATAACCAGCGGAGAGGCCGACCAGGGGACGGGTACGGATATCACCCATGCCGCGCAGGAAGTCCGAGCCACCGAGGGCCGAGTCCTTGTCCCGGCGGCTGCCGCTGGCACCGATGTAGGCGCGCACGTGCGTATGTTGGCCGATGCCCGTGCCCCAGCCGATGCCACTGGTGCCCAGGAACCAGCCACCGGGTGACATGGCATCGAAGGACAGCATGGGCGACGCCTGGTACTCCTTGCTGCCGCTGTAGCGTGGGGTCGCACCGGCACCGGCGGCGACTTCGAAAGTCCAGTGGTCATCCTTGGCGTGGGCGATCGGCGCGGCAAACAGCGGCAGCAGGGCCAGGCAGAGCAGGGACGGGGTACGGCGAAGCTGGGACATGGAATCTCTCGACAATGGGAGGAAAGCAGCACGCGCATCCGGCGAGTGCTGCAGGGTTGCCAGCGTGGCGATATGCCGGCGACCGATCCCTCCGCAGTTGTGCGGGAGTTGTAATCAACTGTAATGGCGCCCTTGGGCGTTCAGCTGGCAGCCAGCGGCCAGTGCATTTCCAGGCGCGCGCCGCCCAGCGTGGCGCAGCTGATGCGAAGTTCGCCATTGTGGCGGGCGGCGATGCGGCTGACGATGGCCAGGCCCAGTCCGAAGCCGCCGGTGTCGCGGCTGCGGCTGTCGTCCAGGCGGGTGAACGGGCGCATCACCTTCTCGCGATCGGCTTCGGCGATGCCGGGGCCGTCGTCATCCACGCGCAGGCAGGCGCGGCCGCCGACACCGACCAGCGAGACTTCCACCTGCGAACGCGCGTGGCGCAGCGCATTGCCCACCAGATTGCTCAGTGCCAGTTGCAGCAGGCGCGGCTCGGCATCCACACGTGGCAACGCACTGGGCTGGACGCGCAGGACTACGCCGGCACGTTCGGCATCACGGCGCACATCGGCCAGGCAGGCCTGCAGCCAATCGTTGGCTTCGATGCGCTGCATCGGCTCGCCTTCGCTGGGATGCTCCAGGCGTTCATAGGCCAGCAGTTCGCTGACCAGCCGGTTGAGTTCGGCCAGGTCGCCGTGCAGGCCCTGCGCCAGCCGTGCACGGCGTTCGCGATCGTCGCTGTCCTGCATCAGGTCCAGGCCGAAGGCCACGCGCGCGATCGGCGTGCGCAGTTCATGCGAGATCGCATGGGTCAGGTCACGTTGGCGCTGCACCAGTTCGGCCACGCGTGCGGCCATGCGGTTGGAATGGTCGACGATGACCCGGATCTGCGAGCGTGGCGAGACCTGTGCGCGCGCCTGCAGATCACCGGCACCGATGCGGTCGGCGTGCAGGCGCAATGCTTCGAGGTCGCGCCAGAGCAGGCGCACCCAGGCATACAGGCTGGCGCCCACCAGCAACAGGATGCTGAGATAGACGGCGATGGTCATGTACGTCGTCATCTGCACCGCGCCAGGCAGGCGCAGATGCAGCCAACGGCCGTCGAGGCCCTCGATCGGCAGCAGGACCTGCTGGTACTGGTCGCGCGTGATGAAGCCATCGGCCTGCACGGCCGCCTGTTCCTGCGGGTCGAGCGTGGGAGGACTGTCGAGCAGGGTCAGGGCGATGCCGTAGTGGGGCTGCCAGTGCTGCAGGCGCTCACGCTGCTGCCCGGTGTCCAGGCCGGCCAGGCCACTGCGCAGGGCGTATACCTGTCCGCGCACCTGCTGGACGAAGACGCGATCCTGCATGGGCGTGTAGATGCCGTCCAGGATGCGGTTGAAGAAGAACACCGAGATCAGGAAGCAGGCACCGGTAACGAACCACAACCACAGGAACAGCCGCTTCATGCCGTCCAGGCCGACGGGTTGAACTGGTAGCCACGGCCCCACACGGTCTTGATCCGCCGCGGTTCGCGCGCATCGTCGCCGAGCTTGCGGCGCAGCTTGCCGATGCTGACATCGACGCTGCGGTCCAGGCCGTCGAAGCCGATGCCGCGCACCGCCTGCAGGATCTGGTCGCGCGACAGGATCTGCCCCGGCTGGCTGGCCAGCAGCCACAGGATCTCGAATTCGGTGGTGCCCAGTTCCACCGGCTGCGCGTGCAGGTGCACCTCACGCTGCATGCGGTCGATCAGCAGTTCACCATGCATCAGCCGGCAGGGCGTGCCGGTGTTGCTGCTGCCGTGCCGGCGCCGCAGCAGGGCGCGCAGGCGGGCCAGCAGCAGTCGCGGTTCGATCGGCTTGTGCACGTAATCGTCGGCGCCCGATTCAAGGCCCAGCACCTGTTCGATGTCGTCCTCGCAGGCGGTCAGCATCAGGATCGGTACATCGGAGAAGCTGCGGATCTGCCGGCACACGTCGATGCCGCCGAGGCCGGGCAGCATCAGGTCCAGCACCACCAGTTCCGGCGCGTGCTGGCGGCAGGCCGCACCGGCGAGGTCGCCACGCGCGACGTGCTGCACGGCGAAGCCATGTTCGTGGAGGTAATCGCTGACCAGCTCGGCCAGGCGACGGTCGTCTTCCACCAGCAGGACCTGGGTCGGTGTGCCGCTGGCGGTGGGTGTCCAAGGGGATGGCTGCATACGCGTTGGGCTTCCGTGCCCGGGCAGGAGCGCCCGGCGGCGAAGCCTAGCAACGGCCCATGACGGCTGCCTGAATCGCGGCCAACCTGATAACCGGCGGTACTGGCGTCATCGCCAGCGGCTTTCAGCGGCCGGCCCCGGCTGGCCTATGGTGGCGGTTTCCCCGGATGGAGCCTGGTGCAATGAGCGACCCGCAGTGGCAACTGGAAACCCTGGCCGTGCACGGCGGCTACCGTCCCGATCCGACCACCCGCGCGGTGGCGGTGCCGATCTACCAGACGGTGGCATACGCCTTCGATGACACCCAGCATGGCGCCGATCTGTTCGACCTGAAGGTGCCGGGCAACATCTACACGCGCATCATGAACCCCACCACCGACGTGCTGGAGCAGCGCCTGGCCGCCCTGGAAGGTGGCATCGGCGCGCTCGCGCTGGCCTCGGGGCAGGCCGCGATCACCTATGCCATCCAGACCATCGCCGAGGCTGGCGACAACATCGTTGCCTCCAGCGCGCTGTATGGCGGCAGCCTCAACCTGCTGGCGCACACGCTGCCGCAGTACGGCATCCAGGCGCGCTTCGCCGATCCCGCCGATCCGTCCGCCTTCGCCGACCTGATCGACGAGCGCACCAAGGCCGTGTTCGTCGAATCGATCGGCAACCCGCGCGGCAACGTCACCGACATCGCTGCGATTGCCGAGGTCGCACATGCCGCTGGCGTGCCGCTGATCGTGGACAACACCGTGGCCACACCCTTCCTGCTGCGCCCGTTCGAGCACGGCGCCGACATCGTGGTGCATTCGCTGACCAAGTACCTGGGCGGCCACGGCACCAGTCTTGGTGGCGCGATCATCGATTCCGGCCGCTTCGACTGGGCGGCGCAGCCCAAACGTTTCGCGCGCCTCAACCAGCCCGATCCCAGCTACCACGGCGTGGTCTATACCGACGCACTGGGACCGGCGGCCTACATCGGCCGCGCGCGGGTGGTGCCGCTGCGCAATACCGGCGCCGCGTTGTCGCCGTTCAACGCCTTCCTGATCCTGCAGGGCATCGAGACCCTGGCCCTGCGCATGGAGCGCATCAACGCCAATGCACTGGCCGTCGCGCAGTACCTGAAGGCGCACGACAAGGTGGCATGGGTGCGCTACGCCGGACTGGCCGACGACCCGGAGCATGCTGCCGCCCAGCGCTACCTCGGTGGCCACGGCTCGGGCGTGCTGACCTTCGGCCTGCCAGGCGGCCGCGAAGCCGGCGCACGCTTCCTCGATGCGTTGAAGCTGTTCACCCGGCTGGTGAACCTGGGTGACGCCAAATCGCTGGCCACCCATCCGGCGTCCACCACCCATCGCCAGCTGGACGCAGCTGAACTGGCCCGGGCCGGCGTCAGCGAAGACACCGTGCGGCTGTCGATCGGCATCGAGCACATCGGCGACCTGCGCGCGGACCTGGAACAGGCCCTGGCCGGCGCCTGATAGCCACACGCTTGGTCGTCATCGCCACAGGCGATCACCACCGGCGCCGCGATGCGCTACGGTGGAACTGCCTCTCCAAGGCGTGGCAACGTGGCGATCCAGATCCCCGGTCGATGCGGGTCGACCGGGGATTTTTTTGTAGTAGATCCACGCCATGCGTGGATGAACGTCATCGAACATCATCCACGCATGGAGTGGATCTACTGTGTCGACCAAGGTCGACACCTACCAGAGCAGGACGCCACCTCGCCATCCCACGGACAGCCAGCTTCGGACGTTGACGTTGACGTTGACGTTGATTCTGCAGGTGCAGGGCTGCAAGCCCTGCCGCCCGCACACCCCTCACACCACCGGAATGCTGTGCTGCCCCAACCCCCGGTACGGCGGCGTCGACATGATCATCTCCGCCAGCGAATACGCCAGCTCACGTTCGGCCATCACCGTGCCATCGGCGCCGTGTTCCAGCAGATGCTTCACTTCCGCATCGCTGTGCGCACGCGCCAGCAGGGTCAGGTCCGGATTGATCGCCCGCAGCTTGGCCAGCGCCTCACCGGCTTCCAGCGGCTGCGGAATCGCCAGCACCGCAATCTTGGCACGTTCCGGATGGGCCTCGGCCAGCACCCGGTCGGCGGCGGCACTGCCTCGGATCGCCGCAATGCCATTGGCATGCGCACGCTCCACGTGGTCCTTGTTGTCATCGATCACCAGCACCGGCACGCCGCGATCACGCAACACCTGCGCCAGTTCGCTGCCGACCCGGCCGTAGCCGATCACGATGGCGTGGTCACGCAGGTCGCGCGAGGGGCCGATGGCCTCTTCCGGCTCGGCCGGTTGCGGCTGCTGTTCCTGCTTGGCCTGCCAACGATCGAGCAGGCCGAACACCAGTGGGTTGAGCATGATCGACACCAGCGCACCGGCCAGCACCAGTGACTGGCCTTCCTTCGGCAGGATCTGCAGCGCCACGCCGAGGCCGGCGATGATGAAGGCGAACTCGCCGATCTGCGCCAGGCTGGCCGAGATGGTCAATGCGGTGCTGGTCGGGTGGCCGAACGCACGGACGATGAAGAACGCAGCGGCCGACTTGCCGAACATGATGATCAGCACGGTGGCCAGCACCTGCCAGGGATGCTGGACGAGGATGTTGGGGTCGAACAGCATGCCGACCGAGACGAAGAACAGCACTGCGAACGCATCACGCAGCGGCAGCGAATCATGCGCGGCCTTGTGGCTCAGCTCCGATTCGTTGAGCAGCATGCCGGCGAAGAACGCGCCCAGTGCGAACGAGACGCCGAACAACATGGCCGAGCCGAACGCCACGCCCAGCGCGATCGCCAGCACCGAGAGGGTGAACAGTTCGCGCGAACCGGTGCCGGCGATACGCTCCAGGATCCACGGGATGACCCGGCGGCCGACCACCAGCATCACCGCCACGAACAGGCCCAGCTGCACGAACGTCCAGCCGATGTCGGCCAGCACGCTGCCCAGCGAGTGCGATTCCTTGGCCGCGTCGGGGCCGAACACGCCGGCCATCACCGGCATCATCACCAGCGCCAGCACACAGGCCAGGTCTTCGACGATCAGCCAGCCGACCGCGATCTTGCCGCGCATCGTCTCCAGCAGGCGGCGTTCCTCCATCGCCCGCAGCAGCACCACGGTACTGGCCGTAGCCAGCGAGAAACCGAAGATGACCCCGTGCAAGGCGGGCCAGCCCATCAGCGAGGCCACGCCCCAGCCGAGCAGGGTGGCCACCGCGATCTGGCCGATGGCACCGGGGATTGCGATGGCCTTGACCGCCATCAGGTCCTTCAGTGAGAAGTGCAGGCCGACGCCGAACATCAGCAGCATCACGCCCAGCTCGGCCAGCTGGTTGGCCAGCGCCTGGTCGGCGACGAAGCCGGGGGTGAACGGACCGACGCAGATGCCAGCAACCAGGTAACCGACCAGGGGAGACAAGCGGAGCTTGTTGGCCAGCGCGCCGAAGATGAAGGCGAGCCCCAGGCCAACGGCCACGATGTTGATCAGGTCGGTGTCATGGTGCATCGGCACTCGCAGGCAATCGGGGGGATGCCCCGATTTTCACCGATGAGGCCAGATACGGCAAACCCGCCGGCCACGTGTCGTGGCCGGCGGGTTTGCCCACGCATTTCTCCTCTACCCCCGCCTTCGGCGCGCGCCTTCAACAAGAAGGGGCTCTCCTCCAGATGCGGCGAGGGGTTGCCGGCCAGCGGCCGGCACTACCAGAGCTGCGCCGGGCATGGCCCGGCGCTACCGATACCGCTTACCAGGTGTACTTGACCCGCCCGTACACATACGCGCCGTTGAAGCCGAACGGCGAGTAGTTGCTGTACGGCAGCATGCCGAACGTGGAGTTCTGCAGGTCTTCGGTGCGGTCCGGGTACTTGTCCAGCAGATTGTCGGCGCCCACGGTCAGGGTCCAGTTGCTGCTCGGCTTGTAGCTGGCCGAGGCATCCACCACCCAGGCATCGCCGTAGGTCTGGTCACGCAGCGCGGTGGCCGAGTTGCGCACGGTGAACTTGCCGTAACGGGTTGCCGCCAGCCCCAGTTCCCAATGATCCGAACGCCAGGTGCCGCTCAGGATCGCCTTGTCGCGCGGGTAGCTGTCCTCGATGCGCCCGATCTCGTCGCGGCCGATCAGCGACTGGGTCAGGCCCAGCGTGCCGAACACCGCCGGGGTGCCACCGACGCGGCGCACTTCGGTGTCGTTGTAGCTGTAGGCCGCGGTCAGTTCCAGGCTGCTGGCCGTGAACGGCACGGTGTAGCTGGACACGAAGTCAACGCCGCGGGTGCGCGTATCCAGGCCGTTGGTGAAGTACGAGAACGCGGTCACCTGCGGCAGGCCGAGGCTGGACAGCAGCGCGCCGCTGGCGGCGTTGGTGGTGATGCTGGACGACAGCGCGATGCGGTTGTCGATGTCGATCTGGTAGGCATCGACGGTGATGTACAGGCGATCCACCGGCTGCAGCACCAGGCCCAGGCTGTAGGAAGTGGACGTCTCGGCCTTCAGCGGCGAAGCGCCCAGCGCCTGTGCGGCTGCGCTGGTAGTCGGGAAGGTGCCGCGTTCAACGAACACGCCGTTGGTGAACTGGCTGGTGACGGCCTGGTAGCCCTGCTGCGCCAGCGACGGCGCACGGAAGCCGCTGGAGGCGGTTGCCCGCAGCGCGACCTTGTCGGTGAACGCATAGCGCGCCGACAGCTTGCCGGAGAAGCGGTCGCCGAAGTCCGAGTAGTCCTCGTAGCGGCCGGTGATGCCGGCCGAGAATTTCTCGGTCAGATCCGCTTCCAGGCCGGCGTAGACGGCGTAGTTGTGGCGGTCGGCATGCACCTCATTGGTCGGGGTGAAGCCGCCGAAGCCCTGTGCGCCGCTGCCGGTGTACGAGTTCAGCTCGCCCGGCTTCTGGTCCCACTTCTCCTTGCGGTACTCACCGCCGAAGGACAGCGTGACCGGGTAGGCCAGGCCCCAGTCCAGCGACTTGGTCAGGTCAGCGTTGAAGATGTCCTGCTGGTACTTCAGTGTGCCGTCGTAGAACGAGCGCGGGCTGGTCGCACCCAGGCTGTAGTTGATGCTGTTGCGGGTGTGGAAGTCCAGGGTGTTCTCGCCGTGGTTCAGGCTCAGGTCCCAGGTCCAGCCGTTGTCGGTGTTGCCCTTGACCCCGGCCACCAGCGAGCGGTCCTTGGAGTACTGGTTGATCTCCGGCACGAAGCCATCGGGGTAGGTCTGCGCCAGCAGCGCGGTCTGGTTCAGATGGTTGCGCGAGCGGTAGAACGCGAACGAGGTGATGTCGCGGTTGCTCAGCAGCGCGCTGGCGTAGCCGGTCACGTGGTCGCTGAAGTCGAAGCTGGCGTTGACCGAAGCGGCGGTAGCGTCCACACGCGGGTCGCCGACGATGAAGGTGGTCTGGCCGACGCTGGGGTAGTTGCCGGTGTTCGGCGTGGTGCCACGGTAAGGACCGGCGCGGTTGCTCTCATCCTGCTGGCTGATCTGGCCAGCCACGTGCACGCGGCCGCGGCCGTTGCCGAACTCGACGCCGGTATCGCCGGAAAGCTGGTACTTGTTGCCGTCACCGGCCGAGTACTGGCCGTAGTCCACCGCCAGGCTGCCACCACTGCCGCTGCCCTTGAGCACGATGTTGATGACGCCGGCGATGGCATCCGAGCCGTATTGCGCCGACGCGCCGTCGCGCAGCACTTCCACGCGCTCGATGGCGGCGATCGGGATGGCGTTGATGTCCACCGCCGACGAGCCACGGCCGATGCTGCCGTTGACGTTGATCATCGCCGAGGTATGGCGGCGCTTGCCGTTGACCAGCACCAGCACCTGGTCCGGCGACAGGCCGCGCAGCTGTGCCGGGCGCACGCCGCTGGTGCCGTCGGTCAGGGCCGGGCGCGGGAAGTTCAGCGAGGGCAGGGCGCGCGACAGCGCCGTGGCCAGTTCGCTGGTGCCGGTGGACTGCAGGGCTTCGGGGGTGATGATGTCGATCGGCGACTGCGATTCGGCGACCGTGCGGTCGGCCACGCGGGTGCCGGTGACGATCACCGTGTCCAGGGTGTTGGCGGCGGTACCGGCCTGCTGGGCAGCGGCAACGAACGGAGAGCCACCGAGTGCGACAGCGACGGCGGCGGCGATCAGGCTGGTCTTGCGGGTCATCGGGATGGGGCTCCGGTTGGCGGGGGGCGGCACCGGAATCGACATCACGGACGTGAGGCGGACGGCGGTTGTTGCGGTGCGCAAAGCAGGAATTAACGGGATATTCAGTGCCTGTCAAATGGTTGCAACAGGAAAAAACGTTGCAGTAGCAACCATTTAGCGGCAGGGGGCAGCGGCGGGAGGTGGGGCCCGGGGGCTGCGCGGGGCCGACGAGGGAGAGAGTTTGCCTGCCGCCGCGCATCCCGGGGCGCGTCAAGTATTCGTTAACGCTAGAATTGCGTCGCAGGAACAGTGCTCACCAGCACATTCCATTCGGTTATATGGACCCTTCCCCCGATGATCTCCCTTCGTAATTTCGCCTTGCGCCGCGGCGAGCGGCTGCTGTTGTCCAATGTCGACCTGACCCTGCACGCCGGTTACCGGGTGGGTGTGGTCGGCCGCAATGGTGCTGGCAAGTCCAGCCTGTTCGCGGCGGTGAAGGGCGAGCTGGAGGCGGACAAGGGCGATGTCGATCTGCCCGGCAAGGTGCGCATCGCCAGCGTTGCCCAGGAAACCCCGTCGCTGCCGGACCCGGCACTGAGCTTCGTGCTCGGCGGTGACATCGAAGTGGCCGCGGTGCTGGCCGCCGAGGCCGACGCGACCGCCCGCGAAGACTGGGAGGCGGTGGCCGAAGCGCACACGAAGATGGCCGAGCTCAATGCCTACGACGCCGAAGCGCGCGCCGGCAAGCTGCTGCACGGCCTCGGCTTCCCCGCCGATACCCACCACCGCGCGGTGTCCTCCTTCTCCGGTGGCTGGCGCGTGCGCCTGAACCTGGCGCGCGCGCTGATGATGCCCAGCGACCTGCTGCTGCTCGACGAACCGACCAACCACCTCGATCTGGACGCCGTGTACTGGCTGGAACAGTGGCTGCTGAAGTACCCGGGCACCCTGCTGTTGATCTCGCATGACCGCGAGTTCCTGGACAACGTGGCCACCCACACCCTGCACCTGCATGGTGGCGGCGCCAAGCTCTATCCGGGCGGTTACACCGATTTCGAGCGCCAGCGCGCCGAGCAGCTGCGCCAGCAGCAGATCGCGCACGAGAAGGAGCAGGCCGAGCGCGCCCACCTGCAGAGCTTCATCGACCGCTTCAAGGCGCTGGCCAGCAAGGCTGCGCAGGCGCAGAGCCGCATGAAGCGGCTGGCCAAGCTGACGGGAACTGAAGCGGTGCGCGCCGAGCGCGAGTTCCGCGTTGAGTTCGCGCCGCCGGCCAAGCTGCCGTTCTCGCTGATCCGCCTGAATCACGTCGAGGCTGGCTACGGCAAGGACGCGGTGATCCTGCACAACGTCGGCTTCGGCCTGGAAGCGGGCCAGCGTATCGGCCTGCTCGGCCCGAACGGTGCCGGTAAGACCACCTTGGTGAAGACCCTGGTGGGCGAGCTGGCGCCGATCGCCGGCGAGCGCATGGCGCACCCGGACCTGAAGATCGGCTACTTCGCCCAGCACACGGTGGAGTCGCTTCACGAAGGCCAGTCGCCGATGGAACACTTCCGCGAGATCGCCCCGGATGCGCCGAACCAGTCGTTCCGCGACTTCCTCGGCAAGTGGAATTTCCCGGGTGACCGCGCGTTCGAGCCGGTCGATGGCTTCTCCGGTGGCGAGCGCGCGCGCCTGGCGCTGGCACTGATCGCCTGGCAGCAGCCGAACGTGCTGCTGCTGGACGAACCGACCAACCACCTTGACCTGGAAATGCGCGAAGCGCTGGCCGAAGCACTGTCCACCTTCGAGGGCGCGATCGTGATGGTCTCGCATGACCGCCATCTGATCGGCCTGGTCTGTGATACCTACTGGCGTGTGGCCGATGGCGTGGTCGAGCCGTTCGACGGCGACCTGGATGCCTACGCCGCGTGGCTGCGCACCCGCCCGCAGGCGCAGGGCACCAAGGCGCGCATGGAACAGGTGGAAGAGCCGGTGGTGGTCAAGACCGCGCCGGTGGCGCAGGTGGTGCAGAAGAAGCCGGTGAACCCGCACAAGCTGGCCGCCGCCGAAGCCAAGGTGGCCGAGCTGGAAGGCGCACTGGCCGAACTGGACCGCCAGCTGGCCGACCCGGCCAACTACGCCGACGCCACCCGCATGGCGGTGATCGGCCGTGACCGCGAAACCGCCGCTGCGGAGCTGGAGAAGGCCGAAGCGGCGTGGATGGAACTGCTGGAGTCCTGATCACGCAAAAAAAGGGGACGGAGGGGATTAAGTCGTTTGTGCCATAAACGACTTAATCCCCTCCGTCCCCTTTTTTTGTTACGCGCCCTGCGCCTGCAGCCACTCGCGGAACCGCTTCGCCGGTTCACGCTCGGCGCGCGAGCGTAGCCGTGTCAGCCAGTAGCGCCCCAGCTCCAGCGTGGTGCTGAACGGCTGCAGCAAACGGCCTTCGGCCAGCTCCTGTTCGAACATGCGCAGCGGCAGCAACGCCACACCGGCACCGCCGACCGCGGCCATCGCCACCGTCAACGACGAGTCGAACACCGGTCCGCGCGCTTCCACGCCACTCACTCCTGCCGCCTGCAGCCAGCGCGGCCATTCGTCGCTGCGGTAGGAGCGCAGCAATGGTAGAGCGCCCAGGTCGCGTGGCTGCTTCAGCCGCCGCGCCAATGCCGGCGCACACAGCGGCGCAAACGGCGCATCGAGGATCGCCGTGCATGCCTGGCCCTGCCAGTCGCCATCACCAAAGCGGATCGCCAGGTCCAGGCCTTCGCCGGCCAGGTCGATGCGGTTGTTGTGGGTCTGCAGGCGCAGCTCGATGTCCGGATGCGCGCTCTCGAACGCAGCCAGGCGTGGCAGCAGCCAGCCAGTGGCGAAGGTGCCGACCACGCCCAGTGTCAGCACCTCGCGGGCCGGGCCACCGGTGTAGCGCGCGATGCTGGCAGAGATGCGCTCGAATGATTCGTTGAGCACGGGATACAGCGCCGCACCTTCATCGGTGAGCGCCACGCCACGCGGCAGCCGATGGAACAGGCGGATGCCCAGCCGGTCCTCCAGTCCACGGATCTGGTGGCTCAGTGCGGCCTGGCTGACACACAGCTCCAGCGCGGCACGGGTGAAGTTCTGGTGGCGGGCGGCGGCCTCGAAGGCGCGCAGCGCGTTCAGTGGCAGGGTAGGGTGCAACATCGCGCAGTCGTGAGCTGGAATGATGGCTGATCCTAACGCTTCAACGATACATTTCGGAAAATTAAGGGGTTGAATGCGTCAGGCATTAATTGAGCTAATGTCTATCGCAGATTTTTTGCGCTGGTCGCCCCCGATCAAGGCTTCAATAATCGAGCGGTCCCCCAGGAGAACCCGCATGCTCGCCCGTCGCCGATTCCTGCAATTCAGTGGTGCCGCCGTGGCTTCCTCGCTTGCCTTGCCGCTGCTGGCACGTGCAGCGGGCAAGGCCACCGCCAACGCACCCACCGATGCCGCCATCACCGCCGCCACTGACTTCGCCGCGCTGGAAAAGGCCTGCGCCGGACGCCTCGGCGTGACCCTGCTGGACACTGCCAGCGGTCGCCGCATCGGTCATCGTCAGGACGAGCGCTTCCCGATGTGCAGCACCTTCAAAAGTGTGCTGGCGGCCACCGTGCTCAGCCAGGCCGAACGCATGCCGGCATTGCTGGACAGGCGCGTGCCGGTGCGCGACGCCGATCTGCTCTCGCACGCACCGGTCACCCGCCGCCATGCGGGCAAGGACATGACCGTGCGCGATCTGTGCCGGGCGACCCTGATCACCAGCGACAACACTGCAGCCAACCTGCTGTTCGGCGTAGTCGGTGGCCCGCCCGCGGTGACCGCGTTCCTGCGCGCCAGCGGCGATACGGTGAGCCGCAGTGATCGGCTGGAGCCGGAGCTGAACAGTTTCGCCAAGGGCGATCCACGCGATACCACCACGCCGGCTGCGATGGCCACGACCCTGCAGCGCGTGGTGCTGGGCGAGGTGCTGCAACCGGCTTCGCGGCAGCAGCTGGCCGACTGGCTGATCGACAACGAAACCGGCGACGCCTGCCTGCGCGCGGGCCTCGGCAAGCGCTGGCGCGTTGGCGACAAGACCGGCAGCAATGGCGAGGACGCGCGCAACGATATTGCAGTGCTGTGGCCCGTGGCCGGGGGCACGCCCTGGGTGCTGACCGCCTATCTGCAGGCGGGTGCGATCAGCTACGAGCAACGCGCTACCGTGCTGGCACAGGTGGGCCGCATCGCCGATCGACTGATCGGATGAGGTAACCGGGAGTCATCCAGAAACGGCTTGCCGGATCGGTTCGGCGCGCGCATCCTGCGCGCGTTCGAACCCCACGGAAGACCCCGATGAGCCATGAATTGATCTACCTGCTGCTGATCTTCGCGCTGCTGGTGATCCCGCGCGCGCTGCAGCGCTTCAGCCTGCCCGCGCCACTGACCTGCCTGCTGTTCGGCATCATCGGCATGCTCTGGCTGGGCGATCAGGCCCATGATGCGGTGATCGGCCTGCTGGCCACGCTGGGTATTTCCTCGCTGTTCCTGTTCGCCGGCCTGGAAGTGGACCTGCAGGCGCTGCGCCGTGGCATGTGGCCGCTGCTGGCGCACCTGGTGATCCGCACTGCAACGCTGTTCGGCGTGGGCTGGCTGGCCTGGCGTTACGCAGGGCTGCCGTGGCAGGCCGCGGGCCTGTTGGCGCTGGCGCTGCTGACGCCCTCCACCGGTTTCATCATGGACTCGCTGTCGCGACTGGGCCTCAGCGAGGATGAGCGGTTCTGGGTGACCAGCAAGGCCATTGCCGGCGAACTGCTGGCGCTGGCGGCGTTGTTCATCGTGCTGCAGGCCGGTGACCCAGGCCACATGGCGCTGTCCAGCCTGGCCCTGCTGGCGATGATGATCGGCCTGCCGCTGCTGTTCATCGCGCTGGGACGCTGGGTGGCGCCGCACGCGCCGGGTTCCGAATTCTCGCTGCTGGTGATGGTGGGCATGGTGGCGGCCTACATCACCTACCTGCTGGGCGTGTATTACCTGGTCGGCGCGTTCATCGCCGGCCTGGTCGCGCGCCTGCTGCACCAGCGCATGCCGCTGCTGGCCTCGCACGAGAACCTGCATGCGCTGCGCCTGTTCGCCTCGTTCTTCGTGCCGTTCTACTTCTTCAACGCCGGCACCAAGGTGCCCGCCGAAGCGCTGAGCTTCGAGGCGCTGGGGCTGGGCATCGTGATCACCCTGGTGGTGCTGCCGCTGCGCATCGGCGTGGTCTGGCTGCAGCGCCGGGTGATGTTCGGCGAGAGCTTCCGCAGCAGCCTGCGGGTCTCGCTGGCGCTGGCGCCGACGCTGATCTTCACCCTGGTGCTGGCGGCGATCATGCGCGAGCGTTTCCAGATCCCGGCGGTGCTGTTCGGTGCGCTGCTGCTCTACGCTGCGCTGACCACGCTGCTGCCGTCGCTGGTGTTCCGTACCCCGTTCGATGTCGATCCGGTCGAGCAGGAACCTGCGGGTGAAGGCGAAGCCGCGCCGGTGGCGGTCACCGAAACGCTGCCGGCGGCGCCTGCCCTCGATCGCTGAGCGGATGCTGCGCGTGCGGTTTGCGCACTTCGGCCATGGCCGTTAGGGTTGGGGCATGAGACCGATTGCCGTTGCCGCTACCGCCGCCCTCCTGCTCAGCCTCGCTGCGTGCACGCAGCGCTCCGATACGGTCGCCCATGATCTGGCGACCGCACCGGCCGATGCCTTCATGGCCGCGATCGCCGCCCACTGTGGCCAGGCCTACGCCGGCAAGGTGGTGGAGGACACGCCGGCACCGACCGGTAAGGACCCGTTCGCCGGGCAGCGCCTGGTGATGCATGTGCGCGGCTGCGCCGATCCGGCGCATGAGCTGCGCATCCCGTTCCATGTCGGTGATGACCACTCGCGGACCTGGGTGCTGACCCGCACGCCGAACGGGCTGCGCCTGAAGCACGACCATCGCCATGAAGACGGCAGCCCCGACGCGATCACCCTGTATGGTGGCGACAGCACGCCGCCGGGAACTGGCGAGCGTCAGCAGTTCCCGGCCGATGCGGATTCGGTGGCGATGTTCCGCCGTGCCGACATGCTGGCTTCCACGCACAACACCTGGGCGATGGAGATCGATCCGGACCAGACGTTCGTCTACGAGCTGACGCGCCCGGAGGGCCGTCGGTTCCGTGTGCAGTTCGACCTGAGCAAGCCGGTCGACCTGCCGCCGGCGCCGTGGGGCGACGAGAAGGCACCCGCACCCTGATCCCTGGTTCGGATCCGTCCTGCGGAGGGCTCCGAACCCGGAAAAATCCCCAGTAGATCCACGCCATGCGTGGATGCGGGATGCCTGATGGGGTCAGAGCCCTGGCCGCTGGCCAGGGATCCGACCTCATGCTCACCGCGTGCCGAAACGCGCCCGGCAGCCGTTGCTCACCCACACCTGGCCACGCGAGTAACCCCAGCTGCGGCCTTCCTGGCAGGCGCTGCCCGACAACTGCTGCTGCAGCACCGGCCGGCCCTGGCGGTCATCCCAGTCGCAGGTCTGCGAACGGTTGTTGTTGCTGCTGCAGGTGACCGAATAGTTGCTGTTGCCACCGCCCCAGCCACCGCCACCGCCGCCCCAGCCGCGGGCCTCGGCGAATTCGGCGCGGCAGCCATTGCTGACCCACAGCGCGCCGTTGCGCATACCCCAGGTACGGCCCTCGTCGCAAGGACTGCCGGACAACTGGCGGACCAGGCGGGCATTGCGCCAGCCGACCGGGCAGCTGCGCTCGCGATTGTTCTGGCTTTCGCAGCGGATGGTCTCGCCGGGTCGACCGTTGTTGCCGCCCCAGCCACCGCCATTGCCGCCGCCCCAGCCACCACGGGCCTCGACGAACTCGGCGCGGCAGCCGTTGGTGACCCAGATGCTGCCATTGCGGCTGCCCCAGGAGCGCCCTTCCTCGCAGGGGCTGCCAGACAACTGGCGGACCAGCTGCGCGCCGCGCCAGCCGGTGTTGCAGACCCGTTCGCGGTTGCTCTGGCTTTCGCAGCGGATCACCCCGTTCTGCGCAGCGGCGGACGGGGCGGGCAGGGCAAGGGTGCCCAGGGCACCCAGGCTGAGGGTCACGGCCAGGCTGGCCAGGGACAGCGGTTTCATGGCGGCATCCCATACGGTGGCAGGTGCCCGACTATAGGGAGGGGGGCGATCAAGCCGGTGTGACTGGCCGGATTTGCCCCGGCCGGGGCCTCGGCCGCAGAATACGAGGCTTTCCGGCCCCCATCCGGTGCCGGCGTTCTCCAGCGGAGCTTCCCCCCATGCGTACCCACTTCTGCGGCCTGGTCGACGAGACCCTGATTGGCCAGACTGTCACCCTCGCCGGCTGGACCGACGTGGCCCGTAACCAGGGCGGCGTCTGCTTCATCGATCTCCGGGATCATGAGGGCATCGTGCAGGTGACGGTGGAGGTCGACAACGCCGAGGTGTTCGCCGTGGCCGCGTCGCTGGGCTACGAGGATGTGCTGCAGGTGGAAGGCGTGGTGCGCGCCCGCCACGCGGTGAACGACAAGATGCGCACCGGCAAGGTGGAAGTGATCGCCACCGCCATCACCGTGCTGAACAAGGCCGCGCCGCTGCCGTTCCACGCCCACGAGAACCCGGGCGAAGAAACCCGCCTGAAGTACCGCTACCTGGACCTGCGCCGCCCGGAAATGCAGCGCATGCAGCGCACCCGCATCAAGCTGGTGCAGGCCCTGCGCCGCCACCTGGACGAGAAGGGTTTCCAGGACATCGAGACCCCCATCCTGACCAAGGCCACCCCGGAAGGCGCGCGCGACTTCCTGGTGCCGGCGCGCATGCATCCGGGTGAGTTCTACGCCCTGCCGCAGAGCCCGCAGCTGTTCAAGCAGATCCTCATGGTGGCCGGCTTCGACCGCTACTACCAGATCGCGCGCTGCTTCCGTGACGAGGCCCTGCGTGCCGACCGCCAGCTGGAGTTCACCCAGCTGGACATGGAATTCGCCTTCGTCCGCGAGCAGGACGTGCAGGACTTCGTCGAGTCGATGATCCGCGCGATCTTCAAGGAAGTGGTCGATGTCGAGCTGGCCGCCACCTTCCCGCGCATGACCTGGGCCGAGGCGATGCGTCGCTACGGTTCGGACAAGCCGGACCTGCGCATCGCGCTGGAACTGGTGGACGTGGCTGAACTGGTCAAGGACAGCGAGTTCCCGGTGTTCACCGGCCCGGCCAACGATGCCGACGGCCGCGTCGCTGCGCTGCGCATCCCGGGCGGAGCGTCGCTGAGCCGCAAGCAGATCGACGAATACGCCGCGCATGCTGCCAAGTACGGCGCCAAGGGCCTGGCCTACATCAAGATCGCCGACAACGGCGAAATCAGCTCGCCGATCCAGAAGTTCTTCAGCGAAGCGTCCTTCGCCGCGCTGGTCGCCCATGTCGGCGCCGGCAACGGCGACATCGTGTTCTTCGGCGCCGGTGGCTACAACAAGGTCTCCGACTTCATGGGTGCGCTGCGCCTGAAGGCCGGCAAGGACTTCGGCCTGGTCGCCGATGGCTGGGCGCCGCTGTGGGTCACCGACTTCCCGATGTTCGAGTGGGACGAGGAAGAGCAGCGCTACGTCGCCCTGCATCACCCCTTCACCGCACCGGCCGTGGACGACATCGCCGACCTGCGCGCCAATGCCCGTACCGCCGTTTCGCGCGGCTACGACATGGTGCTCAACGGCAATGAGATCGGCGGCGGTTCGATCCGTATCCACCGTCCGGACATGCAGAGCGCGGTGTTCGAGCTGCTCGGCATCGGCGCCGAAGAGGCCCGCGCCAAGTTCGGCTTCCTGCTCGACGCGCTGAACTACGGCGCGCCGCCGCACGGTGGCATCGCCTTCGGCATCGACCGCATCGCCGCGCTGATGGCCGGCACCGAGTCGATCCGCGACGTCATCCCGTTCCCGAAGACCACCGGTGCACAGGATCTGATGACCGACGCGCCGTCGCCGATCGTCGACGCGCAGCTGGCCGAAGTGCACATCCAGGTTCGCCCCAAGACCAACTGATCAGGAGATCCAGGCAATGACCGAGTTCGCGTTTTCGCTGGAGTGGGAAAAGCTGGGCAATGAAGGCGCCGAGGCCAATCTGGTCACCGAGCGCGCACGCGTGTTCGGTGGTTGGCTGGTCCGCGTCGGTACCAACCCGGCGGCGATGGCCCTGACCTTCGTCGCCGATGGCGAAGGCCGCTGGGACGGTGAAGACTTCGGCGTCGAGGATTACGAGGACGACGAAGAGGAAGAGTACGACGAGGACGAGGAAGGCGAGGAAGAAGAGGACGAAGAGGAATACGAGGAAGAGGACGAGGAAGACGAAGAAGCGGAATCTTCGGAAAAGGCTTGACCGCCCCTTCGCGCTGACGTCAACTTCCTGCATGTATTCGATCCGCCGCGCCACTGTGGACGACGCGCCGACCCTGTCGGCGCTGGCCGCCCGCACGTTCACCGAAACCTTCGGCCATCTGTATCCGCCGCGGGACCTTCAGGCCTTCCTTGAGGAGGCCTATACGGTCGAGCGCCAGCGCGTGATCCTGGCCCACCCGGACTACGCGGTGTGGCTGCTGGAGCTGGACGGGGAGGCGGTCGGCCATGCCGCCGCCGGCCCCTGTGGCCTGCCGCATGCGGACGTGAAGCCCGGTGACGGCGAACTCAAGCGCCTGTACCTGGTCAAGACCCAGCAGAGCTGTGGCTGGGGCAGCCGCCTGCTGGAAACCGCGCTGGCCTGGCTGGAACACGAAGGCCCACGCACCCTGTGGCTGGGCGTGTGGTCGGAAAACTTCGGCGCACAGCGCTTCTACGCCCGCTACGGTTTCGAGAAGGCCGGCGAATACTTGTTCCCGGTGGGCGACACGAACGATCTCGAATTCATCCTGCGCCGCGCACCGCGCGCGGCCTGATGTTCACCGCCGCTTGCTGCGCGCGCGTGTTCAATCACCCTACGTTCCTGCCCCGCTGACTGCCAGGCTGTTTGCATGACTCCCCCCGTATTGCTGCTGCATGGCATCTGGAATGCCCGCGCCTGGGTCGGGCCGCTGGCCTGGCGCCTGCGCGCGCGCGGCTTCCAGGTGCACGCGTTCGGCTATTCCTCGGTGTTCGGTGGCCCGGACGTGGCGGTGCCACAGCTGCTGGAGCGGCTGGCCGACGCCGGCCCACTGTCGCTGGTCGGCCACAGCCTGGGTGGGCTGCTGGCGCTGGAAGCGCTGCGGCGCAATCCTCAGCTGCCGGTGCAGCGTGTGGTCTGTCTCGGCTCGCCGCTGCGCGGCAGTGGCACTGCGCGCTCGTTGTCCGATCATGGCTGGGGCCTGGCGCTGGGTCGCAGCAGCGAGCTGCTGCTGGACGGCCTGCCGGACTGGCAGGGCAAGGCCGAGGTTGGCCTGATTGCCGGTTCAGTACCGCATGGACTGGGCAGCCTGCTGGGCGCGATGGACGACGCCTCCGATGGCACCGTGGCCCTGTCCGAAACCCGCCTGCCGGGCCTGGCCGACCATTGCGTGGTGCGTACCAGCCACAGCGGCCTGGTGGTATCGCCCGATGCCGCGCGGCAGACCGCGCATTTCCTGCGCCACGGCCAGTTCGACCACAGCCGCGATGCCGCCGCCGCGTGAGGCGGTTCGCCGGGCATGGCCCGGCGCTACCGGCCTGTCTGGGTGGGTACGAACCGTCCTGCCCTGGTGGGTGCGAACCTTGGTTCGCACGCTGTTCGCCCGGCAATGCCCGGCGGCAGTAGATCCACGCCATGCGGGGATGGTGCCTTCCCGACACCACTTCAGCCCTAGACACGGTTGCCGCCCCCGATCAGGTAGAATCCGCGCCTTGATCCTGAAGCAGCCAGACGGTAGCACCCATGGGTAGAGGCCCCTCCATCGAAGCCCGCAAGAACGCGTCCGACGCGAAGCGCGGCAAGATTTTCACCAAGATCATCCGTGAGATCGGCGTTGCCGCGCGCGGCGGTGGAGGCGACCCCAACAACAACCCGCGCCTGCGCGTGGCGATGGACAAGGGCCTGGCCGTGAACATGTCCAAGGACGTGATCGAACGCGCCATCAAGAAGGCCACCGGTGAACTGGAAGGCGTCGATTACGAGGAAATCCGCTACGAGGGCTACGCCCCGGGTGGCGTGGCCGTGATCGTCGACTGCCTGACCGACAACCGCGTGCGCACCGTGGCCGATGTCCGCCATGCGTTCAGCAAGTGCGGCGGCAACATGGGCACCGAAGGCTCGGTGGCCTTCATGTTCAAGCGTCTGGGCGTGCTCAGCTTCGCCCCGGGCGCCGACGAGGAAGCCATCACCGAAGCGGCCATCGAGGCCGGCGCCGATGACATCGTGGTCTATCCGGACGATGGCTCGATCGATGTGGTCACCAGCCCTGACGCGTTCAACGCGGTCAAGGATGCAATGACCGCTGCGGGCCATGTCGCCGACCACGCCGAGATCACCTTCCGCGCCGACAACGACATCAAGGTCGAAGGCGACGTCGCCCTTCAGGTCAAGAAGCTGCTGGACATGCTGGAAGACCTGGACGACGTGCAGGACGTGTACTCCAACGCCGAACTCGGCGCCGACGCCTACGCCTGAGCCGTCTTCGACGGCCTGGGCGCGGGCCGTTGAACGGTCACCGCGGACAGTCATGAGCCCATACGCCTGCCAGCGCATTCCGTTCCGCCCCGCCAGGAGCGCAGCATGACCCGCATCCTCGGCATCGACCCCGGTTCGCAGCGGACCGGGGTGGGCATCATTGATGTCGATGCCACCGGCCGCGTCAGCCACGTGCATCACCAGCCGCTGGTGCTGCTGGGCGCCGACGACTTCCCGCAGCGCATGAAGCTGCTGGTGCTGGGCCTGGCTGACCTGTGCCGCGAGTACCAGCCGCACGAAGTGGCCATCGAAAAGGTGTTCATGGCGCGCAATCCCGATTCGGCGCTGAAGCTGGGCCAGGCCCGTGGCGCGGCGATCTCGGCCGTGGTGCTGCGCGACCTGCCGGTGCACGAGTACGCGGCCAGCGAGATCAAGCTGGCGGTGGTCGGGCGCGGTGGTGCCGAAAAGCAACAGGTTCAACACATGGTCGGGCTCATGCTCAACCTGAAAACCAAGCTGCAGGCCGACGCGGCCGACGCGTTGGCGGTGGCGATCACCCATGCCCACGTAAGGGCAACGGCCAACCGCCTGGGGCTCAGTGCCCGCCAGGCGTGGGGCCGCAAATGAGGAGCTGCACGCAATGATCGGTCGACTGCGCGGCATCGTCGCCTACAAGGCGCCGCCGTGGCTGGTGGTGGACGTGAACGGAGTGGGCTACGAGCTGGAGGCGCCGATGAGCACCTTCTATGACCTGCCCGAGCTCGGCCGCGAGGTCACCCTGTACACCCATTACTCGCAGAAGGAAGACAGCGTCTCGCTGTATGGCTTCCTGCGCGAAGGCGAGCGGCGCCTGTTCCGCGACGTGCAGAAGGTCAGTGGCATCGGCGCGAAGATCGCGCTGGCCGTGCTGTCCGGCGTCACCGTCGAGGAGTTTGCGCGCATGGTCCAGGCCGGTGACATCACCGCGCTGACCCGCATCCCGGGCATCGGCAAGAAGACCGCCGAGCGCATGGTGCTGGAACTGCGCGACCGCGCCGCCCAGTTCGGTGCCGGCGGCGCGCTGCCCACCGGCAGCGGCCCGGCCCCGGCCGACCCGCTGTCCGACGCCACCGTGGCGCTGCAGCAGCTGGGCTACAAGCCGGCTGAAGCCGCCCGCATGGCCCGGGACGCCTTCAATGAAGGCGACGAAGTGGCCACCGTGATCCGCAAGGCGCTGCAGTCGGCGCTGCGCTGATCCGCATTCCTTTTCTACAACGAACCGCCTGAGCTTCGCCAGGAGTCCCATGTCCAGCAGTCAAACCCCGCACGCAGCTGCCCCCGGCGGCCACGGTCACGCTCCTCCAGCCGGAGGCATGGCGCTGATCATCGGTGCGATCGGCGTGGTCTTCGGCGATATCGGTACCAGCCCGCTGTACACCCTGAAGGAGGCCTTCTCGCCGCACTACGGGCTCAACAGCGACCACGACACCGTGCTGGGCGTGCTTTCGCTGGCATTCTGGGCGCTGAACATCGTGGTCACGCTGAAGTACGTGACCATCATCATGCGCGCCGACAATGACGGCGAGGGCGGCATCATGGCGCTGATGGCGCTGACCCAGCGCACGCTGCGCAACGGGTCGCGCTCGGCCTACGTGGTGGGCATCCTCGGCATCTTCGGCGCCTCGCTGTTCTTCGGCGACGGCGTGATCACTCCGGCCATTTCAGTGCTGGGTGCGGTCGAGGGCCTGGAGGTGGCAGCCCCCGGCCTGCATGCCTTCATCGTGCCGATCACGGTGGTGGTGCTGCTGATGGTGTTTGCCGCGCAGCGCTTCGGTACCGAGAAGATCGGCAAGGCGTTCGGCCCGATCACCTCGGTCTGGTTCATCTCGCTTGCGGCAATCGGCATCTACAACATCGTCGACGCGCCGGAAGTGCTCAAGGCCTTCAACCCGTGGTGGGCGATCCGCTTCTTCATGGAGCACAGCTGGCACGGCATCTTCATCCTCGGTGCGGTGGTGCTGGCGGTGACCGGCGGCGAAGCGCTGTACGCCGACATGGGCCACTTCGGTGCCAAGCCGATCCGCCATGCCTGGTACTTCTTCGTGCTGCCGTGCCTGGTGCTGAACTACCTGGGGCAGGGCGCGCTGGTGCTCAACCATCCCGAGGCGCTGAAGAATCCATTCTTCGAGGCCGTGCCGTCGTGGGCGCTGTACCCGATGATCATCCTGGCCACGATGGCGGCGGTGATCGCCTCGCAGTCGGTGATCACCGGTGCGTTCTCGGTCTCGCGCCAGGCCATGCAGCTGGGCTACATCCCGCGCATGCGCATCAAGCACACCTCGCACGACACCATCGGCCAGATCTACATCCCGGGCATCAACTGGGGCATCGCGGTGATGGTGATCGGCCTGGTGCTGGCCTTCCGCAGCTCGTCCAACCTGGCCGTGGCCTACGGCATCTCGGTGTCGGCCACCATGCTGATCGATACCCTGCTGCTGGCCCTGGTGGCCCGCTCGCTGTGGCCGAAGGCACGCGCCTGGCTGCTGCCGCTGTGCGTGGTGTTCTTCATCATCGACCTCGGCTTTGTCATCGCCAACGGCGCCAAGCTGCTGCAGGGTGCCTGGTTCCCGGTGGTGCTGGGCATCTTCCTGTTCACCATGATGCGCACCTGGCGCCGTGGCCGCGAACTGCTGCGCGATGAGATCCGCAAGGACGGCATCCGCCTGGATACCTTCCTGCCGGGCCTGATGCTGGCACCGCCGGTGCGCGTGCCGGGCACCGCAGTGTTCCTCACCGCCGACCCGACCGTGGCCCCGCATGCGCTGATGCACAACCTCAAGCACAACAAGGTGCTGCACGAGCGCAACGTGTTCCTGCACGTGGTCACGCTGCCGGTGCCGTACGCGCCGGAGGGGCAGCGATTGAAGATCGAATCGGTGGGCGACGAGTTCTACCGGGTCTACGTGCGCTTCGGCTTCATGGAGACCCCGGACGTGCCGCTGGCGCTGATGCGCTCGTGCGACCACGGCGGCATCTACTTCGACCCGATGGACACCACCTTCTTCGCCAGCCGCGAGACCATCGTGGCCACCGCCAACCGCGGCATGCCGATCTGGCGCGACAAGCTGTTCGCGCTGATGCATCGCAACGCGGCCCCGGCCACGGGCTTCTTCCGCATCCCGGGCAACCGCCTCGTCGAACTCGGTGCGCAGGTGGAGATTTAATCTCCACCTGCGCTACGTCCCACGATTTGCTGCGCAAACCGTGGGCCCCGCGCGCATTCCACCTTATCCCCGCGCCTGTCGGCGCGCCCCCTTGAAACGCAGGCGCCTTTGGCGCCGGCGTTCCGCGCATTCCACCGTATCCCCCCGCCTATCGGCGCGCCCCCTTGAACAACAAGGGGGCTCCGCTTGCGGAGGCACCGCGCGCCAGAAGCTGAGCCAACTCTCCCCCTCTGTTCAATCCACGCATGGCGTGGATCTACCGTGTCGACCAAGGTCGACACCCACCAAGAGCAGGCACAGGCCACGCCATCCAGACAGATCGCAGAAACCTGTCGAAGGCGGGGTGGGTCCGGTTGCGGGGGCGTGAGCCGCATGGATGCGGCGACCGAGCTTACATGGACGTACTTGCAGCGTCCCCCGCAACCGGACCCACCCCGCCATCCCCCAGGAAGCCAGCTTTGGCTGTTGCTCCGGCAGTTGCTGTTGCCGTTGCCTCTGCGGGTGCCGGGCGCAGCCCGGCCGAAACCCGTACTTTTGCCGCATAATCAGCACATGACCGACGACCGCATCATCGGTGCCGGCGCCACCCGCGAGGATGACGCCGCCGACGCCAGCATCCGCCCCAAGCGCCTTGCCGATTACCTCGGCCAGGTGCCGGTGCGCGAGCAGATGGAAATCTACATCCAGGCGGCCAAGGGGCGTGGCGACGCGCTCGACCACGTGCTGATCTTCGGGCCGCCGGGCCTGGGCAAGACCACCCTCAGCCACGTCATCGCCAACGAACTGGGCGTGGCCCTGCGGGTGACCTCCGGCCCGGTGATCGAAAAGGCCGGCGACCTGGCCGCGCTGCTGACCAACCTGCAGCCGCACGACGTGCTGTTCATCGACGAGATCCATCGCCTGTCGCCGGTGGTCGAGGAAGTGCTGTACCCGGCCATGGAAGACTTCCAGATCGACATCATGATCGGCGAGGGCCCCGCGGCGCGCTCGATCAAGATCGACCTGCCGCCGTTCACCCTGATCGGTGCCACCACCCGTGCTGGCCTGCTGACCGCGCCGCTGCGCGACCGCTTCGGCATCGTCCAGCGCCTGGAGTTCTACAGCGTCGAGGAACTGACCCGGATCGTGCGCCGCTCCGCCAGCATCCTCGGCATCGACTGCACCGCCGATGGGGCAGGGGAGATCGCGCGCCGCGCGCGTGGTACGCCGCGTATCGCCAACCGCCTGCTGCGACGCGTGCGCGACTACGCGCAGGTCAAGGCCGGTGGCCACATCGACGAGCCCGTGGCCCAGGCTGCGATGAAGATGCTCAAGGTCGACCCGGAAGGCTTCGACGAGCTCGACCGGCGCCTGCTGAAAACAATGGTGGATTACTTCGATGGTGGCCCGGTCGGCATCGAATCGCTGGCCGCGGCGCTGTCCGAAGAGCGCGGCACGCTGGAAGACGTGGTCGAACCCTACCTGATCCAGCAGGGCTTCCTGGTGCGCACCGCGCGTGGCCGCATGGCCACCCACAAGGCCTACCGGCACATGGGCCTGAAACCCAAGAACCCGCCGCAGGACCTGTTCGCCGAGGTTCCCGATGTCGGTTGAGCCGCGATTCAGTTGGCCGACACGCATTTACTGGGAAGATACCGATGCCGGTGGCGTGGTCTACCACGCCCGGTACGTGGCCTTCATGGAACGGGCCCGGACCGAATGGATGCGCGCGCTGGGCTACGGCCAGGAGCGCATGCGCATCGAGCACGGCATGATCTTCGCGGTGCGCTCGATGCAGATGGATTTCATCAGGCCGGCACGGCTGGATGACATCCTGCAGGTGAGCGCCCGCCTGGTCCAGCTGAAGAAGGCCAGCATGGTCTTCGAGCAGCAGATCCTGCGCGACGGCGAACTGCTGCTGTCGGCCCAGGTCCGCATCGCCGCACTGGAAGCGGCCAGTTTCCGCCCGCGTGGCATGGACGAGGCCGTCCTTGCCATGCTGCAACCCCACCTCCACCCCGAATCCGAACTTTGAGGAACAACGGATGATCGCAACGCTCCTGGCCCTGCAGGCCACGGTCACCGAGGCACTGCCGGCCGACGTCAGCAACGCCGCGACCCAGACCCTTGCCCAGGCCACCACCGGCGGCGGCATCAACTACCTCGAGCTGATGGCCAAGGCCAGCCTGCCGGTGAAGATCATCGTGCTGCTGCTGCTGGTCGGCTCGTTCGTCAGCTGGGTGATCATTTTCCGCAAGGCCCGCGTGTTCAAGCAGGCCACCCGTGAAGCCGACGAGTTCGAGAACCGCTTCTGGTCCGGTGCCGACCTGGGCAAGCTGTACAGCTCGGCCACCGACCGCAGCCGCAATGTCGGCGGCCTGGAAGCCATCTTCGAAGCCGGTTTCCGCGAATACACCCGCCTGCGCGACAAGCGCCGGCTGGACGGCCGCGCGCAGCTGGAAGGCGCACAGCGTGCCATGCGCACCACCTACACCCGCGAAGTGGACCAGCTCGAGCGCAACCTGGAACTGTTGGCCAACATCGGCTCGACCGCCCCGTACGTGGGCCTGGTCGGCACCGTGTTCGGCATCATGGTGACCATGCACGACATGATCAGCAGCGGCGCACAGGCCGGCATCGCCGCCGTTGCCCCGGGCATCTCCGAAGCGCTGTTCGCCACCGCCATCGGCCTGTTCGTGGCCATCCCGGCAGTGTGGGCCTACAACCGCTTCACCACCCGCGTTGAGCGCATGTCGGTGCGGTTCGAGACCTTTGCCGAAGAGTTCAGCTCCATCCTGCAGCGCCAGAGCGCTGGCGACGAGTAAGCGCCTGACCCGGGAGTCCAAGCCATGTCCGCTGCCATCGGTCGCCGCAAGCGCCGCAAGCTGAAATCGGAAATCAACGTCGTTCCCTACATCGACGTCATGCTGGTGCTGCTGATCATCTTCATGGTCACTGCACCGCTGCTCACGCTGAGCTTCGACGTCGACCTGCCGCAGTCCAACGCCAAGGCGCTGGAGAGCAAGCAGGACCCGGTGATCGTCTCGGTACGCCAGGACGGCCAGCTCAGCCTGAAGCTGCCCGACGCCAAGGACCCGACCGCCGTGTCGGCCGAGGAACTGGAAGGCCGCCTGGCCGGCATCGCCGCCCAGGACAAGGGCGTGCGCGTGATCGTCGCCGCCGACCGTGCCGTGGCCTATGAAAAGGTCATCGCCGCGATGGATGTGATCAAGCGCGCCAAGGTAGACAAGGTAGGCCTGGCCACCGATGCACGCTGACGCCCTGCCACCTCCACAGCAGCGCGAACCTGGCTGGGGCCTGCCCCTGGCGCTGGCGTTGCTGGTGCATCTGCTGGTCGCGCTGGTGTTCATCGTGGCCTGGTTCTGGTCACCCGAGCGCAACACCGACGCCGCCGCGGGTGATCCGTCGGTCGAGGCCAGCCTGGCGCTGTCTGCGTCGGAGGCTTCTGCCGCGCGCCAGGCCCTGCGCCAGTCGGAAAAGCTGGAAGACCTGCCGCCGCCGGTGGCCGAGCCGGTCCCGGTGCCGGAAGACACCATCCCGCCGCCGCAGCCGATCCCCGAGCCGCGCCCGCAGGACGCCCCCACGCCGCAGCAGCAACAGGCGCAGGAGCGCGTCGCGCAGCCGGACACCAAGGACCAGGAAGCGGTGAGCGCGCTGGCCATCTCGCAGGAGAAGGCCAAGCAGGAACAGGAAGCCAAGCGCCGCCAGGAGCAGATCGACCTGACCGAACGCAAGCGCCAGGAAGAGGCGGAGCAGAAGCTGCGCCTGGCCAAGCAGCAGGAAGCGGACGAGAAGAAGAAGCAGGCCGAGCAGGAGCGCGTGGCCGCTGACAAGGCCGAGGCCGAGAAGCAGAAGAAGATCGCCGAGATCCGTGCCCGCCGCGAGCAGGCCGAGAAGGAAGCCAAGCTGGCCGAGCAGAAGCTGCGCCAGGTGGCCGCCGCGCGCAATGCCGCCGGCAGTGCCGCTGCCGGTTCCAGCGGTGCCTCCCAACCGGCTGCCGGGGGGGGGGGCAACAGCGACGATCTTTCGGCCAAGTACGCAGCCGCGATCCAGGCCAAGGTGCTGTCGCAGTGGGTGCGCCCGGATACGGTGCCGCTGGGCCAGCGCTGCCAGATCACCATCACCCAGATTCCGGGCGGCACGGTGATGCAGGCCAAGGTCAGCCCGAACTGCCCGTATGACGAGGCCGGCAAGCGTTCGATCGAAGCCGCCGTGCTCAATGCGCAGCCGCTGCCGTATCGCGGCTTTGAATCGGTGTTCGCGCGCACGCTCAACTTCACCTTCACCGCCCAGGATCGCTGAGGCGGCCTGGCAGGGCGGCCAGTGCGGCCGCTCGTGCCCACGATTGTCGTGCCTGCCTCTGGTGGGCCCGGTTCCGGCCGGGCAGTCTGTGGACTGCTGTCGAACACCGCCCCGCAGGGCGGCGTGACGGGGCAGGCGGGCGCGATGTTAGCCACGACGTTAACGGTGCGTGAGAGGACGGGCTGGAACTGACCCGGAATTCACGTACCCTTGGTTCATGATTGCGAAGCGGTTCACTTCCGCTTTGTTATCCCTCGTTCCGGTTTCCCCCCTATTGAGCGCTCCATGAAAAAGATGCCTCGCTGGCTTGCCGTGTTTGCGGCCCTGTTGCTGCCCTTTGCTGCCGTCGCGCAGCAGAAGGGGCTGGATATCGACATCATCGGCGGCAATGCCTCCGCGTTGCCGATCACCATCGTGCCGATGCCCTACCAGGGTTCGGCGGCTGCACCGCAGACCGACGTCGCTGGCGTGGTCCGTGCCGACCTGGAGCGTTCGGGCCAGTTCCGCACGCTGCCCGAAGCGCAGATTGTCGAGAAGCCGGTGCGCGGCGGTGACATCCAGTTCGCCACCTGGCGTGCGCTGAAGCAGAACTACATCGTGGTCGGCCGCGTGCTCGACGCCGGTGCTGGCGCCTACCGCGTCGAGTACGAACTGTTCGACGTGCCCAAGGGCGAGCGCCTGCTGGGCCTGGCGATGACCGCCCGTGGCAACGCCATGCGCGACGTTGCCCACCAGATGGCCGACGCCATCTACGAGAAGATCACCGGTGTGCGCGGCGCCTTCTGGACCCGCATCGCCTACGTGACCGCCAGCGGCAAGGGCGACGCCATGCGCTATGCGCTGATGGTGGCCGACTCCGACGGCTACAACCCGCAGACCATCGTGCGTTCGGCCGAGCCGCTGCTGTCGCCGTCGTGGAGCCCGGATGGCAGCAAGCTGGCCTACGTCAGCTTCGAGCGTGGCAATTCGGCCATCTACATCCAGAACATCGGCACCGGCGCGCGTGAGCTGGTCACCAGCTTCCGCGGCATCAACAGCGCCCCGGCGTTTTCGCCGGACGGCCGCAAGCTGGCCCTGACCCTGTCGCGTTCGGGCAACCCGGAAATCTACGTGATGGACCTGGGCAGCAAGCAGCTGACCCAGCTGACCAACCACTTCGCCATCGATACCGAGCCGACCTGGGCGCCGGACGGCAGCGCGGTGTACTTCACCTCCGACCGTGGCGGCCGTCCGCAGGTCTACAAGGTCGGCGCGGGCGGCGGCAGCGCCGAGCGCGTGACCTTCCAGGGCAACTACAATGCCAAGCCCTCGGTGTCCTACGACGGCAAGAAGATCGCCGTCGCCCAGGGTTCGGGCAACAGCTACAAGATCGCGATGATGGACAGCTCGCTGGGTTCGCCGCGCTGGAGCACGCTGTCCCCGGGTTCGCTGGATGAATCGCCGAGCTTTGCGCCCAACGCAAGCATGGTGTTGTACGCCGCCCGCGAAGGTGGCCGTGGTGTGTTGTATGCCGTCTCGGCCGATGCGCGGGTTCGCCAGCGCCTGGTCCTGGCCGATGGTGATGTGCGCGAACCGGCATGGTCCCCATACCGTACCCAGCGCTAAAAGAGTGTTAATATTTTCGTTGTCTTGAACCCCTCATCGGCCTAGGAGCCACAAAGGTATCGCCATGAACAAGTCCACCCGCGTTCTGCTTGTTTCCCTGCTGTCTGTGGCCGTCCTGGCCGGTTGCTCGAAGAAGGTGAAGGAAGAGCCGGCAGCCCCGGTCGACACCGGCACCTCGACCACCACCCCGACCGGTCCGTCGACCTCGGGCCTGTACGGCCCGGGCGACCTGGACACCGACGCCTGCCTGCGCCAGCGCGTTGTCTACTTCGACCTGGACAAGGAAGACGTGAAGCCGGAATTCCAGGCCATCATGGCTTGCCACGCCAAGTACCTGCGTGACCGTCCGTCCTCGCGCATCACCCTGCAGGGCCACACCGACGAGCGCGGTTCGCGCGCGTACAACCAGGCCCTGGGCGAGCGTCGTGGCAACGGCGTCAACTCGGCCCTGCAGGCCAACGGTGGCTCGGCTTCGCAGCTGACGGTCGTGTCCTACGGTGAAGAGCGTCCGGTCTGCACCGAGTCGAACGAGTCCTGCTGGTCGCAGAACCGTCGCGTCGAAATCGTCTACACCGCGCAGTAATCCATGCGCATTGGCATCAAACTGATGCTGGTCGTTGCGGCAGCCCTCGTGGCTGCCGCACCGGCGCATGCACAGCGACAGAGCCTGGCTGACCGTGTCGGCGCGCTCGAGCAGCAGATGTACAACAACAGTGCCAACCAGGACCTGTTGAACCAGATCAACCAGCTGCGGCAGCAGGTCACCAGCCTGCAGGCCTCGATCGAGCAGTTGCAGCACGACAACGCCCAGCTCAAGCAGTCCGCCCAGGACCAGTACCTGGATCTGGACAGCCGCCTGAACCGGTTGGAAGGGGGCAATGCCGCCCCAGCCCTGCCGCCCGTTCCGGCGAGCGCGCCGAAGGCCGCACCGGCCCCGGCAAAACCCGCAGCGGCGGCCACTTCCGAGCGGCCGCCTTCGGTCCATGGTGATGCCGGCAGCCTTGCCGCCACCGGCGACGAGCGCACCTCCTACAACGTTGCCTTCGATTCGCTGAAGGCCGGCAAGTACGATGATTCGGCGCAGCTGTTCCTGAGCTTCCTGCAGCTGTATCCGAACGGCGTCTACGCGCCGAACGCGCTGTACTGGCTGGGCGAGAGCTACTACGCCACCCGCAATTTCCCGATGGCCGAGACCCAGTTCCGTGAACTGCTCGCGCGCTATCCGACCCACGACAAGGCCGCTGGCGGCCTGCTCAAGGTTGGCCTCTCGCAGTATGGCGAGGGCAAGGTCGACCAGGCCCAGCAGACGCTGGAGACCGTCGTGGCGCAGTACCCGGGCTCGGACGCCGCGCGCACCGCCCAGGACCGGCTGCAGTCCATCCGCCTGGGCAAGCAGATCCGCTGATCCGCTGACCGGGCTTACAATAGCTGCCCTGTAGAGCCGAGCCCATGCTCGGCTGCTTTCGTTTCCGGACCGGCAAACCCGTCCGGTTGCTGTTGTAGGGCCGTGCCATGCTCGGCTGCTTTCGTTACCGGCCACGGTAGCCCACCCGCCACGTGTCCCCCCAAGAAGTGCCCGCCATGACCGCCGTTACCCCGTCCAACGCCGTCGCCACCCCCAGCGACATCGTGCAGTCGCCGCTGCCGCGCCTGAAGATCACCGAGATCTTTACCTCGCTGCAGGGCGAAGCCGATACCGCCGGCTGGCCGACTGTGTTCGTGCGCCTGACCGGCTGCCCGCTGCGCTGCCAGTACTGCGATACGGCCTACGCTTTCCATGGCGGCACCTGGTGGGACATCGACGACATCGTGGCCGAGGTGCTGGCGCAGGGCGTGCGTCATGTCTGCGTGACCGGCGGCGAGCCGCTGGCGCAGAAGCGCTGCCTGGTGCTGCTGCAGAAGCTGTGCGATGCCGGCATGGACGTCTCGCTGGAGACCTCCGGCGCGCTGGACGTCAGCGCGGTGGACCCGCGCGTATCGCGCGTGGTCGACATCAAGACCCCGGGCTCGGCCGAAGTGGCGCGCAACCGCTGGGACAACCTGCCGCTGCTGACCGCCCGGGACCAGATCAAGTTCGTCATCTGCAGCCGCGAGGATTACGACTGGGCCAAGGCCCTGCTGGCCGAACACGAGCTGGTGAAGCGTTGCACCGTGTTCTTCTCGCCCAGCAAGGGCGAGATCACCGCGCGGCAGCTGGCAGACTGGATCGTCGAAGACCGGCTGCCGGTGCGCTTCCAGATGCAGTTGCATAAAATCCTGTGGAACGACGAGCCGGGCCGATGAGCCCAGGCAACGTTCCCTGATGTAACTCCGGCGCGGGACAGCGTGCTGGCTTTCCCCTCCCAACCGGATGTTTTACCCATGAAGAAGGCAGTCGTGCTTCTCTCCGGCGGCATGGATTCAGCCGCCGTCATCGCCATGGCCCAGGAACAGGGCTTCGCCGTGCATGCCCTGAGCGTGCGCTACGGCCAGCGCCACACCTCCGAACTGGATGCTGCCGCCCGCGTGGCCAAGGCCCAGGGCGTGGTCGCGCACAAGACCGTGGACGTGGACCTGCGCAGCATCGGCGGCTCGGCACTGACCGACGACATCGACGTGCCCGAGGCCGGTGGTGCCGGCATCCCGGTCACCTACGTGCCGGCGCGCAACACCATCATGCTGTCGCTGGCCCTGGGCTGGGCCGAAGTGCTCGGCGCCAACGACATCTTCTGCGGCGTCAACGCGGTGGACTACTCCGGCTACCCGGACTGCCGCCCCGAGTTCGTGGCCGCGTTCCAGGCGCTGGCCAACCTGGCCACCAAATCGGGCGTGGAAGGCGCGGGCATCAAGGTGCATGCCCCGCTGCAGTTCCTCAGCAAGGGCCAGATCGTCAGCGAAGGCGTGCGCCTGGGCGTGGATTTCGGCCTGACCGTGTCCTGCTACAACGCCGACGCCAACGGCGCCGCCTGCGGCCATTGTGATGCCTGCCGCCTGCGCGCACAGGGCTTCGCCGAGGCCGGCGTGGCCGACCCCACGCTGTACGCCTGATTGCACGGTAGAGCCGGCCGCTGGCCGGCTTCCCTGGTGGATGTGAACTTCCCTCGGTGGGTGCCAACCTTGGTTGGCACTGTGCGCCGGGCACGGCCCGGCGCTACCGCCGCTGCAACCACCCCGACGCTTCAATAAACGCCCGCACTGCAGCCGGATCTGTGTAATCCAATTCGATCATCCGCGCGATCCCCACCTTCTCATCGACCTGCTGCCGCATATATTCCTGCGCGATGCGATAGCCGGCGTAGTACCCCACATCACTCACCCCGAACGCGTTGCGGGCGCTGTTGTACAGCCAGTTGTCCAGATCCTCGCCGTCCATTTCAGCGACGAAACGCGCGCGGATCTCCACCTCATGCGCGGGCCCGTAGGTGTACAGCGGCAATGCCGGCCGACGCCCGCTCAACCGTTCGGCCACATACTCGGCCACACCCTCGCGTACCGCATACTGGGCCACGCTGCCGGTGGTCTCGCGCTGCTGCGTATGCACGTACTCGTGCAGGTTGTTCTGCGCGTTGTTCGCGCCGGGACGGCTGTCGTAGAAGATCCGCAGGCGCTCGCGCATCTTCTCCGGCAGCTCGCTCACGTCCACGCGCTCATCGCCCAGCGCCATCTCCGCGCCGATCAGCACCTTGTCCCCCAGCGTGGTACCACCGGTACGCAGCACGCCCACCGCGTAGGTGATGGTGGCCGGGCGCAGGGCTGGGTAGAGCGCACGGAACGCAACCAGATCGCGCTCCAGCGAGGCACTGGCCAGCTGCGCGTTGGCGGTGAGCGGGCGTACCGAGGTCCAGAAGCGCGGCCACGCGTTCATGGCCTCGGCGTATTCGCGGGCGGTGTAGTTGCGCACCTGCATCAGCGCATGCAGACCGGGGCTGCCTGGATCGATGTAGCGCTCCTGCACCAGTGCGACCTGGCGTTCAACGTCGGGCTCGGCGCGCACCGCGTCATAGGTGGCCCAGAAGCGGGCAATGTCGTCGGTGACGACCTGGGATGGGGTGGCCAGGGCCGTACAGGGCAGCAGCAGGGCGGCAATGAGGCAGAAGGGCAGGCGCATCCGCGGCTCCGGGTAGGAATCACAGCTGGGATGCGTCGGAGGCCCAGAAGGTTTAAGAGGGCTCACCAGATCGGGTAGTGCCGGCCGCTGGCCGGCAACCTCGACGCACCAGGGTTTCACCCGGCCCGGCAAAGTAGGGTAGAATGCCCACCCCGCCGAAAGGCTGGGGCAGTGCAATGGGCCGTTAGCTCAGTCGGTAGAGCAGAAGACTTTTAATCTTTTGGTCGAAGGTTCGAATCCTTCACGGCCCACCATTGCATCCAATGACCCAGGTCATTCAGAAAGGCACCGTCAAGCGGTGCCTTTTTTGTTGCTTGCGCCAACCCCTACTTGGCCTTGGCACCCTGCGCTCGCGCCGCCTCGCGCTCCGCCGCTGCCTGTGCGGCAGAGGCTGCGGCGTTGGCGGCCCGCTCGGCCGCGGCACGATCCGCATCGAACCGCGCCTGCCGCTGGACGCTGTAGGTGCGCTCCAGTTCCAGCGAGGCAAGGAAACTGTCGGGGTGCTTCGCGGCACAGGCCTGCTGCACAAGCTGCACAGCGCGATCGGACAGGCCAGGCTGAATGTTGCTGAGCAGGCAATCGGCGTACGGTACGGATGCAGCGGGGCCAGCAGCCAGCGCGGCAACGATCACGACATTCAACATGCAAACCTCCTTGTAGGTTTCGATGGGACTCGGGGTCGGTCCGGCCCCAGTATGGGCCGGTTCGTGGCACGGGTGTATCTACTCCGGCCGCACATCCCGGCACACCAGCTCCGCCAGGCTGCGGCAGGCGAAGAACAGCCCCTCGACCACGCCCTCATCCAGATGGCGTTCCGGTGTTGCCATCGATCGACAACGGTTGGCTGCGTGCAGCATTTCCGCCACGGTCAGCATGCCGATGGCGGCCCGTTCCACCCGCGACAGGGCAACCCCGCGCCCTGCGGAAAGGCTGGTTTCAGGCCAGGGCAAGTCATCGGCGCCTTCGCCTGCGCGGATGCGTCTGAGGCAGCCCAGGAAGCTGCTCAGTTCGGGCGAAGGGTTGTCGTCGTCATCGTTGACGCTGGCGGAATCTGAAGCATAGGACGGACGCTGGTTCATGTCGGCTTCCTCGGCGCTGGGGTGGGAATGCCACCGCGTAGGACGGGTGGCAGGCGATGCGTGGCTGCAAGCCGGGATGACAGTAAGCAGTTAACCGGCGGGTCCGAAAACCCCCACGCACCGCCCGCCATGAAGGCCGACGGATCACCCGCCGGCACGGTCCAGGGACAGTGTCGGCGGGTGAGCGCAAACAACATGCTTACAGTCATCACGGGCTTGCAGGCCCGGTGCCACCCGTTGTCGGTGGCGCTGCATGGTGTTTACGCACGCGCTTGGATTTCAATGAGGATTCTCCGAAGAGAAATGCAGTACCCAGGCGCGCGACGATGGTGGCGCAGGCACATCTGATGCAGCAAGCGACAGCGCGCGACGTGTTCATGCTTGCGCCGGGCCTATCGCGGTGGAAAATGTCGAGAACAGCTGGTGGCGGCGACGATGCCGTGATGTATCACGTGGAAAGTTGGCGTGATTTTCGCCTGCAGTGGTGGCACGACCAGCGAGTCATGCCCTCAAATGTCGGTGCATTTGCGACGACCGAGGTGTTGGCGTCCGCGCCTGGATGAGGTGTTGTAGAGCCGAGCCATGCTCGGCTGCGGTTCGCGCCAATGCCGAGCCGAGCGTGGGCTCGGCTCTACAGTGGTCCATCCACGCATGGCGTGGATCTACGCATCTGGCAGGGGTGTTGAGCGTGCCGAAGCCGCCAATGCCTGCGGCAGGGCGGTATCCTCGGTCTCTTTCCCAGGATGGGTTTTCCCCATGCGCCTCATCATGCTGTCGCTGTTGTTGTCCGCCATCTCCGCCGGACCCTCGATGGCGGCCGAACCGGTGCCGTCCGCGCAGACAACGCCGGCCACGCCGCTGGTCATCGGCGAGACCTTCACCATCGAGTCGAAGGCGCTGGGCGAGACCCGCCGCATCAATGTCTACCGCCCGCAGCCGTGGGGCCTGGACCCGAAGGCGCCGCTGCCGGTGCTCTACATGCCCGACGGTGGCATCGGCGAGGATTTCCTGCATGTGGCGGGGCTGGTGCAGGTGCTGAGCGGCAATGGCAGCATGCGTCCGTTCCTGCTGGTCGGCATCGAGAACACCGAGCGCCGCCGCGACATGACCGGCCCCAGCAAGGATCCGCAGGACCAGAAGATCGCGCCGCGTATCGGTGGTTCGGCGGCCTACCGCACGTTTCTGCGCGATGAACTGATGCCGCAGGTACGCCAGCGCTACCCGATCACCGACGAGCGCGCGCTGATCGGCGAATCGTTGGCCGGCCTGTTCGTGGTCGAGACGCTGCTGCAGGAGCCGTCGCTGTTCAACAGCTACATCGCGCTGGACCCCAGCCTGTGGTGGAACCGGGGCACGATGCTGGCCGGTGCCGCCAAGCAGCTGCCGGCGTTGACGCATGCGCAGCCGCGCGTGTTCCTGGCCAGTAGCGGTCAGCCGGAACTGGCCAAATCCACGGCACAGCTGGCTACGCTGCTGGAACAGGCGTCGCCGTCGCCGCTGGTGAAGTACCTGCCGCTGCCGGAGGAAACCCACGCCACGATCTACCACCCGGCCGCGTTGCAGGCGCTGCGCACGCTGTTCCCGGCACCGCCGCCGGCCTCGCCCTGACCGCACTGGCAGCGGGTTGCGCAGCATGCAAGGATGCGGCAGCGGCGCCATCTGGTGCGCCGCCCGCAACGGGAGCGTGTAGATGCAGCGTGTGCGTGGATGGAGTGTGGCGGCCTGCCTGGCCGTGAGTGGCTGTGCGATGTCGGTGGCACCGCCGGCAGCGCAGAGTGAAGCGAAGGAAAGTGCGGCCGCCGCCACGCCGGGCGTGGTACTGCCGGATACCGAGGCATTGCGCGTGCACGATCCAATCGGCCGTGATTATCCGGTCTGGGTGGCGTTGCCGGCCGACTACGCCGCGCATCCGGAAAAGCACTACCCGGTGCTGTACGTGACCGATGCGCTTTACAGCTTCCCGCTGGTGCGCAGCGTGCGCAACATGGTGGGGCAGAAGGGCGTCAACCTGGAGGATTTCATCCTGGTCGGGCTGCCGCCGCAGGAGGGCCTGACCTCCAAGCAGAGCCGCTCGCGCGATTACACGCCCAGCGACCCGGCGCGTACCGATCCGCGTGACTACAGTGATGACGTCAGCTATGGCGGTGCGGCGCACTACCGCGATTTCCTCGCCGAGCAGGTGCTGCCGATGATCGACGCGCGCTATCGCACCGATCCGGCGCGGCGCGCCTATGCGGGTCATTCCTACGGAGGCCTGTTCGGCGCCTATGTGCTGACCACGCGCCCGGACATGTTCCGCACCTACATCCTGTCCAGCCCGTCGCTGTGGTTCGACAACCATCTTGTGCCGCGCCTGCAGGCCGAGGCAACGACGCCCGCGCAGCCGACCACGGTGGTGCTGTCAGTCGGCAGCTTCGAGACGGTCAAGCCCGAACCGCGCTATTTCACCCGCAACGACATGCTGCGCCACAACGCCGAATTCGCCGAGCAGCTGCGCGGCAGCGGGCGATCGTTGAAGGTGGAGAACATGGTGATCGATGACGAGGACCACTTCACCGTGTATCCGGACATGATCACCCGCGCGCTGTTGAAGGTGTTCCCGGGTACCGGACCGTACAGCAGCGGTTGATGGCGGGCGGCATCCACGCATGGCGTGATGGCGGCGGGTGATGGTTGGCTGCATCCACGCATGGCGTGGATCTACTGCTTCAATCCACGTATGGCGTGATGCAGGCGGGTCATCGTCGGCTGGATCCACGCCGACGAGAGGCGGAATCGGTAGATCCACGCCATGCGTGGATCAATGCCTCACGCCGCCTGTGCGTCCGGTCCGGTCAACACGCCCACATCGGCATGCCGGAAGCACAGCCGGATGGCATCGAGCAGCTCGCTCATGTTGTAGGGCTTGGGCAGGAAATGGATGCCATCGCGCAGCTGCGGCAGCACCTGGTGCTGGTCCATGCCCGACGTCACCAGGATCGGCAGCTGGGGATACAGGCCGCGGACCCGGTTGGCGGCTTCAATGCCGCTGATCGGGCCCAGATTGACGTCGGTGAACAGCAGATCGAAACGCTCGCCAGCGGCGAGCAGGCCCAGCGCTGCTTCGGCGGAGCTCACGCCCACTACGTGGCAGGCCTGGCTTTCCAGCGCAAGACGGCTCAGCTCGCGGGTTTCCTCGGCGTCCTCGATCAGAAGGACGCAGGGTTCGACGTGGCGCTTGGACAACAACATGACGCTACAGCTCCGGAAAGCAGCAATGAAAAGGCGCGCAAGTATGCGCAAGCCGGGGGTGATCCCGGCGTGCACGCCAGGCTAAGTGGGCGTTACAGCCGATGCTGGCGCCGGCGGCGCACCTGCCAGGCCAGCACCGCCACTGCCAGCAGCGCGGTGCCGATGCGCAGGCTGGTGGCCTGCCAGCCGAGCGCGACGGCGTCATCGAGGCTGAACACATTCCACGCCAGGTTCATCGAGATGTGCAGGGACAGACCGCACCACAGGGTGTCGCCATCCAGATGGTCCAGCCAGGCGAAGATGAAGCCGCCCAGGGCGATCACCGCGCCGACGAACAGGGCAGTGCCACCGCCGTCGAAGCCGCCGAAACCCAGCCAGTGCACCCAGCCGAACAGCAGCGCCTGCGGCAGTGCGAGCCATGGCCAGGGGCCGCGCACGATCTTCACCAGCAGGATGAAACCCAGGCCGCGGAACAGTACTTCCTCGGCCAGTGGGAACAGCACGGTGAGCATCGTCGCATCCAGGGCGGTCAGTGCAGTGTTGCGCGTGCCGAGCAGCGCCAGGCCCAGCCAGCACGGCAGGCTGGCCAGCAGCACCCACCCCGGGCCGCTCCAGCCGTTGCCGCGCAGCCCGAGACTGGCCATCAGGCCTGTGCCGCGGGGATGCAGCAGCGCGGCCAGCAGCAGCGCCATCAGCACGGCCAGCGCGTTGTCGAGCAGGCTGCCGCCATAGGGGATGGGCAGCGCAGGAATCGGCGCACCGACGGACGCGGCGATATCGCGCAGGTTCAGGCCAAGTCCAACGCCCAGCAGCACCAGCAACAGGCGCGCCGGGTTGGGCAGGCGGGACAGCATGGTCATGCGCGCACTCCCTGCGGGACAAGGCCGCAGTGTCGGGCCGGCCGCTTCCGCCGGCACGCGCCGGAAGTCCCTGTGCCATCGGTCATGCGTTGCCGCACAGTCATCACCGGGCAGGTACAGTCGACGCCAGACTGACAGGAGTAATGCCGATGCTGTGCCCCGTATGCAAGACCCAGACCCTGCAGATGGCCGAGCGCCACGGCATCGAGATCGATTACTGCCCGGGCTGCCGCGGCGTGTGGCTGGATCGTGGTGAGCTGGACAAGATCATCGAGCGCGCCGGTGCTGGTGCTGCGGTACCAGCGCCGGCCCCGGTGCAGTCGCAGCCGGCCGCCGCGCCCCCGCCGGTGATGCATCGCGATACCCGCCACCTTGGCCAGCGCTACGAGGACAACCGCGGCCAGCAGTACGGCCATGGGTACAAGAAAAAGAAGAAGGACAGCTTCCTGTCGGAACTGTTCGATTTCTGACTTGTAGCGTCCAGCCACGCTCGACTGGATGTTGCAGGCCATGGTCGAGCATGGCTCGACGCTACAGGGATGCGGTCACGGTCGGCGCAGGATGAACTCGCGGTCGTGGGTGTCGCCGACGATGAAGTCGTACTCGCCGACCTTGCTGCAGCCATAGCGCGCGTAGAAGCGCTGCGCGCCGAAGTTCTCTTCCCACACGCCCACCCACAGGGTGCGGTGGTGCGGGTGGTCCAGCCACTCCATGAACGCCTGGATCAGGCGCGCGCCATGACCGCCATTCTGGTAGTCGGCCAGGATGTAGAAGCGCTTCAGTTCGATGTCGCCTTCGCGGGCCTCGGCATGCGGCAGGGTGTTGGCACCGGCGGCCAGGTAGCCGACCACGTTGTCGCCGTCCATCAGCAGCCAGATCGCACTGCGCGGATCGGACAGCTCGGCGCGCTGCGGTTCGCTGCTGTAGTGCGCCTGCAGGAAATCCTGCAGCTCCTGCGCCGGGTACGAGTCGCCCCAGGTTTCGTTGTAGGTGGTGATGGCGATGGCCGACAGTGCGTCGACATCGGCGAGGGTGGCGCGGCGGATCTGCAACGACATGGCGGGGCCTGCAATGGAACGGGCCGCAGTGTAGCCGGCCCCGGCGGTTGCCGGGGCTGGCGGTTGCTCACAATCCGCTGATCAGAACCACATGCGGACGCCGGCGACCCAACGCGTGTCGCGCGCGTGGTCACCGGCATAGTCGGCGGTGTCGCCGAAACTGCGTTCGTGGCTGATGCCGATGTACGGCGCGAAGCGGCGGCTGAACTCATAGCGCAGTCGCAGCCCGGCTTCGACCTTGTTCAGGCCGCGGCCGATGCCGTACGCCGGTTCATCCTTGGCGGCCACCGTGGCTTCCAGCAGCGGCTGCAGGATCAAACGGTTGGTCAGCAGCACGTCGTACTCGACCTCGGCCTTGGCCAGTACCTGGCCGCCGGAACCCATATACAGCGTGGCCGAGCTCTCGAACTTGTACGGTGCCAGTCCCTGGATGCCGACGGCCGCCCACGTGCGCGAGTCCGCCGGCCGGAAGTCCTGGCGCACGCCGACCAGCACATCCCACCACGGCGACACGCTGCGGCCATACAGTGCTTCCAGCGACGATGACTCGGTGCGGCCGCGGCTGCGTTCGCCATCGGTGCGCAGCCACAGGCGGTTGATGTTGCCACCGATCCAGCCAGTGGCTTCCCAGGCCTGGCCGTTGCTGGTCTTGCCGTCCCAATGCTCAAGCCGGTCGATCAGCAGCAGGCTGTTGATCTCCGGCGCGTGTTCCATCGCACCGTGCGCGATGGGCGGGAACGCTGCGGCGCGATCCGCATCGGTGGGCACCGGGATCGGTTCGAGGGGTTCGGTCGGTGCGGGTGTACCGTGACCCATTGCCGCATGATCCATCCTGGAGTGATCCATCCTGGAATGGTCCATCGCCGCTGGCTGCGTTGTGCCATGGTCCATCTTCGAGTGGTCCATGCCGGCGTGGTCTGCCGCGTCCATGTCCATCTTCGAATGATCCATCTTCGAATGATCGACCGGTTCGGCCGGGGTTTTCGCGGACTTCGTGGCCTTCGCGGGCGGATCCATCGCGCCCATGTCATGCCCGGCGTGCGACTGCGCGAACACCGGCAATGCGGCGGCCAGGCCCAGCGCCAGCAGGCTGGGGGAAAGGAGTGAGCGGCTCATTCTTCGATCCTCACTTCGCGCATCATGCCCGCTTCCATGTGGTACAGCAGATGGCAGTGGTAGGCCCAGCGGCCGAGGGCATCGGCGCGCACGCGATAGCTGCGGCGCGTGCCGGGCGGCATGTCGATGGTGTGCTTGCGCAGCTGGAATTCGCTCTGCGCGTTTTCCAGATCGCTCCACACGCCGTGCAGGTGGATCGGGTGCTGCATCATGGTGTCGTTGACCAGCACGATGCGCATGCGCTCGCCGTAGTTCAGCCGCAGCGGTTCGGCGCTGGCAAACGGAATGCCATCGAACGACCAGGAGAACTTCTCCATGTGGCCGGTCAGGTGCAGTTCGATCTCACGGCCGGGCTCGCGGCCATCCGGGTCCTCGAACAGGCTGCGCATCGCACCGTAGGTCAGCACCTGGCGGCCGTTGTCACGCAGGCCGATGCCGGGGTCGTCCAGCTTCGGTTCGGTGGCCGAGCTCTGCATGTCCACCAGTGGGTTGTTGCGCTCGCTGGCCGGATGCTTCGGTGCCTTGCTGGCGGTATCGCCGCCGGCGGGCGCGCCGTGGCCCATGCTGGCGCCACAGCCGCCTTCCATGCCCTTCATCGCGGCCATGTCGTGACCGCCGTGGCCACCACCGCCCATGTCGTGGCCCGACATGCCGTGGCCCATGTCGGCCATGGTCAGCAGCACGCGTGGGTCGCGCTGGGGAATCGGCGCCTGCAAGCCATGACGTACGGCCAGTGTGCCCGCGGCGTAGCCGGTGCGGCCCATGTCCTGGCAGAAGATCGTGAAGGCGTCCTGGCCGGTGGGTTCCACCAGCACGTCGTAGGTTTCGGCGGGAGCGATGCGGAATTCGTCGATGCTGACCGGGTGGATGTACTGGCCGTCAGCGGCGACCACGGTCATCTTCAAACCGGGGATGCGCACGTCGAAGTAGGTCATCGACCCGCCATTGATGAAGCGCAGCAGCACTTTTTCGCCACTGCGGAACAGGCCGGTCCAGTTGCCGGCCGGGGCGGTGCCGTTCATCAGGTAGGTATAGGTGTTTGCGTTGACGTCGGACAGGTCGGTCGGCGTCATCCGCATCCGACCCCACATGCCGCGGTCGGACAGCGCCGCCGACCAGCCGTCGCGCTTCGCGTCGCGCAGGAAGTCCGGCAGCGTACGCATGTAGTAGTTGTCGTAGGCCGCCAGCTTCTTCATGCGCCGGAACAGCGCGCCGGGATCCATGTCGGTCCAGTCGGACAGCATGATCACGTGCTCGCGGTCGTGGTGGTACGGCGCCGGTTCGGCCGGGTCGATGATCAGCGCGCCGTACAGGCCGGCCTGCTCCTGGAACATCGAGTGGCTGTGGTACCAGTAGGTGCCCGACTGCTTCAGCTGGAAGTGGTAGTGGTAGGTCTCGCCGGGGCCGATGCCGTTGAAGCTCAGGCCGGGCACGCCGTCCATGTTGGCCGGCAGCAGGATGCCGTGCCAGTGGATCGAGGTCGGATGGCGTTCCAGCGTGTTGCGCACGAACAGGTCCACGGTCTGGCCTTCGCGCCAGCGCAGGATCGGGGCCGGCAGCGAGCCGTTGACGGTGATTGCCGGGCGGGTGCGGCCGGTGAAATTGGCCAGCGATTCGCCGATGGCCAGTTCGACGCGGGTTTCGGTGAGGACGGTGGGGGCGCCGGCCAGCCGTGGGGCGGCAGTGGCGGCGGCGAGCGCGCGCTGCGGCACGCCGACGGCAGCGATGCCGGCGACCACGCCACCGGCGGCAAGACCCTGTACGAACAGGCGTCGCGACGGCATGGGCACAGCGCCCGGACCGGGGGGATTGCGGGTATTCATGGTGGAGACTCCAGACACGGAAAGACGCCGGCAGGCCGCCGGCTTCGGTGCGCAGGGCGCACAGTGCGTGGGGAATCAGCCGATGGGAGGGCGTGAGATGGGCGGCAGCGGCGGCGACGGGCGGCCGGTGGCCGGCATCGGCTGTGGTGCCAGCGACAACGCCGGGCCCGCCAGGTACGGCAACGGCTGCACCACCAGCAGCGGGTGCTGGGCGCAACTGCGCACGCAGTCCTTGATCTGGCAGTGGGCGTCGTGGGCCGGGGCCTTGGCCTGCGGGGCCTCGTCGGCCTGCATGGCGGCGTGGTGGTGGCAGTCGGCATCGCCGCCTCCAACCGTGGCGGCCATGGCATGGGCCATCCGCCCCATTTCCTCGTGACCGCTGGCCATGGCCGCGTTCAGCCCGTTGAGCAACAGGCTGAGCATGAGCACGACACGGAGCAGGGTCGAGGCCAGGGACATGGCGCTAATCTAGCCGCAAGCGGGCGTGGATGCACTTCCGGCTGAATGGCCGGTTCAAGGTTGGAGCACGACCAGGGTAGCGCCGGACCACGCCCGGCGAGCGCGAAGCGCGGCCAATCAGCGGGTCGCCGGACACGGCCAGGCGCTACCCCTCTTCGCGCACGATCTCGACCAGGCGCGGGCCGTAGCGGCTCAGCTTGGTGCCACCGATGCCGCCGACCCGGGCCAGTTCGTCCAGGCTGGTCGGGCGCTGCTCGGCGATGTTGCGCAGGGTACTGTCGTGGAAGATCACGAAGGCAGGCACGTTCTGTTCGCGCGCCAGTTCGGCACGCAGGCCGCGCAGGGCATTGAACAGGGCCAGGTCCTGCGGCAGCACCGACAGGCCGGTGCGCTGCGCGCTGCGTTCGCGTCCGCTGGTGCTGCTGGCCGGGTCGCGGCGCATGCTGATCTGGCGGCGGCCGGTCAGCACGTCGCGGCTGGCATCGGTCAGGCGCAGGCCACCGTGGCCCTCGCTGTCCACTTCCAGCAGGCTGGCGGCGACCAGCTGGCGGAACACGCTGCGCCAGGTGCGCGCATCCAGATCGCGGCCGATGGCGTAGGTGCTGAGCTTGTCGTGGCCCTGCTGCTTCACCTTCTCGTTCTCGCTGCCGCGCAGGACGTCGATCAGGTGGCCGACGCCGAAGCGCTGGCCGCTGCGGTAAACGCAGCTCAGCGCCTTCTGCGCCGGAATGGTCGCGTCCCACGAGGCCGGCGGTGTCAGGCAGTTGTCGCAGTTGCCGCAGGGCTGGGGATAGGTCTCGCCGAAACCGGCCAGCAGCACCTGGCGGCGGCACTGCATGGATTCGCAGTAGCCCAGCAGGTGATCGAGCTTGCCCCGCTCCAGCTGCTTGCGTTCTTCGCCGGCCTCGGATTGTTCGATCATCTGCTTGAGCAGGACCACGTCGCCCAGGCCGTAGCACAGCCATGCCTCGGCGGCCTCGCCATCGCGACCGGCGCGGCCGGTTTCCTGGTAGTAGCCTTCCATCGACTTGGGCAGGTCGGTATGCGCCACGAAGCGCACGTCCGGCTTGTCGATGCCCATGCCGAAGGCGATGGTGGCGCACATCACGATGCCGTCCTCGCGCAGGAAGCGGCGCTGATTGTTCGCGCGCACGTCCGGCGGCAGGCCGGCGTGGTAGGGCAGGGCATTGAACCCCTGGCCGCACAGGAATTCGGCGGTCTCCTCGACCTTGCGCCGTGACATGCAGTAGACGATGCCGGCCTCGCCACGGTGGCCGCGCAGGAAATCGGTCAGCTGCTTGCGGGCGTTGTCCTTCTGCACCACGGTGTAGCGGATGTTGGGACGGTCGAAAGAGCTGACGAAGTGGCGCGCTTCCTGCAGATCGAGACGCTCGGCGATCTCGCGCTGGGTCGGTGGGTCGGCGGTCGCGGTCAGCGCGATCCGCGGGATCTGCGGCCAACGCTCATGCAGCACGGTCAGCTGGCGGTATTCGGGGCGGAAGTCATGGCCCCACTGCGACACGCAGTGTGCTTCGTCGATGGCGAACAGGGCGATCCGGCTGCGCGACAACAGCGACAGGAAGCGACCGGTCAGCAGCCGCTCGGGAGCGACATAGAGCATGTCCAGCTCACCGGCGAGCAGTTCGCGCTCGACGCGGCCGGCGGTCTCGGCATCCAGGGTTGAATTCAGGTACTCGGCACGCACGCCGAGCTGGCGCAGGGCTTCGACCTGGTCCTGCATCAGCGCGATCAGCGGCGAGATGACGATGCCACATCCGTCACGCAGCAGGGCCGGGACCTGGTAGCACAGCGACTTGCCGCCGCCGGTGGGCATCAGCACCAGGGCATCGTGACCGGCAGCCACATGCTCCACGATGTCCTGCTGCGGACCACGGAAATCGTCGTAACCAAAGACGCGTTGGAGCAGGTCGTGCGCGGGACGGGAAGCCATCCGGTTAGTTTACCCCGGCGGGGGAGTCGGCAGGGCTGCGCCCTGCACCCGCCGAATCAACGGCAACGTCAACGTCAAAAGCGGGCTATCCGTGGGTTGGCGGGGCGGTGTCGGAGTGCGGGGACGCCGTGAACCCGTCCTTGGGGGCTTGGCAGCCGCATCCATGCGGCTGACACCCCGCACTCCGACACCGCCCCGCCTTCGACAGTTGGCCGGCGGCTCGTAGATCCACGCCATGCGTGGATGAAATCTGTCAGATATCGACAAACAAAATGGGGTCGGATCCGTTTTCGGCAGGAAAACGGATCCGACCCCCAGCTCTGGCCCGCCAACCCACAGGAAACCAGCTCTTGCTCCTGCTCTGGCAGTTGCTGTTGCTTCGGCCTCTGCGGGTGCAGGGCGCAGCCCTGCCGAACACCCCCACCCCTTACTGCAGCAGGGAGCGCAGCATCCAGGCGTACTTCTCGTGCGTCTGCAGACGCTGGGTCATCAGATCCTCGGTCGGAGCGTCGTCACCCTTGGCCGCCACCTCCAGCACTTCACGTGCCGTACGGCAGACCGCTTCGTTGGCGACCACCAACTGGCGTACCATTTCACGCCAGTCCGCACTGTCGGTCAGGCCCGGTTCCTCGGCGATCGAGGTCAGCGCAGCGAACTCCCGGTAGGAGCCCGGGGCATTGAAGCCCAGCGCGCGGATGCGCTCGGCCACGTCGTCCAGTGCCGCCCACTGCTCGGTGTACTGCGTCTCGAACATGGTGTGCAGCGAGTTGAACATCGACCCGGTCACGTTCCAGTGGAAGTTGTGCGTCTTCAGGTAGAGCGTGAACGCATCGGCCTGGAAGCGCGACAGACCGTCGGCGATCTTCTTGCGGTCGCCCTGGGTGATCCCGATATCGATGTTCGGTGCCGACGGTGCCGCCGCTGCAAGCTTCTGCTTGCCGGTCTTGGCCTTGGTCGTGCTCTTGGTCTTCGCCATGGGGTTCCTCCTTGTGGAATCGTTGGCCTTCACAATAAACCGGTCGTGATGACTGGTCGCTTTCAAAGTTTTGAACGAACCGATTGATGAACTCTATCGATAAAAATCCATCGCCCCGCCTGCGCCAACAGCGCGCCGCCATCGACGGCGCCATGAGCCGCGACCGGGGCCGTTTGCTGGGGATGCTCTCGCGTTGCCAGGCCAAGCCACAGGATGCGGCGCTGGCCGCCACCTTCGAGCAGGCCTTGCAGGCGTCGGTGCAGCGCCGGCAGGTGCGGGCGCAACAGCAGCCGTCCATTACTCTGGACCCGCAGCTGCCGATTGCGCGTGAAGCCGACGCCATCATCGGGCTGATCCGCGACCATCAGGTGGTGGTGATTGCCGGTGAAACCGGCTCGGGCAAGACCACCCAGCTGCCGAAACTGTGCCTGGCCGCAGGCCGTGGCCAGGCCGGCATGATCGGCTGCACCCAACCGCGACGGATTGCCGCACGTGCGGTGGCCAGCCGCGTGGCGCAGGAACTGCAGAGCGAACTGGGCCAGCTGGTGGGCTACCAGGTGCGCTTCAACGACAAGGTCAGCGACGACAGCCGCATCAAGTTCATGACCGACGGCATCCTGCTGGCGGAAATCGCCAGTGACCGCTGGCTGTCGAACTACGACACGATCATCGTCGACGAGGCGCACGAACGCAGCCTCAACATCGATTTCCTGCTGGGCTACCTGAAGCAGCTGCTGCGCAAGCGCCCGGACCTGAAGCTGATCGTCACCTCGGCCACCATCGATACCGAACGCTTCGCCCAGCATTTCGACAATGCGCCGGTGATCAGCGTCGAAGGCCGTACCTACCCGGTGGAAGTGCGCTACCGCGCGCTGGAAGGCGAGGGCGAAGACCAGGGCGAACGCACCGTCAACGATGCCATCGTGTCGGCCATCGACGAGATCACCCGCCTGGATTCACGTGGCGACGTGCTGATCTTCCTGCCGGGCGAACGCGAGATCCGCGATGCGCACCAGTCGCTGGAACGGCGCAAGTACCGCAACACCGAGGTGCTGCCGCTGTACGCGCGCCTGTCCAACCAGGACCAGGACCGGGTATTCAATCCCGGACCGAACCGGCGCATCGTGCTGGCCACCAACGTGGCGGAAACCTCGCTGACGGTGCCGCGCATCCGTTACGTGGTCGATCCGGGCTTCGCCCGCGTCAAGCGCTACAGCCCGCGCAACAAGCTGGACCGCCTGCACATCGAGCCGATCTCGCAGGCCAGCGCCAACCAGCGCAAGGGCCGCTGCGGTCGTATCGCCGAGGGCATCTGCTACCGCCTGTACGCCGAAGCCGATTTCCAGGCGCGGCCGGAGTTCACCGATCCGGAGATCCGCCGCTCCAGCCTGGCCGGGGTGATCCTGCGCATGCTGCAGCTGGGCCTGGGCCGCATCGAGGAATTCCCGTTCCTGGAAGCCCCGGACGAGCGTGCGGTGGCCGATGGCTGGCAGCAACTGACCGAACTGGGCGCGATCGACGCCGAACGGCGCATGACGACCATCGGCAAGCAGATGGCCCGCCTGCCGGTGGACGTGAAGCTGGCGCGCATGCTGGTGGCCGCGCAGGCCGCCGGCTGCCTGCGGCCGATGCTGGTGATCGCCTCGTTCCTGGGCATCCAGGACCCACGCGAACGCCCGCCCGAAGCGCGTGGTGCGGCCGACAGCGCGCATGCGCAGTTTGCCGATGGGCGTTCGGAATTCGTCGGCGTGCTGCGCCTGTGGGATGGCTACCGGCAGGCCCATGAAGACCTGACCCAGTCCAAGCTGCGCGACTGGTGCGGCCGCCACTTCCTCGGTTTCCTGCGCATGCGCGAGTGGCGTGAGCTGCACCGGCAGCTGCGGTTGCTGTGCGAAGAACTGGGCTGGAAGGAAGAGGCTGTCGATGCGTCGATGGCACCCTTGCTGGCCGGCAGCAGTGCGCCGGCCCCGGCGCGTGATGACGCAGCCGCGGTAAAGGCTACCCGCGGCCAGCTGCACCGCGCTGCACGCCTGGCCCGCGAAGGCAAAGCGGAGGCTGCACCCGCACCGGTGGCGGTGCGCGCGCAGAAGGAACAGGCGCCCGCCGGTGGCGGCTTCAGCGAACGTGCACGCGCTGCCGCCTACCAGACCCTGCACCGGGCGCTGGTGGCGGGCCTGCCGACGCAGATCGGCCACCGCACCGAGAAGGGCGATTTCCAGGCACCACGCCAGCGCCGCTTCCTGCCGTTCCCGGGTTCGGCGCTGTCCAAGCGGCCGCCGCCGTGGTTGCTGGTGGCCAACCTGCTGGACACGCAGAAGGTGTGGGGCATGACCCTGGCCGCCATCGAGCCGGACTGGGTGATCGCCGAGCTGCCGCACCTGCTGCTGCGCAAGCACTTCGACCCGCACTGGTCGCGCGCGCAGGGACAGGTGCTGGCGTCCGAGCAGATCAGCCTGTTCGGCCTGGTGCTGGCACCGAAGAAGCCGGTGCACTACGGCCGCATCGAGCCCGTTGAAGCGCACGACATCTTCGTGCGCCAGGCGCTGGTGACCGGCGAGATCAACACCCGCGCCAGCTTCGTGGCCGACAACCAGAAGGTGCTGGACCTGGCCCGCGAGGAAGAGGCCAAGCTGCGCCGTGCCGGCATCGTTGCCGACGAAGACTGGCAGGCACGCTGGTACCTTGACCGGGTGCCGCCGCAGATCCATTCGGCCGCGGGCCTGGATACCTGGTGGAAGGGACTGGCGCCGGAACAGCGCAAGACCCTGCACTGGTCGCTGGCAGACCTGCTGCCCGGCGAGGGCAGCGAGCAGGAGCGCTACCCGAAGTACCTGGCGCTGGGCCAGGCGCGCTTGCCGCTGCACTACCGCTTCGAGCCGGGCGCCGACGATGACGGCGTGACTCTGGATGTGCCGCTGCACCTGCTCAATGCACTGGACCCGGTGCAGCTGGGCTGGCTGGCACCTGGCTTCGTCGCCGACAAGGCGTCGGCGCTGATCCGCAGCCTGCCCAAGGCAATGCGCCGCAACTACGTGCCGGCCCCGGATTTCGGACGCGCGTTCTTCGAGGCGTTCCCGCAGCCCAGCGCCGATGCCATCACTGGCGAGCTGGCGCGTTTCCTGTCACGCGCAACCGGCGCCACGGTGACCGCGCTCGATTTCGAGCCGGGTTCGATCGAACCGCACCTGCACATGAACCTGCGCCTGCGCGACGAACAGGGCAAGGTGCTGGCCACTTCGCGCGATCTGGAAGCGCTGCGCGCGAAATTTGGTGGCCGTGCCGGCGATGCCTTCGCAGCGCGTGCCGGGCGCGAAATGGCGGCTGACGGCCTGCGCACGTTCCCGGCCACGCCGATTCCGCTGCAGGTACCCGGTGAAGCCGGCGTTCCGGCCTATCCGGCGCTGCTGGACGAGGGCGACAGCGTGGCGCTGCGCATCTTCGCCGATCGGCAGCAGGCACAGGAGGCACACCCGCTGGGCGTGCGCCGGCTGCTGGAGATTGCCCTGGCCGAGAAGGTCAAGCAGGCGCGCAAGCAGTTGCCGGTGGGCGCCAAGACCGGCCTGCTGTATGCCGCGATCGAATCGCAGGAACGCCTGCGTGGAGACCTGGTGGATGCGGCGATGAACGCGGTGCTGGCCGAAGGCCTGGAAGACATCCGCGATGCGGCAGCCTTCGAGCAACGCCGCGAGCATGCGGCCAAGACCCTGTTCGGCGAGGCGATGTCGCGGCTGAAACTGGCCGAGTCCATCCTGGCGCTGGTGGCGGAACTGAAGCCGATGCTGGAGGCGCCGTTGATGGGCTGGGCGCGCGGCAACCTGGACGACATGGAAGCGCAGCTGGCCGGGCTGATCCACCCCGGCTTCCTGCGCGATACGCCGGCCGATGCCCTTGCCCAGTACCCGCGTTACCTGAAGGCGATGATCCTGCGCACCGAGCGCGCCAAGCGTGATCCGCCGCGTGATCAGGCGCGCATGCTGGAACTGCACCCATTCCTGGAAGCGCTGGAGGTGGGCGAGCAGCAGGGCCTGCGCGATCGCCCGCAATGGCAGGCGCTGCGCTGGGATCTGGAAGAGCTGCGGGTGTCGCTGTTCGCGCAGGAGCTGGGCGCGCGCACCGGCATCTCCGCGAAGAAGCTGGCGCAGCGGGTGAGCGCATTGCGCCAGGCCTCGTAACCCCCGGCCCGACCCCGCCGGACAATGACCGGCGGGGTGCGGTGGAATGTCATCCACGCGTGGCGTGGATCTATTACTTGGAGCGGCGCACCTTGGGCTGGCTGTTCACGCCGTCCACCTTCATGTACCACACGCCCATCACGCCAGGCTTGATGCTGACCTTGGGCGATTGCTTGCGCACACCGACCACGCTGGTGCTGTCGGTCTGCTCCCATTCCTGGCCGTTGTCCAGCACGTAGACACGGCCCTTGCCGAAGCCACGGAACTCGCCCTGCAGTACGCCGGTAATCGGCTCGCTGCTGCCGAAATCGAAGAACCCGCGGTTCTTCACGATCACTTCCTGGCGGCCCTGTTCGCGGGCTTCTTCGCGCACCGCCGCTACCGCCTGGGTCGTCGCTGCTTCGACCTTGCCCTGCAGCCAGCGGTTGAGCGTGGCCAGTTCCTGCGCGCTCAGCTTGTCCAGGCCGGCCGCCTTGAACTCGGTCGGCGACATCTGCTGCTGCAGGTCACCGTCCACCACGCGCTGGGCCAGCGCAGGTGCCGACAGGGACAGCAGCAGTGCGGCGCAGGCCAGCAGCCGTGGGCGGAAACGCGGGGCGATCGAGGGCATGGCGGAACTCTCCTGGGTTTGCCCGCGAGTGTAGCGGCATGTCTTCATGCCGGGTGATGGTGGCCGCGGTGATTGTCCCTGAACGGCGCCGGCGCTAGTGTAGGAACCTCTGTCTTGCCTGCTCGATGCTGTGAACCGCGCTTCTGTCCCCGGCCTGGATGCCTTGTTGAACCGTCCCTCCGCAGCGGTGCTGCCCGCTCCGCTGCGCCAGGCCCTGCGCGAGCACTGGGAAGCACCGGACTGCGACCACCAGATGCGCGCCAGCTGGTCGGTGCTGGGCGATACCCTCGATGCGTTGTCGATGCTCTCGGCCGACGAAGGCGCGGTGGTCGCCGCGCTGTTGTTCGACCTTCCCGGCCTGCGCGCCAGCCTGGACCAGCTGCCGCTGGGCAACCACAAGGCGGCGGTGATCGGCCTGCTCGACGGCCAGGACGCCGCCGATCCGGTCTGGGCGCTGCATGCTGGCCGGGAGGCCGGGCGCAACAGCGAGGGCCTGCGCCGCCTGCTGCTGGCGATCATCCGCGACCTGCGCGTGGTGCCGATCCTGCTGGCCCGGCAGCTTGCGAAAATGCGCGCTGCCGACAAGCTGGACGACGAACAGCGCCGGGCGCTGGCACAGCTGACCCGCGACATCCACGCGCCGCTGGCCAACCGGTTGGGCATCTGGCAGCTGAAGTGGGAGCTGGAGGATCTGGCGTTCCGCCACCTGGAGCCGGAAACCTATCGCCGCATCGCGCGTGAAGTGGACGAAACCCGCGTGGCGCGCGAGCGTTACGTGCAGAACGTGAAGAAGCAGCTGTCGCGCGAGCTGGCCGCACAGGGCATCCATGCCGAAGTAAGTGGCCGCCCCAAGCACATCTACAGCATCTGGCGGAAGATGCAGAAGAAGCGGCTGGCGTTCGACCAGCTGTACGACATCCGCGCGGTGCGGGTGATGGTCGACGACGTGGCCGCCTGCTACGCCGCGCTGGGTGTGGTACATGCGCTGTGGGCGCCGGTGCCGAGCGAGTTCGACGATTACATCGCACGCCCGAAGGCCAACGACTACCGTTCGCTGCACACCGCCGTGGTCGGCCCGGAAGGGCGCACGATCGAAGTGCAGATCCGCACCCACGAGATGCATTCGCAGGCCGAGCTGGGCGTGGCCGCGCACTGGAAGTACAAGGAAGGCGGCAAGGGCGCGGAAAAGTCGTTCGATCGCAAGATCACCTGGATGCGCCAGCTGCTGGAGCAGGCACAGGACGGGCAGGGCAATGAGCTGGCCGGCGCACTCGACGCCGAGCTGACCGAGGACCGGGTCTATGCGCTCAGCCCGAAGGACGAGGTGCTGGACCTGCCACAGGGGGCCACGCCGCTTGATTTCGCCTACCAGGTACACACGATGGTGGGCCACCGCTGCCGTGGCGCCAAGGTCAATGGCCGCATCGTGCCGCTGACCTATCGCCTGCGCAGCGGCGATCGCGTCGAGATCCTCACCGGCAAGGAAGCCGACCCCCGCCGCGACTGGCTGATGCCGGCGCTGGGCTTCCTGGCCAGCAACCGCTCGCGCGAAAAGGTGCGCAGCTGGTTCCACAAGCTGGACCGCGCGCGCAACGTGCAGGCCGGGCGCGAACTGCTCGAGCGCGAGCTGAAGCGCCTGGGCCTGCAGCATTCGGATCTGGTGGTGGCGGCGAAGAAGTTCCACGCCGACAGCGTTGATGACCTCTACATCCAGGTGGCGCTGGGCGATACCGGCCCGAACCAGGTCAGCCGAACCCTGCTGGAAGCAGAACGCGCGGCCAGCCAGCCGGCCCCTGCGCCGACGCTTCCGCGCCCGACCGCCCGCCGCGAGAACCTGGGCAAGTCCAAGTTCACGGTGCAGGGCGTGGGCAACCTGCTGGTGCAGCTGGCGCGCTGCTGCCAGCCGGTGGCCGGCGAACCGATCGTCGGCTACCTCACCCGTAGCCGCGGTGTCACCGTGCACCGGGCAGACTGTGCCGCGCTGGCCCGGCTGGCGGCCACCAGCCCGCAGCGCATCCTGCCGGTGGAATGGGGCCAGGCCGGGGGCGGCTACGAGGTGGACGTGGTGGTCGATGCGGTCGACCGACGCTGGCTGCTGAAGGACATCACCAACCTGATCGCCCAGGAAGACGCCTACGTGCTGGACATCCACAGTGACAACGTGCGCAACAGTGGCCGTGCCCATCTGCGCCTGCGGCTGAAGGTCAGCGACTACGACCAGCTGTCGAACCTGCTGGGCAAGCTGGACGCGCTGCCGGGCGTGAGCGAGGCGCGTCGCCTCGGCTGAGCTTCACGCTGCCCCGGCTACCCTGCACGCATGGAACGCGAGCCCCCGCATCGCCCGCATGGCGCTGAACATCCTGCGCTGGATCGCGTCCGTCGCGAAGGCCGCTGGTGGTGGCTGCAGGCACGTCATGCGCGGCGGGTCTGGCGCTGGGCGCTGGTCGCGGCGCTGGCGGTGTTCGTGCTGCTGGTGCTGCTGCGCAAGCCGCTGGCCGACTGGTTCTGGGATGAGCCGCAGATCGAACAGCTGCTGGTCGAAGGTGATCGTGCGCTCGCCGCCGGCCGGCTGAGTGCGGCCGACGGCAGTGGTGCGCGGGAGCGCTACCAGGCGGTGCTGGCACTGGATGGTGATCGGCCGCAGGCCCGCCAGGGCCTTGCACGAACCGCAGCGGCGGCCCTGCAGCAGGCCCGCGACAAGCTGCAGCGCGACGATCTTGACGGCAGCGCGCAGTCACTGGCGCTGGCCCGCGAGCTGCAGGTGCCGCAGGGCGACGCCGACGCCGTGGCCCGGCAACTGCAGGCGCGGCGTAGCGACGGCGCCGGTATAGGCGCGTTGCTGGCCCAGGCCCGCAACGCGTTCGCGGCCGGCCGGCTGGACGATGGCGACAGCAGTGCGTTGCCGCTGTTCCAGCGCATCCTGGCACTGCAGCCGGACAACCTGCCTGCTCTGGAGGGGCGCGAGGACGCACTGAGCGATCTGCTGCAGCACGCGCGCACGCTGGCCGGACGCGGGGAACTGGCTGAATCCGCTGCGACGTTGCAGCGCGCGCGCCTGTTCGACGCAGGCCACGCCGATCTGCCCGCCAGCCAGGAGGCACTGGCACGGGCGGTCGACGAGCGCTTGCGGCAGGCACAGCGCGCACTGAAACGACAGCAGCTGGAAGGTGCCGCAAAGGGGTTCCTGGCCGTGCTGGCGGTGGCGCCGGATGATCCCACTGCCCAGCGGGGCCGTGAGCAGGTGCTGCAGGCGGTGCTGGCGCGAAGCCAGGTCCAGGCCGACGATTTCCAGTTCGAGGCGGCGCAGCGTGATGCCGTGCTGGCGGAAGCGCTGGGCGCTTCGCAGGCGGCACAACAGCAACTGGCGCAGCGCCTGCAGCGTGCACGGCAGGCCCGTGGGGCACTGCAGCAGCCCGCGGTGGGCAACGCGCAGCGTGAACGCGAGCTGCGCGATCACCTGCGCCGGATCGAACGCGCCGAGCGCGCAGGGCAATGGATCAGCCCGCCGGGGCACAGCGCATTCGATGCCCTGCGCGAAGCACAGGCGCTGGCACCGCGCGATGCACGGGTGAAGGCCGCTGCCGCGCGCCTGCTGCCAGCCAGTCGCAGTTGCTTCGACGACAACCTGCGGCAGAACCGGGTGCAGGCTGCAGGTGCCTGCCTGCAGGCCTGGCAGACGCTGGCCCCCACCGCGGGTGGCCTGCCTGCTGCCCGCCAGCGCCTCGCGCAGCGTTGGCTTGCGATCGGCAGCGAGCGATTGGGCAACGGTGATGTCGCCTTTGCTGAACGTGCGCTCCAGCAGGCGGGCGAGCTTGGCGTTGGCACTTCCAGCAGTGAGTACCAGCAGTTGCGGCAGCGGCTGCGTGACATCGGGGTGTCGTCGCCCTGAGCCCGCCGCTGCCGGAGGGGCCGCTATAGTAGCCACCCCTCGCAACATCCCCACGGAGTGCCGATGACCGTCCTCGTTTCCGGAGCCACCAGCCAGATCGGCCGGTTCCTGCTGCCGCGCCTGGTGCAGGCGCATGGGCGTGTACAGGCGGTGAGCCGGCGACCGCAACCGGCTCAGGACGGCGTGCAGTGGCTGTGTGGGGACCTGGCGGCTGCGCTGGACAGCGTGCCGTCTCCGGAGTGGCAGGCCATTGCCAGCTTTGGCCCCCTTGAAGCATTGGCACAATGGTTGTCGCGGCAGACGGCGGCCCCGGCGCGGCAGGTCATCGCCACCAGTTCGATGAGCGTGCTGAGCAAGCAGCATTCCGAGCAGGCCGACGAGCAGGACGTTGTGGCGATGCTGCAGCGGGGCGAGGCGGGCCTGATTGCGCAGGCCGAACGTCTTGGCATGGGGTGGACGATCCTGCGGCCAACCCTGATCTATGGGGCCGGCATCGACCGCAGCATCACCCCGATCGTGCAGCGTGCGCTGCGTCTGCGCCTGTTTCCGATACCGCTGGTGGGAGGCCTGCGTCAACCGGTGCATGCCGACGATATCGCCCGCACCGTGGTGGCCTGCATCGCCACCGGCGCAGCGTCGGCGCGGGTGCTGGAAATCGGCGGCGGCGAGCGCCTGCCGTACCACGCGATGTTCCGCCGCGTGCACGCCAGCCTGGCACAGCCAACATTGGCGCTGCCGTTGCCGGGCGGTGCACTGCGAGGCCTGGCTGCGGTGCTGCCGCGAGCGCGTGGTCCGGTGTCACGCCTGCAGCAGGATCTGATTGCGGACAACGGCCCGCTGCAGGCGCTGCTGGGCGTACATCCGCGGCCGTTCCAGCCTGACGCGGACACGTGGCGACCGATGAGCGCGGCCCAGGCCCTGCAGCGGATCGCTGCGCATCCCGGCAACGGCTAGCCAGCCACCGTATCCATCCGCCTGGGGGGCTCTGCTACCATCCCCCGGCCCTTGTTTCCGCGAGTACGTTCGATGCCTGACGCGCCATCCCGATCGGCCCCTGCCGAGCGCATTGGCGTCGCGCTGTGCACCTACAACGGTGCGCGCTACCTGCAGGCCCAGCTGGACAGCATCCTCGACCAGGATCTTCCGGTGAACGAAATCATGATCGGCGATGACGGTTCCAGCGACCAGACGCCGCAGCTGCTGCAGGCCTTCGTGCCGCGCGCACAGGCGCTTGGCATCCGTGTCGAGATCGTCCAGCACGCGCGCAATCTCGGCTATGTGCGCAATTTCGCCGACGCACTGATGCGTTGCCAGGCCGACATCCTGTTCCTGTGCGACCAGGATGATGTCTGGCATCCGGGGCGTGTCCGCAGCTACGTGGAGCGCTTCCACGCCGATCAGGGCCTGTTGCTGCTGCACAGCGATGCGCGGTTGGTGGACGCGCAGGGCGCGCCGCTGGGCCAGCGGCTGCTGGAGGTACTGGTGGTCCATCCGGCTGAAGTCGAGCTGGAACGCTCGGGCCTTGCGATCGACGCGATCCTGCTGCGCAACTTCATCACCGGTGCCACCTGTGCGCTGCGCCGTGGCCTGCTGGCCGAATCGCTGCCGGTCCCGCCGGGCTGGAGCCACGACGAATGGCTGGCGGTCCACGCATCGCTGCGTGGAGGATTGGACATGCTGGCCGAACCGACCATCGACTACCGGCAGCATGGCAACAACCAGATCGGTGCCAGTCGCCGCGGTTTCCTGCAACGCCTGCGCCATCTCGATCTGTTCGATTCGCAGGCACGCCAGCGCACGGCCCGGCGCCTGCTCGCCCTGGCCGATCTGCTGGGGCAGCGTGGCGTGGTGGTGGCGCCGGAGCGCTTCCAGGGACTCCACGCGCTCGCCTGGCGCATGGCGTGGTCGCGACTGCAGCTGTATCGCCGCGTGGATGTGCCGGCAGGCTGGATCGCCCATGATGCGCCGCGGTTGATCGCACGCCTGGCCAACGTCTGCCTGGCGGGGGGCGGCTGGAAAGGGGGCTGGGCAGCGCTTGCGGGCGCCTGGGCCGGGTGGCGGGCGCCGCGCGCTGCTTGAACTGCAGTGAAACCGCGGGCCATCGCCTGCCAGCCACCGCGGCGCCTGCGTTAGACTCGCCAGACCCTACCTGCCTGCATCCCCGTGCCCCGACGCTACGATTCCGACGACATCGACGATTTCGACGACGACGACCAGCAGGACGACAGCCCGCTGTGGCGGCGTCGCCTGATCACCTGGAGCATGGCTGCGGTCGCGTTGGGATTGGGCTTCCTGATCCCTTATACGCTGTACCTGAACCAACAGGTGACCCAGCGCTTCGGCGAACTTCGCTGGCAGATTCCGACCCGCGTGTACGCACGCCCGCTGGTGCTCACGCCGGGAAAGGCGATGGACGCGGCGACCCTGAAGACCGAGCTCGCCGCATCCGCCTACCGCGATGACGGGCAGGGCAAGGAGCCGGCCACCTATGCGGTGAACGGCGGGCGTTTCGTCATTTCCAGCCGTGGCTACAACGACGTGGATGGCCGCGTCGCACCGCGCCGGCTGGAACTGTCGCTGGCCGACGGTGCGGTCGCCTCGCTGCGTGACGCCGACAACCGCAAGGCGCTGAAGGCTGCGCGCCTGGACCCGGCACGCATTGCCACCCTGTACGGGCAGAAGCAGGAAGAACGCCGCCTGATCCGCATGGACGAGGCGCCGGACCTGCTGGTGACCGGCCTGCAGGCGGTGGAGGACAAGGACTTCAATCGTCACCACGGCATCGATCTGTCCGGCATTGCGCGCGCGGTGTGGGTGACGATCCGCTCCGGTGGCCAGAGCCGCCAGGGTGCTTCCACGTTGACCCAGCAGCTGGCCCGCAGCGGTCTGCTCGGGATCGGCAAGGAACAGACGGTCACCCGCAAGTTCAACGAAGTGCTGTACGCGCTGATCATGGAAGCGCGCTACGACAAGCGCACCATCTTCGAGGCCTATCTCAACCAGGTGTACCTGGGCCAGCGCGGCAGCCAGGCCATCCACGGCATGTCTTCCGGCGCCGAGTTCTGGTTCGGCCGTGACCTGCAGTCGCTGGAAACCGAGCAGATCGCGCTGCTGATCGGCCTGGTCAAGGGCCCGTCCTTCTACGACCCGCGGCGCAACCCGGAACGCGCGCTGGATCGCCGCAATTTCGTACTGGGCAAGCTGCACGAGGCGACGCTGATCGACGATGCCGAGTACCAGCGTGCGCTGAAGGCGCCGCTGGGCGTGCCCAAGACGCCGGGCCTGGTGGCAGCCAACCGCTTCCCGGCCTATGTGGACCTGGTTCGCCGCCAGCTCGGCCATGACTATCCGGAATCGGCGCTGCAGGGCGCCGGCCTGAGCGTGATGACCGGCATGTCGCCGTCCGCGCAGGCCTATGCCGAAGGCGCGGTGACCCGCACCATCAAGTCGCTGGAAAGCAAGCGCCGTCCCGAACTGCAGGCCGGCATGGTGCTGACCGACGTGCACAACGGTGACGTGCTGGCGGTGATCGGCAGCCGCGAGGTTTCCGAAGTCGGCTTCAACCGCGCGATCGAAGCACAGCGCCCGGTCGGCTCGCTGCTGAAGCCGTTCGTCTACCTGCTGGCGCTGGCGCAGCCGGATCGTTACTCGCTGGCCAGCTGGGTCGATGATTCACCGGTGACCGTGCAGCTCGGCCGCGGCCGCAACTGGAACCCCGGCAACGCGGACAACCGCAGCCACGGTACGGTGCGCCTGATCGATGCGTTGGCGCATTCCTACAACCAGGCCACGGTGCGCGTGGGGATGCAGGTCGGTCCCGAGCGCGTGACCCAGCTGATCCATGTGCTGGCGGGCATCAAGGCAGAGGCCAACCCTGCAGTGATCCTCGGCTCGACCGACCAGAGCCCGTACGCGATGGCGCAGCTGTACCAGTTCCTGGCGTCCGGTGGCGAGATCCAGCCGCTGCACGCGGTGCGTGGCGTGCTCGATCCGCAGGGCAAGCTGCTCAAGCGTTACGACAAGACCCCGGCACCGGCGCAGGAGGGCGACTCGATTGCCGCCAACCTGATCAGTGTCGGCCTGCAGCAGGTGGTTGCCAGCGGCACCGCGCAGCGCTTGAACGCCGATGGCCTGGGCCGCCTGCAGCCCGCCGGCAAGACCGGTACCACCAACGATGGTCGCGACAGCTGGTATGCCGGTTACACGGGTGATCACCTGGCGGTGATCTGGATCGGCAACGACCAGAACGAGCAGGCCGGCCTGTACGGTGCCACCGGCGCGATGCGGGTCTGGTCGGGCATCTTCCAGCGCCTTCCCAGTGCGCCGCTGCGGGTCAGCAACAAGGGCCTGGATTGGCAGTCGGTGGCCGCCACCGGCCTCAACACGACTGATGAGGGCTGCCCGGGAGCGCGCCGCTTCCCGTTCGTGGTCGGCTATGCGCCGGCCTATGCTCCGTGTGCGCCGGCGGTGTCGCCGGACGGGCAGGGTGCCGAAGGCGAGGGCGGTGGCTGGCGCAGCTGGTTCGGCCTGGACCGCAAGCCGGAACCGCCTGTCGAACCTGCTGCGGCGCCCGCCGCCGCCACTCCTCCCCCGAGCCGATGATGCCGATGAACATGCGATCCCTGCTGCAGCCCCTGGCCCTGACCGGCCTCAGCCTGGCCCTGGCCGCCTGCGTGAGCAGTGCACCGCCGGTGATCAAACCGGTCGATACCACTACGCCGGCACAGCGCCTGGCGGCGGTGGATGCGGCCGCAGGTCCTGACGACAAGGAGCTGTCGGTGCAGCCGCTGCGTGATTCGCAGGTGGAAGACCTGCGGGTGACCGCGCAGGCGCAACGCCAGGCGAACGACCTGGCCGGTGCCGCCAGCAGCCTGGACCACGCGCTGGAAATCGTCGCCGGCGACCCGGCAGTGCTGCAGGAACGTGCCGAACTGGCACTGCTGCAGGGGCAGTGGGCGCAGGCGGAGGCGTTCGCGCGCAAGGCGGTGGATCTGGGCTCGAAGACCGGGCCGCTGTGCCGGCGGCACTGGGCGACGATCGAGCAGTCGCGCCTGGCGCGGGGCGAGAAGGAGAATGCGGTGTCGGCGCATGCGCAGCTGGAAGGCTGCACGGTGCCGGGGATCAAGCGGTACTGAGTTATTCCACTCCATCGGGCGCTGCCCCCTCTGCGGCGCGCGCTCGCACTGATGGATGCTGGTGATGGGCCGGGTAGGTGGGGCGTGCAGGACACGCCGTAAACCCATCCTTGGGGGCTCGATGGCGCCATCCATGGCGCCAACGGTCCTGCACGCCCCACCCACCCGGCCTGCCATACATCGCGCGGGCCGCAGGCAAGAACAAAATCAAAATCAAAAGCGGGTCGCGCGCTGCGCGCGCTCGCTGCCATTTCTTTTCTTCTTTCCCCGTTACTCCCATCGCTTCTGAGCTGCCAGTCGAGCAGGCTCGGCTTTGCGAAGTCTGTCCCTCCGTCACCGGGAAACTGTCGAAGGCGGGGGACTGTGGGTTTGCGGGGTGTCCGCGGCATGGATGCCGCGGCCAAGCCCCCAGGGACGGGTTTACGGCGTCCCCGCAAACCCACAGTCCCCCGCCAGTCCCCAGTACAACCCAGAGCCATGAACACCGCTGTTGCTGTTGCTGGTGCTCTGGCTTGAAACGGGTGCCGGGCAGCGCCCGGCCGGGTATCCTTTCCCTCTGATGTCCGACCTTGTCCATGCCAGCCGCGAAGCCCTCAGCGACGGCGGCGCGCTCGCCTCGCATCTGGACGCCTTCGTCCCGCGCCCGGCCCAGCTGCGCCTGACCGAAGCCATCGCCGACGCGATGCAGCAGCGCGATCTGCTGCTGGCCGAGGCCGGTACCGGCACCGGCAAGACCTTCGCCTATCTGGTGCCGGTGCTGCTGTCCGGGTTGCGCACCATCATCTCCACCGGTACCCGCGCGCTTCAGGACCAGCTCTACCACCGTGACCTGCCGCGCGTGCGCCAGGCGCTCGGTGTCGGCCTGCGCAGTGCGCTGCTGAAGGGACGCGCGAACTACCTGTGCCGTTATCGCCTGCAGCAGGCGCGGGGCGAGCCGCGGTTCTCCAGCCCTGAACAGGCGGCGCAGTTCCAGCGCATCCTGGCGTGGTCCGGTCGTTCCGAGTTCGGTGACATCGCCGAACTGGAAGGCCTGGCCGATGATTCGCCGCTGCTGCCGATGGTCACCTCCACCGTCGACAACTGCCTGGGTACCGACTGCCCGTTCTGGGATGACTGCTTCGTGGTGCGTGCGCGGCAGCGTGCGCAGGCCGCCGATGTGGTCGTGGTCAACCATCACCTGCTGCTGGCCGACCTGGCACTGAAGCAGGACGGCTTTGGCGAATTGTTGCCTGGGGCCCAGGCCTTCGTCATCGACGAGGCACACCAGTTGCCCGAGCTGGCCGCGCAGTTCTTCGGCGAAGGTTTCGGCATGCGCCCGTGGCAGGAACTGGGCCGCGACTGCCTGGCCGAAGCGCGTGGCGTGGGAGGCGCGCAGTCGGCGCTGCAGGAACCGGTCGATCAGTTGCAGCAGTCGCTGTTGGCGCTGCGCTCGGCGATGGAGGGACTGCCGTCGCGTGGCACGCAATGGCGCGCGCTGGCGATGCCACAGGTGCGCGACGGATTCGATACGGTGATGGCGGGGTTGGTGGCCCTGGAGCGGGCACTGCAGCCGCTGCGCGAAGCGGCAGCGGGCCTGGATGCCTGCCACGCGCGGGCGCGCGAGGCGGTCTCGCGACTCAGCCGCTGGCTGGGCGATGATGAGCCCACGCTCGACTTCGATACCGATCCGGCGGACACAGCCAGTGTCGCTGATGTGCTCTGGTACGAGCTCACGCCACGTGGTTTCCGCTGCCAGCGCACGCCGATGGATGTCTCTGGCCCGTTGCGTGAGCATCGCGAGCGCAGTCGCGCGGCATGGATCTTCACCTCGGCGACACTGACCGTGGGCGGTGGCTTCGACCACATCGCCACCCGCCTGGGCCTGGACGACCCGCATACGCTGGTCCAGCCGAGTCCATTCAATTGGCCCGAGCAGGCGCTGTGCTACCTGCCCGAAGGCCTGCCCGATCCGGCCGCACGTGGCTTCGGCACTGCGCTGATCCAGACCCTGCGGCCGGTGTTGCAGGCCTCGCACGGCAGGGCATTCCTGTTGTTCGCCTCGCACCGTGCATTGCGCGAGGCCGCCGAGGCACTGCGTGATGGGCCATGGCCGTTGTTCGTGCAGGGCGAGGCGCCGCGCGCGACGCTGCTGCAGCGCTTCCGCGAATCGGGCAATGGCGTGCTGCTGGGGTCGGCCAGTTTCCGCGAGGGCGTGGACGTGGTGGGTGAGGCGCTGAGCGTGGTGATGATCGACAAGCTGCCGTTCGCGGCACCGGACGATCCGGTGTACGAGGCACGGCTGGAGGCGATCCGCAGCCAGGGCGGCAATCCGTTTCGCGATGAGCAGCTGCCGCAGGCGGTGATTGCGCTGAAACAGGGCGTCGGCCGCCTGATCCGCAGCGAGAGCGACCGTGGTGTGTTGGTATTGTGCGACCCGCGCCTGCTCAACCGTGGCTATGGTCGGGTCTTCCTCGATTCACTGCCGCCGTTCCGCCGTACCCGCAGCCTGGCCGATGTGCAGGCCTTCTTTACGCCACAATGGGCGCCCGTGGCCGATGATGCGGCTGCCCCGGCCGCTGTTGCGACCGGCCTCGAGCCGGCGCCCGGTGCCACGTTCCCCCTGTTCTGACCCGATCCGATGAAACTGCTCGCCTTTGAAACCGCCACCGAAGCCTGTTCCGTTGCCCTGCATGTCGATGGGCAGGTGCTGGAACGCTTCGAGATCGCCCCGCGCCGGCATGCCGAACTGAGCCTGCCGTGGGCCGAGGCGCTGCTGGCCGACGCCGGCATCAGCCGCCGCCAGCTGGACGGCATTGCGCTCAGCCGCGGCCCCGGTGCGTTCACTGGCGTGCGCCTGGCGATCGCCATTGCCCAGGGCATCGCACTGGCTCTGGACCGCCCGCTGTTGCCGGTCTCGACGCTGCAGGTGCTGGCGCTGCGGGCACCGGCAGAAGAAACGCAGATCCTGTCGGCGATCGATGCACGGATGGGCGAGCTGTATGTCGCGCGCTTCGAGCGTGTGGACGGCCTGCCGGTGGCTCGTGATGCCGAACGCGTGTGCGCACCCGCTGCGGTTGCGCTGCCGGGAGGGATGTCGGCCTACGGTGTCGGCACCGGTTTCGGTGCAGCAGAGGGGGCACTGGTGGCCCAGCTGGGCAACGGCCTGCGCGGCTTTGATGCGACGGCGCTGCCGCGGGCATCGGATGTACTGGCACTGGCGGTGCCGGCGTTCGCTCGCGGCGAAGCCATTGCACCGGAGAAGGTCGAGCCGGCGTACCTGCGTGACAACGTGGCACTGACCTTGGCCGAGCAGCAGGCCGCGCGCGAGGCGAAGGCGAAGGCCAACGGCTGAGCCCCTCGTGGCGGAGGGCGAAAGCACAAGCCGTGGTTTGGCCGGGCGGGTGGGCTGCGCAGGGGGCGCTGCAAGTACGTCCATGTGAGCTCGGTCGCCGCATCCATGCGGCTCACGCCCCTGCGCAGCCCACCCGCCCGGCCTCTGACAGTTTCCGTGAGCGTCCGCCACGGAAAATCAAAAAGAAAATCAAAATCAGAAGCGGGTCGCTTCGCTCGCATCCACGCATGGCGTGGATGTGTGTCGACCAAGGTCGACACCTACCAAAGCAATGGTGCGCCGCGATCTGTCAGAGGCGGGGCGGTGTCGAGTTGCGGGGTATCCGCGGCATGGATGCCGCGGCTAAGCCTACAGGGACGTACTTGCGGCGTCCCCGCCACCCGACACCGCCCCGCCAAGCCCAGCATCCTGACCGCTGCTGTTGACGTTGATTTTGACGTTGCTCCAGCCTTGCAGCGGGTCCCGGGCCGCTGGCCCGGGCAACAAACCCCTACCGGTCGTCGTGCAGGGTGCCGCCCGGCAGGAACACCCACGTACGGGTGACCTGCAGGATGTCGATCTCATCCTCGGTCTTCGGCAACGGCGGGAACGGCTGCGCCAGCTTCACCACCCGCAGCGCCGCCTCATCCAGCAACGGCGTCCCGCTTGAACGCAGGATCCGGCTGCTCTCCACGCTGCCATCGCGGCGCACGCCCACGCTGATCACCACCTGGCCGCCGAGGCGGCGCTGCCGGGCCTCGTCCGGATAGTTCAGGTTGCCCACCTTCTCGGCACGGTCGACCCAGGCGCGCAGGTAATTGGCGTAGGCATACTCGCGCGTGCTGGCCGACACGAACTTGCGGTTCGGACGCTTGGCGTACTGCGCCGAGCGCAGATGCACTTCGGCAGCCAGCCGCGCCATCTCCACATCGCGCTGCTCGCGTGCGCTCAACGGCGCATCCGGTTCGGGCTGATCCGGCGTGGGGCGGGACTGTGCCTGCGCCACCACCTCTTCGCCATTGCGGCTGCTGACCACCCGTGCCTGTGGCGGTGGAACCGGCGCGGCCGATTGCTGCTGCTGTGGAACCGGGCTGATTCCGGACTGGGCCTGCGGCACGATGCCGGCCTGGTTGTCGCGCGGACGCTGCGCGCGGTCGTGCTCGCCACCCCCTTCCTGGTTGGCCGCAGCCAGGAAATCGGCCTGTTTCGGGGTCAGCGCGGTGCGGGTCTGGCTGAAGATCACTTCCAGCGTCGGCACCAGCGGCGCATCGCCCTTCACGGCGAAGCCCACGCCCAGGATCAGCAGGGCGTGGACCAGCACCGACAGCGCGATGGTTGCCCCCAGCCGTTGCGCTTCGCGCGGCGGCGGGGGCAGTACGGCAGGTGCGGACGGCATCAGCGCAGGCCGGCCTCGAGTGCGTCGAACAGGGTGCCGGCAATGTTCAGGCCGTACTGCGCATCCAGTTCGCGCACGCAGGTCGGGCTGGTCACGTTGACCTCGGTCAGGTAATCGCCGATCACGTCCAGGCCGACGAAGCGCATGCCGCGGCGCTTCATTTCCGGGCCGACCTGGGCGGCGATCCAGCGGTCGCGCTCGCTCAGCGGGCGGCCTTCGCCACGCCCGCCGGCGGCGAGGTTGCCGCGGAATTCATCACCCTGCGGGATGCGCGCCAGGCAGTAGTCGACCGGCTCGCCATCGACCAGCAGGATGCGCTTGTCGCCGGCGGTGATGTCCGGGATGAATTTCTGCGCCAGTGCCATCCTGCGGCCGCCGTCGGTCAGGGTTTCCAGGATGACGTTCAGGTTCGGGTCGCCCTGGCCGCTGCGGAAGATCGAGCGGCCACCCATGCCGTCCAGCGGCTTCAGCACGGCCTGGCCATGCGCCAGCGCGAAGGCCTTCAATGCCTTGGCGTCGCGGCTGACCAGGGTCGGCGGGCAGCACTGCGGGAACAGCAGGGCGGCCAGCTTCTCGTTGTAGTCGCGCAGGCCCTGCGGGTTGTTGACCACGCAGGCGCCGGCCGCTGCGGCCACGTCCAGCACCTGGGTGTCATAGATGTATTCGGCGTCGACCGGCGGGTCCTTGCGCATCAGCACGATCTGGCCGGGGCCGAATTCGGTGCGGCTGAACGCGCCCAGCTCGTACCAGCCGGCCGGGTCGTCGCGCACCTGCAATGGCGCGGTCTGGGCCACCGCCACGCCGCCCTCCAGGGCCAGGCCGCCCGGGCGCACGTAGTGCAGGGCATGGCCGCGGCGCTGGGCTTCCAGCAGCATGGCGAAGGTGGTGTCCTTGGCGATCTTGATGTGGGCGATGGGATCCATCACCACGATGACGTTCAACGGCATGGGCGCACCTGTCAGGCAAGGCGTTGATGGTAGCGGCAACGCCGGTCGCGCGCCTCCCCGCCGTACTGCAACGCAGCGTCCGCCCGGCGCTCGCGCAGTCATTGCGAAACCCGTCACGTTCAGGAGGGTGCCATGCCCCGCGCCATGGGGCGGCCTTGAAGCGGGCGCGGAAAGTGCGATATAGATACGCTTTCGTAGCGGCCCCCGCCAGAGATCGGGCCGTGCGCTTGGGGATAGGCAATGACTGAAAACACGACTGCGGGCGGGGAACTCGCAGGACTCCGGGTGATGGTCATCGATGATTCGAAGACCATCCGCAGGACTGCGGAAACGCTGCTCAAGCGCGAAGGCTGCGAGGTGGTGACCGCCACCGACGGCTTTGAAGCGCTTGCGAAGATCGCAGACCAGCAACCGCAGATCATCTTCGTCGACATCATGATGCCGCGCCTGGACGGGTACCAGACCTGTGCGCTGATCAAGGGCAACCAGCTGTTCAAGGCGACCCCGGTCATCATGCTCTCGTCCAAGGATGGCCTGTTCGACAAGGCGCGGGGACGCATCGTCGGCTCGGAGCAATACCTGACGAAGCCTTTCACGCGTGAAGAACTGCTGGGTGCCATCCGCACATACGTCAACGCCTGACCAGGGGGGAAAGGCACAATGGCTCGTATCGTTCTGATCGAGGATTCACCGACCGACCGCGCGGTGTTCACCCAGTGGCTGCGCCGTGCCGGCCACGAGGTGCTGGAAGCGGACAACGCCGAGGATGGACTGCAGCTGGTCCGCGACCAGGTGCCGCAGCTGGTGCTGATGGACGTGGTCCTGCCCGGCATGAGCGGCTTCCAGGCCACCCGCGCGATGGCCCGTGATGCGGCGATCAAGCACATCCCGGTGATCATCGTCAGCACCAAGGCGATGGAAACCGACAAGGCATGGGGCCTGCGCCAGGGCGCGGCCGATTACATCGTCAAGCCGCCGCGCGAGGATGAACTGATCGCGCGGATCAACGAACTGGTGGCCTGATGCGCTCGCCCTTCGACATTCTTGAAGCCTACGAACGGCGCAGCCTGGCCCATGCGGTGCAGCTGCCCGAGCGTCAGTTCGCCCAGGACCTCTGGCGTGGCGTGGGGTACCGCGTCGGCCAGCGCCGGCTGGTGTCCGATTTCCGTGAAGTGGTGGAAATCGTGCCGATGCCGCCGGTGACTCCGGTGCCGTGCGCGCAGCCGTGGCTGCTGGGCGTGGGCAACCTGCGCGGCAACCTGTTCCCGGTGGTCGACCTGAAGTACTTCCTGGAAGGCACGCGTACCGTGCAGCAGGAAGGCCAGCGCGTGCTGATCATGCGCCAGGCCGGCGGCGACGTCGCCCTGACCATCGATGAACTGTTCGGCCAGCGCAGCTTCGAACTGGACCAGCAGATCGCGGCCGGTACGTTGGCCGAAGGGCGTTACGGCCACTTCGTCGATCGCGCCTTCCACGCCGACGGCCACGACTGGGGTGTGTTCTCCCTCTCGCTGCTGTCGCGTACCCCTGAATTCCGGCAAGCCGCGGCCTGAGGCCGGGCATCGCCCCCTGCATTGAAGATCGAGGTTGAACGATGAGTACTGCTTCGGACGCCACCAAGACCGGCAAGCTGCGGCTGGGCGGCAGCAACCTCTGGCTGTTCCTGCTGCTGGCATCGATGATCCTGTTCGGCGTCAACACCGGCGTCGCCACCTGGCAGGGCAGTCGCCTGGCCGATGCCGGCTCCAAGGCCGCCGACCTGCAGGTGCTGTCGCAGCAGCTGGCCAACCAGGGCCGTGACGCGGTGGGCGGCAACGCGCAGGCGTTCACCGCCTTCAAGGCGACCCGCAACGCGATCGAACAGAACGTGTCGACCCTGCAGGGGCGCTACGGCAAGGAGCCGGGCGTGTCCGGCGCGATCACCACGCTGGGTGAAACCTGGGCGCCGCTGGGCAAACAGGCCGGGCAGCTGGTCGCCAGCGAGCCGGCGGTGTTGGCACTGGCCGGCAACGCCAACAACTTCACCGGCGCGGTGCCGGGCCTGCAGGCCCAGCTGAACGAACTGGTGCGTGCGATGTCCGCCTCCGGCGCACCGTCGGCGCAGGTGTACAGCGCGCTGCAGCAGGTGGTGGTGGCCGGTTCGATGGCTCGCCGCGTGACCGAAATGCGTGCCGGTGGCAGCGCCGCTGCCACCTCGGGCGATGCACTGGCCCGCGACATCACCGTGTTCTCGCAGGTGCTCGACGGCCTGCGCAATGGCAACGAAGAACTGGGCATCACTGCCGTGCGCGGTGCCGCCGCCGTGGCCGCGCTGGAGCAGTCGCAGCAGAAGTGGCAGGCGATGAAGCAGGACGCCGACGCGATCCTGGCCAGCTCGCGCCAGCTGTTCGCCGCGCAGTCGGCCGCCACCGCGCTGGGCCAGGGCTCGGCGCACATGCTGGACGACAGCCGCAAGCTGTTCGAGGCGTTTTCCTCGTTCGGCTCGGTGTCCGATACCCGCCTGTTCCCGAACTTCTGGATCGGCGTGGTCTCCGGTGCGCTGTCGCTGATCGCGATCATCGGCTTCGTCTCGACCAACGTGCGCAGCCGCTCGCGCGAGCAGGAACTGCGCTACCAGACCCAGGTGGAGTTCAACAGTCGCAACCAGCAGGCGATCATGCGGCTGCTGGACGAAATCTCCTCGCTGGGTGAGGGCGACCTGACGGTGAAGGCCTCGGTGACCGAGGACATGACCGGCGCCATCGCCGACGCAATCAATTACGCGGTCGACGAGCTGCGCCACCTGGTGACCACCATCAACGACACCTCGGCCAAGGTCGCGCTGTCCACCCAGGAGACCCAGGCCACTGCCATGCAGCTGGCAGAGGCGGCGGGCCACCAGGCCAACCAGATCACCTCGGCGTCGGACCGCATCGGCGAAATCGCGGCGAGCATCGAGCAGGTGTCGCGCAACTCGGCCGAATCGGCCGACGTGGCACAGCGTTCGGTGGTGATCGCCGCCGAGGGTGCAGGCGTGGTGCGCGAGACCATCCAGGGCATGGACCAGATCCGCGACCAGATCCAGGAAACCTCCAAACGCATCAAGCGCCTGGGCGAGTCGTCGCAGGAAATCGGCTCGATCGTGGAACTGATCAACGACATTTCCGAGCAGACCAACATCCTGGCGTTGAACGCGGCGGTGCAGGCGGCTTCGGCCGGTGAAGCGGGCCGCGGTTTCGCGGTCGTGGCCGACGAAGTGCAGCGCCTGGCAGAACGTACCTCCGGCGCGACCCGACGCATCGAGAACCTGGTGCAGGCCATTCAGGCCGATACCAACGAAGCGGTCACCTCGATGGAGCAGACCACCGCCGAAGTGGTATCCGGTGCACGCCTGGCCGAGGACGCCGGCACCGCGCTGACCGAAATCGAGCGCGTGTCCAATGCACTGAACACCCTCATCAAGAACATCTCCATCGCCGCCCAGCAGCAGTCGGCCGCGGCCTCGGACATCACCCGCACCATGGGCGTGATCCGGCAGATCACCGGCCAGACCTCGCAGGGTGCCGGGCAGACCGCCGAATCGATCGGCCACCTCGCGCAGCTGGCGGCCGACCTGCGTCGTTCGGTCGCCGACTTCAAGCTGCCGGCGTGACGCGGGCAGGGCGGCGAGCAAGGAACCAGTCGATGAAGCATTTCCCTTCCCCACGCCAGAACTCGCGCGGCTTCCGCGCGGCGGCGAACGGAGCGCGTCCATGAGCAGTCTGCGCGATGCGATGAGCCACGCAGCGCTGGGCTGGGTCAAGCCGGAGCTGGACGAGACCCTGCGCCAGGTGCGCAACGAGGTCGAGTACTACGCGGAAGACCCGACCGATGCCAGCCGCATGCGCATCTGCGCCGGCTACCTGCACCAGGTGCAGGGCACCCTGCGCATGGTCGAGCTGTACGCCCCGGCGATGGTGGCCGAGGAGCTTGAACAGCTGGCCCATGCCATCGGCGCCGGTGGCGTGGCCGACCGCGATGAAGCCTGCGCGACCCTGATGCGCGGCAGCGTGCTGCTGCCCGACTACCTGGAGCGCCTGCAGAACGGCCATCGCGACATTCCGATCGTGTTGATGCCGTTGCTCAACGAGATCCGCGCCGCGCGTGGCGAGGAAGGCGTGCATGACAGCGTGCTGCTGGCGTTCGCGCCGGACAGCGTCACCGCCACCGAGGCCGAACTGGACCACGCGCGTGGCAGCCTGAGCGGGCGCAACCGCGAACTGCTCGACACCGTTGGCAGCGCGGTGAAGGAAGAACTGCTGCGCATCAAGGATGCACTGGACCTGCACCTGCGTACCGGAGGTGCGCCGGAACAGCTGCAGATCCAGGCCAATGAACTGGGCGCGGTGGCCGATACGCTGGGCATGATGGGCCTGGGCGTGGCCCGCGGCGTGGTCGTGCAGCAGCGTGATGCACTGCGTGGCGTGGTGGAAGGCCGCCAGCAGATCGACGAGAACCTGCTGCTGGATATTGCCGGTGCGCTGCTCTACGTGGATGCCTCGCTGGATGACCAGGTCGCCCATCTGGGTGCCGACGGCAGTGGCGAGGACGATCCGAGCGCAGTGGAGAACCGGCGCACGGTAGAGGTGCTGGCGCATGAGGCCATCGCCAACTTCGCCGCCGCCCGCGAGCATTTCGTCGCTTTCATCGAAACCGGCTGGCACCATGCCGAGCTGCAGGACGTGCCGCGCCTGCTGGGCGATGTCTCCGGCGCGCTGCGCATGCTGGATCTTGGCACGGCTGCCGATTACCTGCGCGGTGTGCAGCAGTACATCGAAGCCGAGCTGATCGGTCGCCAGCGCGTGCCCAGTGGCCGTCAGCTGGACACCCTGGCCGACGCCATGGCCAGCCTGGAGTACTACCTGGAAGCCCTGCGCGACCGCCGTCCGGGCCGCGAGGACATCCTCGACATCACCCGCAGCAGCCTTGAGGCGCTGCGCTACTGGCCACTGCCGGACCGCGATGCGGCCGAGGCGGCAACGTTTACGCCGCAGTCCATCGAGCGCGAGCCGGTTCCGCTGCTGGCCACGGCATTGCAGCCGGAGCCCATTGAGATCCCGGTACAGTCTGCTGCGCCGGCACCCGGTGAGGTGCCGGTACCGCTGCCGGACTTCACCTTCGATCCGCCACCGGCCACGCCTTCGCCGGCGGCGGTGGACAACAGCTTGATGTTCGGTGGGCTGGGGTCCGTCGCCGCCGCGCCGCTGTCGCTGCATGACGAGGCGGATGCACCGCTGGTCTTTGCCGCTTCCAGCGCGCCGGCGCCCGAAGTCCCGCAATGGGATCTGGCACCGTTCCATCCGGAGGCCGATCCGCTCGCTCCAGTGGACGATGAGCGCAGTCCGACGTTTGCCAGCTTCGATCCGGTCAGTTTCGAACAGGCCGATGCAGGGCAGGGGGCCGCCACGCAGTGGACGCTGTCGGAGGCGACGCTGCCGGTGCAGTCCGATGCGACGACTGGCCTGGACGTCGAGGACGCCGCCGACGCGACGCTGTCCATCGAGACCGGCACGCATGCCGCACCGGTGTTCGACCCGGTGGCCGCCGAACATGATGCGGTTTCTGCAAGCGACGACGTCGTGTTCCGTTTTGATGCCGATGCGCTGGACAATGCCGACGACGTGCTGTCGCTGCATGCGATGGAGACATTGTCGCTGGAGGACGCTGCCGGGCCGCATCCGTCGCTGGAGAGCGTCGATGCCACCGCCCCTGCGGTGGTGGAAGAAAACCCTGTTGCCGCAGAACCGGACATCACCCCGGTGGATGTGCCGGTGGAAACGCCCGCACCGCTTGGCGATGTACCGGCAGCGGCAGTGTCGATGATCGACATCGACACCATTGCGCCGATTGATTTCAGCGAAGCCGACGCGCAGTTCTTTGCCGAGCTGAGCGCCGCGGCGGCCGACTTCAATCCGCAGGCCACGGCGGCTCCGCCCACTGCGGACATCCCGGTCGTGGCAGGGACCGAGGCCGGCTTCGAAGCGGGTTTCGACGACGATGCCGAGAACATCGACGAGGACATCCGCGAGGTGTTCCTGGAAGAGTTCGACGACGAACTGGCCAACCTCGGTACGTTGCTGCCGGCATGGCGCCTGCAGCCGGACAACATGGACCGTCTGCGTCCTATCCGCCGCATCTTCCACACGCTCAAGGGCAGTGGCCGACTGGTCGGTGCACGCACCCTGGGCGAATTCGCGTGGAAGATCGAGGGCATGCTCAACCGCGTGCTCGACGGCAGCCGCGCGGCGACGCCAGCCGTGCTGGCCATGGTCGACAACGCACATGCCGCGCTGCCGCAGCTGAACGCCGCACTGCGTCATGGCCAGCGGATCAGCGTGGACCTGCAGGCGATGCAGGCCATTGCCGATCGCGTCGGCGCGGGTGAGGAAACCTATTACGTACCGCTGCCGGTTGCGGCCGCGCCCGCCGCACCGGTGGTCGAAGCCGATGGCGAGGACGAGATCAGCCGCATCCTCGAGGCCGAAGCAATGGCGTCGGTACAGGCTGAAGCCGATGCGGACCCGGCGCCTGAAGCCTTGGGCACGCCGGCCAACATCGACAGCGTGCTGCGCGAGATCCTGGAAGCCGAAGTGGAAGTCCACCAGGCGACCCTGCAGGACTGGCTGCGCTCGGCGCAGCAGGCGCCGCAGCCGGTCAGCGACGCGCTGCTGCGCGCGGTGCACACCATGAACGGCGCCTTCGCAATGACCGAAGTGCCGGAAATCACGGCCGTTACCGGCGGTGCCGAGTCCTACATCAAGCGCGCGCTGGCTGCAGACGTGGTGCCGGGGGACGAGGGCGTGGCTGCGCTGGATGCGACCGCGCAGGCGATCACCGCGACCATGGAAGCGCTGCAGGCCGAACAGCCGCGCATCACGCCGCAGGAAGCGCTGGTGCAGCGCCTGCAGGCGCTGGCCGGTGAACTGCCGGAAGCGCGCTGGCCGATGGTTGGGCTGGAGGACGACGACGAGGATCTGGCGCTGGAGACCGGTCCTGCGTTCGAAGCTGCCGCGCCTGGGGTCGAACCTGCCGGACCTGAGCCGGAACCGCTTGCGGTCGACGCGCAGGCCGCCGGGACCGCGGGCGTGATCGGCACAGGCCTCGATGTCGGCGAATTGACCGGCAGTGATGATCTTTCGCGATACTTCGATGCCGGATGGCCATCGGTACCGGGTGAAGGCGAAGCCACCACCGAAGGCACCGGATCGATTGAATCGATCCAGCCGGTCCAGAGCGAGCCGGTTGTTGCGACGACCGACCTGAACGTCGCAACGACGCCGGTCGCGGAGGCCGATCTGACCGCCGCGGACGACCTGTCGCCCTACCTGGATGCCCGCGCGCTGCCGGTGGATGACCGCGACGCCGATGAGATGCCGGCGTCCGTGGAGATTGACGCAATCGACCTGAATACGTCGATGTCCGCTGACCTGGGCGATGCCGACGCCAGCCTTGACGACGGCGCTGCTGCACTGCCACTCGACAGCGAGCTGTCGAGCCTGCAGGATGAAATGGCTGCGCCGGGTTTTGCAGAACCGGTCACGCTTGCAGCCGCGCTCGAGGCCGGCCTGCACGTGATCGACGAAGAGCAGACCCTGGACGACGACGGGCAATGGCCCGTGCTCGGCCTCCAGGCCAGCGAACTCGCGCCGGGCGAGGCGGAAGCCTTTGCCGAGGATGCGGACGTCGGCGGGGAGGCGGCGGTCGGCGAAGGAGAGAGCGCCGATCAGCCGTCCCCGGCGACGGTGAACGAGGTGAGCGCTGCCGAAGCACTGCAGGCCACCGCCGAGCCGGTACGGTTCTTCGAACTGGAAGATGCACCGGGCCAAGGCACGGCCCACGCCGATGCCGAACCTGCCGAGGCCGACGCTGTGGAGCGTGCACCGCTCCACGAAGAAGCCTCCACTCCGGAAGAAACCGCGGACGGCGCCGATGCGCTCGACTTCAGTGTGTACGACCGCGAGCTGGTCGACATCTTCGTCGAGGAGGGCAAGGATCTGCTCGATCATTGCGATGGCCTGATCAGCGAACTGCGCGATGCGCCGCAGGATCGAGAGGTACTGGCCGGCCTGCAGCGTGACCTGCACACCCTGAAGGGTGGCGCACGCATGGCGGGCATCAATGCCATCGGCGACCTTGGCCACAGCATCGAATCCCTGCTGGAAGCCGTGGCGGCCGGCCGCACCGAGATCGAACGCCGCGACGTGCAGCTGCTGGAGCGCGGCTTCGACCGCCTGCACCAGCTGCTCACCCGGACCGGTGCCCACCGCGTGGTGGAACCTGCACAGGACCTGGTGGAGGTCTTCGAGGTCCGCACCACCACCGATATCGCGGCAGCCGCTGCGGCCGCGCGTGCGGCCAGCGAGGCCGAGACCGTGCCGGCGCAGGCTGCGGGCCCGCTGACGCCGCCGGCCGATGCTCCGCTGTCGGCACCGCTGCCGGCCGAAGGCGTGGCCGACGAAGACCCGTTGGCCCGTCCGCAGCAGGAACAGGTGCGCGTGCGCGCCGACCTGCTCGACCGACTGGTCAACCACGCCGGTGAAGTGGCGATCTACCGCTCGCGTCTGGAACAGCAGCTCGGTGCCTTCCGTGGCGCGATGGGTGAACTGGAGCGCACCAATGCGCGTCTTCGCGACCAGCTGCGCCGCCTCGATCTGGAAACCGAGGCGCAGATCGTCGCCCGCTACCAGCGCGAGCAGGACCAGGCTGACCAGAAGTTCGATCCGCTGGAACTGGACCGTTTCTCCACCCTGCAGCAGCTCAGCCGTGCGCTGAACGAGTCCGCCGCCGACCTTGGTGGCCTGCAGGGCGTGCTGGACGATCTGTCGCGCCAGTACGACTCCCTGCTGCAGCAGCAGTCGCGCGTAAGTTCGGAACTGCAGGACGGCCTGATGCGCGCGCGCATGGTGCCGTTCGATGGCCTGGTGCCGCGCCTGCGCCGCGTGGTCCGCCAGTCCGGCATGGATACCGGCAAGCAGGTCCACCTGACCCTGGAAGGCACTCACGGCGAACTGGACCGCAACGTCCTCGATCGCATGGTCGCGCCGCTGGAGCACATGCTGCGCAACTCCGTGGCCCATGGCCTGGAAGCGCCGGAACAGCGTCGCGCCGCTGGCAAGCCGGAGGAGGGCGAGATCGCCATCCGCCTGCACCGCGAAGGCTCGGAAATCGTGCTGGAAGTGGCCGACGACGGCGCCGGCCTGGACCGCGAAGCGATCCGCCGCCGCGCCATCGACCGTGGCCTGCTGGCTGCCGATGCGCAGCCGAACGAGCAGGAACTGGACAACCTGATCTTCGCCTCCGGTTTCACCACTGCCGACCAGGTCAGCCAGCTGGCAGGCCGAGGCGTGGGCATGGACGTGGTGCGCAACGAAGTGCGCCAGCTCGGTGGTTCGGTCGACATCCAGTCGGTGCGTGGCCAGGGCGTGCGCTTCACCCTGCGCCTGCCGCAGACGCTGGCCGTCACCCAGGCGGTGTTCGTGCAGATCGGCGAAACCACCTTTGCGGTGCCGGTCGCCTCGGTCAGTGGCATCGGCCGCCTGTCGCGCGAGCGTTTCGAAGCGGCCGACAGCAGCTATCGCTACAGCGGCGAGGACTATCCGCTGTACGACCTCGGCAGCCTGGTCGGGCAGGCTCCGGCGCGTGCCGATGGCCAGGACCAGGTGCCGTTGCTGCTGGTCCGTGCCGGTGACCTGCGTGCCGCCGTGGCGATCGACCAGGTGCTGGGCAACCGCGAAATCGTGGTCAAGCCGGTCGGCCTGCAGATTGCTTCGGTGCCGGGCATCTACGGCGCCACCATCACCGGCGATGGCCGCGTGGTGGTGATCCTGGACGTGGCGCCGCTGGTGCGCCGCTTCCTCGCCAACCCGACGCTGCCGGTGCTGGCCAACGCGCCGCGCCAGGAGCGCCAGGTGCCGCTGGTGATGGTGGTGGACGATTCGCTGACCATGCGCAAGGTCACCGGGCGCATCCTCGAACGCCACAACTTCGAGGTCAGCGTCGCCCGCGACGGTGTGGAAGCACTGGAGCGCCTGGAAGAACGCGTGCCCGACCTGATGCTGCTGGACATCGAGATGCCGCGCATGGATGGCTACGAGCTCGCCACCGCGATGCGCGCCGACCCGCGCTACAAGGACGTGCCGATCGTGATGATCACCTCGCGCAGCGGCGACAAGCACCGCCAGCGCGCCTTCGAGATCGGCGTGCAGCGCTACCTGGGCAAGCCGTACCAGGAGCTGGACCTGATGCGTAACGTGTACGACCTGCTGGGGATCGCCCGTGTCCGTGAGTGAAGCCCAGGCGGCCCCGGCCGTCGCCCTGCTGGCCCGTCCCGGCGCGGCGCGCGAGCGCCTGCGCGAGGCGTTGTCGCATGCCGATGTGCAGCTGGTGCTGGAAGACGACCCGAACGGCCTGGAGCCGCAGCTGCTGCAGGACGCGCGTCCACAGTTCGTGGTGATCGCGCTGGAGGCGGCCATCGAGGATGCTCTGGAGCGGCTTGAAGCGGTGCTGTCCGCACCGGGCCTGACCCTGGTCTTCGACGAGGCCGAACTGGCGGCGCGCCGTGATGGTTGGGAGGCACAGCGCTGGGGCCGCCACCTGGCCGCCAAGCTGCACGGTCACCAGCAGGTGCTGCCGCCGGGTGCGGAAGACGAACCCGCCCTGCAGCTGGAACCGGGTCACCCGGCACCGCCGCCGGTACCACGGGAAGAAGCGCTTCTGCCGCATCTGGACCAGGCATTGAGCTGGGCCGACGAGGTACCGGCGGACAGCCTGTATGCGCCACCGGCGCACCTGCACGAACCGATCGCGCTGGAGCAGGCACTGGCCGCGCTGCAGCCGGTCGTGCCGGAGCCGCTGGATGCAGCGCCGATGCAGCCGGTTGCCCCGCCGGCCGCAGCGGCCCCGCCGCCGGTCTCCTTCGACCACACCGCGTGGTCGCTGGTCGAGGACGTAGCAGACGTATCCGCAGCCACCGGCCACAGCGCCGCGGTGGAAGCAACGCTGCCATCCTTCGATACCGATCACCTCAGCCTGGTGGACCTGGATGCTGCGGCGCCCGCGGGCGCACGTGCCGGTTCGCTGCTGGTGCTGGCCGGCATTGGTGGCCCGGATGCGCTGCGCCGTCTGCTCGGTGCGCTGCCGTCGTCGCTGAGCGTGCCGGTGCTGGTGCACATGCGCCTGGATGGCGGCCGTTATGGCAACCTGGTCAAGCAGATGGCACGCGTGTCGCCGTTGCCGGTGCAGCTGGCCGAAGCCGGCCAGCGGGCCGTCCCCGGTGAAGTACACGTGCTGGCCGATGACATCGGCGTATGCGTGACAGCCGACGGCCTGCATTTCCTCAGCGATGCGCAGGGTATCTCGCTGGCTGCGCTGCCGGCGGAACACACCGCGCTGGTGCTGCTCAGCGGTGCCGATCTGGCCCACGTCGGGCCGGCACTGGACCTTGCTGCGGCGGGTGCCTGGGTGGCCGGCCAGGTCGGGGAAGGCTGCTACGACCCGGCCGCGGCGACCGCCGTGGTGGCTGCCGGCATGGTGGCCGGCGAACCGCAGGACCTGGCGCAGGCCATCGCCGCGCGCTGGGGCGAGCAGGACGACAACGGAGACGCACCATGAGCTATGCCAGCAATGACGAAATCCGCGGCGTCCTGATCCAGGCTGGCAACGAGCGCGTGCTGCTGCCCAATGCCACCGTGGCCGAAATGATGTCGCGGGTGCCGGTGCAGCCGGTCTCCGATGCACCGCGCTGGCTGGTCGGCGAGATCGGCTGGCACGGCTGGCAGGTGCCGCTGGTGTCGTTCGCGCGGCTTTCCGGGCTGGGCGAGGAAGCGGTGGGCGGCCACAACAAAGTGGTGGTGCTGAAGGCCCTGAGCGGCAACGCACAGCGCCCGTACTACGCGCTGCTTACGCAGAATTTCCCGCAGTTGATCTCGGTGCCGCGCGATGGCCTGCTGGCCGATGCTTCCGAGGAAACCCTGCCGCAGATCGTGCACATGCGCGTGTTGCTGGGTGAGCAGAGCGCATTGCTGCCAAACCTGGACGCGCTGGAAGCCGCACTGGATTCGCTGGCGGCCTGATCGGGAATCGGCCGGTCGGATTCCCGGTAGTGCCGGCCGCTGGCCGGCAACCGCATGATCCCGTGGATGCCGGCCAGCGGCCGGCACTACCACCCATCAGCCTTACCCCAGATCCCCCAGCCGCGCCTGCAATGCCGCGATCGCGGCCAGGCCGGCCGTCTCCGTGCGCAGGATGCGCGGGCCCAGCTGCAGCCCCTGGAAGCCGGCCGCCGCCAGTTGATCGCGGTCGCGCGGCGACCACCCGCCTTCCGGGCCGATCGCGATCACGATGCCGCCCGTCGGCGCAGCGTCCAGTGTCGACAGGCGATGGGCGCCCAGGGGGTCCAGCGTCAGCCGCAGCGTATCGGCCGGCAGCGTCGCCGCAGCCTGCGCCAGTGACAACGGCGATCCCACCTGGGGAATGCGCGCGCGCCCGGACTGGCCGCAGGCCGAGGTCACCACGTTGTTCCAGTGCGCTACGCGCTTCTCCGCGCGCGCGGCATCCAGCTTCACTTCGGTGCGCTCGGCATTCACCGGAACGATGGCGCTCACGCCCAACTCGGTGGCCTTCTGCAGGATCAGGTCCATCTTCTCGCCACGCGCGATGCCTTGCAGCAGGGTGATCGCCAACGGTGATTCATTGTCGATGGCCTGCACTGCATCGATGCGCACCTGCACCTCGCGCTTGCCGGCCGCGGTCAGGGTGGCGCTGTAGTCGTGGCCATCGCCGTTGAACAGCACGCAGGTATCACCCTCGCGCAGGCGCATCACCCGCACCAGATGGTTGGCCGTCTCTTCCGGCAGGGTCACGGTCTGGCCGCTGTGCAGCGCCAGGTCGATGGGGCAGCGGGTCACGCGCATGCAATCGCCTCGTCAATCGCCGCCAGCGTGGTATGTGCCAGCAGCTCCAGTTGTTCGTCGTCCACGCAGTAGGGCGGCATCCAGTACAGCACGTCGCCCAGTGGACGCAGCACCACGCCACGCTTCAGCGCGGCCTTGTAGGCATGCAGGCCCAGTCGCAGCGCCGGGTCGAACGGGGTCCGCCTGTTGCCATCGCGTGACAGTTCGAAGGCCACCACCATGCCGGCCTGACGCACATCGGCCACATGCGGGTGATCGGCGAATGGCGCTGCCAGCGTGCCCATCACCGAGGCGATGCCACGGTTGCGGGCGATCACATCGTCGTCGCGGAAGATGTCCAGCGTCGCAAGCGCAGCCGCACAGGCCAGCGGGTTGCCGGTGTAGCTGTGCGAATGCAGGAAGGCGCGCTCGCGCGAGTCATCAAGGAAGGCGTCGTACAGCGCCTGCGTGGCCAGCACCGCGGCCAGTGGCAGGAAGCCACCGGTCAGGCCCTTGGACAGGCACATCAGGTCCGGCATCACCCCAGCCTGCTCGCAGGCGAACAGGGTGCCGGTGCGGCCGAAGCCGGTGGCGATCTCATCGGCAATCATGAATGCGCCGTGCGCATCACACAGTTCGCGCACACGCTGCAGGTAGACCGGGTCATGCATGCGCATGCCGCCGGCGCACTGCAGGCGTGGCTCCAGGATCACCGCGCAGATCTCGCCCGGATGCTGGTCGAACACGGTGGCCAGGCCATCGGCGGCCTGGCGTGCACGATCAGCCGCACTCTGCCCCGGCTCGGCCAGGTAGGCATCGGGCGAGGGCGCGAACAGGCCTTCGGCCAGAAGCGGTGCGTAGACGCGGCGGTACAACGGGATGTCCGCCATCGCCAGTGCGCCAAGGGTCTCGCCGTGGTAGCCGTTCTCCAGCGCGATGAAACGCGTGCGCCGTGGCTCGCCGCGGTTCTGGAAATACTGGAAGGCCATCTTCAGCGCGACTTCCACGCCGGCCGAGCCGTTGTCGGCGTAGAACACCTTGGCCAGCGGTTCGCGGCCGGGCTGGCGTGGCGCCAGCGCCAGCAGGCGCTCGGCCAGGGTGATTGCCGGCTCGTGGCCGAAGCCAGCCAGCATCACCTGTTCCAGCTGCCCGGCCTGCGCCGCGATGGCGCCGCCGATGCGCGGCTCGGCATGGCCGAACAGATTGGTCCACCAGCTGCTGACGGCGTCCAGGTAACGGTTGCCGTCGTGGTCGATCAGCCATGCGCCTTCACCACGGGCGATCGGTACCAGCGGCAGGGTATGCGGGTGCTCACGCATCTGCGTGCACGGGTGCCACAGCACCTGCAGGTCGCGTTGCCGCCAGTGCTGGGCCAGCGGGGAGGGGGTTGGGTCTGCTAGCATTTCGGGCTCATGAACATGTTGCTGCCTGCACATTCTATCGGCCCCGGCGCTGGCGCCGGCCGCCGCGGAGATTCCGCATGAACGATGACCGTGCCGGCCGTCGCTTGCCGATCATCCATCGGATCACCGATGAGGAGAACGGCCCCTTCCAGCGCCAGCACCTGGACCTGGAGTTTTCCAACGGTGAACGCCGCCGCTTCGAACGCCTGGTCAGCCGTGGCCATGGTGCGGTGGTGGTGGTGCCGATGCTGGACGACGAGACCGTGCTGCTGGTACGTGAATACGCGGCCGGCATGCACCGTTACGAGCTGGGCCTGGTCAAGGGCCGGATCGACGCCGGCGAGACTCCCGAGGAGGCGGCCGACCGTGAGTTGAAGGAAGAGGCCGGCTATGGCGCGCGCCAGGTCGACGTGCTGCGCGCGATGACCCTGGCCCCCACCTACATGAGCCATCAGTCGTGGCTGGTGGTGGCACGCGACCTGTATCCGGAAAAGCTGGCCGGCGACGAGCCGGAAGAACTGGAAGTGGTGCCGTGGAAGCTGGCCGAACTGGACCAGCTGATGCTGCGCGAGGACTTCTCCGAGGGACGCTCGCTGGCGGCGCTGTTCATCGCGCGCCAGTGGCTGCAGGGAACGCGATGATCAAACTGACCACGGACCTGCGCGAGACCGCCATCGCCATCGCCCAGGAAGCCGGACAGGCCATCATGCAGGTGTATGCCGATGGCTTCGAGGTGCAGATCAAGGATGACAACAGCCCGGTTACCGCCGCCGACCTGGCCGCCAACCTCGTGATCGAGCAGGGCCTGCAGCAGCTGACCCCGGACCTGCCGATCCTGTCGGAGGAATCTGCGCAGGTGGGGTGGGAGCAGCGGCGCCATTGGGGCGCGTACTGGCTGGTCGACCCGCTGGACGGCACCCGCGAGTTCGTCAAGCGCAATGGCGAGTTCAGCGTCAACATCGCCCTGATCTACCAGGGCGCACCGGCGTTCGGCGTGGTGCTGGCGCCGGTCACCGGCATCGTCTGGCACGCCATGCGTGGCGAGCTGGCCTATCGCCGGCAGGGCCTGCACGACACCGTGCTACGCACCCGCACGCCGGCCACCGCCCCGCTGCGCGTCGCCGCCAGCCGTTCGCACCGCTCGCCGGAAACCGAGGCGCTGCTGGCGCGCATGGGCCGCATCGAGACCATCGCACAGGGCTCGTCGCTGAAATTCTGCCGGATCGCCGAAGGCGGCCTGGATGTCTATCCGCGGCTGGGCCCGACCTCCGAATGGGATACCGCTGCCGGCCAATGCGTGCTGCATGCCGCCGGCGGCGCCGTGCTGTCGGCCGCGACCGGCAAGCCGTTCCGCTACAACCGCCGCGAAACCCTGTTGAACGGCGATTTCATTGCCCTTGGTGATACCAGCCTGCCATGGCGCGACTGGTTGTCCGACTGACCCTGGAGGCCGCATGAGCGCGCACGACACCCGCACCACCGGCAGCGCCGCCACCCATGAGCTGGAGCGCCTGCTGGCCATCATGGCGCGCCTGCGCGACCCGCAGGGCGGCTGCCCGTGGGACCTGGAGCAGAACTTCGCAACCATCGCGCCATACACCATCGAGGAAGCCTACGAGGTGGCCGATGCGATCGACCGTGGCGACCTCGACGACCTGTGCGACGAGCTGGGCGACCTGCTGCTGCAGGTGGTGTTCCATGCGCGCATGGCCGAAGAGCAGGGCAGCTTCGCCTTCGCAGACGTGGCCCGCGCGATCAGCGACAAGATGCAGCGCCGCCACCCGCACGTGTTCGCCGAGGTCAGCGTTGACGATGCCGATGGGGTGATGCGCAACTGGGAGGCGATCAAACGCGCCGAGCGCGCCGCCAAGGGCGAGCAGGACACCTCCGCGCTGGCCGGCATCTCGCGCGGCCTGCCGGAATGGCAGCGGGCAGTGAAGCTGCAGTCGCGCGCGGCCAAGGTCGGCTTCGACTGGCCAGGCCCGCTGCCGGTGCTGGACAAGGCGGCCGAGGAACTGCAGGAACTGCGCGAAGAGTTCGAGCGCGGCGACATCGCCGGCAACAAGGCGCGCCTGCAGGAAGAGCTGGGTGATCTGCTGTTCGTCTGCGCCAATCTCGCCCGTCACGCCGATATCGACCTCGGTGCCGCGCTGCGCGGGGCCAACCACAAGTTCGAACGTCGTTTCCGTGCGATGGAAGCGCAGGCCGACGCGCAGGGTGAAACGCTGGCCGCGATGGACCTGGATGCGCAGGAAGCGCTGTGGCAGCACGCCAAGGCGGCGGAAAAGGCGTGAAGACACTCGGCCTGTTCCTGCTGACCGCGCTGGCCGAGATCGTCGGCTGCTACCTGCCGTGGCTATGGCTGCGCAAGGGCGCCAGCATCTGGTTGCTGCTGCCGGCGGCCGCCAGCCTGGCGCTGTTCGCCTGGCTGCTGACCCTGCACCCGACCGCCAGCGGCCGGGTCTATGCGGCCTACGGTGGCGTCTACATCGGCACCGCGCTGTTCTGGCTGTGGCTGGTCGATGGCATCCGCCCCAGCCGCTGGGACATGCTGGGCGCGGCCCTGTGCCTGGCCGGCATGGCAGTGATCATGTTCGGGCCGCGCACCTCATCAGTGTAGAGCCGAGCCATGGTCGGCTGCTCTTCCTTCCGACCGCGCTGGCGCGCGCAAGCCGGGCATGGCTCGGCTCTGCAAGGGCAGCGATCCCTTCCCGGAAGGTGCATGATGGAGGCGCCCCCTGGTCCCCGGAGCACGCGCATGTCCCGCTTCGCCAGCTTCCGCGAGTTCTATCCGTTCTACCTCAGCGAGCACCGCCACCCGGTGTCGCGCCGCCTGCACTTCATCGGCAGCTGCGGGGTGCTGCTGCTGGTTGCGGCGGCGATCCTGCGCGGGCAAGCCATCCTCGTGCTGGCCGCCCTGTTCTGCGGTTACGGCTTCGCCTGGGTCGGTCATTTCTTTTTCGAGAAGAACCGTCCGGCGACATTCCAGCATCCGCTGTACTCGTTCATGGGCGACTGGGTGATGTTCGCCGACATCCTGCGCCGGCGCGTGCCCTGGTAGTTCCACTGTGCATGCGGCCTTCACGCGCTATGCTGGGGCCTGGACGTCATAGATAAGGAAAGCGCGATGTTCCCGACCATGTTCTTTACCGTGGTACTGGCCTTCGTGGCCGTGGTGGTCCTGTTCAAGGCGGTGCGGATGGTGCCGCAGGGATACGAATGGACCGTCGAGCGCTTCGGGCGCTACACGCACACCATGACCCCCGGCCTGCACTTCCTGATCCCGATCGTGTACGGGGTCGGGCGCAAGGTGAACATGATGGAGCAGGTGCTGGATGTACCCAGCCAGGAAGTGATCACCAAGGACAATGCCGCCGTGCGCGTGGATGGCGTGGTGTTCTTCCAGGTCCTGGATGCTGCCAAGGCGGCCTATGAGGTGGCCAATCTGGAAGTGGCGATGATCGCCCTGGTGCAGACCAACATCCGTACCGTGATCGGCTCGATGGACCTGGACGAATCGCTGAGCCAGCGCGAGGTTATCAACGCCCAGCTGCTGAGCGTGGTCGACCATGCCACCAACCCGTGGGGCGTGAAGGTCAACCGCATCGAGATCCGCGACATCCAGCCGCCGCGTGACCTGCTGGATGCGATGGCGCGGCAGATGAAGGCCGAGCGCGAGAAGCGCGCCCAGATCCTTGAAGCCGAGGGTTCAAGGCAGTCGGAGATCCTGCGCGCCGATGGCGAGAAGCAGGCCACCGTGCTGGAGGCCGAAGGCCGCCGCGAAGCTGCGTTCCGCGACGCCGAGGCGCGCGAGCGCCTGGCCGAAGCCGAAGCGATGGCGACCAAGGTGGTGTCGGCGGCGATCGCAGAGGGGGACGTGCAGGCGATCAACTACTTCGTTGCCCAGAAGTACGTGGAAGCATTCAGGGAGCTGGCCAGTTCGCCAAACCAGAAGCTGGTGCTGATGCCGATGGAGGCCAGCGGCGTGATCGGCTCGATTGCCGGCGTGGCCGAACTGGCCAAGCAGGCGTTGGCCAGCCAGGACAACAAGGCCGCCGGCAAGCGGCCGCCGCCGATTGGAGGTTGACATGCGCTGGGAGGTCGTAGGCTGGGGCGCGCTGGCACTGCTGCTGTTTGCCGCAGAGGCGTTGGCACCCGGGGCGTTCATGCTGTGGATCGGCATCGGCGCGGCGGCTGTGTTCGTGCTGGTGGCCGTGTTCAGCGGCATTCCATTGCTGTGGCAGGTCGTTGCCTTCGTCGTGCTGAGCGTGGTCTCGATCCAGTGCTACCGGCGCTGGGGCAAGGCAAGGGCGCGGCCCAGCGATGCACCGTTGCTCAACCGTCGCGCCGAACAACTGGTCGGACGGGTGGTGCCGTTGCAGCAGGGTATCGTTGGTGGGCAGGGCCGGGTCAGCATCGATGATGCGTACTGGCAGGTCAGTGGGCCGGAACTGCAGGCCGGCAGCCTGGTGCGGGTGGTGGCGGTGCAGGGCAGCACGCTGCAGGTCGAGCCGGCAGACCGCCCCGTGTAGAGCCGCGCCCACGCTCGGCTCCCACACGAAGAGCCGCCGAGCCTGGGCACGGCTCTGGAACTCCGCCGCTGCGCTGCGGCACGCCTGCGGGCGACCGATCTGGGATAATGGGGATTCTTGTTTCCTCTGCTGCCGGACCCGGTCATGACCCAGAAGACGCTGCTCAACGATACCCACCGCGCCCTTGGCGCCAAGATGGTCGATTTCGGGGGTTGGGACATGCCCATCCACTACGGCTCGCAGCTGGACGAGCACCACCTGGTGCGTCGCGAGTCGGGTGTGTTCGACGTCAGCCACATGACCGTGGTCGACCTGCGCGGTGACCAGGTCAAGCCGTTCCTGCGCCGCCTGCTGGCCAACTCGGTCGACAAGCTGAAGGTGCCGGGCAAGGCGCTGTACTCGTGCATGCTGAATCCGCGCGGCGGCGTCATCGACGATCTGATCGTCTACTACCTGGGCGACGATTTCTTCCGCATGGTGGTCAACGCCTCCACCCGCGAGAAGGACCTGGCGTGGCTGCGCGAGCAGGCCGCGCCGTTCGGCGTCAGCGTCGAGCAGCGCCCGGACCTTGCCATCCTCGCCGTGCAGGGCCCGCAGGCGCGCGACATCGTGATCGGCCTGGCCCGCGAATCCGAGCGCGAGGCGCTGACCAAGCTGGGTCGCTTCGCCGCCTTGCAGGTGCAATCCGACGACGGCGTCGAGCTGTTCGTCGCCCGCACCGGCTACACCGGTGAAGACGGTTTCGAGATCCTGCTGCCGCAGGATGCCGTGGTCGCCTTCTGGAACCGCCTGTTGGCGGCAGGCGTGAAGCCGGCCGGCCTCGGCGCGCGTGACACGCTGCGCCTGGAAGCCGGCATGAACCTGTACGGCCAGGACATGGACGAAGAGATCAGCCCGTATGAAGCGGCGCTGGCCTGGACCGTGTCGCTGGACGAAGGCCGCGACTTCATCGGCCGCGACGTGCTGGAAGCGCAGAAGGCTGCCGGCACCGCGCGTCAGATGATCGGCCTGGTGATGGACGAGAAGGGCGTGCTGCGCCACGGCCAGGCGGTGACCACCGCGGGCGGCCAGGGCGAGATCCTGTCCGGCACTTTCTCGCCGACCCTGGCCAAGGGCATCGCCTTCGCCCGCGTACCGGCCGGTGAACTCGGCGAGGTCACCGTCGACATCCGCGGCCGGCAAGTGCCGGTGCGCGTGGTCAAGTTCCCGTTCGTGCGCGAAGGCCAGGCCCAGCCCGGCGTGCTCGCCGACGCCTGATCCGAACATGCCGGTCGTCACTGACAGCAGTGGCGGCCGGTTGGTTACACTAGCCCCGTTTTTTCCACCCCTGCATATCTCTGGAGCAGTCCCATGAGCGAGATCCCCGGCGACCTCAAGTTCCTCAAGTCCCACGAGTGGGCCCGTGTCGAAGGCAATGGCCGTGTCACCGTCGGTATTTCCGACCACGCCCAGGGCCTGCTGGGTGACCTGGTCTACGTCGAACTGCCGGAAGTCGGCGCCGACGCCAAGGCCGGCGAACAGATCGCCGTCGTCGAGTCGGTGAAGGCCGCCTCGGACGTCTACAGCCCGATCAGCGGCAAGGTTGTCGAGGTCAACTCGGCCCTGTCCGACAAGCCGGAAACCATCAATGAAGATGCCTACGGCGAAGGCTGGATGTTCGTGGTCGAACTGACCAACGCCGAAGAGCTCAACGAACTGCTGGACCCGGATGCGTATGCCGAAGCCCTGGAAAACGACGACCACTGAGTCGTCGTTTCCGGGTTCTGGAACGGCCACCTTCGGGTGGCCGTTTTTGTTTTGGCGAGCACGTCGGCTCATGACGCAGGGTTTGCTGCGCGCCCTCGACGCGGCATCAGCAGACCCGCGAACGGTACCGAGGGGTGTGCGCAGTTTTGCGCAAATCCGCGTTTCCACCCCGCGCCGGCGCGTCCGGATGTGAAAACTTTTTGCCCCCCGTTGCGGTGCCGTTGTGCTGGCGTTGGTGCGGGCGGCGGCCGCTGCAGGCGATGCGTGCATGCAGTGGCCGCCAATATGCATGCATCTGCGCAGAGTGCTTATTTCAAGTGCTTTTTGTTCAAGGCGTGCGTTGTTGTCGTTGCAGGCAACGTGCGTGCGTGGTGCTTTGGTGGTCGTCGAAGGCGGAGCGTGGCGACCGTGCAGACAACACCGTGGATGGCGCGGATGTGAAAATTTTTCGCGGGGGTTGTTGACAGTAAAAAAAACCGTGATTAGGTTTCGCCTCAGCAGACCTTGCCTGCCCAACCGAGTGCGCAGAATCAATCGTCCGATGCGAAGCAGCCCCTTCAAGACCACCGCGACCCTGATGACGGTGGACATGGCCCCGCTTCCCCCGGAGAAATGCAAGGCACCTCCCGTTCCGATGCCCGCTCCGCCGATCGAGGCGGGCATTGCCGTATCCGTAACGGCGCGCCTGACGCGCCGGCGGTCCCCGCACGCAGCATCCGCGGGTTTGATCCACCTGGGCGTTTCAACTCCCTATCACTGACGAGGAGCCATCCCATGGCAACCAAGAAAGCTGCGAAGAAGAAGCCCGCCGCCAAGAAAGCGGTGAAGAAGGTCGCGAAGAAGGCCGCTGCCAAGAAGGCAGTGAAGAAGGTCGCGAAGAAGGCGACCGCCAAGAAGGCAGTGAAGAAGGCTGCGAAGAAGGTCGCCAAGAAGACCACTGCGAAGAAGGCAGTGAAGAAGGCGGCAAAGAAGGTAGCCAAGAAGTCCACTGCCAAGAAGGCCGTCAAGAAGACCGCGAAGAAGGCCGTCAAGAAGGTAGCCAAGAAGGCCACCAAGAAGACTGCCAAGAAGGCAACGGCCCGCAAGCCTGCCAAGAAGGTCGCGAAGAAGGCGACTGCCAAGAAGGCCGTCAAGAAGACCGCCAAGAAGGCAGTAAAGAAGACCGCGAAGAAGGCCACCAAGAAGGCTGCCCCGAAGAAGGCAGCGAAGAAGGTTGCCAAGCGCAAGCCGGCCGCCCGCAAGAAGAAGGCCGCTCCGGTCGCTCTGCCGGCAACCCCGGCGCCGCTGATCTAAGTACTTCCCGATAGCCGCATCCTGAAACCCCCTTCCCTGGCTGCCCAGCGGGGAGGGGGTTTTTTTATGGGGCCATTTGCAGCGTCAAGCCATGCTCGACTGTCTTTCTGATAGTTGACGCTAGCGGTGCGGCGTCGGTGGAAAGCGCTCCACCAGGAAATCGATGAAGCTGCGCAGGCGGGTCGAGTGGTAGCGGTCGTGGGCATAGACCACGTGCATCGGCCGGCCGGTCTGGCCATGCTCCGGGAACAGCTGCACCAGGCGCCCGGCGTTGACGTCGGCAGCCAGCAGCAGTGCCGATTGCAGCACGATGCCCAGCCCATGCAGCGCCGCCGTACGCAGCGCTTCGCCGTTGTTGATCTGCAGGCGGCCTGTGGGCACATGGTCGAGCCCGCCAGCATCGGCCTGCAGCCACTGCGCCAGTGCGCTGGGTTCGAAGGACAGGCATTGGTGCCGGGAAAGTGCCTGCAGGTCCGAAGGCGTACCGTGCCGGGCGAGGTATCCGGGCGAGGCGCACATCATCAATCGATAGGGTGTCAGCGCACGCGCGACCAGCGCGCTGCTGTCAGCCAGCGTACCGATTCGCAGGGCGGCTTCGAAACCTTCCTCGGCGAGATTGACGACGCGGTCGGTCAGCACCGCGTCGACACGCACGTCGGGATAGTGCGCCATGTAATCGGGCAACGCCGGCAGCAGTGCATGCGTGCCGAAGATCACCGGCGCGCTGATGCGCAGCGTGCCTGCCGGTGCCAGGTGCTGGTGCTGGGCCTGCGCATCGGTTTCCTCCACCAGCCGCAGGATCTCCCGGCAGCGGGCGTAGTAGTCCTCGCCGAACGGCGTCATGTGCTGGCGCCGGGTGGTACGACTGAGCAACTGCATGCCGAGCCGCGCCTCCAATGCACGCAGGTGCTTGCCGGCCATCGTCGCGGAGATGTCCAGTGCTGCCGCCGCAGCGCTGAGGCTGCCCTTGTCCACGATCAGCACGTAGACCTGCATGCTTTCCAGCAGGTTCATCTGACACTCCGGGTGTTGAATGCTGAAACCTGTGCGGAGTTTATCAATCAGGGGTGATCAAACAGCATGCACCGCACGGGCCGGATCCACCGGCCGCGCTGACAGGAGAACACCATGGATTTGAACCTTGAGGGACGCACCGCGCTGGTCACCGGGGCGGGCAGTGGCATCGGTGCCGCTGTCGCCAGGCAACTGGCCGCGCAGGGCGTGCGTGTCGCCATCTCGTCACGGCGGCAGGCACCGCTGCAGGCGCTGGCGGCGGAGATCGAAACGGCGGGCGCACCCGCGCCGATCATCCTGCTGGGCGATGTCACCGACGCTGGGGACGTGCGCCGCATCGCCGACGCCGCATTGGCGGCGTTGCAGCGGGTGGACATCCTGGTCAATGCGGCTGGCGGCTCGCGGCCAACGACCGTTGATGCAGCCGATACGATCTGGGAGGAGGCATTGGCCCTGAACTTCTCTGCCGCACGACGGCTGACCCAGGCACTGCTGCCGGCGATGCAGGCGCAGGGATGGGGCGGGTGATCAACTTCAGCGGTTCGATGGAGCCGCGCGCGGTGAACGCGGCCACGGCGGCAAAGGCCGCGCTGCATCTGTGGGGCAAGGGGCTGGCCTCCGAAGTGGCCGGGCAGGGCATCACGGTGAATGCAATCGCGCCTGGACGGATCAACAGCCCGCAGATCCTCGACCGCCTGCATCCCACCGAGGAAAGCCGACGCGAATTCATTGCGCGCAACATTCCGCTCGGGCGCTTCGGCGAGCCGGAGGAGGTGGCGCCGCTGGTGGCCTTCCTGGCTTCGCCGCTGGCCGGCTATATCACCGGTGCGGTGATTCCGGTGGATGGCGGCATGCACTACTTCGCGCACTAGCGCTGCGGCGCTGTAGAGCCGAGCCCATGCTCGGCTCCACAGGTCCGGCGGAGTCGAGCATGGCTCAGCCCTGCGAAAACAACAGAAAGGGCGACCCATGGGCCGCCCTTCATGCTTACGGTCGAGCCCGCCTGATCAGCGCGGCGACGCCACCGCGCGGTTGCTCGAGGCACCCTTGCCCTTGCGCTTGTCCTGCTGCGCCGGGCTTGCGCCTTCGGCCATCAGGTTGTCGCTGCCGAAGTCGGTGTCCACATCCAGCCAGCGCTGTGCCGGCAGGCCGAGCGCGGAATCGAGCACGGTCGGCAGCAGGCCGCTGGGCAGGCCGCTTTCGCCATTCCACATGATGGCGATGCCGAGATCGCGTTCCGGCACCAATGCCACCAGGCCGCGGTAGCCCTGCACGGCGCCGGCATGGAACACCACGTCGTGGCCGGCATAGTCGAAGGTGCGCCAGCCCAGTGCGTAGCCGGCCGAATGCAGGCGCTCGCGGCGCCAGCCCGAACGCATCTCACCGGGGGTGTTGATCAGACTGGAGTGCAGGGTGGCCAGCAGCGGCGCCGGCAGCACGTCAGGGCGGTGCCCGGTGTGGGCGAGCAGCCACTGCGCCATGTCGCTGGCGCTGGCATTGACGCCGGCAGCCGGGGCGACGCGGTAGTAGGTCGGCTTCGGCGTCAGCGACACCCAGCCATTGCGGCTGCGCACGTGCGGACGCGCCCAGCGCGAGCTGGCCTGGATGCCGGCCAGGCCCAGGCTGGCATCGTTCATGCCCAGCGGCTTGAAGATGCGGCGCTCGACCGACTGCTCGTAGAAGCTGCCGGAAGCGGCGTAGACAACGTCGCCGATCAGGCTGAAGGCCACGTTCTGGTAAGCGTAGCAGTCGCCCGGCAGGCACTTCAGGCTGGTGTTGGCCAGCTTCTGGGTCAACGAGTAGTACTCGGCGTTGCCTTCGATATCGCGGTCGTAGGCGTTGTACGGCAGGCCGACGCGGTGGCTGAGCACATCGGCCACGGTCAGGCGGTCGGTGGCTTCGGGCGAGTTGAGGCGGAAGCCCGGCACGTAATCGGTGACCTTGCTGTCCCAGCGCAGCGTGCCATCGTTGACCAGCAGGCCGGCCATGGTGCCGGCGAAGGCCTTGGACAGCGATGCCAGGCGGAACACGGTGTGCGCATCGACGGGCAGCGGATTGTTGACGTCAGTGACGCCATAGCCACGCGCGCTGAGGATGCGGCCGCCCTGCACGATGGCCACGGCCATGCCTGGCACGCGCTCGCCATAGGTGAGCTGCTGCGCCATCGATTCGATGTTGGCGACGTTGAAGCCTGCGGCGGGCGCCTGCACCTGCGGCACCAGGCCGGTGCGGTAGGCCGCCGGCTGGGTGTGGGCGACGGCGGAGGCCGCAGTGGACTCGATGTTGGCCGGCATCGGCGGCAATGGCGGCGGGGTCTGCGCGGTGGTGGACAAGGCAACGGGCATCAACATGCCCAGCAAACCGGTGGCCGCCGAACGGATCGGACGACGCAGGCTGTTCTTTTTCATCGTGGAGACCCGTGCGCGACTGCTGATGGCGATTCTAGCGCCGCTTTTCCCTTGTGCACAAACAAAGCGAAGATGAATGCGCATCTCGTTGAAAAAGTTGGAATTTTGACGCCCCGAAAGCATGTATCGGAACGTGTCGTACGGGTGGGGCCGTGACACTGCGTTGCAGCCTTCTGAGTGGCTGCTGCTGGCGATGTTGCAGTGCATTGGCTAACGTACGCGCTTCACCGCCCCCGGAGCCTGCCATGCCGCTGTCCAACCGCCGTCTTCTGGCGAGGGACGCCGCGTGAGCGCGGTGAAGGGCAAGGGGCCGTTGCGTGGGCTGACGGCGGCGCTGCGTGAGTCGCCGGCGCTGTGGTGGTCGTTCCTGTACTTCTTCTGCCTGCTCAGCGGCTACTACGTGCTGCGCCCGGTGCGTGAGGCGATGGCTGCCTCGGCCGATCTGGAGACCGTGTTTCCGCCGATGCTGATCGCCTGGTTCGCCAGCCACGGCATCGCGCTGAAGGACTTCGTGCTGCAGTTCCTGTTCTCCTGCGTGTTCGTGATCATGCTGGTGCTGCAGCCGGTCTATGGCTGGCTGGTCAGCCGCTTCCCGCGACGGGTGTTCCTGCCGGCGGTGTATGGCTTCTTCATCGTCACCCTGCTGGGCTTCTACGTACTGTTCGATAGCGGTGTGCCAGGCCGCGGCATGGCGTTCTTTTTCTGGATCACCGTCTTCAACCTGTTCGCGGTGGCGGTGTTCTGGAGCTTCATGGCCGATGTGTTTTCCAACGCACAGGCCCGTGCTTTCTACGGCTACATCGGCGCGGCTGGCACCATCGGTGCCTTCCTCGGCCCGATCATCACCAGTGCGCTGGTGCAGCGCGTGGGCATCGCCAACCTGATGCTGGTCTCGGCAGGTTTTCTCGCCATCTGCCTGTTGAGCATCTGGCGCCTGCGGCACTGGGCGGTGCTGCGCGAGCGCGAACAGCAACTGGTCGACGGTGAAAAGCCGATGGGCGGCAGCGTGCTGGACGGCCTGAAACTGATCGTGCGTGAGCCGTTGCTGCGCTGGCTGGCGATCATGGTGGTGTTCGGTGTGGGCGTGGGCACCCTGCTGTACAACCAGCAGGCCAGCATCGTGCGTGCGGCGTTCAACGATGCAGGCGCTGCCACGGCCTTCTTCTCGCGTATCGACCTGGCAGTGAATGCACTGGCGCTGCTGATGCAGCTGGGCCTGACCCGCTGGCTGCTGTCGCGGCATGGCATCGCGCCGGCCCTGTTGATCCCTGGATTTGCGATTCTGATCGGCTTCTCGGTGCTTGCCGCTTCACCCATGCCGTTGATGGTGGCGGTGGTGCAGGTGATGACCCGCGCCAGCGAGTTCGCACTGGCCAAGCCGGCCCGCGAAACCATCTACACCCGCGTGGACCGGCAGTGGCGCTACAAGGCCGGCGCGGCCATCGATACGGTGGTCTACCGCGGCGCGGACCTGAGCTTTGCGTGGGTGCACAAGGGCCTGTCCCTGTTCGGCTCGCATGTGGTGTTCATCGGCGGCATGCTGGTGGCCGCGTGCATGACCGCCGCCGCGTTCGGCGTGCTGCGCGAAGAAAAGAAACTGCCGCGCGACCGCTGATCCCACCCAGTCATTTCGAGGAGAGAAACGATGTCGCTGATCGCGCTGCTGCTGACCGTGCTGGTCGCGGTGCTGCACCTGTACTTCCTGGTGCTGGAGATGTTCCTGTGGACCCGCCCGCTGGGCCTGAAGACCTTCCGCAACACGCCGGAGAAGGCGGAGACCACGCGCGTGCTGGCGGCGAACCAGGGCCTGTACAACGGCTTCCTGGCGGCGGGCATCGGGGTGGGGCTGGTGATCGACCAGCCGGTGCTGCTGACGTTCTCGCTGGCCTGCGTGGTGGTGGCGGGGTGTTACGGTGCGTACAGCGTGAGCCGGCGCATTTTCATGATCCAGGCGGTGCCGGCGATCCTGGCGCTGGTTCTTCGCGCGCTGGCGTGATTTCCAGCCAACGGCGCAGCCCCTCGTGGGGTGGTCGCGAAATGCTTGTCATGGGGTTGGCCGGGCGGGTTGGGTTCGCGGGGGACGCCGCAAGTACGTCCGTGTAGGCTTGGCCGCGGCATCCATGCCGCGGACACCCCCGCGAACCCAACCCGCCCGGCCCCTGACAGTTTCCGTGCGCGGCCAGCCCACGGAGAAGAAAAAGAAGATCAAGAGCAACAGCGGGTCGCTGCGCTCGTGGATTCTGCGTGCATGAAAAAAGCGGCCAGTGGGCCGCTTTTGCTTTTGCTTTTGCTTCTGCTCTTCCTTTTTTTCTTGCGTGGGTGGACGCCGCAGAAATCTGTCAGAGGCTGGGGGTGGTGAGTTCGCGGGGGTGTCCGCGGCATGGATGCCGCGGCCAAGCCCCCAGGGACGGGTTCACGGCGTCCCCCGCGAACTCACCGCCCCCAGCCAAACCAAGGCTTTCCGCGATCAACCGTCCACCCACGAGGGGCTGCGCCGTTCGCGGGAACGCTACTTCGCCGGCGACATCCACATGTCGATGACCGCGCTGAACACCTCCGTCCCCGCGTGGTCGCGCACGCTCACCGTCACCGGCAGCGCATAGCCACGCTCCGCCGCCACGATCGGCTGCGCCGGCAGCGCCACTGCCTGCAGCGTGCCGCGCGCCTTGGCCAGGTACTGCACCTGCATGCCCTTCGGAATCCAGCGCATGCCCTTCGGCAGCGAGGCGTCGACCATCAGCCCGGCGGTGAGTTCGGCCAGGTTGCACATCGCGATCGCGTGCACCGTGCCGATGTGGTTGCGCACCCTGCGGCGGTCGGCCAGCGTGCCTTCGCAGCGACCGTGTTCCAGGCGGGTGATGCGCGGTGCGATGCTGGCGAAGTAGGGCGCCTTGAAGCACACCGCGCGTGAGAACAGCCAGGTGCCGGCAGGCCAGCGTTGCAGCCGGTGGTAGAGCGAGAGCAGGGGCGTGGACATGGTCGGTGTTCCGGTCGTCGGATAGAAAGACGGCGGGCCAAGGCCCGCCGTCGAAGGCAACGCGTGTCGCGGGCGATCAGGCCGCCTGCGAATGCGGGTCCTTGTGCTGGCGGTCGTAGTAGCTGGCCGCGCGCAGTTCGTGGGTGTCGAAGTCGTCCACGGTGATCGTGTCCAGGGTCAGCGTGCGCAGTTCTTCCAGCAGGCTGCGCTCGTCCTGGGTGATCACGCCCTCGGCTACGGCCTCGTCCAGCTGCGCCTTGAAGTCCAGCGCCTCGATGCCCTTGCTCTTCAGCGCCTTCAGGAACTTGCGCTCCACCGGCTCGGCCATGATCGCCTTGCTCAGGTAGCTGTTGATGCGGCCACCCGGGTTGTTCTCGCACGGGGTCAGGAACACGCCACTGGCCAGGCGGTCGCGCGCTTCGTTCGGCGCCATCAGCAGGGCGGCGACGCGACGGCTCAGGCGATCACCCGGGGCCTCGGCACGACGGCCGAGCGGGAAGATCAGTGCCCACATCAGCCAGCCGATCGGACGGATCGGGAAGTTGCGCAGCGCGGCCGACAGCGATTCCTCGATCTTGTGCACGCTGTCATGGAAGGCCCAGGCCAGCAGCGGCTGGTCGGCCTGCGGTGCGCCTTCGTCGTGGTAGCGCTTGAGCATGGCGCTGGTCATGTAGACATGGCTCAGCACGTCGCCCAGGCGGCCGGACAGCGACTCCTTGAACTTCAGCTTGCCGCCGAGGGTCATCATCGAGATGTCGGCCATCAGCGCCAGGTTGGCCGAATAACGGTCCAGCTTGCGGAAGTAACGGCGGGTGTAGGCGTCGCCCGGTGCGGCACCGAAGCGCGCGCCGGTCAGGCCGAACCAGAACGAACGCACGGCATTGGAGAGGCCGAAACGGATGTGGCCGAACAGGCTGCGGTCGAACTCCTGCAGGCCGGCACGGGTATCCGGATCCTGTGCCGCCTTCATTTCCTTCAGCACCCACGGGTGGCAGAGGATCGCACCCTGGCCGAAGATCAGCAGGCTGCGGGTCATGATGTTGGCGCCTTCCACGGTGATCGCGATCGGCGCGGCCTGCCAGCTGCGGCCGGCGAAGTTGCGCGGCCCCAGGATGATGCCCTTGCCGCCGATCACGTCCATCATGTCCGAGATCACTTCACGGCTCATGTTGGTGCAGTGGTACTTGGCAATCGCCGACGGCACCGACGGCACGTCACCACGGTCAACCGCAGCCGCGGTGGCCTGCGACAGCGCGCTGATCTTGTAGGCCTTGCCGCCGATGCGGGCCAGCGCTTCTTCCACGCCCTCGAAGCGGCCGACCGACAGGCCGAACTGCTTGCGGATGCGTGCATAGGCGCCGGTCACGGCAGCACCGGCCTTGGCGCCGCCGCTGGCGGTGGAGGGCAGGGTGATCGAGCGACCCACGGCCAGGCACTCGTTGAGCATGTTCCAGCCCTTGCCGGCCATGGCTGCGCCACCGATCAGCTGGGTCAGCGGAATGAACACGTCCTTGCCGCGGATCGGGCCGTTCTGGAACGTCGAGTTCAGCGGGAAGTGGCGACGGCCGATTTCAACGCCGGCGGTGTCACGCGGCAGCAGGCCCAGGGTGATGCCGATGTCGCGGGTATCGCCGATCAGGCCATCCGGGTCGTACATGCGGAACGCCAGGCCGATCAGCGAAGCGACCGGGGCCAGGGTGATGTAGCGCTTGTCGAAGGTCAGCTTGACGCCGAGCACCTGCTCGCCGTTCCACTCGCCCTTGCAGACGATGCCGTAGTCCGGGATCGAGGTGGCGTCGGAGCCGGCGAACGGACCGGTCAGGCCGAAGCAGGGCACTTCGCGGCCATCGGCCAGGCGCGGCAGGTACTGGTCCTTCTGTTCCTGGGTGCCGTAATGCACCAGCAGTTCACCCGGGCCCAACGAATTCGGCACGCCGACGGTGGAGCTGACCACCGAGGACACCGACGCCAGCTTCTGGATCACCTTGTGGTGGGCCAGCGCGGAGAAGCCCAGGCCGCCGTATTCCTTCGGAATGATCATGCCGAAGAACTTGTTCTTCTTGATGAAGGCCCACAGTTCCGGCGGCAGGTCGGCATGGACGTGGGTGATTTCCCAGTCGTTGACCATCGTGCACAGCTCTTCCACCGGGCCATCGAGGAAGGCCTGTTCTTCGGCGGTCAGCTGCGGCTTGGGGTAGTTGAGCAGGATGTTCCAGTCCGGATCACCGGTGAACAGTTCGCCCTCGAAGCCGACCGAGCCGGTTTCCAGCGCGATGCGCTCGGTCTGCGACAGCGGCGGCAGCACCTTGCGGAACACCTTCATCATCGGGCCGGTCAGCAGCGGCTTGCGGATGAACGGCAGCAGCAGCGGCACGGTGATGACGGCCAACACGGCGGCAGCCACGATCGTGGCGGTCTGGTTGACATAGGGGATGAACCAGCAGGCGACCAGCAGGGCCACGCTGATCAGCGTCCAGGTAACCAGCCGCATGCGGTGGTAGGCGACGAACGCGCCTGCCAGCAGCAGGGCGAGGAAGGGAAGAACGATGCTCATGAGCGTGCTCCGGTGACGTGCTCGTTTGTGGCGGACGAAGCCGCAGCATCCGCTGCGGGCAACACGTCCAGATAGTCCAACACAGTAGCGGTAAAGGCGTCGTTGTCATCGCCGGCGACCATGTGCGTGGCCTGCGGCAGCTGCACATGGCGCGCGTGCGGCGCCAACGCCAGGAATTCGGCCACGGTCTGTGGCGTGACCAGGTCGCTGCGGCCGCCGCTGACCAGCAGCAGCGGGCACTTCACCTGGCGTGCGGCCTCGGCCAGTGCGTCCTGGTGCTGTTCGCTGTCGCGGGCCAGTTCGGCCACCAGGCGCGGGTCCCAGTGCCAGCGCCAGCGCCCGTGGCCGTCCTCGCGCAGCAGTGCGCGCAGCGACTGCTCGGATTTGCGCGGACGGTGCGGCATGTAGGCCGAGATCACATCGGCGGCCTGGGTAAGCGAGCCGAAGCCATCGGGATGGGCGGTCATGAAGGCGAGGATGCGTTCAACACCGGCGGTATCCCAGCGCGGGGTGATGTCCACCAGCACCATCGCCGAGAACAGGCCCGGCCAGCGCGATTCGGCCAGCAGGCCGAACAGGCCGCCCATCGAGGCTGCGACCAGCACCGGCGGGCGCGGCTGTTCCCCGGCCAGCACGATGAGGTCATCAGCGAACTGTTCGCCGTGATAGGGCAGTTCGGCGGCATTCCAGTCCGAATCGCCATGGCCACGAGCGTCGTAGGCCAGCGTCTGCAGTCCCGCCGCAGACAGGGCCCGTGCGGTGGCGTTCCAGGCATGCCGGGTCTGGCCGAAGCCATGCGCGAACAACACCCGGCCACGGCGGCCATGGTCGCTGGCAGTCGCGGCCAGGCGCGCGCCATGGGCGGCCTCCAGGCGAAGATCATGGAACGCAGCGGGAGTAGGGGACGTAACCATACTTGCTAGTATGGATCGCTTGTGAGGGAAGTCAATACTGCACGGTATGGTGCGCTGCGGCAGGCGCCCTGGCGGGCGCCGCGACGGTTTCGGCCGCAACCGCGTACTGCAACGAACCCCGGCGTATGGTTAAATCAGCCCATGAATCAACCTGACGCTTCCGCCGGCGAACCGCGCGCCGGCCGCAACAGCCGCCTGAGTGCCGAAGACTGGGCCCAGGCAGCTCTCGATCTGATTGCTGAACAAGGTGTGGGTGCCGTCGCGGTGGAACCGTTGGCGCGGCGCCTGGGTGTGACCAAGGGCAGTTTCTACTGGCACTTCCCCTCGCGTGATGCACTGCTGCAGGCGGCGCTGGAACGCTGGGAACTGTTCGAACAGGAACAGGTGTTCGGCAGCCTGGAGGATGTGCCGGATCCGCGCGTGCGCCTGCGCCAGCTGTTCCAGATGGTGGCGCACGAAGTGCAGCCGCACATCATCTACAGCGAACTGCTGAAGGCGCTGGACCACCCGATGGTGCGCCCTGTGATCGACCGCGTGTCGCAGCGCCGGCTCGACTACCTGGTTGCTTCGTTCCGCCAGGCCGGGCTCAGCTCCACCGATGCACGCCATCGCGCGCGCCTGGCCTATGCAGCCTACGTCGGCTTCCTGCAGCTTTCGCTGCAGCTGCAGCAACCCAAGCAGGCCCGCGAGGATTTTGAGGCCTATGTCGAGCATCTGATCGAGACGCTCATTCCCAGCTGAATGGGAAAATGACGCCCTGCAAGTGCCGAATGCGCCTTGCAGGGCGACTTCAGTGCGCCAACGTATGTCGTAGTGAGATCGGTTTCACGCGATTTGGGCGTTTTCTTAACGACTCTTTAATTCCAGATCAAGTGTGGCTACTATCGGGTCACCAGCCGTTTTTTGTGCCTCCCTTTTGGGGTACGTCGGTTGGACTCAGCACACAACCCAAGATCCATGGAGAGAGAGCCCATGAAGTTGAACAGCAACAAGCTGCGCGATGCTGTGTGCGTTGCGCTGGCCGCCAGCGCCGCATCCGTTGCCGGCACCGGTGTGGCGTCTGCCCAGACCGCCACCAACCTGGACCGCATCGAAGTCACCGGTTCGCGCATCCGTACCGTCGACGTCGAAACCGCCCAGCCTGTCCTGACCCTCAGCCGCGCCGACATCGACAAGCAGGGCTTCTCGTCGGTCGCTGACATCCTGCAGAACATCAGCGCCGTGGGTACGCCGCCGATCAGCCGTGCCCAGCCGCTGTCCTCGGGCGAAGCCGTCGGCGGCACCTACATCAGCCTGCGTGACCTGGGCGCCACCCGCACCCTGGTGCTGCTCAACGGCAAGCGCCTGGGCATCACCACCGGTGGCCTGCAGGACATCTCGACCGTGCCGGTCTCGGCCATCGAGCGCATCGAAGTGCTGAAGGACGGCGCTTCGTCGATCTACGGTTCCGATGCCATCGCCGGCGTCATCAACATCATCACCCGTACCAACTTCGAAGGCGCCACCGGCAGCGTCTACTACGGCCAGTACAGTGAAGGCGACGGTGCCACCCGCACCATGGACTTCACCATGGGCGTGAAGGGTGAGCGCGGTTCGCTGACCATCGGTGCCGAGTACGCCAAGGAAGACAAGGTCGCCGCAGCGGATCGTCCGTACGGCGCCTTCCCGCGCAGCGCCAACCATCCGGACTTCGGCTGGACCACCGTCGGTGAGTTCGGCGGTTTCGTCAGCCGTCCGGCCGATGGCCTGCCGGGCGTCACCTATCCGGCGGCCAGCGCGAGCAACCCGAACCGCGAAGTGCGCGTGATCCTGCGTGAGGGTGGCAACGCGAGCAACAAGGCCGACTACGTCGCGCAGAACGTCAACAGCTTCTCCACCAAGGACAAGACCAACACCAACCTGCAGACCGACCTGCGTACCCCGCAGGAACGCCGTGCGGTGTTCGTCGATGGCATCTACGACCTGACCGACAACGTGCGCCTGCGCACCAACATGCTGTACAGCTTCCGCGATTCGAACCGCCAGATCGCCGGCTATCCGTACGGCGCACTGGCCTTTGGTTCGCCGATTTCGGCCAGCAGTGTGTTCAATCCGCTGGGCGCCGACATCGCCAACTGGTGGCGTCGTACTTCGGAAGTGCCGCGCAACACCCGTGCAGAGCTGACCACCTTCCGCTTCAGCGGCGGCCTGGAAGGCAGCTTCGAGTTCTCCGACCGCCTGTTCGACTGGGATGTCGGCTACCTGTACAACAACAACAAGCTGGTCCAGACCAGCACCGGCGACCTCAACCTGACCGCGCTGCGTGCGGCGGTGGGTCCGTCCTTCATCAACAGCAGCGGCGTGGCGCAGTGCGGTACCGTGGCCAACCCGATCGGGCTGAACCAGTGCGTGCCGTACAACCCGTTCCTGCATGCCGGCATCCAGAGCAATGGTGCCAATGGCGCATTGACCGGCAATACCGCCCTGCAGAACCTGCTGTTCCCGTCCGCGCACTCCACCGCCGAGACCACCACCAAGGTCGTCACCGCCAACCTGGCCGGCAGCCTGTTCACCCTGCCGGCCGGCGACCTGGGCTTCGCCGTGGGTATCGAACACCGCAAGGAAACGGGCAGCTTCAGCCCGGACGCGCTGGTGCAGTCGGGCAACACCTCCGGCCTGGCCAACTTCCCGACCGGTGGTGGCTACAAGGTTGACGAAGTCTATGCCGAGTTCAACGTGCCGATCCTGGCCGACCTGCCGGGCGCCCGCGAGCTGAGCCTCAACGCGGCCACCCGTCATTCGGACTACGACACCTTCGGCACCACGCTGAACAGCAAGTTCGGCTTCAAGTGGAAGCCGATCGACTCGCTGCTGATCCGCGGTACCTGGGCCGAAGGCTTCCGTGCCCCGACCATCGCCGACCTGTACAGCGGCGGTTCGCAGTCGTTCGACTTCTTCACCGATCCGTGCGACTCGGTCTACGGTGCGGCGCGCACCAACGCTGCGGTGCGTGCCCGTTGCGCCGCCGCTCTGCCGGCCGGCGTCAACGTCAACAACTTCCGCCAGCAGCAGCAGGGCTTCACCCCGACCACCGCTGCATCGTCGCAGACCCCGCTGGCCTTCGTCTCCGGCTCCAACGACCAGCTGACCCCGGAAACCTCGACGTCCAAGACCCTGGGCTTCGTCTGGAGCCCGGGTTTCATCCAGAACTTCAACATGTCGCTGGACTGGTGGGAAATCCGCGTCGAGAACACCATCATCTCCGACACGGCCAACCTGATCCTCAACGACTGCTACGTCAACGACATCGCGGCGCGCTGCTCGGCGTTCACGCGTGACCCGGTGACCGGCATCGTCAACAACCTCAAGCGCACCGGCATCAACGCTGGCTACCGCGAGGTGGAAGGCTTCGACCTGGATGTCAGCTACCGCCTGCCGACCGATCGTTTCGGCAACTTCAGCGCGCAGTGGACCAGCACCTACACCTCGCGTGATGACCTGGTCACCACCAAGAACGCGGTCACCCACCCGAACCCCCGCACCGGCGTGGGCTGGGCTGGCTACGCCTTCCGCGTGCGTTCCAACCTGAACCTGGGTTGGGAAATGGGTGACTTCGGCGCCAGCTGGACCGTCCGTTACTTCTCCGGCATGAAGGAAGCGTGCCTGAGTGCCGTGACGTTCCCGGAAGAGTGCAACCTGCCGAACTACGCTTCGCCGAACAACCAGGGCGTGGCGGTGGGCAGCGCGACCAACCAGCGTGGCGCGACCGTGTTCAACGACGTCCAGCTGCGCTGGAACGCACCGTGGAATGCGACCGTGGCCGTGGGTGCCAACAACGTGTTCGGCCGCGTGGGCCCGACCATGTACAGCCAGCCGAGCGCGAACGTCTCCTATTACGGTGGCTTCGACATCGGTCGCTTCCTGTACATGAAGTACACCCAGCGCTTCTGACCGCGGCGTAATCCGTACGTGTGACATGGCCACGCCCCGAAAGGGGCGTGGCTTTTTTCATGGGGCAGGCAGGCTTGATGGCGCAGGCACACCGCGCGGCCCGCGCTGGACCAGCCCGCGCATAGGCGCTTGCGCATCGCCAAGTGGTGGCGGCAAGGTTTTATTGCGGGGAAGGGGTGAAGGGAACGCGCGGAAACGTCGCGGTGATGCGGCAGGGGAGCTTACAGATCCTGCTCGTAGCGCACGTACGGCACGGTGCCGTCGTCGTTGCTTTCGTTGCGTGGCGAGAACGGATTCTTGCCGCGGCTGATCACGTTCTCGGCGCCCACGGTGAGCTGGCCGGACCACGGCGTGCGCCAGGTCAGGCCGATGCCCAGGCCTTCCCACTTGCCGGGCTTGCCCGGCACGTCGATGACGCGGCCGATGATGCTGCCGGTGAAATTGCCGTAGCCGGCGCCGATGCTCAGGCTCTTGCTGTCCCAGCGGTCGGCGATGGCCGGCGAAGCGTCGGCCAGCGGTACCAGGCGGGCCTTGGCGTAGGTGCCGGCGATGGAAACGAAGCCTTCGCGGCCGATGTTCTTCTGCGCGAACACGGTCAGGTCATTCTGCTCGGCGCGCAGCGAAGGGGTCTTGTTCGGGCCCGCCAGCCATGCCGGCAGGGTTTCACGGCCGGTTCCGGCGGTGATACCGAGGCGGCTGCTGCCACGGTTCAACGCGGCGGTGCCGGTGAAGCGCCGGCTGTTGAGGTCGTCCTCGTCGCCGAGGCTGGCCAGCATGCAGTGACTGGCCAGACCGCTCATGCTGGTCCCGCTGCTGCTGCAGAGCAGGCCCAGCGAATCGCCGGAGGACAGGCCAAAGGCCGCATCCAGCGAGTTGCGGCCGAAATGCCAGCGCGCCCCGGCCGCCTGTTCACCGGTCGGCTCAAGGTACAGCAGGGCCTCGACCTTGCCGCTGCCCTTGTTCCATACCGGCAGCACGGTGCGGGTGTCCTTGCTCTGCGCATGCACGCCCGTGATCGCGCCAAGGGCGATCATCATGGCCAGCGGTAGACGCAGGAAGGTACGCATCGAACCAGTTCAGACAGGAAAGGACAACGGAAGTTCCCGCAGATACGGGAACTTGATCGTAGGGTGTTTATGAATTCTTAACAAGCCTTGATCCCCCCAGATGCAAGACAAGCTGTTTTACTGAAGCCGTTCAGGTGCCGGCACGGTCCCCTCGGCACCGTGGAACAGTATGCCGAACTCCGTCAACGGAAAGTGATACTCCCGCCCGCAGAATTCGCAACGGACCTCGACGGCGCCGGTGTCTGCAGCGGCGGCACGGGCCTCGTCCTCACCCAGCGACTGCAGCATCGACGCGACCCGCTCACGCGAGCACGAACAGGCGAAGGACAGCGGCTTTTCGCCCATCAGCGCCGGCTTCTCCTCGTGGAACAGGCGGTGCAGCAGCTGCTCGGCCGGGGTGGCCAGCAGTTCGGCCTTGCCCAGGGTCTCGAACAGGGCGCTGGCGCGTGCCCAGCCGTCCTCGTCGCCCTCGTCGCCCGGCAGCTTCTGCAGCAGCAGGCCGGCGGCGCCATTGCGGTCGGCGGCCAGCAGCAGGCGGGTCGGCAGCTGCTCGGACTGGCGGAAGTAGTCCTCGAAGGCTTCGTCCAGTTCCGGTGCGGTCAGTCCGACCAGGCTCTGGTAGCGCTGTGGTTCACGCGGGTCCAGGCCCGGGTTCTCGATGGTGATCGCGAGCAGGGCGTCATCGCCAAGGCTGGACAGGTCGCGCGGCGCGTCGGCGCCTTCGCTGAGCTGGGCGATGCCACGCAGGGTGCCGGCGGCGGTGCACTCGGCGAACAGGGTGCGCAGGGCGGTGCTGCTGCGCAGCTGGATCGACAGGCGTCCGTCGATCTTGGTGTGGCCGGTGAACAGCGCCGAAGCCACGCAGGCCTCGCCCAGCAGCTCGGCAGCGGTATCCGGGTACTCGGCGTGGGACAGGATTTCCTGCCAGGTGGCCTGCAGGCGCACGTGGACGCCACGGACGCCAGCGTCGGGGAGCAGGAAGCGGATCAGGGAATCGGGGTTGGCGGTCATCGGCTCACATCGCGCGTAAACGGGGGCGGTTGCCGGATAATGCGCCGACAACCAGATAGAAGAAGGATGCACCAGTAATGGGGGCAGGGGGAGAGCAGCACAAGGTGGAAGCCGTCGCAGAAGGCCCGCGCCGCAGGCGCTGGCGCTGGAAACGGCTGCTGTGGCTGCCGGTGCTGCTGGCTGCTTTCAGCTGCCTGCAGGTCCTGGTGCTGCGGTTCATCGACCCGCCCGTATCCACCGTGATGCTGTGGCGCTACGCAGAGGCGCTGGGCGAGGCGGACTGGTCCTATCGCCTGCATTACCAGTGGCGCGACCTTGACCAGATGGCGTCGAGCCTGCCCATCTCGCTGGTGGCGGCGGAGGATCAGCGCTTCCCCGACCACAACGGCTTTGACCTGCAGGCGATCGAGAAGGCGCGCGACCACAATGCCAAGGGCGGGCGCCTGCGCGGTGCCAGCACGATCAGCCAGCAGGTGGCCAAGAACCTGTTCCTGTGGCAGGGGCGCAGCTGGGTGCGCAAGGGCCTGGAAGTCTGGTACACGGTGCTGATCGAAGCGCTGTGGCCGAAGGAACGCATCCTGGAGATGTACGCCAACATCGCCGAGTTCGGCGACGGTGTCTATGGCGCGCAGGCGGCAGCGCAGACGTTCTGGGGCAAGGATGCGGCACGGCTGAGTCCGGCCGAGAGCGCGCGGCTGGCAGCGGTGCTGCCGGCGCCACGGCGCTACAACGCCGCAAAGCCCGGGCCGTACGTGCAGCGGCGCGCCGCCTGGATCCAGCGCCAGGCACGGCAGCTGGGTGGGGCCGCGTACCTGTCGGACGAGTGAGCGCGCGCCGCCTGATCTGTGGGCGGCGGCAACGTACAATCCGGGCATGACCCGCGAACGGCTCACTTTCGTCATCGCCGCCTACAACGAGGCCCTGGCACTGCCGTTGCTGCATCCGCGGTTGTGCGCGGTACTCGATGCGCTGCCCGACATCGACGGCCACATCCTGTACGTGGACGACGGCAGCCATGACGGGACCTGGGAGGTGATCGCCCGCCTGGCGCAGGCCGACGCGCGGGTCTCCGCGCTCAAGCTGTCGCGCAATTTCGGCAAGGAAGCGGCATTGACCGCTGGTCTGGACCTGGTGCGCGAAGGTGCGGCGATGATCCTCGACGCCGATGGCCAGGATCCGCCTGAACTGGTGCCGCAGTTCATCGCGCGCTGGCGCGAGGGCCATGACAACGTCTATGGCACGCGCCTGGCGCGCGATGGCGAGGCCTGGATCAAGCGCGCCACGGCGGCGATCTTCTACCGCGTGATGGGGCGCCTTTCGCGTACGCCGATCCCGGCCGACACCGGGGATTTCCGCCTGCTGTCGCCACGCGCGCTGAGTGCGCTCCGCGAGATGCGTGAGCGCCACCGTTTCATGAAGGGGCTTTTCAGCTGGGTGGGCTTCAAGCGCGTGGCGGTGCCCTATCACCGCCACGCACGCGTGGCCGGCACCAGCAAGTTCAGCCTGTGGCGGCTGTGGAACTTCGCCCTGGAAGGCATTACCGGGTTCTCGACCGTGCCACTGCGTGCGGCGACCTACCTGGGGCTGGCAACCGCGGCGGTGGCCTTCGTGTTCGGGCTGTGGGTGATCGTCAAGGCCGCGCTTTACGGCGACCGGGTGGCGGGCTGGCCGACGATGATGGCGGTGATCCTGTTCCTGGGCGGGGTGCAGTTGATCGCGCTGGGCCTGATCGGCGAGTACCTGGGACGGCTGTACGAAGAGTCCAAGCAGCGGCCGTTGTACCTGGTTGACGCGTGGCTAGCATCGTCCGTGGCAGACTCGGCCCTGCAACCCACCCTCGGAGGGCAGGCGGATGACCACGGTACGGCAACTGTTGGACGGCAAGTCTCCTGAAGTACATGCGGTCGCGCCGGATGCGGCGGTGATCGATGCGATCCGGTTGATGGCGGAAAAGGGCATCGGTGCGGTGCTGGTGATGGACGGCCCGAGGCTGGTCGGTATCCTTTCCGAGCGAGATTACGCACGCAAGATCGTGCTGCGTGATCGTTCTTCGCGCGATACGGCGGTGGCGGAGATCATGACGGCGCAGGTGGTGACGGTGTCGCCGGGCGAGCAGGTGGAGCATTGCCTGCAGCTGGTGACCGACTACCGCATCCGCCACCTGCCGGTAGTGGAGGGCGCCCAGGTGCTGGGGGTGATCTCGATCGGTGACCTGGTGAAGTCGGTGATCGATGCGCAGCGGCGCGAACTGGATCAGCTGCAGCAGTACATCGTGGCCGGGTGAGGGTGTCGCTGGCGGGCCTGCGGCCCGCCGGCCCGCTTTTCGAAGCCAGAGCCAGAGCCAGAGCCAGAGCTGAGCGCAGCGCCTTCCTGATGCATGGGGAGGCGGGAGGGTGCGGCTGGGCAGGACACGCCGTAAACCCATCCATGGGGGCTCGATCGGCGCATCCATGCGCCTCACGGTCCTGCCCAGCCGCACCCTCCGCCTCTGGACACGTTCCTGCGAGCGCGGTGCGCACATGCGCGGTGGCTCGCCTTTGGTAGCTGCCAACCTTGGTTGGCAACAGCTTTTGAATTTGCTTTTTTCTTTTGACTTTGAATTTCCGCTCTCGTTCCGCGCGCGCAGAAAACTGTCGGGAGGGGGGCGGGTGACGCAGGCAGGACCGTTGGCGCCATGGGCCCGAGGCATGCCTAGGGCGGGTTGGGCAGGACGCCCAACCCTGGTCTTGCCGTGTGCGCAGGACAGCGCACACGAGCAAGGCGCCATCGAGCCTACAGGGACGTACTTGCGGCGTTTCCTGCCTGCGTCACCCGTCCCCCTCAAGCCGCGATCAATGCAGGCGCCGCGAACAACGCTGTAAACCTACTTCGCATACTGCCCACCGCAGTCGGCATCCTTGCCCGGCCCCAGCTCGATCGTTGCCAGCAATGCCGCCGGTGGGGCAATGCTGCCCAGCGCCAATGCCACTGCGCCTCGAATGCCCAGCGCCTTGAAGTCCGGGCGGAACGACGGGGCTTTGAAGGTGCCGGCGATGTGCAGTGGCGAGCGCAGCACCAGGATGCTCTTGTCCTTCGGGCGTGGCTTCAACAGCAGGTCCAGGGTCTCATCGCGCAGGCTGACCGTGCCTTCGCCGATGAGGATCGTATCGGTGGTATCCACCGCCAGTGCCTGGCTGGTCATCAGGCCGTCGCGCACGCCGAAGTCGGCGAAGGCGCAGCGCAGGGGAATCTGCTTGTCGCCGGTCACCAGGAATTTCAGCGACTCGGTGATGTCCAGGCCGGCCAGTTCCATCACCAGGTTGCCGACATGGCCACGGCCCATCGCCAGGCCGACCTTGCCGCTGCTGCTGCCGAGCATGGCGGCGATCGAGTTGCCGCGGCCGCTCAGGTCCACTTCGCCGCCGATGCCGCCCTTGGCCTGCTCGGCCAACTTCGCGTCCGGGAACAGTTGGCCCAGCTGCACGCCGCGCACGCTGGCCTTCAACGCGGTGCGGATCTGCGCTTGGCGTGCATCCATGTGGATCGTGCTGCGGATATCGCCGCCGGCCACGCCGAAGTTCAGCGGGTCCAGCCGCAGCACGCCGTCATCCAGCAGCAGGTGCGCGTCCATGTCGTCCAGCGGCAACGAGGGTGCGTTGATGCGGTGCGCCTTCCAGCGCACGTCGGCGTCCATCGCGCGCAGCTTGCCCAGGTTGTAGGGCGTGTCGGGCAATACCCGGCTGCTGGCGGCGACACGGGTGGCCTGCGCCTTCTGTTCCGCATTCGCGGTTTCGCCGCCGCCGGTCTTCGGCGGCGCTCCGATGAAGCCGGCCAGGTCATCGAAGTCCAGGCGCTTGGACTCCAGCGTTGCGGTCAGCCTTGGACGGTCGCGTCCCACCTCGAACTGCAGGTCGCCACCGAGGTCGCTGTCGCCGACCTTGCCGGTGAAGGCGTCGTAGTGCCAGATGTTGTGGTCGCGCTTGAGCCGGCCGTTCAACGCATAGGGCGGCGACGGCGGAATGGCAATGCCAAGCAGCGAGTACAGGTCCGACAGGTCCTGTCCGCTGAGCGCGAACTGCAGGTCGAACACCCGCAGCTGGAATGGATTGGTCAGCGTGCCACTGGCCACCGCGTGGGTAGCGCCGGCACGACCGTCGAGGTGGATGCGGAACGGGTGGTCGCTGTCGGTCAGCTCCAGCGGTGATTCGGTTCCGCCCTGCAGCGTGAACGGGTTGCCCTGCCAATGGCCCTTGCCCTGCACCAGCAGCGGCGGCGAGGCATCGGCCTGTTTCGGCTGGCCGCTGCGCACGCCCACACGGATGTCGGTGCGGCCCAGTGCATCGAGGAACTGCAGCCGACCGTCGTCGATGCGCAGGCGTTTGAGCTGTGGGCCTGTGCCGCCAGCGCTGTCACCGAGGAAATCCCAGTTGCCCGGTTCGCCCTTGCGCGGCGCGGTTTCCAGCAGCACGTCCGGTCGGGTCAGGCGCACTTCCGGCAGCTGCACGCTGCCACGCAGCAGGGGCCACACCCGCACGTCGATCTCGACGCGGTCGGCCGTGGCCATGTTCGGCTGCTTGGCCCAACCGGCGTTGGCGAAGGTGATCGCATCTGCACGGATCGTGCTGGTGCGGCCGAGGTCGACATCCAGGTGGCCGATGTGCAGCGCACGGCCGGTGCGTGCCTGCACCGCGCGCTCGACCGGCCCCTTGAACCAGTTCCAGTCCCACAGCGCGATCAGCACCAGCAGCGCGGCCAGCAGGAAAATCAGTACGGCCAGCCAGCGCCGGCCGCGCGGGCCCGGGGGGCGCAGCCAGCGCGAAGTACGAGGCGCGGCAGGGGACGTGGCAGCATTCACGCCGCCATGGTTGCCCCCTCATCGTGGACGGGGCGCGAAGCGTCCATGTGCATCATGTGCACATGCGGCGCGCTGGTCCGTGTTACAGCACCTGCATGGTCACCGCGACGAAGTGGCAGACGCTGCCGCCGATCACGAACAGGTGCCAGATCGCGTGCGAATAGGGGATCGATTCGCGGTGATAGAAGTAGGTGCCCAGCGTGTACGACAGGCCGCCGGCCAGCAGCCAGCCCAGGGTCCAGCCGTCGATCGAGGCCAGCATCGGCTTGATCGCCACGATCACCAGCCAGCCCATGGCGATGTAGATGCCGGTGGAAAGCGCCTTGAAGCGGCCGGTGTAGAACAGCTTGAACACCACCCCGGCCAGGGCCAGGGTCCAGATTGCGGCGAACAGGCCCCAGCCCCACGGACCGCGCAGGCCGATCAGGGTGAACGGGGTATAGGTGCCGGCGATCAGTACGTAGATCGCGCAGTGGTCGAACACCTTCAGCCGGCCCTTGGCGACCGGGTGCTGGATGGCGTGGTACAGGGTGGAAGCGGTGTACAGCAGCAGAAGCGCAATGCCGAACACGATCGCGCCCGCCAGCTGCCAGCCATCGCTGTAGATGGCGGCCAGGGTGATCAGTACTGCACCGGCGCCCAGGGCGAGCACGGCACCGAGGCCGTGGGTCAGGGCGCTGGCGATTTCTTCGCGGATCGAAGCAACGGAAGTCGTGGACATGGCGTAGGCATCGTTCGCGGGGAGGGGGACCCGCACCCCCCTATCATCGCCGCGATGGGCGGTGTGTGCACGCCCGTCACCGTATGGTCGGTGAATTCCTGTGTTGCGGGGATGAACCGCCTGCGACTGCCGGGGTCAGAGCCCTTTCCTGCCGGAAAGGGATCCGACCCCGTGTCATCAGCCTGCCGAAACGGTATGCGCCGCTTCGCGGGTGGCCGAGAAGCGCACGTCCGGCGAGCGTTCCTGCGCCAGCTGCAGGTTGACCCGGGTCGGGGCCAGGTAGACCAGGTGGCCGGCTGCATCCAGTGCCAGGTTCAGCGCATTCTTCTCGCGGAACTCTTCCAGCTTCTTATCGTTGCTGCAGTGGACCCAACGCGCGGTGGTCACGCTGACCGGCTCGAAGGTGGCTTCCACACCGTACTCGTCCTTCAGGCGATAGGCCGCCACGTCGAACTGCAGCACGCCGACGGCACCGAGGATCAGGTCGTTGCTGGTCAGCGGGCGGAAGAACTGGGTTGCGCCCTCTTCGGACAGCTGGGCCAGGCCCTTCTGCAGCTGCTTGAGCTTGAGCGGATCGCGCAGGCGCGCGCGACGGAACAGTTCCGGGGCGAAGTTCGGAATGCCGGTGAAGGTGACCGCTTCACCTTCGGTGAAGGTATCGCCGATGGAAATGGTGCCGTGGTTGTGGATGCCGATCACATCGCCCGGCCAGGCTTCGGCGGCGATTTCACGATCGCTGGCCATGAAGGTCAGGGCGTTGGCCAGCTTCATTTCCTTGCCGGTGCGCACGTGGAAGGTCTTCATGCCGGCGCTGAAACGGCCCGAGCAGACGCGCATGAACGCCACGCGGTCACGGTGCTGCGGGTCCATGTTGGCCTGGATCTTGAACACGAAGCCGGTCAGCTTGTTCTCTTCCGGGGCGATCTCTCGGCCGGTGGTGGAGCGTACCTGCGGCGACGGTGCATGCTCGACGAAGAAGTCCAGCAGCGGCTGCACGCCGAAGTTGTTCACGCCCGAGCCGAAGAACACCGGGGTCTGCTTGCCGGCGCGGTAGGCTTCCAAGTCGAACGGGTGGCTGGCGCCCTGCACCAGTTCCAGTTCGTCACGCAGGTCGGCCAGCATCTGTGCACCGATCTTCTCGGCCAGGCCGGGGGCATCGATGGACGGGAAGATGGTCGAGTCCTGGCGGGTGAAGTTGCGGCCCGGCTCGTACAGGTGTACTTCCCCGGTCAGCAGGTGGACCACGCCCTTCAGGCGCTGGCCCATGCCGATCGGCCAGGTCACCGGCGCGCACTGGATGCCGAGCACGGTTTCCACTTCATCCAGCAGCTCGATCGGGTCCTTGCCCTCGCGGTCGAGCTTGTTGATGAAGGTCATGATCGGGGTGTCGCGCAGGCGGCAGACTTCCATCAGCTTGATGGTGCGCTCTTCCACGCCCTTGGCCACGTCGATCACCATCAGCGCCGAGTCCACCGCGGTCAGCACGCGGTAGGTGTCCTCGCCGAAGTCAGCGTGGCCAGGGGTGTCGAGCAGGTTGACGATCTTGTCTTCGTACGGGAACTGCATCACCGAGGAGGTGACCGAGATGCCGCGTTCCTTTTCCAGCGCCATCCAGTCGGAGGTGGCGTGGCGGGCGGCCTTGCGGCCCTTGACCGAACCGGCCATCTGGATCGCGCCTCCGAACAGCAGCAGCTTTTCGGTCAGCGTGGTCTTGCCGGCGTCAGGGTGGGAGATGATGGCGAAGGTGCGGCGACGCGACGCTTCGTTGGCGACTTCGGACATGGCAGTGGCGCCCGCCCGGGGCGCTTTTCAAAGAGATAAGCGCCCGATTATACCGGCCGGGGCCGGTCAGCGCCCGGTGCCACCGTCGGCCTCGCCCTGGCGGGCGAACTGCAGCTGGCCCTGGCCGGTGAAGATGCGCACCGGTACCGAGCGCAGGCCCATGCCGCGGTTGACCTGTACCACGAAGTGCAGATGTGGGGCGCTGCTGTAGCCACTGTTGCCGGACAGGCCGAGGGGTTGCCCGGCTCCCACCGCCTGGCCACGGCGCACGCGCATGCCGCCCGCCTGCAGGTGGCCGTACAGGGCCATGCTGCCGTCACTGTGCAGCACGCGGATGAAATTGGCGCGGGCACCATCGCGTTCGCGGTCCTGGCCGTTGCCACGGAAGCCATCCTGGATCTGCATCACCGTGCCCTCGCGTGCGGCCAGCACCAACGTACCTTCAGGCAGCGCGAAGTCGACCGCATCGCGGTTCTCCTCGTCGTCGTGGCTGAACCGGCCCTGCGGCGCTTGATCCACGCGCGGGCGCGCATCATCGAAGGGCAGGCGGTAGGCCACATCCTCGGCCTGTGCGGCGGGGTTGCCCGGTACCGACTGCAGGCGCAGGTCCAGCATCCGGCCGTTGACCGGCGCGGGGAGGTGACCGACCACCAGGCTGCTGTCGCCCTGTATCAGTGACTGCACCGGCAAGCCGTCGACCGGGTGCCCGGGGGCCGCGCGCAGTTCGATCTGCAGCGGCCCGGCCAGGGTGTTGTCGATCCGGGCCTGCCACTGTTCGCCGATCGGCTGCAGGCGCAGCTGGGCCATCGGAAGGGCCTCCTTCGCGGCCCCGGCCCCCGCGTCGGCGCTGGAGGTGGTGGACGCCTTCGGCAGCATTCCCCAGCCCTGGCGCCAGTCGCTGGCGCCGGCGGAAGTACTGGCCAGCAGCGGCAGGAGCAGGCAGGTCAAGGGCAGGCGTGGCATCAGCGGATTCAGAAAAATGGACCGCCGGGACTGTACCCGATCCTGAACGGAGCGACCGCGACGCCTCTCGCATACCTGACCTGAAAATATTCATCGCTTTATCCGCATGAAGGGATTGACAGTGCCCGGAAGGGCTGGCATCGTGGCGTCACCATCGAGACCGGCAGAGGGACAGGCCCTTTGAAGCCGGGGCAGCCCGCGGATGCGAAAGCGTCCGCGTAGGTGCCAAATCCTGCGGGGACCGTGGCGTCCACCGAAAGATGGTTCGAACCATGCACTGCACGTGCATCTCGAACGCGAGCCCCGCGAAGGCTCGATGGCCGATTCCCCAACCGGATCCCGCCATGAGCTTCGCTGCCAGTACCGTCGTTCGCCCCGAACCCTTTGTCCCCGTCAGCGTGCCGGTCGAAGACCACGTGCATGCCGAGCGCGGTGAGTTCGCCGCGGTGCTGTCGATGCGTCATGCCGGCCCCAGCCCGGTGCGCCTGCGCTATGAGTGGGTCGGTCCGGCCAACGCGCCGGTTGTGGTACTGGCCGGCGGTATTTCCGCGCATCGCCATGTGGCCTCCAACACACAGTTCAGCGAGAAGGGCTGGGCCGAAGACCTGGTCGGCAGTGGTCGCACCCTGGATCCGCAGCAGCTGCGCGTGCTGGCGTTCGACTTCATCGGGGCCGATGGTGCGCTGGACGTGCCGATCGATACCGCCGACCAGGCCGATGCGTTGGCATTGCTGCTGGATCATCTGGGTATCCGCACGCTGAAGGCCTTCGTTGGCTATTCGTATGGCGCGCTGGTCGGCCAACAGTTCGCGATCCGTCATCGCGCCCGCGTGCGCCAGCTTGTGCTGGCCAGCGGTGCGCATCGCCCGCACCCGTATGCAGCGGCCTGGCGCGCACTGCAGCGCCGCGCCGTCGCCCTTGGCCAACTGCAGTGCGGCGAAGACCACGGCCTGGCGCTGGCACGGCAGTTCGCCATGCTCAGCTACCGCACCCCGGAAGAATTCGGCGAGCGCTTCGACGCCGCACCGGAAGTGATCAACGGCCGCGTGCGCGTCGCCGCCGAAGACTATCTCGACGCCGCCGGCGCGCAGTACGTCGCGCGCACACCGGTGACCGCCTACCTGCGCCTGTCCGAATCGATCGACCTGCACCGCGTCGACCCCGCCGCCATCCTGCCGCCGACCGTGGTGGTGGCCGTGGAAGGTGACCGCCTGGTGCCGCTGGCCGACCTGGTCGGCCTGGTCGAAGGGCTGGGCCCCCGCGGCAGCCTGCGCGTGCTGCGCTCGCCCTACGGCCACGACGCGTTCCTCAAAGAAACCGATCGCATCGACGCGATCCTCGCCACCGCCTTCCGCACCTCTGGAGAGTCCGCATGAGCCTGCACGCCAACGAGCCGTCCTGTAGCCGCACCACTGCCGCCGTCCGTGCCGGCATCGATCGGGACACCGCGCATGGCGCGGTCACGCCGCCGATCGTGCTGTCGTCGAACTTCAGCTTTGAAGGCTTCGGCAACAAGCGCCAGTACGACTACACGCGCAGTGGCAACCCGACCCGCGACCTGCTGGGTGAAGCGCTGGCCGAGCTGGAAGGCGGCGCCGGCGGCGTGATCACCGCCACCGGCATGGGCGCGATCAACCTGGTGCTGAACGCACTGCTGCAGCCGGGTGACACCCTGGTGGTGCCACACGATGCCTATGGCGGCAGCTGGCGCCTGTTCAATGCGTTGGCAAAGAAGGGCCACTTCGAGCTGGTCACCGCCGACCTGACCGATCCGCGCGCGCTGGCCCAGGCGCTGGCCACCCAGCCGAAGCTGCTGCTGGTGGAAACCCCGTCCAATCCACTCCTGCGCATCACCGACCTGCGCTTCGTCATCGATGCCGCGCACAAGGCCGGTGCCCTCGTGGTGGTCGACAACACGTTCCTGTCGCCGGCGTTGCAGCAGCCGTTGTCGTTCGGTGCGGACCTGGTGCTGCATTCCACCACCAAGTACATCAACGGCCACAGCGATGTGGTGGGTGGTGCGGTGGTCGCGCGCGATCCGGCATTGCACGAGCAGCTGGTATGGTGGGGCAACGCGCTGGGCCTGACCGGTTCCCCGTTCGATGCCTTCCTGACCCTGCGCGGCCTGCGCACGCTGGATGCGCGCCTGCGCGTGCACCAGGAGAACACCACTTCGATCGTTGCATTGCTGGACCAGCATCCGGCGGTCGGCCGCGTCTATTATCCGGGTCTGGCCGATCACCCGGGCCACGCCATCGCCGCCCGCCAGCAGAGTGGTTTCGGCGCGATGCTTTCGTTCGAACTGGCCGACTGCGAAGGTGATGATCCGCATGCCGCAGTGCGTGCCTTTGTCGATGGCCTGCACTGTTTCACCCTGGCCGAATCGCTGGGCGGCGTCGAAAGCCTGATCGCGCATCCGGCCACCATGACCCATGCGGCGATGACCGCCGAAGCGCGTGCCGCCGCCGGCATCAGCGAAGGCCTGCTGCGCCTGTCGGTCGGCATCGAGGCCGAGCGTGACCTGCTGGCCGATCTCGGCGCCGCGCTGCAGCGCGCCGAAGTGGTGATTGATGCGGCTGCGCGCCGCAAACAGGTGGTGGATGCATGAGCGCGCTCGCCGCTGAAATTCCTGCGCTGGCCGTGGGACGCCTGGCGCTGCTCGGCACCGGCACGGTCGGCTCGGCCTTCGTGCAGCGTTACCAGGCATTGCGGGCGCGTGGGCTGGAACTGCCCAGCGTGCAGTGGCTGGCCAATTCACGCACTGCGCTGGAAATCGATCGTGACCTGGCGTTGCCGCTGGAGCTGGCGCGGCGTGCGCCGCGTGATGGCCAGAATTCGCCGCCATGGGCCAGCACCGAAGGTCTCGAGCGCGGCGATGTGGTGGTCGATGCCACCGCCAGCGAGGATGTGGCTGCGCGTCACGTGCAGTGGCTGGCGCGCGGCGTGCACGTGGTAACCGCCAACAAGCTGGGCCGTGGTGCGCAGCTGGCACGCGCGCAGGCCATTGCGGAAAGCTGTGCCGACAGTGGCGCACGCTATGGCGACAGCGCGACGGTGGGCGCGGGCCTGCCGCTTTTGAGCAGCCTGCGTGCGCTGGTGGCCGGTGGCGATCACATCCATGCCATCGAAGGTGTGCTGTCCGGCTCGCTGGCCTGGCTGTTCCATCGTTATGACGGCCAGTCGCCGTTTTCGGCGGCGGTGCGCGAGGCGCTGGCTGCCGGCTACACAGAGCCCGATCCGCGCCTGGACCTTTCCGGCGAGGACGTGCGGCGCAAGCTGCTGATCCTGGCCCGCAGCAGCGGGCTGGCGCTGGATGCCGCGCAGGTGCAGGTGGATTCGCTGGTGCCTGAAGCGCTCGCAGCACTGCCACTGGAAGATGCCGTGGCGGCGTTGGAACAACTGGATGCGCCGCTGCAGGCGCGCTGGCAGCAGGCGCGCGACAACGGCCGCGTGCTGCGTTTCGTTGGCCGTGTTGATGGCGATGGCGCGCAGGTGGGCCTGCGTGAGCTGCCTGTGGATCACCCGCTGGCGCAGGGTGCGGGCACCGACAATCGCGTGGCCATCCACAGTGATCGCTACTGTCGCCAGCCGCTGTTGATCCAGGGGCCGGGTGCGGGGGCGGAAGTCACCGCTGCCGCGTTGCTGGATGATGTGTTGCGGATCGTGGGTTGATGGATCGCCGGGCATGGCCCGGCGTTATCAGGATCGGCACGGGTAGCGCCGGGCCATGCCCGGCGGACAGGGAACCTCAACGCCCCTTCAGTGCCTTCAACAACGCCGCATTGAACTGCTTCGGGTCCTGCACCTGCGGCGAATGCCCCAGGTCGGCGAACTCGACCAGGTTCGAGCCGGGAATCGCTGCGGCCGCAGCCTTGCCAAGCACCGGGTAGTTGCCCAGCGTCGCCTTCACCTGCGGCGGCGCCAGGTCGCGGCCGATCGCGGTGCGGTCCTTCTGGCCGATGAACAACGTGGTCGGCACCTGCACATTCTTGAGTTCGTAGACCACCGGCTGGTTGAACACCATGTCCGAGGCCAGCGCCTGGCTCCAGGCAACGGCCTGCTTGCCCGGGCCTTCGTACATGCCCGACTGCATGCGTGCCCACGGCTCGTAGGCCGGCTTCCATTTGCCGTCGTAGTACACCTCCAGCTGGTAGCGCCGGATGCTGTCATAGCTGATGTTCATTTCGCCGGCATACCAGGCATCCACGCTGCGCCATGGCACGCCAAGTGCCTTCCAGTCTTCCAGCCCGATCGGGTTGACCAGCGACAGGCTGCGCAGGTCCTGCGGGTACATCAGCGCGTAGCGCACCGCCAACATGCCGCCCATGGAGTGGCCTACCAGGTGTACCGGCACATCACCCAGCTGCAGTTGCTGCAGCAACGCATGGGTGTTGGCGGCCAGCTGCGCGAACGAGTACTGGTAGCGCTCGGGCTTGCTGGACTTGCAGAAGCCCACCTGGTCCGGGGCAATCACCCGGTAGCCGGCTGCGATCAGTGGCTTGATCGATTCCTTCCAGGTGGCCGCACAGAAATTCTTGCCATGCAGAAGCACCACGACGCCGACCGGTGTCTTCTTCGGCGCGATGTCCAGGTAGGCCATTTCCAGCGGCTGCCGCTGCGATTCCAGCGCGAAGGTCTTTACCGGATAGCCGTAATCGAAGCCCTCAAGCCGCGGCCCGTAAGTGGGCGCGGCCAGGGCGGGCAGCGGAAGGCAGGCAAGCAGGGCGGCAGCGATCACGCGCATGGGGCAGTCCTGGGTAGGGGAGCCCCGAGCCTAACCGGAACGCAGTGACGGTGTCGTCCGATGTAGAGCCGAGCATGGGCCCGGCTCTACAACTCAGCACTCGATGACGTTCACCGCCAGCCCACCGCGGCTGGTTTCCTTGTACTTGTCCTGCATGTCACGGCCGGTATCGCGCATGGTCTTGATGACCTTGTCCAGCGACACCTTGTGCTTGCCGTCGCCACGCATCGCCATGCGCGAGGCGTTGATGGCCTTCACCGCGCCCATCGCATTGCGTTCGATGCAGGGGATCTGCACCAGGCCACCGATCGGGTCGCAGGTCAGGCCAAGGTTGTGTTCCATGCCGATTTCCGCGGCGTTCTCGATCTGGCTGGGATTGCCACCCAGCGCCGCGACCAGGCCGCCGGCCGCCATCGAGCAGGCCACGCCCACTTCACCCTGGCAGCCCACTTCGGCGCCGGAGATCGAGGCGTTTTCCTTGTACAGGATGCCGATCGCTGCCGAGGTCAGCAGGAAGTCGAATACGCGCTGTTCGTTGGCACCCGGGCAGAAGCGATCGAAGTAGTGCAGCACCGCCGGCAGCACGCCGGCCGCACCGTTGGTCGGCGCGGTGACCACGCGGCCACCGGCCGCGTTTTCCTCGTTCACCGCCAGCGCGTACAGATTGACCCAGTCCAGCGTGGTCAGCGGATCGCGCATCGCCGCTTCCGGCTTCGACGACAGCTCGCGGTACAGCGCCGGTGCACGGCGGCCCACCTTCAGGCCACCCGGCAGCACGCCCTCCTCGCGGATGCCGCGGGTGACGCATGACTGCATCGCGCTCCAGATCTCGCGCAGGTTGGCGCGGATCTCGTCTTCGCTGCGCCAGCACTTTTCGTTCTCGAACATCAGCTGGGCAATGCTCAGGCCGCTGCGTGCGGTCTGTGCCAGCAGTTCGTCGCCGCTCTTGAACGGGTAGGGCAGCGGGGTTTCATCGGGCACGATGCGGTCATCGGCCGCGTCGTCCTGGTTGACCACGAAGCCGCCACCGACCGAGTAGTAATCGCGGGTGGCGATCACTTCGTCGTCGGCGTTGTACGCGGTGAAACGCATGCCGTTGGTGTGGTACGGCAGCTTCTGGCGCTTGTTCATGCCGAGGTCGCGCTTCTCGTCGAAGGCGATCTCATGCTGGCCCATCAGCTGGATGCGCTTGCTGCTGCGGATGCGCTCCAGCGTGGCCGGGATGATGTCCGGGTCGATCAGGTTCGGCCGCTGGCCTTCCAGGCCCAGCAGGATCGCCTTGTCGGTGCCATGGCCGCGGCCGGTCAAGGCCAGCGAGCCATAGACATCGGCGCGGATGCGCGCGACCTCGTGCAGGCGGCCCGGGTCGAGCAGCCAGCGATGGATGAATCGCTCGGCGGCCTTCATCGGCCCGACGGTGTGCGAGGAGCTCGGGCCAATGCCGATCTTGAAAACGTCGAACGTGCTGACAGCCATGGTTGCCGTACTGCGGGTACCGGAGGAGATCGCTATTCTAGCGGTTCATGCCGCACTTCCATGGCTGCGGCGCAGCATTTCGGCAGAGGGAGCAAAACCGGTGTTGACCCTGTTCCAGCGCGACGACTGCCATCTGTGCGACATGGCCCTGGCCGAGCTGGCCAAGGCGCGGGCACCGGAATTCGAATCGGTGTTCCTGGACGATCAGCCGGCGCTGGAAGCGCGCTACGGCGCACGGGTGCCGGTGCTGCGTGACGAGACCGGCGGTCGTGAGCTGGACTGGCCGTTCGACGCGGCCACGGTTCAGGCCTGGCTGGCCGTCGATCGGTAGTGCCGGCCGCTGGCCGGCAACCCCGCCATGCCCGGTGATGCCGGCCAGCGGCCGGCACTACCAGATGCGTTGCCATGCCCGGTGATGCCGGCCAGCGGCCGGCACTACCAGAGGCGATTTATTTCGCGTCGAACTTCACGATCGTGCTGATCGCGGTTTCGTCCGGGATGGTCTTGGTGTCGGCCCAGTCGCCGCCGCCGACGCCGAAGTCCAGGCGCTTGACCGTGGCCTTGCCGGTCAGCACCGGCTGGGTGCCCGGCTTCCAGGTGAAGGTGAGGGTGACCGGCTTGCTGACGCCTCGCAGTTCCAGTGTGCCATCGGCGGCGAACTGGTCATTGCCCACCGCGCGGAAGCCCTTGGCGGTGTAGCGTGCGGTGGCGAACTTGCCAACATTGAAGAAGTCGGCGGTCTGCAGGGTCGAGTCACGGTCGCTGTTGCCGCTCTTGGCACCGGCCAGCGGGATCACCACGTCCAGCGAACCGGCGGCCGGATTGGCCGGGTCGAAGCTGAGCTTGGTGGCAAAGCCCGGGAAGCTGCCGGTGAACACTTCGCCGTCGTACTTGGTGGCGAACACCAGGATCGAGCCGGCGCCGGGGGCCTGCGCGTAGTCGGCGGCGAGCACCGGGGCGGTGGCCAGCATGCCGGCCAGGGCGGCGGCCACGGCGGCCGGAGTGGTCAGTTTCAGGTTCATCGGTCAGTCCTTCTGAGGGGAGGCAAGCCAGCCGCGCGGCAACATGCGGGTCAAGGTCGCATCGCGCTGGAACAGGTGGTGGTAGAAGGCAGCGCCGGCATGGGCCAGCACCACCGCGATCAACAGCCAGAAGCCGTATTCGTGGATGGCATGCGATACCGCGACAACCTGCGGGTCGGGACCGCTCAGCTTGGGCACGTCGACCAGACCGAACCAGCGGAACGGGCGCAGGCCGCTGGCCGAGTCGTACAGCCAGCCCGACAGCGGGATGGCGAACATCAGCACATACAGCAGCACGTGGGTGGCGCTGGCGATGCGTTCCTGCCAGCTGGGCACGCCCGGCACCGGCTTGGGCGCGCCGGCATACAGGCGCCAGCCGAGGCGGAACAGTACCAGTGCAAGCACGGTGATGCCGATCGATTTGTGCGCGGTGTAGACCCAGAAGTACTTGGGCGTCTTGGGCAGTTCACCCATGGTCAGGCCGACCACGCCGAGGGCGAGGATCAGCAGTGCGATCAACCAATGCAGGATCTGGCTGACACTCCCCCAGGCGGCGGGGGTGTTCTTGGCGGTCATGAAGGGTCCTCTAGGGGGCCGTCTTGGGGTCGGAGTGCGGAACGGGAGCGGGAGTTCCCGGGGCGTCGCTGCGGTCGAGGGTGGCTTCAGCCTCGATCCTCAGCTGTACTGCATCACCGATGACGCCCGGCCAGGCGGTGATGCCGAACGCACGCCGGCTCAGTGTGGTGCTGGCGGAGAAGCCGGCGGTGCGTCGGAACGGGGGGAGCGGGTAGCGCTTGATGGCGTTGAGGGTCACATCCAGCGTGATTTCCTGGCTGACCCCACGCAGGGTCAGCGTGCCGATCACGTGGGCGCGCTTGGCATCGATCGGTTCGACCCGGTTGGAGACGAAGTGTGCCTTTGGGAAACGCTCGCCATCCAGAAGGCTGCGGGCCAGCGTGGCCTGGTTCCATTTGGCGTCACCAAGGTCCAACCGCGAGACTGGGACTTCGACATCCAGGGTGGCACCGCGCCAGTTGTCGGGATCGAACTGCAGGCGGCCCTCGCTGCCGGACACCGTACCCATGGCCTGCGAATAGCCGGCGTGGTCGATGCTGAACAGCACCCGCGTGTGCACCGGATCGAGGCGGTAGGTGTCTGCGTCCGCCCAGGCGGGGGCGGTGGCGAGCAGCATCGGCAGCAGGGCCAGGCAGGGACGCATCGATGGCGGGCTCCGGAAGGGGGACGCTGTGATCATACGCACAGGCCCCTGCCAACGATGCGTGCATGGCTGCAACAGTTCGTGGTGGTCCTGCCTCGGCAACAGGCTGTTGCAGCCATGACCCCGGCCCTGTGTGACAATCGGGACAGGACAGGGGGTTCAGGATGACGAGCAGCTGGCGCCTGTGGTGCCTGGGGATCGCGGCAACGGGGCTGCTGCTGTTGGCGTCTGCCACGGCGGCTGCGGCCCTGGACATGGCTGAAACACCACGCCTGCGGCGCTTCGGTGCCGCCGAAGGCATGCCTTCGCGCATGGTGCTGGCGCTGGCCGAGGACCGCCAGGGCCATGTATGGGCTGCGACCGATGGCGGCCTGGTGCGCTACGACGGCAGCTCGCTGCGGGTCTGGGAGCATGATCCGGAACAGCCCGGTTCGTTGCCCGGCAACGAGATCGAGACCCTGCTGGTCGATCCGCTGGACCGCGTGTGGGTGGGCATCAACGGCAAGGGCGTGGCCCGCCTGGATGCCGACCGCGAACGGTTCAAGACCTTTGATGCGGTCAATGGCCCCTGCCTGGGCCAGTTCTGGACGCTGGCCTACGCCGGGGATGCGTTGTGGATCGGCACCAGCGGCCAGGGCATCTGCCGGTTCGGGGAGGACGGCAGCCTGCGCTTCTTCAAACACGACCCCGCCCGCGCCGACGGCCTGCCCAGCAACACCATCTACAGCAGCCTGGTCGATGCACAAGGGCGCCTGTGGATTGGTACCGAGGCCGGGGTGGCACGCTGGAATGGCCGCGATTTCGAACCCGTGGCACCGCGCGAGCTGGGCACATTGAGCGTGCTGCGGATGAGCCGCGATCCGGATGGCTCGATCTGGATCGGCAGCCAGAACGACGGCCTGTACCGCATCGATGCGCAGGACCGGGTCAGCCGTCCGCGCTGGAGCGACAGCGCCAGCCTGCGCTCGGCGCTTGTGCTGGCCGATCGCCAGGGCGGCTACTGGGCGGGCACGTCCGACGGCCTGCTGCGTGGCGACGCCAGTGCGCTGTTGCGGCTCGACGGCGACCGTGGCAGTGGTTTCCTTACCGCACAGAGCGGTGTGCTGGACCTGCTGCAGGACCATGAGGGTGGATTGTGGGTGGCGCTGCTGACCCAGGGCCTGGCGTACCTGCCACCGGAGTGGCGCCGCTTCTCGATCTGGAACCAGCTCGATGGCAAGCCGCTGGACAGCCAGTACCTGCTGGGTGCGGCCAGTGACGGCCAGAACTACTACGTGGGTTCGGCACACGGCGTGTACCAGCTGGATGCGCACGGCACATTGCGCCTGCTGGCCAGCGACCGTGAGATCGGCAGCGGTGCGGTCTGGTCGGTACTGCCGCGGCCGGACGGGCGCCTGTGGCTGGGGCGTGCCGGTCGCATCACCGTGTATGACCCGGCCAGCCGCGCGCTGCACGATTGGCATATCGATGGAGGCGCCGACCTGCGCCAGCGCATCGACCTGATGCGGCAGGCACCCGATGGCACGGTCTGGCTTTCGGTGATGAATCTGGGCCTGCAGCTGCGTAGTGCAGATGGCCGGGTGCTGCGCAGCTATCCGCTCGACGATTTCCGCAAGTCGGCCGATTCACCCATCGAGCAGATCCGCTTCGATGCCCATGGCAAGGCATGGGTGATGGGCGAAATGGGCATCTGGCGTGAGCAGGCCGGTCGCTTCGAAGCGGTGCCGGGTGTCTCGCGCGGGCTGATCTTCGATCTGGTGTGGGTTGATCCGCAGCAGCTGTGGCTGGCCCGCCAGGGCGCGTTGGAGCGCTATCAGTGGGATGGCATGAGCCTGCACCTGATCCAGCGCATTGATGGAAGTGCCGGTGTGCCGCCGGTCAGCATGGGCGGCCTGGCATTGGCCGACAATGGCCGGGTGTGGGCGACCACGCCGCGCGGCCTGCTGCGTTGGGACCCGAAAGCACGACGCCTGCAGTTGTTCAACGAACGCGATGGCCTGTCCGATGCCGAGTTCACCAGCCGGCCGCCGGCGGTGAATGAAGATGGCCGCGTGCTGGCCGTGGCCCAGACCGGTCTTGTCGCTTTCGATGTGAATGCCGACGACGTGGTGCTGCCCGGGTCGTCGCTGGTGATTGCCGAGGTACGCGTGCGCCGCGATGACGCGCGCGGCTGGCAGCCGTTGCCGAACGCCGGCACCCTGCTGCTGGGACCGGATGATCGCGACCTGCAGATCGATGCACGATTGCTGTCGTATGCCAACCCACAGGGCAACCGCTACCGTTTCCGGGTACGCGGGTATGACCAGAACTGGGTGGAGCAGGGCGGCGACGGCCAGCGCACGCTGTCGCGACTTCCCACCGGCAGCTACGTCATCGAAGTACAGGCGGCCACCGCCAATGGTGCATGGACGCCTTCGCAGCAGCTGCAGGTGAAGGTGCTGCCACCATGGTGGCGCAGCGGCATGGCGATCTTCGGCTACATCCTGATCGGTTCGCTGCTGCTGCTCGTCCTGGTCTGGTCGATCCGTGCGCGCCTGCGCCGTCGCCAGCAATGGCAGTTGACTGTGCACAAGCAGGAGCTGGCCGAACAGGCCTCGCAGGCCAAGAGCCGGTTCCTGGCCACGCTGGGGCATGAAGTGCGCACGCCGATGACCGGTGTGCTTGGCATGAGCGAGTTGCTGCTGGCCACGTCGCTGGACCCGGTGCAGCGCAGCTATGCCGGCTCCATCCAGCAAGCCGGTAGCCATCTGCTGCGGTTGGTCAACGATGCCCTGGACCTCGCACGCATCGAGGCGGGCCGGCTGGAGCTGGATCTGCGCCCATTTGATCTGGCCGGCCTGCTCGACCAGGTGCAGGCGCTGATGCAGCCCATGGCGAAACAGCGCAAGCTGGATTTCCAGCGTGGCGACGATCCGCCCGGCCCGATCAGCGTCAGTGGCGACGAGATGCGCGTGCGGCAGATCCTGCTCAACCTGCTGGGCAATGCCATCAAGTTCACCGAACGCGGCCATGTCGGCCTGGCCGTGCACCTGGAAGAGAACGGCGGCGGTCTCTGTTTCGAAGTGCACGACAGTGGCCCGGGTATCAATGCCGAGCAGCAGGAGCGGCTGTTCCACCGATTCGAGCAGGCGGAGGGGCCGCGCACGGCCTCGCGTTATGGCGGCAGCGGGCTGGGCCTGGCGATCTGCCAGGAGCTGGCCGTGGCGATGGGCGGGCGCATCGAAGTGGACAGCCAGCCAGGCAAGGGCGCGCGCTTCCGGGTACGGTTGCCGCTGCCCTGGACCCGGCAGGCAGCCGCCACGGGCGAAGTGCCGGCACTGCCGGTACTGCCGCCATTGCGCATCCTGCTGGTGGAGGACGATGCCACCGTGGCCGAGGTCATCGCCGGCCTGCTGCGCAGCCGCGGCCATGACGTGGTGCATGTGCTGCATGGCCTGGGGGCTTTGTCGGAGATCGCTACCGATGGCTTTGATGTTGGCCTGCTCGATCTCGATCTGCCGGCGCTGGACGGCACTGCGATCGCCCGCCAGCTGCGCACCCTGGGCTATGAGCTGCCACTGGTGGCGGTGACCGCCCGCTCCGACGCCTATGCCGAATCGCAGGTGCTCGCTGCCGGTTTCGATGGTTTCCTGCGCAAGCCGGTCACCGGCGACATGCTGGTGGCAGCGATCATCCAGGCTCGCGCCAAACGACAGACCACAACTTGAAAACGTCGGCGCCGGGCGTGAACGGCGCGACTTTCGGTTTACCATGCCGACGCCCGCGGCGCGGGAATCATCAGGGCAGCGTGAGGAGGCAATCGGTGGTGTTTCTACGGGCGGCGATGCTGCTGCTGATCCTCCTGTGCGGCCTGTCACCCGCTGCCGCGCAGCCGGTGCCACCGAGCCCGCGCCAGGTGACGGTGTTCGACGGCCTGCCGTCCAATACCGTCAACCGCATGGCTGAAGACCGCTACGGCTACCTCTGGATCGCCACCAACGACGGCCTGGCCCGTTACGATGGGCGCAACTACCGGATCTGGCGTTCGGAGGATGGCCTGCGCGACAACCGCATCTGGACGGTCCTGGTCGATGCGCGCAACCAGCTCTGGATCGGGACCGAGAACGCGGGCCTGGTACGGATGTCGGCCGACCGCCGCCAGCTGCATTTCTACGATCGCAGCAGCCAGCCGTTGATGGGGACCAATACGGTCTGGAGCCTGGCGACCACGCCGGACGGTGCGATCTGGTTCGGGACCCACGAAGGTGGGCTGTACCGGCTGGACAGCCAGGACCGCCTGCAGCGTTTCCTGCCGGAGGCCAACAATCCACGCAGCCTGCCTGCCGCCTCGGTGCCGTATCTGGCTACCCTGGCCGATGGCAGCCTGTGGGTCGGCACCAAGCATGGCGTGGCGCGCTGGACGGGCACCGACTTCGAGCGGGTCGGCACGGATGTCATTCCCAGCCTGTTGATCAACGGGTTGACCAGCGAACCCGATGGCAGCCTGTGGATCAGTACGATGGCCGGTGCCACGGTGCGTCGCCCCGACGGGCGTTTTGAATCGCCGCCATGGAAACTGCCGCCGGGCGAGCAGGTGCTCGGCATGATGCTGCGCGATGAGCAGGGCGGGCATTGGCTGGATACCCGTACCGGGCTGGGCCGGGCCGTGGATGGGCAGTACCAGACCGTTCCGCTGTACAGCGCCGTTGCGCGCGGGCCGGTGCGCCCGAACTGGACTGGCGCCTACGAGGACCGCGAAGGCGGCATCTGGTTGGCCAGTACCAATGCCGGCCTGTGGCACCTGCTGCCGCGCTGGTGGCAGTTCTCGGTGCTGTCGCGATTGGAGGATGACGCCGGTTCGCTGCGCAATGCCTTCGTGCTGGGCACCAGCCCTTCCAGCAATGGCGGCATCTGGACGGTTGGCAGCCACGGGGCGCTGGACCGGTTCGATCCCAGGACCGGCAGGATCGAGCAGCACCGCACCTGGGTCAATGGCATGTACTGGCTGTCCTCGGTACGCGAGGATCGCCGTGGCCAGGTCTGGATCGGCTCGACCGATGCGTTGCTGCGCTATGACCCGAAGCGGCGTGACCTGCGTCGCTGGGGCCGTGATGCCGGGGCCGACGCAACCATGGAAGGGGTCATCGAGTCGATGATGACCTGCGACGGCGACAGCCTGTGGTTGATGTTGCCCGCAGGCCTGCAGCAGCGTGACCTTGACGGTCGCCTGCGCCGCCAGCTGGACAACGGCCAGCGCGGTCTGCAGCAGGGCCAGCTCAACCTCGATGTGGAATGCGGGCCGCAGGACCACATCTGGCTGGCCAGCAGCCGCGGCCTGCTGCAGTGGCTGCCGGAAAGCGAGCGCTTCCAGCCGGTGCCGGGTGCGCCGGCGACGGCGATCCATGCGTTGCACGTTGGGCGCGATGGCCAGGTCTGGTTGTCGGAGGATGGCCGCCTGTCGCGCTACCGCTGGAGCCAGGGGCGGCTTGAACGGCAGGCTGTGGTCGGCGCGGAGCAGGGTTACCCGGCGATTTCCGCGTCCGGGCTGGTGGTCGACGCACAGGGGGTGGCCTGGGCCACCAGTGCCCGCGGCCTGGTGCGGGTTGGCGCCGATGGGCAGAGCGTGCGCCTGTACGGCGTGCACGACGGCCTGCCCAGCCAGGAGTTCCGCGAGCACACGTTGACGATGTCCGGCGATGGCCATCTGGTGGCCGGCACCCCGGCCGGCGTGGTGGTGTTCGACCCGGAACAGGTGCGACCCTCGGTGCGGCGTGCACCGTTGGTGATCGAGCGGGTCGAAGTCCGCCGCAACGAGCAGGTACTCGACCTGACCCACGACACGCCGTTGCAGATTGCCGATGGTGACCGTGACCTGCGCATCGTCGCGCGACTGTTGTCGTTCGCCGATTCGGCTTCCAACAGCTACCGCTACCGCCTGGCCGGCTACGACCCCGATTGGGTGGAAGTGGGACCGGCCGGTGAGCGCCTGTTCTCGCGCCTGCCGCCGGGCAGCTACCGTCTGGAAGTACAGGCGCGCTCCGCAGACCATGTCTGGTCTCGGGTGCAGAGCCTGGAATTCCGCGTACAGCCACCGTGGTGGCGCAGCCTGTCCGGGCTGCTGGTACTGGCCTCGATCGCGCTTTTGCTGACCAGTTGGTTTGCCTGGTTGTATCGCCGCCGCCTGCAGCGGCGCCATGCCTATCAGCTGGCGCTGCACAAACAGGAACTGGCCGAACAGGCCTCGGCGGCCAAAACCCGCTTCCTGGCCAATCTCGGCCACGAAATCCGCACGCCGATGACCGGCGTGCTCGGCATGAGCGAACTGCTGCTGGCCTCACCTCTGGACCCGCAGCAGCGCGGCTACACACAGTCGATCCGGCACGCCGGCGAACACCTGCTTCACCTGGTCAACGATGCCTTGGACCTGGCACGTATCGAGTCCGGACGGCTGGAACTGCAGTCCAAGCCGTTCGCGCTGAGCTGCCTGCTGCAGGACCTGGCCGCGCTGATGGGACCACTGGCAGCGCAGAAGGGCCTGCGCTTCACCCTCGACAACCAGCTTCCGCCGGGCTTGCAGGCGACCGGCGATGCGATGCGGGTAAGGCAGATCCTGCTCAACCTGCTCTCCAACGCGGTCAAGTTCACCAGCCGCGGAACCATCACCCTGCATGCGCGCAGCGATGGCGAGCTGCACGCGCTGCATTTCGAAGTGCGCGACACCGGGCCGGGCATCAGCCAGGAACAGCAGCAGCACCTGTTCCGTCGTTTCGAGCAGGCCGACGGTGCCCGCACCGCTGCGCAGTACGGTGGCAGTGGCCTGGGCCTGGCCATCTGCCGTGAACTGGCGCAGGCGATGCAGGGGCGTATCCAGGTGGAGAGCCAGCTCGGCCGCGGCACGTGTTTTGGCGTGACCCTGCCGTTGCCGCTGGTGGTCGATGCCAGCGCAGAGGCCGAGGGCGAAGCGCACCGCGAGGATGTGGCCAACATGCCGCCGTTGCGCGTGTTGCTGGTCGAGGATGATGCAACCGTGGCGGATGTGGTGCGCGGGTTGCTGAGTGCGCGCGGGCACGAGGTCGTGCATGCGGGGCATGCGCTGGCGGCACTGCGCGAGGTCAGCGCCGGTGATTTCGACGTCGGCCTGCTGGATCTTGACCTGCCGGGCCTGAGTGGCTTCGAGCTGGCCCAGCACCTGCGCAACCAGGGCTACATGCTGCCGCTGCTGGCAGTGACCGCGCGGACGGATCCGGACCTGCAGCAGCAGGTGGAGGCGGCTGGCATCGGCGGTTTCCTGCGCAAGCCGGTGACCGGTGAGCTGCTGGTGGAAGCGATCGCCAGGGTCATGGGCAGGTAGGGTTTATTGCAGGGCTTGCAGCCCTGCACCTGCAGAATCAACGTCAACGTCAACGCAACGTCAACGCAACGTCAAAAGCCTGCATTCCGTGGGATGGCGGGGTGGGTCCGGTAGCGGGGGACGCTGCAAGTACGTCCATGTAAGCTCGGTCGCCGCATCCATGCGGCTCACGCCCCCGCAACCGGACCCACCCCGCCTTCGACAGAATCCTGCGATCTGCAGTAGATCCACGCCATGCGTGGATGCGTTTCGATCTCAATTCGAAGTATTCGATTTCGATGGAGATTCATCCACGCATGGCGTGGATCTACTGGCCACCGGGAAACTGTCGACGGCGGGGTGCTGTGGGTTTGCGGGGTGTGAGCCGCATGGATGCGACGACCAAGCCCCCATGGACGGGTTCACGGCGGCCCCGCAAACCCACAGTACCCCGCCATCCCACGGAATGCCTGCTTTTGCCGTTGCTGTTGCCTTGGCTTGAAGCCTCTGCAGGTGCAGGGCCGCAGGCCCTGCCGAACCACCCTCACTCCGCGACGTGCTCGACCTGCCGTGGCTCCGGCTTGGTATCGGGCAGCTGCCAGAAGATCATCGTCGAGGTCAGGGTGATCGCGCCGACGCACAGGAAGGTGGCGTGCAACGCGGCAGTCGCGCTGTTGCCGTCCAGGTGGTTGCCGAACGCGGCCAGTAGGCTGCCGGCCGCAGCAGCACCGAAGCCGGCCGCGAGCATCATCACCATCGACAACAGGCTGTTGCCGGAACTGGCGAACTCGCGGTCCAGGTCACGCAGGGTCACGGTGTTCATCACGGTGAACTGCAGCGAATTGACCGCGCCGAAGAACGCCAGCTGCAGCAGGCGCCAGGCCAGGTGCTGGCCGGGTGTCATCAGGATGAAGCTGGCCATGGCCAGGCCTACCAGCACGGTGTTGACCATCAGCACGCGACGGTAGCCGTAGCGCTCCACCAGTTTCACTGCCAGTTTCTTCGAGACCATGCCAGCGGCGGCCACCGGCACCATCATCAGGCCGGCGTTCATCGGGCCCAGGCCGAGGCCGACCTGCAGCAGCAGCGGGATCAGCATCGGCATGGCGCTGCTGCCGATGCGCGAGAACAGGTTGCCGAGAATGCCGATGCGGTAGCTGGGTACGCGGAACAGCGCCAGCGAGAACAACGGCGCCGTCGAATTGGCAGCGTGCAGCCAGTAACCCACCAGTGCCGCCAGGCCTGCAACGGTCATCAGCATCACCAGTGCATGTGGCGTACCGAGCCCGGAGATGCCGTCCAGCGCCAGTGACAGCACCACCATCGCGAAGGCCAGCATGATGTAGCCACGCAGGTCGAAACGGGTGCGATGGCTGGCGTAGTGGTCGGGCATGATCTTCATCGCGGCGATGAAACCGATCACGCCGATCGGCAGGTTGATCAGGAACACCCAGTGCCATGAGGCGATCTCGACCAGCCAGCCGCCCAGCGTGGGACCGATCAGCGGGCCGACCAGGGCCGGGATGGCGATGAAGCTCATCGCGCGCAGGAAATCCTCGCGCGGCACCGAACGCATCACCGCCAGCCGGCCGACCGGCAGCAGCATGGCACCGCCGATGCCCTGCAGCACGCGCGCACCGACCAGCTGGTGCAGGTGCTGGGCCAGCGCGCAGGCCAGCGAGCCGAGGGTGAACAGGATGATCGCCACCAGGAAGGTACGGCGGGTGCCGTAGCGGTCGGCGATCCAGCCGGAGGCGGGGATGAAGGTGGCCACTGCCAGCGCGTAGCTGAACACCACCGACTGCATCTGCAGCGGGCTTTCACCCAGGCTGGCGGCCATCGCCGGCAATGCCGTGTTGACGATGGTCGAGTCCAGCATCTGCATGAAGATCGCCAAGGACACCAGCCACAGCAGGGGGCGCTGGCGGTTGTAGGTCGATGGCGATGTGGACATGGGGTGCGGCCGGTGCAGCGTGGGGGCTGCCATGATCGCGCACTGCGGGTCACGGCGCGATCAACATCGCGCCGCAACCGTATGCCGAATGCTCAGCGCTGGCTGTGCGCGTGCACCGCGTCGACCAGCACCTGCACGTGGGCCGGGTCCATGTCCGGCGACATGCCGTGGCCGAGGTTGAATACATGGCCCTCGCGCGAACCGCCATTTCCCGCGGCATAGGTGTCGAGCACGCGTGCTGCAGCGGCGGCGATCGCATCCGGCGAGGCGTACAGCGTGGTCGGGTCGAGGTTGCCCTGCAGGGCAACGCGACCACCGGTGCGGCGCATGGCCTCGTCCAGGTCCAGTGTCCAGTCCAGGCCGAGCGCATCGGCGCCGGTCTGCGACAGTGCTTCCAGGTGCAGGCCGGTACCCTTGCCGAACAGGATCAGCGGCGTGCGCTCGCTGCCTTCGCCACGCTCCAGGCCCTGCGCAATCCGCTGCAGGTAACGCAGCGAGAACTCGCGGTACATCGACGGCGACAGCACGCCACCCCAGGTGTCGAACACCTGCAGCGCCTGCGCACCGGCCGCGCGCTGCGCGCCGAGGTAGGCAATCACCGCGTCGGTGGTGACCTCCAGCAGGCGGCGCAGGGCCTGCGGATGGTTCAGTGCCATCGCCTTGATGCGCGCGAAGTCCTTGCTGCCGCCGCCTTCCACCATGTAGCAGGCCAGCGTCCACGGGCTGCCGGAGAAGCCGATCAGCGGTACCTGTCCGTCCAGCTCGCGGCGGATCAGGCGCACCGCGTCCATCACGTAGCCCAGGTCCTGTTCCATGTCCGGCACCGCCAGCTTGGCGATGGCCGCTTCATCTCGTACCGGGTGGCGGAACTTGGGGCCTTCGCCTTCGACGAAGTACAGCTCCAGGCCCATCGCATCGGGAATGGTGAGGATGTCCGAGAACAGAATGGCCGCGTCCAAGGGGAACCGGCGCAGCGGCTGCAGGGTGACTTCGCAGGCGATCTCCGGATTCTTGGCCATGGCCAGGAAGCTGCCGGCCTTGGCCCGGGTCGCACGGTATTCCGGCAGGTAGCGGCCGGCCTGGCGCATCAGCCAGACGGGGGTGCAGTCCACCGGTTCGCGGCGCAGGGCGCGCAGCAGGCGATCGTTGCGGAGAGGGCTGGTCACGATGGGCATTCCTTGGACGAAAGTTGGCAGCGGCGTCAGTCGCCGTGCGAAAGGATCTGGAAGCCGCGATGCAGTTCGGCATCGCGGGCCTTCTCGAAGGCATGGCGGGCTTCGTCGGCCTGCAGGAACAGCTCGCGCCGCAGCTGCGACCGGCTGCCGACGCGGCCGCTCTCGCGCAGCAGCTCCCAGCCGCCGAGCAGGTCCGGCTGCAGGCTCAGGCGCAGGAAGCGCGGTGCCTGCGCACCGGCGTCGGGATGTTGCAGGTAGACGTGCATGGGCCGATTGTAGCGGGGCCAGGGTGACCCCGGCCGCAACGCGGTAGTGCCGACCGCTGGCCGGCAACCTCGTGAATCGTCCCCGGTAGCGCCGGGCCATGCCCGGCGAGCGCGGAAAGGTCAGCCCGCGCCCAGCACCTTCAGCACCGCCGCTTCATCCACGTCCGGCACCACTTCGGCGCGGCCCATGCCGCGCCACAGCACCAGGCGCAGGCGGCCGGCCACGTTCTTCTTGTCCAGCCGCATGCGGCCGAGCAGGGCCTTCGGGTCCAGTCCGGCCGGGATCGCCACCGGCAGACCGAGGCGTTCCAGCAGCGCCTGCAGGCGCGCGCGGTCGGCATCATCGGCCAGGCCGAGGTCGGTGGACAGCTTCGCGGCCAGTACCATGCCCACCGCCACCGCCTCGCCATGGTTCAGCGCATCGCGGCCCGGAGCCGAGTAGCCCTGCTCGGTCTCGATGGCATGACCGAAGGTGTGGCCCAGGTTGAGCAGGGCACGCTCGCCCTTCTCGAACGGATCGCGTTCGACGATCGCAGCCTTGTGCCGGCAGCTGCGTGCGATGGCTTCGGAGAGCACGTTGTCTTCGCCGGCGACCAGTGCATCGGCATGCTGCTGCAGCCATTCGAAGAACACCGCGTCACCCAGCGCGCCGTACTTCACCACTTCGGCCAGGCCGGCACGCAGCTCGCGCGGCGGCAGGGTAGCCAGCACGCGGGTATCGGCAATGACCGCACGCGGCGGATGGAATGCGCCGACCAGGTTCTTGCCGGCCGGGATGTCGACCGCCGTCTTGCCGCCCACCGACGAATCGACCATCGCCAACAGGGTGGTTGGAAGCTGCACGCAGTCCACGCCGCGCATCCAGCAGGCCGCGGCGAAACCGGCCAGATCACCGACCACGCCACCGCCGAGGGCGAACACGCAGGCATCGCGGGTGGCGCCGAGCGCGGCCAGTGCTTCGATCGCGCGGCCGAATTCGGCCAGGGTCTTGGAGGCTTCGCCCGCGGCCAGCACGTGCTCGCCGACGATCAGGTCGGGGCGTGCGGCCAACAGCGTCTGCTTCACGGCATCCAGATAGCGCGGGGCCACTTCGCTGTCGCTGAGCAGCAGCACATGGCGACCGCGCACATGTGAGGCAAGCGCGGCGCCGTCAGCCTGGGCACCGGCGCCGATGGTGATGGTGTAGGGGCGGTCGCCGCCAACGGCGACCTGCAGCAGGGCGGGGGAAGTCATGCAGTCAGGTCCTGGCGCTGCCATTGCGTGGCCAGCTTCACCACCAGGTGGGCGGTTGCGTCGGCAGCGGTGTACGGGTCGGTATCAAGGGTGAGGTCGGCCAGTTCGCGGTACAGCGGGTCGCGGTGCGCGGCCAGATCGTGCAGCACCTGCTCGCGGTCCGGGCGCTGCAGCAGCGGCCGGCCCTTGTCGCGGGCCAGGCGCTCCAGCTGAGCAGCCACGCTGACCCGCAGGTAGACCACGAAGCCGCGTCGTGCGATCAGCGCACGGTTGTCCGGATCCAGCACCGCGCCGCCACCGGTGGAGACCAGCTGGCCGCGGCCTTCCAGCACACGCGCAAGCGCCTCGCGTTCATGGCTGCGGAAGCCGGCTTCGCCGGAGTGCTCGAAGAGGGTCGGGATGCTTGCGCCGGCGGCATCGACGATGGCCTGGTCGACATCGACGAAGTCCAGCGTGAAGCGCTCGGCCAGGCGGCGGCCGATGCAGGTTTTGCCGGCGCCCATCGGGCCGATCAGGATCAGGTTCGGAGCAGGATTCATGCCCCGTGATGCTAACACCTCCGTGTCCCGACCTTTACGTTCTTCACGTCAGGGTAGGCGTTCCTGCGGGGTCTCCCGCGCCAGCCGGAGTACAGGCCATGACGGTCGCCAAGGTCATCGAAATCACCGCCTCCTCGCCGAAAAGCGTGGAGGACGCCGTGCGCAGCGGGCTGAAGAAGGTCTCCGAGACGGTCAAGGGCATCCAGGGCGCCTGGGTGAACGAGACCAAGGTGGTCACCAATGGCAGTGGCGAGATCACCGAATGGCGGGTCAATCTGCGGGTGACCTTCCTGGTGGAATAGGCGCGCTCAGCGCACGTCCTGCACTTGGCGCTGGCCGTCCAGCACCACCACGTGGTCGGCCAGGGCGGGCAGGGCATGCAGCGCCTGGCGGCTGACCCGCTCGTAGTACTGCACGAAGCGCTCCAGCTGTGGCCGGCTCATGCCGTGCCGGCCCGGCTGCGCGGCCTGCAGGTTCTGCTCCTGCTGCCAGCGCCAGCGCGGCACCACTGAAAAATCCGGTGGCTGCAGGAACCACAGGCGGTCGCAGCGCTGCCACAGTGCCGGGTAGTCGCGAGCCAGCGCCTGGTTGCACCAGCGCCGCCAGCGGCCATCGGCGTCGGCGTCGCGTTCCAGCGCGTTCAACGGGCTGTCCAGCGCGTCGTCATCCTGTGCGGGCGTGCCCAGGAACCAGCCTTCGAAGACCAGCAGGTCCAGCGGTTGCTGCAGCTGCGGCCATTGCGCTTCGGGCAGGCGTTCATCGGCCAGCTTGTCGAAGCGCGGCATCGCGAAAGGCTGGCGTGCGGCCATGGCGTCCAGCACTGCGTGGGCCAGCGGCAGATCATGGGTGCCCGGCGGGCCGCGGGTGATCAGCAGAGGGTGCACCTGGCGGGCCAGCCGCTGGCGCTGTGCGCGGGTCAGGTAGACATCATCGACCGACAGCGTGGCCGCGTTCAGACCGCGTGACTGGGCGCGCGCCACCACCTGCGCGGCCAGCGTCGATTTGCCGCTCCCCTGCAGGCCGCTGATCGCCAATACTGGAACCGCTGCACCGCTGCCCAGTGCATCGTCCAGCACCTGTTCGGCCAATGTTTCGGGGAATCCTTTCACCTGGGGCATATACGCAGCAGCGGCCATGCAGCCACAATAGCCCAATCCGTGTGAGAAGAACGCAATCATGAGCGACCTGTACGCCGAAGCCCTGTCCACGTTTGCCGGCCTGTTCGACGAGGCCAAACAGAGCCGCGAGGTCGAGCCGAACGCGATGACCGTGGCCACCGCTGATACGCAGGGCCGTCCCTCGGCACGTACCGTGCTGCTGAAGGCGTTCGACGAGCGTGGTTTCGTCTTCTACACCCACCTGGACAGCCACAAGGGCCAGGAACTTCATGCCAACCCGCAGGCCGCGCTGTTGTTCCTGTGGCGCAGCCTGCGCGAAGCCGGCATCCAGGTGCGCATCGAAGGCCGTGTCGAGCAGGTTGCCGACGCCGAAGCCGACGCCTATTTCGCCAGCCGTCCACGCATGAGCCAGATCGGCGCCTGGGCCTCGCAGCAGTCGAAGACGCTGGCAACGCGCGAAGAGTTCGACGCGCGCGTTGCCGAGGTCGAAGCCCGCTTCGAAGGCAAGGACGTGCCGCGCCCGGACGGCTGGAGCGGCCTGCGCGTGGTGCCTGACCGCATCGAGTTCTGGTACGGCGCGCAGTTCCGCCTGCACGAACGCTGGTGCTATGAAGCCGGCGCCGAAGGGCGCTGGAGCAAGCGCCTGCTGTACCCGTGATCGCCAGCGCGCCCACGATCCGCCAGGCCACGCCGGCCGATGCGGCCGCATGGGCGCAGTTGCGTCTCGTCCTGTGGCCTGATGCCGATGATCCGCTGGAGGAACTGACGCAGTCGCTGGCAGATGCCGAAGGTGCTGTGTTCTTGGCCTGTGCCGCGGATGGCGAGACGGTTGGTTTCGCTGAAGTGCGCCTGCGCCATGACTACGTGAACGGTACCGAGTCTTCGCCGGTGGGGTTCCTGGAGGGCTGGTACGTGCAGCCGCAGTGGCAAGGCCGCGGCGTCGGCCGCGCCCTGCTGGCGGCGGTGCAGGCGTGGACGCGCGATGCGGGCTGCCGCGAACTGGCTTCGGACAGTCGCGTGGAAGACGTGCAGGCTCACGCCGCGCATCGGGCCTGCGGCTTCGAAGAGACCGAACGGGTCGTCTATTTCCGCATGCCGCTGGAGCCATCGGCGTGAATCGCCTGCCGCTGTACCGCGTGGTGGTGTTCGTGCCGTCGGCAGCACTGGGCGCGGTGAAGCAGGGCATCCTGGCGGTGGATGCGCTGGCGGCCGGCGACTACGAGCACGGCATGTGGTGGTCGGCGCCGGGCTTCGAACAGTTCCGCCCGCGCGTGGGTGCGTCGCCCGTACAGGGTGAGGCGGGGCGCACCGAAGTTGTCGACAGCGTACGCCTGGAATTCTGCCTGCCGCGCGATCCGCAGCGGCTGCAGCGCATCTTCGAACAGGGCATCGTGCCGCATCATCCGTGGCAGGTGCCTGGCGTGCAGGTGGAGGAAATCGAGCTTCTGCTTACCGACGCACGGCGGTTGTAGAGCCGTGCCATGCTCAGATGCTGCTCCGACGCATGAGGCAGTCGATCAGGCCTCGACTCCACAAGAGCAGGCTGTCGCAAATGGACCGGATTGCTTCATCTGCGAGCAGGCCCATAACCGGCACACTCCGATGGATGATCTCGACTTCCGGAGTTGCCATGCCCTCCTGGCGTTGCCTGTTTGCGGTGCCGCCGCTGCGTCACGGCGTGGAAGCGTTCCTGCTGTTGATCGCCCGCATCGTCGCCGGGGTGATGTTCTGCGTGTCCGGCTGGAACAAGGTGTTCACCGATGCGGGACGTGAGCGCATGGTGCATACGCTGGTCGATGCGGGGATTCCGTTCCCGGTGTTCAGTGCGCCGGTGCTCGGAGGCATTGAATGGATTGCGGGCAGCCTGCTGGTGCTGGGCCTGCTCAGTCGCCCCTCGGCGTTGCTGCTGGCAGGTATCTGCGCGGTGGCTGCATTGACTGATGGCATCGCGCGCATTCCTGCCGGGCTGAGCGTGCCGGATTGGCTGAGCTGGTTCTTCTATCTGAGCGAAGTGCCGCTGGGTGTGCTGCTGTTGTGGATTGCCGCAGTTGGGAGTGGACGATTCGCGATAGAAGTGCGCTGGGCGCGTTGAACATTGAGTGATGCGGAGGCAATTGAATGCGGATGAATGATCTGATCCAGCGCGTAGTTCGCGCGTACCCGGATCGTCGGAATCCTGATTGCGCTTCGGCGGCCGAGGTCATGCGTCGCTTGGGCGTTGCTCCTCACTGCGATATGTGGATGTTCTACATGGCGATCAATGGCGCGCTGCCTGCCGTGAGCGGTAGGCTTGAGTTGTTGCGTATCGTTGGCCCTGGAATTCCGAAGATTCCAGACTAGGCTGAGTACGTTTGGGATCGGTACGAGCTCCCAGTTAATTTTCTTCCGCTGTCATCTGACGAGGGTGAGGGAATGTATTTGTACGATATGTCTACTGAAGAGGTACATGACTACAGCCTGGCTCGCCACGATCAGTTTGTGACGGGACAAGAGCAGCCTCGGTGGGAGAGCTTCCATGGCTTCATGATGTGGTATCTCGGTGAGGCAAGCGGTACGTAGCGTTGATTGATGCTCGGCTTTTCCATGGAGTTGAGCATGGCTCGACTCTACAGATTCTCCGCGCGCAGCCAGCGCCACAGCGTAGTGCGTGAGACGCCCAGCGCCTGCGCCATCCCCTCGCGGTCATTGCGGTGTTCCTGCAACAGCGTTTCCAACTGCGGACGCGGCGGCCGCTTGCCGTTGTTTTCCACCGGTAGCGCAGCGGCGCCCTCATTCACCAGTTCGGGTGCCAGCTGCAGCAGTCGCGCGGCATCAATCAGCCCTTCACCGGGTTGCCAATGGATGCGCAGCCGATCCACCAGATTGCGCAATTCGCGCACGTTTCCTGGCCACTGGGCGGTGGTCAGCACCGCCAGTGCCTCCGCATCCAGTGGCGCGTCGATACCACGCAGCTGGCGGAAGAAATGCTGCGCCAACAGTGGGATGTCACCGCGCCGGGCGCGCAGCGATGGCAGGGCAATGCGCAGCGCGGCCAGGCGGTAATACAGGTCGCGCCGGAAGCTGCCGGCTGCCGCGCGGTGCTCCAGCGATTGCAGGGTGGCGGCGACCACGCGCAGGTCCACCGGGGTCGGTTCGGTGGCGCCCACGCGCAGCACTTCACGTTCTTCCAGCACCCGCAGCAGGCGGGTCTGCAGCGGCAGCGGCAGTTCGCCGATTTCATCCAGGAACAGGGTGCCGCCGTCTGCGGCCTCGACCAAGCCGACGCGGCCACCACGGCGTGCGCCGGTGAAGGCGCCATCGCTGTAACCGAACAGCTCCGCTTCCAGCAGTGATTCGCTGATGGCGCCGCAGTTCAGCGCGACGAAGCGCCCACGACGGCCGCTGGCGGCGTGCAGCTGCCGCGCGACCAGTTCCTTGCCGGTGCCGGTCTCGCCGGTGACCAGCACGGTGCTGTCATGCGGCGCATACAGCGCGATCTGCGCGCGGACCTGCGCCATCGCGTCGCTGTCGCCGAGCAGTTCATGTGTGTCGGCACGTGCTGCCGGGCGCCGGCGCGGGGCGGCTCGGTTGCCGCTGGAGCGGGCAAGGGTCTGGGTCAGCTCCAGCGCATGTTCAAACGCTTGCCGCACCGAGTCGGCCGAGTACAGCAGCACGCCGGGCAGGCCGGCCTGTTCGGCGTGGTCGATGGCCATGCCGGTGCCGACGATCACTTCGATGCCGTTGGCGCGCAGGTCGGCAATGCAGTCGCGTGCGTCCTCGCGGGTGACGAAGCGGCGATGCTCGATATCCAGGCCGAAACTCTGCTGGAAGTTGCTGAACACCGGCACGTCGCTGGCGTGGGTGACCAGGCCGATGCGGCTGGCGATGCGCCGCGCACGCGCCAGCGCCTCCATCAGGTCGAAGCCGTTGGCCTGGATCGGCACCAGCGGCAGTTCCAGCCGGCTGCGCAGCCAAGCGGCGTTGGAGCCGCCGGCGATGACCACGTCGCAGTGCTCGCGGCGCAGGCGTTGGCCGATCACATCCACCGCTTCCTCGAAACCGAGGTTGATCTGCTCGATGCGCGCGCGGCGATCGAATTCGGGAATGACATCGCCGAGCAGGCCGGTCAGGCGCGAGACGCTGACCGTCCAGATCACCGGGCGACCGGGGTCGGCGTCGGCGTGGCGCAGGGGTGAGCGGGGCAGGTACATGGCGGCGGGAGGTCGGCGGGATGTTTCATGATACATCCGTTTCAATGTTTCATATGTTTCACTGTTGCATGGCAGTCATCCCCGTGAAATCAACGGCTTGCAGCTTGGCATGGTGCTTGCGCCTACCTACCCGTTCTCCAACCTGGATTGCCGCATGACCGCTTCCACTTCCTTCTCAGCCGGTGCCCGTTTCCGTGAGGCGCTGGCTGCCGAATCGCCGCTGCAGGTGATCGGCGCGATCAACGCCAACCACGCCCTGCTGGCCAAGCGCGCCGGCTTCCGCGCGATCTACCTGTCAGGCGGTGGTGTTGCCGCCGGCTCGCTGGGTCTGCCGGACCTGGGTATCAACACCCTGGAAGACGTGCTGGTGGACGTGCGCCGCATCACCGATGTCTGCGACCTGCCGCTGATGGTCGACATCGACACCGGCTTCGGTCCGAGCGCGTTCAACATCGCGCGCACTGTGAAGTCGCTGATCAAGGCCGGCGCAGCCGCCTGCCACATCGAAGACCAGGTCGGCGCCAAGCGCTGCGGTCACCGCCCGGGCAAGGAAATCGTTTCGCAGGGTGAAATGGTCGACCGCGTGAAGGCCGCTGCCGATGCCAAGACCGATCCGGACTTCTTCCTGATCGCGCGTACCGACGCCATCCAGGTGGACGGCGTGGACAAGGCCATCGAGCGCGCCATCGCCTGCGTCGAGGCCGGTGCCGACGGCATTTTTGCCGAGGCGGCCTACGACCTGGACACCTACCGTCGCTTCGTCGACGCGGTGAAGGTGCCTGTGCTGGCCAACATCACCGAGTTCGGTGCCACCCCGCTGTTCAGCCGCGATGAACTGGCCTCGGCCGGCGTCGCCATCCAGCTGTTCCCGCTGTCTGCCTTCCGCGCCGCCAACAAGGCTGCCGAGAACGTCTACCAGGCGGTGCGCCGCGATGGTCATCAGCGCAACGTGGTGGAGACCATGCAGACCCGCGAAGAACTCTACGACCGCATCGGCTACCACGCCTTCGAGCAGCAGCTCGATGCACTGTTCGCCGCCAAGAAATAAGCAGTACCCTGCACCATCAGTTTTCGGAGGGAAAACATGAACGATACGACCGCAACCCCGACCTTCAAGCCGAAGAAGTCCGTGGCCCTGTCCGGCACCGCTGCCGGCAACACCGCGCTGTGCAGCGTGGGCCGCAGTGGCAACGACCTGCACTACCGTGGCTACGACATCCTGGACCTGGCCAACACCAGCGAGTTCGAGGAAATCGCCTACCTGCTGGTGCACGGCAAGCTGCCGACCCGCGCCGAGCTGGTTTCGTACAAGGCCAAGCTGAAGTCGCTGCGTGGCATCCCGGCTGCGGTGAAGGCGGCGCTGGAAGAGCTGCCGCCGTCGGCGCACCCGATGGACGTGATGCGCACCGGCGTGTCCGTGCTCGGCTGCGTGGCACCGGAGAAGGACGACCACAACCATCCGGGTGCACGCGACATCGCCGACAAGCTGATGGCCTGCCTCGGTTCGATGCTGCTGTACTGGTACCACTGGAGCCACAACGGCCGCGCCATCGACGTGGAAACCGACGATGACTCGATCGGCGGCCACTTCCTGCACCTGCTGCACGGCGAGAAGCCGCAGGAATCGTGGGTGAAGGCGATGCACACCTCGCTGATCCTGTACGCGGAGCACGAGTTCAACGCCTCGACGTTCACCTGCCGCGTCATCGCCGGCACCGGCAGCGACATGTACAGCGCGATCTGCGGTGGCATCGGCGCGCTGCGCGGTCCGAAGCACGGCGGCGCCAACGAAGTGGCGTTCGAAGTGCAGAAGCGCTACGACAGTCCCGATGAGGCCGAGGAAGACATCAAGGCCCGCGTCGAGCGCAAGGAAGTGGTGATCGGTTTCGGCCACCCGGTCTACACCGTCTCTGATCCGCGCAACAAGGTGATCAAGGACGTGGCCCGCGAGCTGTCCGAAGAGCAGTCGAGCATGAAGATGTACAACATCGCCGAGCGCCTGGAATCGGTGATGTGGGACATCAAGAAGATGTTCCCGAACCTGGACTGGTTCAGCGCGGTCAGCTACCACATGATGGGCGTGCCGACCGCGATGTTCACTCCCCTGTTCGTGATCGCCCGCACCGCCGGCTGGAGCGCGCACATCGTCGAGCAGCGTATCGACGGCAAGATCATCCGCCCGAGCGCCAACTACATCGGTCCGGAAGACCGCGACTTCGTCGCCATCGACAAGCGCGTCTGATCCACCTGCTGCACCCATCCGGCCGGCCGTGTGCCGGCCGGGTGCTTTCGCCGCCGCACCGCCGGCACCCGGCCCGCCCCAAGTACTCCGCCAGCCCATGAATACCGATTACCGCAAGAACCTCCCCGGCAGCGCGCTGGATTATTTCGACGCGCGTGCCGCTGTCGATGCGATCCAGCCCGGCGCCTACGCCACCCTGCCGTACACCTCGCGCGTGCTGGCCGAGAACCTGGTGCGTCGCTGCGATCCGGCCACGCTCGGCGATTCGCTGAAGCAGCTGATCGAGCGCCGTCGCGACCTCGATTTCCCGTGGTTCCCGGCGCGCGTGGTCTGCCACGACATCCTCGGCCAGACCGCGCTGGTCGACCTGGCCGGCCTGCGTGATGCGATCGCCGACAAGGGTGGCGACCCGGCCAAGGTCAACCCGGTTGTGCCGGTGCAGCTGATCGTCGATCACTCGCTGGCGGTGGAGTGCGGTGGTTTCGATCCGCAGGCGTTCGAGAAGAACCGCGCGATCGAAGATCGTCGCAATGAAGACCGTTTCCACTTCATCGACTGGACCAAGCAGGCATTCCAGAACGTGGACGTGATTCCGCCGGGCAACGGCATCATGCACCAGATCAATCTGGAGAAGATGTCGCCGGTGGTCTACGTACAGGACGGCGTCGCCTTCCCCGATACCTGCGTGGGCACCGACAGCCATACCCCGCACGTGGATGCGCTGGGCGTGATCGCGATTGGTGTTGGCGGCCTGGAGGCAGAGAACGTGATGCTCGGCCGTGCCTCGTGGATGCGCCTGCCCGACACCGTCGGCGTCGAACTGAGCGGCCGCCCGCAGCCGGGCATCACCGCCACCGACGTGGTGCTGGCCTTGACCGAGTTCCTGCGCAAGGAACGCGTGGTTGGTGCCTGGCTTGAATTCTTCGGCGAGGGTGCTGCGGCACTGACCATCGGTGACCGCGCCACCATCTCCAACATGTGCCCCGAATATGGCGCCACCGCCGCCATGTTCTACATCGACGCACAGACCACCGATTACCTGCGCCTGACCGGCCGCGAGGAATCGCAGGTGGCGCTGGTTGAGAACTACGCGCGCACCACCGGCCTGTGGGCCGATGACCTGGCCACCGCGCAGTACGAGCGCGTGCTGCGCTTCGACCTGTCCAGCGTGGTGCGCAACATGGCCGGCCCGTCCAACCCGCACAAGCGCGTGGCCACCGCCGAGCTGGCCGAGCGCGGCATCGCCGACGAAGCCAAGCTGGAAGCGGGCAAGGCCGAGCAGGCGCAGGGCCTGATGCCCGATGGCGCAGTGATCATTGCCGCCATCACCAGCTGCACCAATACCTCCAACCCGCGCAACGTGATTGCTGCCGCACTGCTGGCGCGCAACGCCAACGCGCGTGGCCTGCAGCGCAAGCCGTGGGTAAAGTCGTCGCTGGCGCCGGGCTCGAAGGCCGTGCAGCTGTACCTGGAAGAATCCGGCCTGCTGCCGGACCTGGAGCAGCTCGGCTTCGGCATCGTCGCCTTCGCCTGCACCACCTGCAACGGTATGAGTGGTGCGCTGGACCCGAAGATCCAGCAGGAAATCATCGACCGTGACCTGTATGCCACGGCCGTGCTGTCGGGCAACCGCAACTTCGATGGCCGCATCCATCCGTATGCGAAGCAGGCCTTCCTGGCCTCGCCGCCGCTGGTGATCGCCTACGCCATCGCCGGCACCGTCCGCTTCGATATCGAGAAGGACGTGCTGGGCGTGGATGCCGATGGCAACGAGGTGCGCCTGAAGGACATCTGGCCGAGCGACGCCGAGATCGACGCGGTGGTGAAAGCCTCGGTGAAGCCCGAGCAGTTCCGCAAGGTCTACAACCCGATGTTCAACGTGCGCGTGGAGCATGGCGCGGCAGTCAGCCCGCTGTACGACTGGCGCCCGCAGAGCACCTACATCCGCCGCCCGCCGTACTGGGAGGGTGCACTGGCCGGTGAGCGTACGCTGGCAGGGATGCGCGCGCTGGCGGTGCTGCCGGACAACATCACCACCGACCACCTGTCGCCGTCCAACGCGATCATGGCCTCCAGCGCCGCCGGCGAATACCTGGCGAAGATGGGTCTGCCGGAAGAGGACTTCAATTCCTACGCGACGCACCGCGGTGACCACCTGACCGCGCAGCGCGCCACGTTCGCCAACCCGAAGCTGTTCAACGAGATGGTGCGCAACGACGACGGCAGCGTGAAGCAGGGTTCGCTGGCGCGCGTGGAGCCGGAAGGCAAGGTGATGCGCATGTGGGAGGCGATCGAGACCTACATGGACCGCAAGCAGCCGCTGATCATCATCGCCGGTGCCGACTACGGCCAGGGCAGCTCGCGTGACTGGGCCGCCAAGGGCGTGCGCCTGGCCGGCGTGGAAGCGATTGTGGCCGAGGGCTTCGAACGCATCCACCGCACCAACCTGATCGGCATGGGCGTGCTGCCGCTGGAGTTCAAGCCCGGCACCACCCGCCTGACCCTGGGCATCGACGGCACCGAGACCTTTGACGTGATCGGCGAGCGCACCCCGCGTGCCGAGCTGACCCTGGTCATCCACCGCCGCGACGGCCAGGACGTGATCGTGCCGGTCACCTGTCGCCTGGACAGCGACGAGGAAGTGGCGATCTATGAGGCCGGCGGCGTGCTGCAGCGCTTCGCCCAGGACTTCCTGGAAGGGGCCAAGGTGGCGTGATGCCGGGCTTAATGCCTGCCCCCGGAGACCGGGGGTGGGCTTGTCCGACACCAGGGCAGGGCGCACACTGACTTGGCAAAAACTGCCAAAGGAGAGTTTCATGGCCACCATGAACATTTCGCTGACCGACCCGCTCAAGCAGTTCGTGGACGAGGAAGTGCGCGAAGGCGGCTACTCCAGCACGTCGGACTATGTGCGCGACCTGATCCGCCAGCGACAGCGCAGCAAGGCCGAAGAACTGCTCAAGCAGCTGATTGCCGAGGGGCTGGCTTCTGGTCCTTCGGCACCTCTGGCGCCGGATCACTTTGACAAGCTCCGTGAGCGTGCACGGAACCGCAAGTGAAACCTTCGCACTGGTCCCCTGCAGCGGTTCGAGATCTTGACCAGGCAGCAGCTTGGTATGCAGATCAGGGCGGAGAAGTGCTGGAAATCGGCTTCATCGATGCGGTGGAATCGGTCGTCAAGCTGATCGAGGCCCACCCAGGTGCTGGTTCCGCACTGCATGCGGATCTATTGCCCTCGCTGCCAACGCCATTGCGTTTTCATCCGGTTCGTCGCTTCGACGGCTACCTGGTCTACTACGTGGAGCTACCTGCGCACGTTTCCATCGTGCGCATCTGGAACGCTTCGCGGGGCATGGAAGCACTGTTCGAAGACGAGGAGCTCAACCCCGATATTGGTTCGTCGCATCCAGGATACTGATCCATGACCTTCCTCCCGCAACTCCGTATTCCCGCCACCTACATGCGCGGTGGCACCAGCAAGGGCGTGTTCTTCCGCCTGCAGGACCTGCCCGAAGCCGCGCAGGTGCCGGGTGCTGCACGCGATGCGCTGCTGATGCGCGTGATCGGCTCGCCCGATCCGTATGGCAAGCAGACCGATGGCATGGGCGGTGCAACGTCCAGCACCAGCAAGTGCGTGATCATCTCCACCGCTTCTGTGCCGGACCACGATGTGGACTACCTGTACGGTCAGGTCTCGATCGATACCGCATTCGTCGACTGGAGCGGCAACTGCGGCAATCTCAGCACTGCGGTGGGTCCGTTCGCGATCGCCAACGGGCTGATCGATCCCGCCCGCGTGCCACGCGATGGCCTGTGCACCGTGCGCATCTGGCAGGCCAATATCGGCAAGACCATCATCGCCCACGTGCCGATGCGCGATGGCGAAGTGCAGGAAATCGGCGATTTCGAATTGGACGGCGTGACCTTCCCGGCGGCCGAGATCCAGCTCGAATTCATCGATCCGTCCGATGACGGCGATGCGGGCGCGATGTTCCCCACCGGCAACCTGGTCGATACCCTGGATGTGCCGGGCGTGGGCAGCTTCGAGGTAACCATGATCACCGCCGGCATTCCGACCATCTTCCTCAACGCCGCCGACCTGGGCTACACCGGCACCGAGCTGCAGCCGGCGATCAACGAGGACAAGGGAGCACTGGAGCGCTTCGAGAAGATCCGCGCCTACGGCGCCTTGCGCATGGGGCTGATCAAGAGCCTGGAAGACGCGGCGACCCGCCAGCACACGCCGAAGGTGGCCTTCGTGGCACCGGCACAGGACTACGTGTCGTCCAGTGGCAAGGCGATTCCGGCGTCGGCCATCGACCTGCACGCGCGTGCGTTGTCGATGGGCAAACTGCACCACGCGATGATGGGTACCGCCGCCGTAGCGATCGGCACTGCAGCGGCGATTCCGGGCACCCTGGTCAATCGTGCGGCTGGTGGTGGCGAACGCGAAGCGGTGACCTTCGGTCATCCCTCCGGCACGCTGCGCGTCGGCGCACAGGCTGGCCTCGTTGACAGCCAGTGGACGGTGACCAAGGCCATCATGAGCCGCAGCGCCCGCGTATTGATGGAAGGCAAGGTGCGCGTGCCGGCCGAGTGATGCGTTGGTAAACGCCAACCAAGGTTGGCGACTACCGAACCGCGGAGACCGATTGCTTTGGTAGATGCCAACCTTGGTTGGCATGGTGCACGGGCAACCGTGTACCCCGACAAGGAGACCTGCGATGTCTGACAGCCACACCCCATCCAACGAGCATGCAGCGTGGGATGCGCTACTGGTGGATATCGTCGATTACGTGCGTGATGCCCGCATCGACTCGCCGCTGGCCTTCCAGACCGCACACCACTGCCTGCTCGACACGCTGGGCTGCGGACTGGAAGCACTGTCCTTCCCGGCCTGCAGCAAGCTGCTCGGTCCACTGGTGCCGGGCATCAGCGTGGTCAACGGCGCGCGTGTACCGGGTACGCACTACGTGCTGGACCCGGTGCAGGCGGCCTTCAACCTCGGCGCGATGGTGCGCTGGCTGGATTTCAACGACACCTGGCTGGCCGCCGAGTGGGGCCATCCTTCAGACAATCTTGGCGGCATCCTGGCCGTGTGCGATTGGCTGGGGCGCAACGCGCAGGCCCTGCGCCGCCCGCCGCCGACCCTGCACGACGTGCTGCTGGCGATGATCAAGGCGCACGAGATCCAGGGCGTGCTGGCGCTGCAGAATTCCTTCAACCGGGTCGGGCTGGACCATGTGGTGCTGGTCAAGGTCGCCACCACCGCGGTGGTCTCGCAGCTGCTCGGGCTGGACCGCGAGCGCATGCTCAATGCGCTGTCACTGGCCTGGGTCGACGGCCAGGCGTTGCGGACCTACCGGCACGCGCCCAACACCGGCTCGCGCAAGAGCTGGGCGGCGGGCGATGCAACCAGCCGCGGCGTGCGCCTGGCGCTGATGGCTGCCAGCGGCGAGATGGGCTACCCCAGCGTGCTCAGCGCACCCACCTGGGGTTTTGAAGCGGTGTCGATGCATGGCAAGGCACTGGCGCTGGAGCGACCGCTGGGCAGCTATGTGATGGAGAACGTGCTGTTCAAGATCAGCTACCCGGCCGAGTTCCACGGCCAGACCGCGGTGGAGGCGGCGATTGCGCTGCACCAGCAACTGCGCGCGATGGGGCGGCGGGTCGAGGACATCGCGCACATCGCCATCCGCACCCAGGAAGCCTGCATCCGCATCATCGACAAGCAGGGGCCGCTGCATAATCCGGCCGACCGCGACCACTGCGTGCAGTACATGGTCGCCATCGCCCTGCTGCACGGACGGCTGGTGGCCGAGGACTACGAGGATGACGTCGCCGCCGACCCGCGCATCGACGCGCTGCGCGCGAAGATGACCTGTCAAGAGGATCCGCAGCTCAGCGCCGATTACCTGGACCCGGACAAGCGCAGCATCGCCAACGGCCTGAGCGTGCGCTTCAGCGATGGAATGGAACTGCCGGAGGTGCTGGTGGAGTATCCGCTCGGCCACGCTCGCCGCCGCGAGGAAGGTATTCCCCTGCTGATGGACAAGTTCCGCCGGCACCTGGCCCACCGCTTCCCGACCGCCCAGCAGCAGCGCATCCTGGCCGCTTCGCTGGACCCGGTGGCGCTGGCGGCGATGCCGGTGACCGACTACGTGGACCTGTACCTGCCGGGGTAGCAACGCCTTGGTGGATCTGACGCCACGTCTGCTTGCCGGGCACGTGGCTCGGCTGCTTTGGTAGGTGCCAACCAGGGTTGGCGGCTGCCGGACTGCCGGACTGCCGGCCAGCGGCCGGCACTACCTGCAGCTGGGGCAATTGCCGAATTCGCGTCAACACCTTGACGCTGCCTGCCTATAATGGCCACCTCGATCAAGGAGTGACGACATGAGCGGTCCGGCACGGCGGAAGCGGTGGGGATGGGCGGCGGCGGTACTGGCAGGAGGCCTGTTGCTGGGCCTGGCCGGCTGCCGCAACGACAGCGGGCAGCTGCCCAAGGCCAGCGGTGAAGCCATCACCACCAAGGCCGAGCAGGTGAAGGAGTTCACCCTGCTGCGTGCCTACCCGGACCAGAAGAATGACGGCTTGTCGCTGGCGCTGGAGTTCTCGCGCCCGCTGGTCGGCACCCAGGACTTCGACAAGCTGGTGCGCTTCGAAGAGAAGGTCGGCACCGACGACAGCAGCTGGACGCTGTCCGATGACGGCCTGACCCTGCGCTACCCGTTCGTCGAGGCCGGCAAGGAATTCAGCCTGGTGGTCTCGCCCGACCTGCTGGCCGCTGACGGCAGCCGCCTGGGCAAGGAGCTGAAGCAGAAGGTGTTCAGCGGCGAGCTGAAGCCGGTAGTCGGTTTCGCGTCGCAGGGCAGCGTGCTGCCGGCCAAGGACAGCCGTGGCCTGCCGGTGGTGTCGGTGAACGTGCCGGAGGTCGATGTCGAGTTCCTGCGCGTGCGCGAGAAGGACCTGCCAACCTTCTTCAGCCAGTACCAGCGTGGCGGCCGCCGTGGCAGCTGGGAACTGAGCAGCGACTACGAGCGCAGCCCGATCAACAAGCTGGCCGAGCCGGTCTACGTCAACCGCTTCATCCTGGGCGGCAAGAAGAATGAGCGGGTGCTGACCTACCTGCCAACCCAGGACATCAAGGAGCTGCAGGAGCCGGGCCTGTACTTCGCCCTGCTCAAGCGCACCGGCGACTACGAAGGCGAATTCGATACCGCGTTCTTCTCGGTCAGCGACATCGGCCTGCATACCCGTGCCTACAAGGACAAGCTGTTCGTCCACACCGCCGGCCTGAAGGACGGTGCGCCACTGAAGGGCATCGACCTGCGCGTGCTCGATGCCAAGGGCGAGGTGGTGCTGAAGGGCGGCACCGACGGCAACGGCAATGCGCTGCTGAACTACACCCTGGATGCCACCCACGTGCTGGTCGCCAGCAGTGGCAAGGACACCAGCTTCCTGCCGTTCAACCAGCCGGCGCTGGACCTGAGCGAGTTCGCCGTGGCTGGCCGTGACAACGCCTGGTTCGATGTCTACGCCTGGTCCGGCCGCGACCTGTACCGCCCGGGCGAGACCGTGCGCCTGTCCGCGCTGCTGCGCGACAACGACGGCAAGCCGGTCAAGGCACAGCCGGTGTTCCTGCGCCTGAAGCAGCCCGACGGCAAGACCTTCCGCGAGACCCGCCTGCAGCCGGGTGACCAGGGCTACATCAATTTCGAGCAGGTCATTCCCGCCGAGGCGCCGACCGGGCGCTGGCAGGTCGAGTTCCGCACCGACCCGGCCAGCAAGGAAGCGATCCAGGGCATGACCCTGCGCATCGAGGAGTTCCTGCCCGAGCGCATGAAGCTGGACCTGGACAGCGCGCAGAAGACGCTGAAGCCTGGCGAGGACCTGCGCCTGCAGGCCAATGGTGCCTATCTGTACGGGGCACCGGCCGATGGCAACCGCTTCACCGCACGCATGGCGGTGGCCGCCGAACAGACGCCGGTGGAAGGCCTGCCGGGCTATTTCTTCGGTGACCCGACCCTGCAGCTGCCGCGCGAAGCCAAGGACGTGATCGACACCACGCTGCCGGGCAACGGCCAGCTGCGTGAGGATGTGGCGCTGCCGGAAGAGGCGGCCAAGGCAAAGGCACCGATTGCCGTGGTGCTGTCCGGCAGCCTGTATGAAACCGGCGGCCGCACGGTCACCCGTACCCTGAAGCGGGTGATGTGGCCGGCCAATGCGCTGGTCGGTGTGCGCCCGTTGTTCAACCCCGAGGATGGTGCTGACTCCAACGGCAACGCACGCTTCGAACTGATGCGCGTGGATGCCGCCGGCACGCCGCAGCCGGCCAAGGGCCTGAAGATCACCCTGGTGCGCGAACTGCGCGACTACCACTGGACCTTCAACGACAACCGCTGGGACTACGATTTCACCCGCCGTTTCGAGAACAAGGAAACCCGCACTGTCGACGCTGGCAGCAGCGCGGTCGCCTTCGATTTCCCGGTGGAGTGGGGCGAGTACCGGGTGGACGTGTTCGATCCGTCCACCGGCCTGACCAGCCGCTATCCGTTCCGCGCGGGCTGGAGCTGGGGTGACGACAACCGCGGCCTGGACGCACGCCCGGACAAGGTCAAGCTGGGCCTGGACAAGACCGGCTACAAGGCCGGTGACACGCTGGAGGTGACGGTGACCCCGCCGCATGCCGGCAAGGGCATCCTGATGGTCGAGACCGACCGCATGCTGTACGTGCAGGACATCGAGGCCAAGCCGGGTTCGACCTTCAAGATCCCGGTCACCGCCGACTGGGAGCGCCACGACGTCTACATCACCGCGCTGGTGTTCCGTGGCGGCAGTGCGCCGAGCAAGATCACCCCGGCCCGTGCCGTGGGCGTGGTGCACGTGCCGATGGACCGCAAGGGCCGCACCGTGGCCGTCGGCCTGGCAGCGCCCAAGCAGATGCGACCGGAGCAGGACCTTCCGGTGACGGTCAGCGCGCCGCAGCTGGCCGGCAAGATGGCGCACGTCACCGTCTCGGCGGTGGACGTGGGCATCCTCAACATCACTCGTTTCCCGGTGCCCGATGCCGGCGCGCACTTCTTCGCCCAGCGTCGCCTCGGCATCGATGCCTACGACATCTACAGCCGGGTGATCGAGAGCTTCGATGGCGGCGCCGGCAAGCTGAAGTTCGGTGGCGATATGGCGCTGCAGGCACTTCCGCAGGCCAAGCGCCCGACCGCACGCGTGCAGACCGTGGACCTGTTCTCCGGCCCGGTGCAGCTCGACGCCAAGGGCATCGCCCGCATCCGCTTGAAGGTGCCGGACTTCAACGGCACGCTGCGGGTGTCGGCACTGGTCTACAGCGATGACCAGTACGGCAAGCGTGACGTGGAAACCGTGGTGCGCGCGCCGATCCTGGCCGAAGCCAGCATGCCGCGTGTGCTCGCCCCGGGCGACCGCAGCACCGTGACCCTGGACGTGCAGAACTTCACCGGCAAGCCGGGCCAGTTCAACGTGAAGGTGGAAAGCGAAGGCCCGCTGACCCTGGGCGAGGGTAGTCGCAGCGTGCAGTTGAATGCCGATGCCAAGACCACGTTGAGCTTCCCGCTGTCCGCACGCGAAGGCCACAGCGTGGCCAAGGTGCGGGTGCGCGTGGACGGCAACGGCTTCAAGGCCGACCGCCGCTACGATCTGCCGGTGCGTGCGGCATGGCCGCAGGTGCTGCGTTCGCAGGTGCGCACGCTGGATCCGCTGGCTGCGGTCAGCCTCGACAACAGCCTGACCGAGGGCCTGATGTCCGAGTCGGTGAACGCGCGGCTGCTGGTCAGCCCGCTGCCGCCGATTCCGTTCGCCAGCGCACTGCAGGGCGCGCTGAACTATCCCTACGGCTGTGCCGAGCAGACCACCAGCAAGGGCTATGCCGCGCTGATCCTGGACCAGGCGACGTCGTCGATGCTCGGCGCCGATGGCCTGGACGCCAAGGCCCGCCGTGAACGCATGGAAGGTGCGTTCGGTCGCCTGGCGTCCATGCAGGTGGCCAATGGCAACTTCTCGATGTGGGGTGACGACGGCTACGTGAATCCGTGGCTGACGCCGTATGTCACCGAGTTCCTGCTCGATGCCAAGGACGCCGGCTTTGCGGTGCCCGACAACGTGCTGCAGAAGGCACTCAATCGCCTCAGCGAGGACCTGCTGTCCGGTGGCAACCAGTTCTACGGCCAGGATGACCGCGAGAAGCTGACGTTCTCCAACAAGGCGTATTCGGGCTATGTGCTGGCCCGGGTCAACCGCGCACCGCTGGGTACCCTGCGCGCGCTGTACGACAACGAGCGCAGCAAGGCAGTCGGCGGCCTGTCACTGGTCCACCTGGGCGTGGCGCTGTCGCTGCAGGGCGATGCCAAGCGTGGCCAGGCGGCACTGGCGGCGGCCTTCGCCAAGTCCAGCAGCGAACGTCCGTCGTACTTCGGCGACTACGGCAGCGCGATCCGCGATGACGCACTGATGATCGCGCTGACACACGAGAACAAGCTGGCCAAGCCGGCCTGGGACGCGCGTGCGGTCGATCTGGGCCGTGGCCTCGATGCGCGCCGCAGTGCCGGCTGGATGTGGTTGAGTACGCAGGAACAGGTAGCCATTGCCCGCCTCGGCAAGGCCCTGGCGGCCAACCAGAAGGCACTGGTGGCCGGTGAACTGGTGATCGGTGGCAACAGCGAGTCCGTCGGCGAGCGCAAGCTGTTCGGCCGCAACTTCACCGCCAGCGAACTGGCCAGCGGCGTGCGCTTCACCCCGCAGGGCCAGCCGCCGATGTTCGCCAGCATCGACGTGGCCGGCATCCCGCGCAGTGCACCGGCGCCGGACAACAGCGTGCTGGGCGTCGAACGCAGCTACTACGGTACCGATGGCAAGCCGTGGTCGCCGCGCCCGCTGAAGGAAGGTGAAGCCCTGATCGTGCGCGTCACTGTCACCGCCGACACCACCATGCCGGATGCACTGCTGACCGACCTGCTGCCGGCCGGCCTGGAGATCGAGAACTTCAACCTGGGTGACGCCAAGCAGTGGGCCGATGTGGTGGTCGATGGCATCACCATCAGCGACCGCGGTGAAGCGGCCGATACCAAGCACGAGGAGTTCCGCGACGACCGCTATGTGGCCGCGCTGAAGCTCTCGCGTGGCAGCAAGGCCAACGTGTTCTACCTGGTACGCGCGGTGACGCCGGGAACCTACTCGGTGCCGCCGCCGCTGGTGGAGGACATGTACCGGCCGCAGCTGCGTGGCGTCGGCCGCAGCAACCCGACCACGATCACGGTGGTGCAGCCGTGATCCCACGGATGGGCCGCGACGGCGCGGCCCGTCCTGCGGGCACTACGCAATGAAAGACGCAATGAAGACCCGGCTGGCGGCACTGCGCCGCCGGCTGCGGCCGCTGTGGCCGTGGTTGCGCTGGGGTACGGCCGCCACGCTGGCGCTGCTGCTGGTGCTGGATCTCGCCTTCCCGCCGCCGCTGCCGAAGCAGCGCGATACCAGCACGCTGGTGGTGTCGGCGGACGGCACACCGCTGCGTGCGTTCGCCGATGCCGAGGGCGTGTGGCGCTATCCGGCCTCGGTCGACAGCGTCTCGCCGCTGTACCTGCAGGCGCTGCTGACCTACGAGGACCGCTGGTTCTGGAGGCACCCGGGCATCAACCCGCTGGCGATCCTGCGCGCCAGCGGCCAGCTGCTGCGCGGCGGCCGCATCGTGTCCGGTGGCTCGACCCTGACCATGCAGGTCGCGCGCATCCTCGACCCGCACACACGCACCCCCTGGGGCAAGCTCAAGCAGATGCTGCGTGCGGTACAGCTGGAAGTGCACCTGAGCAAGCGGCAGATCCTGGCCCTGTACCTGGAGCGCGCGCCGTACGGCGGCACCATTGAAGGCGTGGAAGCCGCCAGCTGGGCCTATCTCGGCAAGCCGGCGGCGCAGCTGTCGCATGCCGAGGCCGCGCTGCTGGCGGTGCTGCCGCAGGCGCCGAGCCGGCTGCGTCCGGACCGCCATCCGGAAGCGGCACAGAGGGCGCGCGACAAGGTGCTGTCACGCATGGCCGAACTGGGTGCATGGACACCGGAAGAGGTGGAAGACGCGCGCATCGAGAACGTGGTGGCGCGCTCGCTGCGGCCGCCGCTGCATGCTGCATTGCTGGCGCAGCGCCTGCACTCGGCGCATCCGGGCCAGGCACGCATCCAGAGCAGCATCGACATCGGCCTGCAGCGTACGTTGGAAGAACGCGTGGCCAGCTATTTCTCGACGCTGCCCGAGCGCACTTCGGCGGCCCTGCTGGTGATCGACAACCAGACCCTTCAGGCGCGTGCCTACGTCGGTACGTTGTCCTTTGGCGACCGCCAGCGGCTTGGCCACGTGGACATGGTGCAGGCCTGGCGTTCGCCCGGCTCCACGCTCAAGCCGTTCCTGTATGCAATGGCGCTGGACGATGGCCTGATCCATTCGGAGAGCCTGCTGGTCGATGCGCCGCAGAGTTTCGGCAGCTATCGGCCGGGCAATTTTGATATGGCCTTCAATGGGCCGATCGGCGCCTCCAGCGCATTGCGGCTGTCACTCAACGTGCCCTCGGTGGACCTGCTGCAGCGGGTCGGGGCCGCCCGCTTCGCCGCGCGGCTGTCGCACGCAGGCATCCAGCTGCGCTTCCCGCCGGGCAGCACGCCCAACCTGTCGCTGATCCTGGGTGGCACCGGCGCGCGCCTGGAAGACCTGGTTGGCGCCTTCGCCGCACTCAACCGCAACGGCATCGCCGGGCGTGTGCGCTACACCGATGACGAGCCGATGATCGAGCGGCGCCTGGCTTCGCCGGGTGCCAGCTGGATCGTCCGCGAGATGCTGGAATCGAATCCACGCCCGGGGTACAGCATCGGCACCTTCGATGTCGGTGCCCGCCCGCGCGTTGCGTGGAAGACCGGCACCAGCTATGGCTACCGCGATGCGTGGGCGATCGGCAGTACCCGCCATTACACCGTGGGCGTGTGGGTGGGACGGCCCGACGGCACGCCGCTGCCGGGGCAGTATGGTGCGGTCACCGCGCTGCCGTTGATGTTCGAGGTGGTGGACAGCCTGCCGCGCCAGCGCGGAGACTCGGCCGCTGCGCCGATGCCGGCCAGCGTCAGCCAGGGAGACGTCTGCTGGCCAACCGGTGAGCGTGCCGAGGGTCTGCCTGCTTCGCTTTGCCAGCGGCGGATGCCGGCCTACCTGCTGGAGGGGGCGGCACCACCGACCTTCCCCGAGCGCGAGGCGCGGCGCTGGCAGCCGGGCCGGCAGCGCTACCTTGCCGATGCGCGTACCGGGCTGCGCGTGTCAGCCGATTGCCGCTTGCCGCATGAAGAAGTCGCGCGCGAGATCGCGCGCTGGCCAGCGTTGCTGTCGCCGTGGCTGTCCAAGGCCACGCGCGACGCCTCGCAGCTGCCGGCGCTGTCGCCGGACTGTCGTGATGATGGCCGTGAGGCCAGCGTCGCACTGCACATCGATGGGCTCAACGACGGCGCTGCACTGGCGCGGGCCCCCAATGCGGATCATGGCGTGCGCCTGCAGCTGCGCGCGCTGGGCAGCGAGCAGGGCGTGGACTGGTTGCTGGATGGCCGATGGATCGCGCAGACCCACGGTGCGCAGCTGATGCAGCGCGAGTTCGCCGAACCAGGCGCGCACACCCTGACCGCGTTGGCCGCTGATGGCGCGTGGACGCAGGTACGGTTCAACGTCCTGCGGTAGATGCCGACCTTGGTCGGCGCTCGGTTCAACGCCAACGACACCGCCGCGCTCTGGTAGGTGCCAACCTTGGTTGGCACGCGGCAAAGGCGCCCACCAAGGTGGGCATCTACCAGATCATTCGCCGATCCACCCGTCCAGCAGGTCGGCGAACTCGTCGGCGTGCTCTTCTTCCTGCGCCAGGATCTCTTCCAGGATGCGCTTGGTGGTGGTATCGCGGTCGCCGATGAAGTTGATCATCTCGCGGTAGCTGTCGATGGCGATGCGTTCGGCCACCAGGTTCTCGCGGACCATGTCGCGCAGGTCGCTTCCTTCCTTGTACTCGGCGTGCGAGCGCGTGGTCAGCGTGTCAGGGTTGAAGTCGGGCTCTCCGCCGAGCTGGACGATGCGCTCGGCCAGCTTGCCGGCGTGCGCCTGTTCCTGCTGTGCATGCTCGAGGAACTCGGCTTTCACCGCATCGGCCAGCATGCCCTTGGCCATGAAGTAATGCCGGTAGTAGCGCAGCACGCAGACGTACTCGGTGGCCAAGGCGTCGTTGAGCAGCTTGATCACTACCTTGCGGTCGGCGCTGTAGCTGTCGGTGATCGCGCCGTCCTCGATGTTGCGCCGGGCGCGATCACGCAGGGTCTTGCGGTCGCTGATGCCGGGAATCCTCGCGGCGGGCTTGCTGGCTTTGGCTGGCTTGCTGGACATGGCTGGCCGTTTCCTCTTGCGGTGGAGAATCAGGTGGGCAGGTGCTCCAGCACGTACTCGGCCGAAGACACTTCGAACTGGCCGGGCTGTTCGACCCACGCCGCGCGCACCACGCCATCGACCACGTACAGTGCGAAGCGGCGCGAGCGGATGCCCATGCCCGAGGCGCTGGCATCGAGCTCCAGGCCGAGCGCGCGGGTCAGTTCGGCATTGCCGTCGGACAGCATCAGCAGGCCGTCGGGCACATTCTGGTCGGCCGCCCATGCCTTCATCACGAACGGGTCGTTGACCGCCACGCAGTAGACGTCGATGCCGCGCTGGCGGAACGCCTGGAGCTTCTCGACGTAGCCGGGCAGGTGACGGGCCGAACAGGTCGGGGTGAACGCACCGGGCACGGCGAACAGGACCACCTTGCGCGCGTCGAACAGCGAATGCGTGTCAAGCGTTTCGATGCCCTCGCGGATGCGCTTGAGGGTCACTTCCGGAATACGGTCGCCAACGTGGATGGTCATGGGGAACTCCTTGCAGGGGCAGGCTATTGGGCCGGATGGGACAGGGGCGTCAAGACATTGGAAACCCGGTGTGCAGGCCCCATCTTCAGGCTTTGCGGCGAGGGCTTCCAGCCACAGCCTGGGGCAGGGCGATGGCAGCCGCATTGCGCAGGATCAGTCGGCCTCACCGGGGCCGCACGAGGGGCGGCGTAGCATCGCCGGCGCGTAGAATGAACCCGGGGCGGCGCCACCGGCGCGGCCGAAGCGAATCGAGGTAGCTGGATGGAATTCAAGGATTACTACGCCACCCTGGGGGTGGAACCGAGCGCGGGCGAGGCGGAGATCAAGACCGCCTACCGCCGGCTGGCACGCAAGTACCACCCGGACGTCAGCAAGGAGGCCGGGGCCGAAGACAAGTTCAAGGCGGTCAACGAGGCCTACGAGGCGCTGCGCGATCCTGAAAAGCGCGCGGCCTACGACCAGCTGCGCGCGCAGGGCTATCGCCCGGGCGAGGAGTTCAACGTGCCGCCGAACTACGGCGGCGCCGGTGGTTTCAATTTCGAGGAAGTGTTCGGTGGTGGCGGCCCCAACGGCGGCTTCAGCGACTTCTTCGAAAGCCTGTTCGCGCGCCAGCGCGGCGGCGGAGCCGGTCCGGGCCCGGGTTTCAGCAGCCAGGGCCATGCGCCCAACCGCGACACCCGCGCCAAGCTGTCGGTGCCACTGGAAGCGGCCTACAGCGGCGACAGCCTGCGCATCACCGTCAACGGCAAGCAGCTGGACGTGCGCGTGCCCAAGGGCATCCGTCCGGGCCAGGTGATCCGTCTGGCCGGTCAGGGCAACCATGGCGGCAACCTGCTGCTGGAAGTGGAATACGCCGCACACCCGCAGTTCGAGGTTGACGGCCGCAACATCCTCTATACGCTGCCGGTCACGCCGTGGCAGGCCGCGCTGGGCACCAGTATCAGCGTGCCGACCCTGGGCGGCGCGGTGGAACTGAAGATCCCGGCCGATTCCGATGCCGGGCGCAAGCTGCGCCTGCGCGGGCGTGGCCTGCCGGCCAATCCGGACGGCGACCAGATCGTCGAGATCGAGATCGTGGCCCCGGCCGCGACCGACGAGGCGCAGAAGAAGGCGTACCGGAACCTGGCCAAGGCCTTCGGCGAGTCAATCTGAGCACGCCTTGCGGTAGTGCCGGCCGCTGGCCGGCAATTTCATTGCCCTGGACGGTGATGCGTGGTGGCCGGCCAGCGGCCGGCACTACCGCGCGCGTCTCAGCCCTGGCCGGCGAACACGCGTTCCAGGACCTCGGACAGTTCGTCTTCCGAGAACGGCTTGGTGATGTAGGCCTTGGCGCCCTGGCGCATGCCCCACATGCGGTCGGTGTCCTGGTCCTTGGTGGTCACCAGGATCACCGGGATATGCCGGGTTGCCTCGTCGCGGGCAAGGGTGCGGGTGGCCTGGAAACCGTTGAGGTTGGGCATCACCACGTCCATCAGGACCAGGTCGGGCAGCTCGGCCTTGGCGGTTTCGACCCCGGCGGCGCCATCGGTGGCGGTCAGGATCTGGTGCCCGAGCTTCTCGACGATGCGCTGTATCCCCAACAGCTGCGACGGTGAGTCGTCGACGATCAGAATGCGTGCCATGTTGTTCCCCATGTAATGCCCGCAGTGTAGTGCGGGCACATTACTGGCGGGAGGGCCGCGTCTGCCGTCCGTCGCCTGCCTGCGACGTTCAGTCGATCCGCACCACGGTGCGGCCCAGCGAACCACCGGCCAGCATCCGCTCGAACACGGCGGGAAGACCATCGAGGCCGACTTCGGCGGTGCAGATGCGGTCCAGCTGCTGCGGCTTCCAGTCGCTGCCCAGTCGCGACCACACTTCTTCGCGCAGCCCGCGCGGTGCATTGGCCGAAGACACGCCGAGCAGCGAGACGCCGCGCAGGATGAACGGCATCACCGTCATGTCCAGCGTCGGGCTGGCCGCCAGACCGGCACTGACCACGCTGCCGTAGGGCACGGTCTGCGCCAGCAGGCTGGCCAGCATGTCGCCTCCGGCATTGTCGAGGCCACCGCCGAAGCGGGCTGACTGCAGGGGGCCGGTATCGGCCAGTGCGTCGCGTGGCAGTACCTCGGTGGCGCCGATGCTGCGCAGGAAATCGGCCTGGTCCGGCTTGCCGCTGACCGCGTGCACGCTGTAGCCGGCACGGCTGAAGATCGACAGCGCCAACGCACCGACGCCGCCGCTCGCGCCTGTGACCGCCAGCGGGCCGAGTTCCGGGGTCTGCCGGTTGTCCTGCATGCGCAGCAGGGCCAGCGCCGCAGTGAAGCCGGCGGTGCCCAGCACCATTGCCTCGCGCGGGGTCAGCCCGGCCGGCTGGGCGATCACCGCGCGCGATTCCAGCCGCACGTACTGGCTGTAGCCGCCATCACGGGTCTCGCTGAGGCCGCAGCCGGTGGCCAGCACCGCGTCGCCTTCACGCCAGTCCGGGTCGGTGCTGGCGACCACGGTACCGGCGACGTCGACGCCGCCCACCAGCGGGAAACGGCGCAGGATCTTCCCCTTGCCGGTGCCGGCCAGGGCATCCTTGTAGTTGACCGAGGACCAGTGGGCGCGGATCAGCACCTGGCCGGGGTTGAGGTCGTCGACACCCAGCTGGGCCAGGCCGCTGCGGTAGCCGGCGTCGTCGTTTTCGATGCGGAAGGCGGTGAACGGGGTGGTGGGGGCCATCGGCGTTGCCTGACTTCGAGGAAAACGCCACCTTACCCCGTTGCCCCCCTTTCGATCCTGCCGATCCGCCCCATCTTGTATGATCGGTGATGGTTTCACGGCTGGCGCCGCGGGAAGGGCCCGCGCCGCAGCCCAAATCTTGATGGAGCGTGCATGGCCTGGAATACACCCGGCGGCAACAAGGGCGGACAAGGCCCCGAGGACAATCGACGCGGGCCCTTCGGGTCGCGCGGCGGTGGCAATGGTGGTGGCTGGGGCGGATTGCCCGGGCCACTGAAGGACCTGTTCGACGGCGGCATCGTGCGTTGGGTGGTGGCGGCCGTGGTGCTGCTGGTGCTGTTCTCCAGCTTCCAGCTGATCGGCGAACAGCAGCGTGGCGTGGTGCTGCGCTTCGGCCAGTTCTCGCGCATCCTGCAACCCGGCCCGAACTTCAAGCTGCCGTGGCCGATTGAGTCTGTCACCAAGGTCAACGCCACCGAGATCAAGACCTTCTCGATCCAGGTGCCGGTGCTGACCCGCGACGAGAACATCGTCAACGTCTCGCTGAACGTCCAGTACCGCATCGACGACCCGCAGCAGTACCTGTTCGGCACCGTTGATGCCAACCAGGTGCTGGAGCAGTCGGCGCAGAGCGCGGTGCGCGAGGAAGTCGGCCGTGCCGACCTCAACGCGGTACTGAACAATCGTGGCCCGCTGGCCGTGGCTGCCGAAGAGCGCCTGCAGGCGCTGCTGAAGGCGTTCAAGACCGGCCTGACCGTGACCGGCCTGACCCTGCAGGACGCCCGTCCGCCGGAAGAGGTGAAGCCGGCCTTCGACGAGGTCAACGGTGCCCAGCAGGTCAAGGAACGCCTGATCAACGAAGCCCAGGCCTACGCCGCCAAGGTCGTGCCGGAAGCCCGAGGCCAGGCCTCGCGCGCCCGTACCACCGCCGAAGGCTACAAGCAGGCCGTGGTGTCCAAGGCCGAGGGTGATGCGCAGCGCTTCAGCCTGTTGCAGGCCCAGTACAAGGACGCCCCGGAAGTGACCCGCAAGCGCCTGTGGCTGGAGACCGTGCAGCAGGTGCTGAGCGAGAACCGCAAGGTGATCGGTGGCGATGGCCGTCAGCTGATCTACGTGCCGATGACCGGCGATACCCGTCCCAGCACGTCGGCTCCGGCCGCAGTGGCCAACCCGGACGTGGTGATGCCGTCGCTGCCGGGTGCAGCGGCGGAAGCTTCCCGTGATCCGGGCCGGCCGGTGGGCCGCCCGACCGGGCGACCGAGTGGCCGTGAGGAGGGCAGCCGATGAAGAGTCCAATCTGGATCGCCGTGATCGTGGCGGTGGTGCTGGGCCTGCTCGGCTCGGTGTACGTGGTCCGTGAGGACCAGACCGCCATGGTGCTGAACCTGGGCAAGGTGGTGCGTTCGGACATCAAGCCGGGCCTGCATTTCAAGGTACCGGTGGTGGAAACGGTGAAGGTCTTCGACCGCCGCTTCCAGGTGCTCGACACTGCCCCGGCGCGTTACTTCACCGCCGAGCAGAAGGACGTCAGCGTCGACTTCTTCGCCATCGGTTACATCTCCAACGTGGGTGACTACTTCCGTGCCACCGGCGGCGATCCGCGCATCGCCAACGCCCGCCTGGCGCCGATCATCACCGACTCGCTGCGCAACCAGATCAACTCGCGCACCCTGCAGCAGCTGGTTTCCGGCGACCGCAGCGAGCTGATCGCCGAGCAGCTGAAGGGGATCAATGAAGCCGTGGCCGGCCTGGGCATGCAGATGATCGACCTGCGCATCAAGCAGGTGGACCTGCCGACCGACAGCCAGGTGATCAATGACGTGTACGAGCGCATGCGCGCCCAGCGCAAGCAGGAAGCCGCCAAGCTGCGTGCGGAGGGCGAGGAGCAGTCGCTGACCATCCGTGCCCAGGCCGACCGTGACAGCACCGTGCTGATCGCCGAAGCCGAGCGTGATGCCCAGCGCCTGCGCGGTGAAGGCGATGCCGATGCAGCCCGCATCTACGGCAAGGCCGGCTCGGCCGACCCGTCGTTCTATGCGTTCTACCGCAGCCTGGAGGCCTACCGTGGCTCCATGACCGACGGTAACGGCGTAATCGTGCTGGACAAGAACGACCCGTTCCTGCAGTACCTGAAGAACGACCGCTGAGGTCGCAGAGCATTACCCCACGGGGCCCGGCTGAATGCCGGGCCCCGTGCTTTTTCCGGAGTCCCCCATGAAAGATCTGTTCGCCGCCGTCTGCCTGGTGGCGGTGCTGGAAGGCCTGTTCCTGTTCGTCGCGCCGTTTGCCTGGAAGCGCATGGCCGAGCGCCTGCTGGATCTGCCCAGCCCGGCCCTGCGCAGCTTCGGCGGGCTGGTGTTGTTGGCCGGCCTGAGCCTGCTGTGGTGGGCGCGGAATTGAAAGGGTAGTGCCTGCCGCTAGCCGGCAACCCGGGATTGCCGGCCAGCGGCCGGCACTACCGCCTGCGTTCACATGCATGGCCCGGCTCTGGTAGAGGCCAACCTTGGTTGGCATTGCCGGCCAGCGGCCGGCACTACCGGGCGGGGCGGCTGACCGGCCGGTGAAGCCGTCCGTCGGAAAGGTGGCACCGGACCCCGGAAACCCGGATAATGCACAAAAGCCGGACGGGCCTCCCCGTTCGGCTTTTTCCGTGTCTGGGCCTTCCATCGCCGGCGCTCCCCGTTTGGAGCCGCCCTCCAGGTGCTGGCCAGCCCCGCCACGGTTTACCCGTCCGCGGCCCCGATGGCCGCAACATATGAGGAGCCCGTCATGGGTCAGTCTGTCGTAGTGCTTGGTGCCCAGTGGGGCGATGAAGGCAAGGGCAAGATCGTCGATCTGCTCACTGAGGAAATCGGCGCCGTCGTGCGCTTCCAGGGCGGCCACAATGCCGGCCACACCCTGGTCATCAACGGCAAGAAGACCGTCCTGCACCTGATCCCGTCGGGCATCCTGCGTGACGATGCGCTGTGCCTGATCGGCAACGGCGTGGTGATCTCGCCGGCCGCGCTGCAGAAGGAAATCGCCGAGCTGGAAGCCTCCGGCGTCGAAGTGCGTTCGCGCCTGAAGATCTCCCCGGCTGCGCCGCTGATCATGCCGTACCACATCGCCCTGGACCAGGCGCGCGAGCGCGCTGCCGGTGGCAAGGCGATCGGCACCACCGGCCGTGGCATCGGCCCGGCCTACGAAGACAAGGTGGCGCGTCGCGGCATCCGCATCGCCGACCTGCACTACCCGAAGCAGCTGGAAGAACTGCTGCGCACCGCGCTGGATTACCACAACTTCGTGCTGACCAAGTATCTGAACACCGATGCGGTCGATTTCCAGAAGACCTTCGACGAAGCGCTGGCCTTCGGCGAATACGTGCAGCCGATGAAGTCCGACGTGGCCGGCATCCTGCACGACCTGCGCAAGCAGGGTAAGCGCGTGCTGTTCGAAGGCGCGCAGGGTGCGCTGCTGGACATCGACCACGGCACCTACCCGTACGTCACCAGCTCCAACACCACCGTCGGTGGCGCGCTGGCCGGTTCCGGCGTCGGCGCCGATTCGATCGACTACGTGCTGGGCATCGCCAAGGCCTACGCCACCCGCGTCGGCGGCGGCCCGTTCCCGACCGAGCTGGACGACGAAGTCGGCCAGGGCATCCGTGACCGCGGTGCCGAGTACGGTGCGTCGACCGGCCGTCCGCGTCGTTGCGGCTGGATGGACATCGTTGCGCTGAAGCGCGCCGTGGCCATCAACGGCATCAGCGGCCTGTGCATCACCAAGCTGGACGTGCTCGATGGCATGGAAAAGCTGAAGGTCTGCATCGCCTACGAATACAACGGCAAGCGCACCGAGTACGCGCCGCTGGACGCGCAGGGCTGGGAAGACTGCACCCCGGTGTACCTGGAGTTCCCGGGCTGGAGCGAGAACACCCACGGCATCACCCACTGGGACGACCTGCCGCCGGCCGCACGTGCTTACCTGCGCTCGCTGGAAGAGCTGGCCGGCTGCCCGATCAGCATCGTCTCCACCGGCCCGGACCGTGACCACACCATGGTCCTGCAGGATCCGTTCGCCTGAGTGAGTGATCGGTAGCGCTGGGCATTGCCTGGCACCGCTGGAAGAAAAAGCCCCGCGAAAGCGGGGCTTTTTCGTTGCGTGATTTCAATGGTGGCGACTACTGAATTCTCAAGAGATACCCAGCCCGGCCGATCTGGAAAGTGTGAACATCAAGAATGGAGAGGGGTGATTGAACAGGATAGTGAGACGGGTTTGCGATCATTGGAAGCGCGTCGATCGCAAGGCAGGGCTAGGGATCCTTGGGTCAGGCGCATTGATGATGCTGGCGGTGCTACCTGCGAAAACAATGCAATTCGGATCGCAGGAACTCGCCGCGCTGATCGGGCTGGGGCTTCTGCTGGTGGGTTATGCGCTGATGGCCTATGTCACCAATAGCCGCCTGCGCTATAGGCAACAGGATGGGATCTTTGCTCCCCTGCTTTACGTGATGACATCGGCGATGCTCATCGGTGTGTTTGCCTTCTACTACGCCAGGTTCCCTTGGGCTGGTCCGGCCGCCCAGCAAGGCTGGACGATTGGGAACCTCACCGACTCGCTGTACTTCTCCGCGGCAACATTCACGACGTTGGGATTCGGTGACATGGTGCCGAAGTCGGATCTTGGGAAGTGGTCGGTGATCGTCGAATCAATTCTTGGGACCATGCACTCGGTGTTCTTCATTCTTGTGTTTCTACGCAACGCCAGCGCGGATGTTGGTTCACATCGGCAATCACCTGTCTGAACCGTACCCGGACGGAGGGCATTGCTGCCATCAAGCCACGGCGTGCAGCTGCCGATAGGGCCTCATCCCCCCCGTTTTGGATACCCCCATGAACTACTTGAGGAATGTCAGGGTTGCCTGGCGTCTTGGGCTGGGCTTTGGCCTGTTGCTGCTGCTGGTTGCTGCCGTGGTGGCCACCGGCGCCACCGCCAGTGTCGTGCAGAAGCGCGCGATGCAGCAGGTGGTCGACGTCAGCGTGGCCAAGGTGCGCCTGCTGTCGCAGATGCTCGATGCCAACAACCAGATGATGGTCGTGCGCCGCGAGATGCTGATCCGCCAGGGCGATGACCGCGGCCACGATGAGCAGCGCATCGCCGACCTGGTCAAGCGCTACGAGGCCAGCTGGAGCGCCTACCAGGCGCTGCCCAGCGACGCCGAAGGTAAGGCCATCGCCGAAACCATCGCGGCCAAGCGTGCCATCGCGCGCCCGCTCAACAAGCAGACCAGCGAACTGATGGAGCAGGGCGACTACCCAGGCGCCGTGGCGCTGACCCTGGGCCCGGTGCAGGAAGCGGCCAATGGCTGGAACAAGGCGCTGTCCGATGGCGTGGACTTTGAAGAGAAGGAAAGCCGCGATGCAGCCGCCGAGGCGATCCGCCTGGGCGAGCGCAGCCTGCTTCAGCTGCTGGTGCTGGGCGGCGTTGCGCTGCTGGTCGGCATCGGTGCCTCGGTGATGATCGGCCGCAGCCTGACCGGCCCGTTGGCCCGAGCGGTGAACCTGGCCGAACGCCTGTCCAAGGGACAGCTGGACCAGGAGTTCCGCCTCGGTGGCCGCGATGAACTGACCCAGCTGGGTGAAGCCATGGCCAGCGTTCGCCAGAGCGTGCAGGCGGCGATCGGCGCGCAGTTGCAGATGGCAGAGCAGCATGAGGCGGGCGCGATCCGCTATCGCATGGACGTCACCGCGTTCCCCGGTGACTTCGGCCGCATGGTGCAGGCCACCAACAGCCTGGTCGAATCGCACGTGCAGGTGGAACTGCTGATGGCCGAGGTGATGCAGCGTTACGCCATCGGTGACCTCAGCCGCGACCTGCCGGACTACCCGGGCGAGAAGGGCACGCTGACCCGCACCCTGGCGGCGGTGAAGCAGAGCCTGATGTCGATCAACGCGCAGATCGATGAACTGGCCCGCGCCGCACGCGCCGGTGATTTCAGCATGCGTGGCGATGCCGCTGCGTTCCAGTACCAGTTCAAGGCGATGGTCGAGCACCTCAACGGCATGATGGCCAGTTCGCAGGCCAGCATCGCCGATGTCTCCGATGTGCTGCGTGCAATCTCGCACGGTGATCTGACCGCGCGCATGGACGGCGAGTATGACGGCGTGTTCGCGCGCATGCGTGACGACGCCAACACCACCACCGCGCAGCTGACCGGCATCGTGCGGGGCATCCAGGTGGCCGCCGACAGCATCAACAACGCGGCGCAGGAACTGGCCGCCGGCAACAACGACCTGTCGCGCCGCACCGAGCAGCAGGCCGCAAATCTGGAAGAAGCGGCCGCATCGATGGAGGAACTGACCTCCACCGTGCGCCAGAATGCCGAGCTGGCCCGCCAGGCCGACAGCGAAGCGCATGCGGCCGGTGCCGCCGTGCGCGAGACCGAGCAGGCGATGGCACAGATGGCCTCGGTGATGGGTGAGATCGATCAGTCCTCGGCACGCATTTCGGAGATCTCCACGGTGATCGACGGCATCGCGTTCCAGACCAACATCCTGGCGCTGAACGCTGCGGTTGAAGCTGCGCGTGCCGGTGAGCAGGGGCGTGGCTTTGCCGTGGTCGCCAGCGAAGTGCGCACGCTCGCGCAGCGCGCCGGCGTCGCCGCCAAGGAGATCAAGGAGCTGATCGAAGACGCAGCGGCCAAGGTGAAGAGTGGCCTGGCGGTGACCGTTGAATCGGAAGCCGCGATCGCGCGCGTGGCCCAGGCAAGTTCGCGCACGACCCAGCTGATGAGCGACATCGCTGCGGCGAGCAAGGAGCAGGCCGCCGGTATCGAGCAGGTCAACCAGGTGGTGGTGCAGATGGATCAGGTGACCCAGCAGAACGCCGCACTGGTGGAGGAAGCCACCGCTGCCAGCCGCGCGCTGGAAGAGCAGGCGCATGCACTGACCACGTCGGTGGCGGTGTTCAAGGTGGAAGGCGCAGCGGCTTCGGCCGTGACGCGTCGTGCAGCCTGAGCAGGCTGCTGACCCCGTGACAGAAATGCGGCCGCCCTGGGCGGCCGCATTTCCGTTGCCTGCCCAGACAGGCGGACGCAGCGCCGTCATTGTTCAAGGACACTGCCGAGCATGGCCCCCACGGCATACAGCACGGCCAGGGTAGGGGGCATCACCAGAAGGTAGACGGTCGTCCAGGTCTTTCCGGAAAGCCATCCCCCCATGCCGATGACGTCGAGTGCTGCGGTCTGCAGCATCACTGACAGCTGCATGAGGATGTAGGCGCTCTTGGGATCGCTGTTGGCCTGGGCATCGAGCACCAGCCAGGCGGTCAGCGCGAGATAGAGTGTGCATATGGCAATGCCGGTCCAGCTGAGCCAGCGTGGCTTGCGCATGCCGTCTTGTCCGTTCCGTCGGGACCATCAGCGTAGCGCCGCGTGCGCTGCCGTGCACTTCCTTGTGCCCAGTCAATGAGTGAAGCTGCAGGCAGGGAGTCGTGCGAAGAGACCTGAAGGGTGATCAATGTGATGAATGCCGCGATGTTGCAAGTCGTGATGCTGCCAGGCCTGGATGGCACCGGCCTGCTGTCGGCACACTTCGTGGAGGCGATGCAGGCGCGGGGCATCCAGATGCAGGTGCTGCCGATGCCCGCGCGGGGGCCACAGGACTACACCACGTTGGCGTCGATCCTGCGCCCGCAGCTTCCGGCATCTCCTTTTGTGCTGCTGGCCGAATCGTTCGCCGGGCCACTGGCCATCGAACTGGCGGTGGCCGGGCTGCCTGGATTGCATGGGTTGGTACTGAGTACGACCTTTGCACGGCGACCGGTGCCGCTGCCTGCGGCGAGCGCACGGATACTGGCTCCGGCGTGGCCGTTGCCACCACTCGCGTTGATGGCCCGGTTGCTGCTGGGGCAGTGGCGGACGCGCGCGAACCTGCGTGAGCTGGGCCTGGCAATCATGCAGGTGCCGGCCGCAACCCTGCGCCAACGTGCTGCGACGACGCTGCAGGTGGACGTTCGTGCACTGCTGCCGGAACTCGTGTTGCCGACGCTATGCCTGCATGCCCGGCAGGACCGCCTGCTGTGGCCGCCCAGTGTGGCCGAGCTGCAGGCACTGTTGCCCGATGCCCGCCATGTGTCGCTGGAGGGACCACATCTGCTGCTGCAGGCCCGCGCTGATGCAGCGGCAGCCGAAGTTGCCGCGTGGGTGCGGGCGCTGCCACCCTGAACGCTGCTCTCAGCCGCGGGCGCGGGTACGTGCCGCTTTCTTCGCCGCCACCTTGCGCACGGTCTTCTTTGCCGCACGGGTCTTCGCTGCCTTCTTCGCGGCAGCACTACGCGAGGCGGGAGTGCTGGCCTTCTTGGCCACCGTCTTCCTTGTTGCCTTCTTCGTGGCTGTCTTGCGGGCCGGTGCCTTCTTCGCCGTCGTTGTCTTCGCAGCGGCCTTGCTGGCGGCCTTTTTCGCTGGTGCCTTCTTCGCTACCTTGCGACCACTGCCACTGCGCTTGCCGCCACCATCCTGCTTGTTCACGGTGGCCCAGGCGATGCGTTCGGCGGTGCTTTCGCTGGCACCGCGCTCGCGCTCGCTGTCCTCGATGTGCTCGGCCTGGCGCTTCTGCTTTTCGGTATAGGCGGACTTGTCACCGCGGGGCATGGCCGGTCTCCGGTAGGAACCGGCCCCACGGTGGGCCTGGCAGCGTTAAGCGCAAGTCCCGCAAGGGTGATCGCACCGGCAAGGGCGCCTCGGCTATGCTTGCCCCATGCGAGTCGAGCCCGCCGACATCGAAGCCCTGTTCGACGCCATCCCGGATGTGCTGTTCTTCATCAAGGATCTTCAGGGGCGCTACACCCACGTCAACCAGACCATGCTGCGGCGGCTGGGCCTGCGCGCGCGCAAGGACGTGATCGGGCGCACGGCGGCCGAAATCTACCCGACCGGCCTCAGTGCGGACTACGTCGATCAGGACGCCCGCGTGCTGTCCGGTGAGGTGATCGAGAACCTGATGGAGCTGCACCTGTTCGCCAACCGCGAACCGGGCTGGTGCCTGACCTGCAAGCGCCCGCTGGTGGTCGATGGGGCCATCGAGGGGCTGATCGGCATTTCCCGCGACCTTGGCCAGAAGGACAGCCTGGGTACCCAGTACGAACAGCTGCGGCTGGCACTGGCCCACCTCAACGCGCACTACGCCGAGAACGTGCGCATGCAGACCCTGCTGGACATCACCGGCTTTTCGCTGTCCAAGCTGGAGCGCAGCTTCCGCAAGGTGTTCCAGATGACCCCGCAGCAGGTGCTGACCCGGCTGCGGATCCAGATGGCCATGCACCTGCTGCACGGTGACGAGAGCATCGCCAGCATCGGCCAGGCCTGTGGTTTCAGCGACCAGAGCGCCTTCACCCGCAAGTTCAAGGCTGAAACCGGTTTCTCGCCGCGCGCCTACCGCGCCCGTATCGGCGGCAACGTCGGCGAGCCCGCACTGGCCTGAGCCGCCTGCTGCGCTGTGCCTATCCCCGCGGGCATGGGACAGGGTAAGGTGTCGCCCCTGTAGCCCGCCGCCAGCCCCGCCGATGCCCAACTCGATTCCGACCGCTTCGCCGTCCCGCCTCGGACATTCGCTCAAGCCCCGCCAGCTGATCATGATGGGCCTGGGCAGCGCCATCGGCGCCGGCCTGTTCCTCGGCTCGGGCGTGGGTGTGCAGGCGGCCGGTCCGGCGGTGCTGGTGTCGTATCTGGTCGCCGGCGCGCTGGTGATCATCGTGATGAACGCACTGGGCGAAATGGCGGCGGCCAAACCGACCAGTGGCGCGTTCTCGGTCTATGCCGCCGATGCCATGGGCGCCACCGCCGGTGCCACCGTCGGCTGGTTGTGGTGGGTGCAGCTGGTGATCGTGATCGCCGCCGAGGCGGTGGGAGCGGCCGGGCTGCTGGCCACGGTCTGGCCAGCAGTACCTGTACCGATGGCGGCGCTGGCCTTCATGCTGTTCTTCACCGCGATCAACCTGCTCGGGGTGAAGAACTTCGGCGAGTTCGAATTCTGGTTCGCCATCCTCAAGGTGGCGGCGATCCTGGCCTTCATCGCCATCGGCGTGGCGCTGCTGATGGGCTGGCTGCCGCAGGTGACCTCGCCGGGCCTGAGCAACTTCACCGAGCATGGTGGCTTCGCACCGAAGGGCCTGGCCGGTATTGGCGCTGCACTGCTGGTTGTCGTTTTTGCCTTCGGTGGCACCGAGATCGTCGCCGTTGCGGCGGCAGAGACTGAAGATCCGGAGCGCAGCATCGCCCGTGCCATCCGCACCGTGGCGTGGCGCATCCTGGTGTTCTACATCGGCTCGCTGAGCGTGATCATCGCCGTCGTGCCGTGGACCAGCGAAGCGTTGAAGTCGCCGTTCGCCGCCGTGCTGGACATTGCGCGTATTCCTGGCGCCGGCACCGCCATCACCCTGATTGCGGTGATCGCGCTGCTGTCGGCACTCAATGCCAACCTCTACGGCGCCTCGCGCATGATGTATTCACTGGCGCAGCGCCGCGAAGCGCCGGCGGTGCTGGGCTGGACCGATCCGCGCCAGGTGCCGGTGATTGCCGTGCTGGCCAGCGTGCTGTTCGGTTTCGCCGCCACGGTGATGGAACTGCTGTTCCCGGACCGGGTGCTGCCGGTGCTGCTGAACATCGTCGGTTCCACCTGCCTGCTGGTGTGGACGCTGTCGCTGGTCTCGCAACTGGTGTTGCGCCGCCGCGCGGATCGCCTGGGTACCCGGCTGCCGTTCCGCATGGCCGGTTTCCCGTGGCTGACGGTGTGCGCGCTGGCGATCCTGGCGTTGATCTTCGGCCTGCTGCTGAGCGAGTCGCATACCCGCCTGCAGTTCCTGTCGATGGTGGCGCTGACCGCCACCATCGCCGCCGGCAGCGCCATCGCCCGGCGCATGCGCGAGGCCTGATCCTGTAGAGCCGACCCTATGGTCGGCTGCTGTTCGCGCAGACGTCAGCCGAGCATGGGCTCGGCTCTACAGAAGGCATACATCCGCCGTGCCATCCTGATCGTGTGGGCCGTCAGCGGCCCGTTGACCAGGAGTACCGCATGCTGCGCAGTCGCCCCTTCCTGATGTTCACCGGCCAGGCCGAGGCCGCCCTGGCCCTGTACGCCGAGGCCTTCGCCGATTTCCGCCTGCTGGCAATGCAGCGCCATCCGGACGGCGCCGGTGCCGGCGTGCCCGGGCAGGTCCGCCAGGCCATTTTCCTGCTCGGTGGCACCCACTACCTGTGCTTCGACAGCCTGGACGTGCACGATTTCACCTTCTCGCCGTCGATCTCGCTGTTCGTGGAGTGCTCCGGCGCCGAACAGTTCGAGCGTGCCGCGCGCGTGCTGGGCGAGGGCGGTCACTGGTTGATGCCGGTGGGCGATTACGATTTCAGCAACCGCTACGGCTGGGTGCAGGACCGCTTCGGGGTGTCGTGGCAGTTGAGCCTGGGGCAGATGCCGGATCCGTGATCGGATTGTTGTGGGTGTGGATCTTGGTCCATGAGCCCTTATGAAAACGGCCCGCTTGCGCGGGCCGTTCTCATTTCCGATGGATCGCAGGCTTACGCCTCGACTTCATCATCCTTGTAGGCGTCGACCGGGATGCAGGCGCACATCACGTTCTTGTCGCCGTACACGTTGTCGACGCGTGCCACCGGCGGCCAGTACTTGCTCTGCTTCAGGCTGGCCAACGGGAATGCAGCCAGTTCACGCGGGTAGGCGTGGGTCCACTCGCTGGCGGTCACCGCGGTCGCAGTGTGCGGCGCGTTCTTCAACGGGTTGTCCTCGCGGTCCAGGCGGCCGTCTTCGATCGCGGTGATTTCCTCGCGGATCTGGATCATCGCGCTGATGAAGCGATCCAGTTCGTGCAGCGATTCGCTCTCGGTCGGCTCGACCATCAGCGTACCTGCCACCGGGAAGCTCAGGGTCGGGGCATGGAAGCCGAAGTCGATCAGGCGCTTGGCCACGTCCTCGGCGCCGATGCCGCTGGTCTTCTCCAGCGGACGTACGTCGAGGATGCACTCATGCGCCACCAGGCCATTGCGGCCGGTGTACAGGGTCTTGAAGTGCGGGGCCAGGCGCTTGGCGATGTAGTTGGCGTTGAGCTGCGCGACCTGGGTGGCCTTGCGCAGGCCTTCGCGGCCCATCATCGCGATGTACATCCAGCTGATCGGCAGGATCGAGGCGCTGCCGAAGCTGGCCGCGCTGACCATGCCGACCGGGCCGTTGTCACCCAGCTTGCCCGGCAGGAACGGGGCCAGGTGCTCCTTGACGGCGCACGGGCCGACGCCGGGGCCGCCGCCGCCGTGCGGGATGCAGAAGGTCTTGTGCAGGTTCAGGTGCGAAACGTCCGACCCCCACTTGCCCGGCTTGGCCACGCCGACCAGGGCGTTCATGTTGGCGCCGTCGGTGTACACCTGGCCGCCGTGCTGGTGGATGATCTCGCAGATCTCGACCACTTCCTCCTCGAACACGCCATGCGTGGACGGGTAGGTCATCATGATCGCGGCCAGGCGGTCGCTGTATTTCTCGGCGTTGAGGCGGATGTCCTCGACGTCGACGTTGCCGTTGGCATCGGTCTTGGTGACCACGACCTTCATGCCGCACATCTGTGCCGAGGCCGGGTTGGTGCCGTGCGCCGAGTCCGGGATCAGGCAGATGTCGCGGTGGCCTTCACCGCGCGAGCGGTGGTAGGCGCGGATCGCCAGCAGCCCGGCGTACTCGCCCTGTGCGCCGGAATTCGGCTGCAGGCTGACCGCGTCGTAGCCGGTGCATTCGACCAGCATCGCTTCCAGCGTGTCGATCAGTTCCTTGTAACCCAGCGCCTGGTCGGCCGGCACCAGCGGGTGGATCTGCGAGAACTCCGGCCAGGTCACCGGGATCATCTCGGCGGTGGCGTTGAGCTTCATGGTGCACGAACCCAGCGGGATCATCGTGCGGTCCATCGCCAGGTCCTTGTCGGCCAGCGAACGCAGGTAACGCAGCAGTTCGTGCTCGCTGTGGTGGGTGTTGAACACCGGGTGGGTCAGGAACGCGGACTGGCGCAGCAGGCCGGCCGGCAGCGCGTCGGCGGTGCTGGCATCCAGCGCGTCGACGTCCAGCGAGGCACCGAACACCGCAGCCACGGCGACGATGTCGGCGCGGGTGGTGGTCTCGTCCAGACTGATGCCGACCGAGTCGCTGTCGATCGCGCGCAGGTTGTAACCGGCGGCGCGTGCCTTGGCATGGATTTCATCGGCATGCACGCCGGTGACGTGCAGGGTGTCGAAGAAGTCGCCACCGACCTGCACGCCGGCATTGCGCAGCGCTGCGGCCAGGATCGAGGCCAGTCGATGGGTGCGGCGGGCAATGCGGGTCAGGCCTTCCGGGCCGTGGTAAACGGCGTACATCGAGGCCATCACCGCCAGCAGCACCTGCGCGGTACAGATGTTGGAGGTGGCCTTCTCGCGGCGGATGTGCTGTTCGCGGGTCTGCAGGGTCAGGCGGTAGGCCGGGTTGCCCTGGGCATCGATCGAAACGCCGATCAGGCGGCCTGGCATCGAGCGCTTGTAGGCGTCACGGCAGGCCATGAAGGCGGCGTGCGGGCCACCGAAGCCGAACGGCACGCCGAAACGCTGGCTGTTGCCGACCACGATGTCCGCGCCCCATTCGCCCGGGGCAGCCAGCAGGGTCAGGGCCAGCAGGTCGGTGGCCACGGCCACCAGGCCGCCGCGTGCGTGCACGGCATCGACCAGCGCCTTGTAGTCGCCGACCTGGCCGAAGGTGTCCGGATACTGCAGCAGCAGGCCGAAGGCTTCTGCTTCCAGCGCTTCGGCCGGGGTGCCGACGCGCAGCACGATGCCCATGGGCTCGGCGCGGGTACGCAGCAGTTCCAGGGTCTGCGGGTGCACGGCGTCGTGCACGAAGAAGGTGTCCGACTTCGACTTGGCCGAACGCTTGGCCAGGGTCATCGCTTCGGCGGCGGCGGTGGCTTCGTCCAGCAGCGAGGCGTTGGCGATTTCCATGCCGGTCAGGTCGGCGCACAGGGTCTGGAAGTTGATCAGCGCTTCCATGCGGCCCTGCGAGATTTCCGCCTGGTACGGGGTGTAGGCGGTGTACCACGCCGGGTTTTCCAGGATGTTGCGCAGGATCACGTTCGGCGTGTGGGTACCGTAGTAACCCTGGCCGATGAAGCTGCGCAGCACGGTGTTCTTGTCGGCGATCGCACGGATCTTCGCCAGTGCCTGCACTTCGGTCATCGACTCCGGCAGTGCCAGCGGTGCCGGCGACTTGATCTTGGCCGGCACGATGGCGTCGGTCATCGCATCCAGCGACGCGTGGCCGACGACGTCGAGCATCTGCGCGATCTCGGCGTCGTTGGGGCCGATGTGGCGCTCGACGAACGCGTTGTGGTGCTCGAGCTCACGCAGGGAAGGGGTGTTCTGGGACATGGCGAAGGATCCGTCAGGAAAGGGCACACGCACGGGCACAAGCCGCCGGTCGGCGGTCTGCGGGGCGCCCCTCTGTCCTTTTGCCTGAGAGTTTAAAAGCGCGGCGGACCGCAGCTTCGTGCCCCTTCGGCGCCGGATCGAACCGGTCTCTCCAGAGTTGTGTTACGGGTGGTATCGGGCCTGAGCGATTACGGGCGTTGCGCCTTCGGCAGCGGTGTTCCGCTTCTCCCACCGTGTTGCCCGCCGATTATAGCCCGTTGCGGGCGCGGCGGCCGCCTTCGGTCCTGGAGGCCGCGCCTGAATGGCCGATGGCCCGTCCGTGCGTTTTGTGCACTGCTGCATGGCATCAGGCGCAATCCCCACCTATGATGGGCGGATACCCGAATTCATCTGGCGCCGTCCCTGCTGCAGGGGACCGGCGCCCGCCGTGCGTGCCGCGCATGGCCCTGCCGGACGCCTTTCCCATGACCGCCGCTGTTGCTCCCTCCACCCGCCGCATGGCCCTGCTGCTCGCCGGCCTGGCCATGTTCGGTCCGTTCTCGATCGACACCATCTTCCCGGCGTTCCCGCAGCTGGCCCAGCGCCTGGCGGTGGACGAAGTGGCGGTGCAGCAGACCATCAGTGTGTACCTGCTGTTCTACGGTCTGATGAGCCTGGCGCACGGCCCGCTGTCCGATGCCTGGGGCCGCAAGCGGGTGATCCTGGGCGGCCTGGTGGTGTTCGTCGGCGCCTCGGTCGGCTGTGCGCTGTCCACCGACCTGACCACGCTGCTGGCGTTCCGCGCGCTGCAGGGCCTGTCTGCGGGTGTCGGCATGATTGTCGGCCGCGCGGTGATCCGCGACCTGTACCACGGCCACGATGCGCAGCGGCTGATGAGCCAGGTGTCGATGCTGTTCGGCATCGCTCCGGCGATCGCACCGATCATCGGCGGCTGGATCCTGCTCAGTGGCGCCGGCTGGCCGCTGATCTTCTGGTTCCTGGTGGTGTTCGGGCTGGTGCTGCTGGCGGCCACCGCGCGCTTCCTGCCGGAAACCCATCCGGTCGAGGCACGGGTACCGCTGTCGCCGCGCGTGCTGCTGCGTGACTATGTGCGCATCGGCTTCAACCCGCGCTTCCTGCGCCTGGCGCTGGCTGGCAGCATCGGTTTCGGCGGCATCTTCCTGTACATCTCCTCGGCACCGGTGTTCGTGATGCAGCACCTGCATCTGGGCGAGGGCGGCTTCGCCTGGCTGTTCATTCCCACCATCGGCGGCATGACCACCGGCTCGTTCCTGTCCGGGCGCATGGCCGGGCACACCACGCCCACACGCCAGGTCGCCATCGGTTTCAGCCTGTGCGCGCTGTCGGCGCTGCTGAATGTCGGCTACGTGGCGCTGTCGCCGCAGTTCGTGCTGCCGTGGGCGGTGCTGCCGATCTTCCTGGGCGGCATGGGCATGTCGCTGATCTTCCCGATCCTGGCCCTGGCGGTGCTGGACATGTACCCGCACCAGCGTGGCCTGGCATCGTCCCTGCAGGCCTTCGTGCAGCTGATGATCAGCACGGTGGTGGCTGGCGTGGTGTCGCCGCTGCTCAGTGCCAGCCCGCTGCACCTGGCACTGGGCCAGGCTGCATTCTTCGGCGCCGGATTCGTGTTCTGGTACTGGGAGCACCAGCGCGAGCGCGCGGCGCAGGCAGTCTGCACGGGCCATTGAGCAGTGCGCAGGGGTAGGGCGGGCCGCGCTGTCTCCAACGCTTGCGGCCAGGAACGACCGGACTAGGCTGGGGACTCCAGCCAGCCGGTGCGTGGATGCACGACAGCCAGCCGATCCGATGTCGTTGCATGAGGTTCCCCCATGGCTGCGCAGCAGACCTATCGCCTGTTCGAGGTGGCGCTGAAGGAGCGCCGCGTTCTTTCCCCTTCCCTTGACCGCATGGTGTTCACCGGTGCCGACGTGGCACGGATGAAGACCGAAGGCCCGGACCAGCGCATCAAGGTGTTCTTCCCCTTGCCCGGCCAGGACGTGCCGCAGGTCCCCAGCGGTGAAGACTGGTATCCACGCTATCGCGCGCTGCCGGACGACCAGCGCCCGCCGATGCGCACCTACACCATCCGCCAGCTGCGTGCCGAGCAGGGCGAGGTCGACGTTGATTTCGTGCTGCATGGCGAAACCGGGCCGGCCTCGCGCTGGGCCATCCGCGCGCGGCCGGGCGACCGCGTAGTGCTGCTGGCCCCCGATGCGGACTGTGCCGACAGCAGCGAAGGCTGGGAATGGAAGCCGCCGGCGGGTGTCGGCCAGGTGCTGCTGGTGGCGGATGAAACCGCGCTACCGGCGGTAGCCGGCATTCTCGAGGAACTGGCCGCGCTGGCCGATCCGCCACGCACGCTGGCGCTGCTGGAGGTCGCCCAGGCCGGGGATGCGGTGCCGTTGAAGGCCCCGGACACGGCCGAGCTGGTCTGGCTGCCACGCGGGCAGGCGGCCTACGGACAGCCTCTGTTGCAGGCGGTGCAGGCGCGCCTGGCAGCGGCCTCGAGCGTGGCCGCAGGCGACGAGCTGGAAGAGATCGACATTGACGCGCAGATCCTGTGGGAGCAGGCCGATGCCAGCGTGGCCGGGCCGCTGTATGCCTGGGTGGCAGGCGAGGCGGGGTCGGTGATGGCGGTCCGTCGCCATCTGGTCCGCGACTGCGGGCTGGACCGCCGCGCGATCACCTTCATGGGCTACTGGCGGCACGGCAAAGTGCTGGACTGAGGGGTGTGAAGCGGTGCTGCGGGCGGGGTGCGCTATCCTTGCGCCCCCCTTTCGCAGCGGTACCGCACCATGTCCACCAGCTCCAAGACCCGCCGCGACCAGCGCCGTCGCCAGGAAAAGCAGGCCGCCAACAAGGCCGCTGCCCAGGCCTCGCCGGTGGAGCCGCATGCGGAACTGCGCGATGCGCAGCGCACCCTGCTGGCCGGTGTCGTGCGCCGCGACGGCGAATGGGTGCTGGGCATGGATGGCCGCATTGCCGGCCACAGCGAAAGCGCCGCACAGGTGCTGGCGCTGATCATGCAGGCCGGTGAGCTGCACGAACGCAATGGCACGCCGGTGCGCCTGATGTACTCCGACGCGCTGCGCGATGCCGCACAGGCCGAAGCCAGGGAGAAGGGCCAGACCTTCGAGGAATTCAAGGCCGAGTTGGCCGCTGCGATGGCGGCCAAGAAGAACAGCTGATCGCTGTTGCGGTAGAGCCGGCCGCTGGCCGGCTGCCAGACGCATTTCCACCGTGCAGTTGCCGGCCAGCGGCCGGCACTACCGGAAAGGGGCGGATCCTCGCGGACCCGCCCCTTCTTTCATTTTGCCGCCGGGGCCGCGTTGGCCTGCCAGCCGCACATCTGGCCTTCGTTCTGCTGCTTCAGCCACTCGTTGACCGGCGTGAAGTACTCGATCATCGGGCCGGCATCGAGCTTGTCGGTACCGGTCAGCTCCTTCAACGTGGCCTGCCACGGCTGGCTGGCACCCTTGCTCAGCATCGCCCAGTACTTCTGGCCGGCTTCCTTGTTGCCGTAGAAGGTGCACTCATGCAGCGGGCCCTTGTAGCCCGACGCGTCGCACAGGCCCTTGTAGAACTGGAACTGCAGGATGCGCGCCAGGAAGTAGCGGGTGTAGGGGGTGTTGCCCGGCACGTGGTACTTCGCGCCCGGGTCGAAGAACTCTTCACCACGGGTGCTGGCCGGGGCCACGCCCTGGTACTTGGCCTTCAGGTCCCACCACGCCTTGTTGTAGTTGTCGGCGGTGATCGAACCGTCGAATACGCCCCAGCGCCAACGGTCGATCATCAGGCCGAACGGCAGGAACGACACACCGGACAGCGCCATGCGCATCTGGTTGTTGATGACCGCCTCGCGGCTCTCGGTCGGCGCGTCGACCAGGCCGATCGAGCTGAGGTACTTGGGTGTCATCGCCAGCACGATGGTGTCGCCGATCGCTTCATGGAAGCCATCGTTGGCACCGCCCTGGAACAGCGGCGGCAGCGGGTTGTAGGCCAGGTCGTAATAGATGTGGCCCAGCTCGTGGTAGATGGTGGTGAAGTTTTCTTCGTTCGGCTTGATGCACATCTTGGTGCGCACGTCGCCTTCCATGTTCATGTCCCAGGCGCTGGCGTGGCAGACCACGTCGCGGTCATCGGGCTTGATGAACTGGGTTTTTTCCCAGTACGACTGCGGCAGCGACGGCATGCCCAGCGACACGTAGAAGTCCTGCGCGCGCTCGGTCATCTGCTTGGCGGTACGCAGTTCGGCCTCGCGCTGCGCCTTGTACTGGGCAGCCACGTTGGCGTCCTTGCCGGCCTTGGCCAGCGCCGCGCTCAGGTTGGTCTGGTACTGCTTTTCCAGTGCCGCGGTGATGTCCAGGCTGCCAGCGCCCGGGTAGGGTTCCAGCTGGTCCCACAGGTTCGACCAGTCCTGCTGCCACATGTTGCCGAGCAGGTGCGCGGCGATCAGGCCATTGCCCACTTCTGCCTTGTCCTTGCCATAGGTCTTGTCCAGCTTGCCGCGTGCGTAGCAGTGCAGCTGCTCGTACATCGGCTTGACCTGTTCCCACAGGCGATCGGTTTCAGGGCCGATCTGCTCCGGCGGCATGTCGTAGCCGCTGCGCCACATCTGGCCGGCATCGGTGAAGCCCATGCCCTTGGCGCCTTCGTTCACCAGGCCGACGAACTTCTGGTAGTCGCCGCGCATGCTCTTGGTGGTGCTGTGCCAGCCCTGCCAGGCGTCGAGCTGCTTGTCGTAATCGCGGCTGCGTGCCAGCACCTGCTCCAGCTCGCCCAGCTGGCGGCAGGAGTTGGGATCGTTGGCATCGGTGCAGTACTTGCCGGCACCGTAGCTGCCTTCCATGCGGGTGGCGATCTGGGTCAGCTCGGCCAGCTTGGCCGGGTCGCGTGGCGCCGGCATCGAAGACATCAGTTTCAGCAGGTGGATCGCGCGCTTGCTGTCTTCGCTCATCGGCTTGCCGTCGAACTTGGCGGCCTGTTCGATCCAGCTGTTGAGCTGGGTCAGCGAGCGCTCGTTGGCCTTGGCCGCGATTCGTTCCGAATCACTGTTGATGTAGGTGGAGGACAGCCACTGCGCCGAGGTCATTTCCGGGTAGGCGGCCTTGAATTCGGCATTGATGCGGGCCACGAACTGGTCGGCGGTTTCGCCGGCCGGGGCGCTGCTGCTGGCGGTATCGGTGCCTGGGGTGGGTTCCTTCTTGCAGGCGGCCAGGGCCAGCGTGGCGGCGGCGATAGCCGAGGCCAGCAGGAGATGACGGTGTTTCACGGGCGGTCCTTGGGTGGTGAACGACGGCCGAAGGCTAGTGGGCAGCCGCTGCCACCGCAAGTGGCGGAAGTCGGCCGGGCCGCGCCCGGCACCCGCAGAGGCTTTCGAGCAACGGCAACGTCAACTTCAAAAGCGGGGATTCCGTGGTTTGGCGGGGCGGTGTGGGCTTGCAGGACACGCCGTAAACCCGTCCATGGGGGCTCGATGGCGCCATCCATGGCGCCAACGGTCCTGCAAGCCCACACCGCCCCACCTCTGACAGATCGTGGCGGCTGTTGGTAGGTGTCGACCTTGGTCGACACATCTGTCAGGTATCGACAATCAAAATGGGGTCGGATCCGTTTTCCTCCGGAAAACGGATCCGACCCCAAGGTCATTCCAACAGATCGCGGAAAACTGTCGAAGGCGGGGTGGGTCCGGTGGCGGGAGTGTCCGCGGCATGGATGCCGCGGCCAAGCCCCCATGGATGGGTTTACGGCGTCTCCCGCCACCGGACCCACCACGCCAAACCACGGATAGTCCGCTGTTGTTGTTGTTGTTGTTGCTGTTGCTTCGGCCTTTGCCTTTGTCTTTGCCGTCGCAGGTGCAGGGCTGCAAGCCCTGCCGAACAACCCTCAACCTTCGCAGTTGGCGAACACGTCGCGGTCGCGCTCGTACAGCGAGGTCTTCACCTGCATCAGGCCCAACACCGACGGGAACAGGTTGTCGTGGTCGGTATACGCCGCCGAACGCTTGCGCACGCACTGCAGGTCCAGCCCGCGGCTGCTGGCGAAGCCCGGTGAGAACCACATCGTCATCGGTACCCGGGTCTGCTCGGCCGGGGCGATGGCATAGGGCACGCCGTGCAGGAACAGGCCCTTCTCGCCCAGCGACTCGCCATGGTCGGACAGGTAGATCATCGCCGTGTCGTAATCCTGCATGCCCTGCAGCGTGCCGATGGTCTTGCTCAGGAAATGATCGGTGTACAGCACGGCGTTGTCGTAGCTGTTGGTGATCTCTTCGCGCGAGCAACGGCCGATGTCACGGGTGTCGCAGGTTGGCTTGAAACGAGCAAAGGCGGCCGGGTAACGCTCGAAGTACGCCGGGCCGTGGTTGCCCAGCTGGTGCAGCACTACCACGCGGTCGCCGGGTTTGGCACGCACCTGGGTGGCCAGGTCCTGCAGCAGGATCTCGTCCATGCAGCGGCCATCGGCACACAGCCCCGGGGTGGTCGCATCGGACAGTGACTGGAACTCCAGGCCTTCGCACACGCCCTTGCAGCCGGACTGGTTGTCACGCCACAACGGTGCGATGCCGGCACGGTTCAGTACGTGCAGCAGCGACTGGTGTGCACGGATCTTTTTTTCATCGTAGTCGTGGCGTCCCCACGGCGAGAACAGGCACGGCAGCGACACTTCGGTGCTGGTGCCGCAGGAATGCATGTCCGGGAAGTTGATCACCGGTGCCTGGGCCAGCTCCGGGGTGGTGTTGCGGCCGCCGTTGAGGCCCCAGTTCTGCGCGCGCACGGTTTCGCCCATGACGATCACCAGCAGGCGCGGCTTGCTGGCAGGTGCACGCGGGGTGGCCTTGGCATCGGTACCGATCGGCAGCTTCGGCGCGCGCTGCACCGGGTTGTCGCCACGCAGCGCACGCGGCAGGCCCAGCAGTACGTTGGCCGGGGTGGCGAGGTAACGCACTTCGCGCTGGTTGCGCATCAGTGCCGAGACATCCTGGAACGAGATCAGCGCACCGCCAACGGCAGTCACCGCTGCCACGACCAGGAAGCCGAGGCGCCACAGCAGGCTGCGGCCCCAGCTGCGGCGGCGCAGCTGCACGCGCCACAGCACGATCATCGGCAACACCGCCAGCAACAGCACCGGCCACACCAGCGACACGGTCATCAGCTCGCGGCTTTCCTTGGGGTCGGTCGCCAGCACGTTGCGCAGCATGTCCGCATCCAGATAGATGTGGTAGCGGCTCATGTAGTGCGCAGCGAATGCGGTCACCAGCAGCAACAGGCTGATCACCACCTTGGCATTCCAGCGCCAGACCAGGATGCCCAGCAGCACGCCGTGTGCACCCAGCAGCAACAGCAGCAGCGAAAGCGCGTAGCGCAGGCTGCCCGGATGGCTGGCCATCGCGCTGTGCCAGAACAGGCCATTGCCGGCCACCGCGAAGAACAGGCTGGTCAGCGCGATCAGTGCTTCGGTGGAAAGCTGCGGCCGCCAGTTGCGAAGACCCGCAAGGGCGGGGAGGCGGGCGGGGCGTTGGACCGATGCACTCATGCGTTTGCCTCCTGGCGGTTGGGACGGTCCAGCTGACGGCGGATCAGGACGCGTTTGACGATCAGATACAGGCCCAGCGAAAGCAGCCAACATATCAACGCAGTGGCAACGTCATGCGAAAGGAAATGGGCGCCCCGCAGCTGCTGGCTGATGCCGAACACCAGGCCAGCGCCGAGGCCGATCCACAACCCGGCCCAGCGCCATGAAGGGCGCCACAGCAAGGCGAAGAAGTACAGGGACAACCATGCGTAACCCGCGCTGGCGTGGCCCGCCGGGAAGCAGGCCTGTGCGGCCATGCCGGCCGGGCGCGCGGTGAAAAGCCCGATGAAAGGCTGGTGGCCGCCGTAGCGAAGCAGGTCCCAGGGGCATTCCATCGGCACCAGCGCCTTCAGCAGGGAGATCACACCCGTGCCCAGAGCCATGGCAATCACGACATAAAGCAGCGCCCACCGCAGGATGCGATCGCGACCCTTCCGCCAGTGGTGGAAGCACAGCAGGATCGCAACCAGCGCCGCTGCGGTGCTCAGCCATTTGCCGGCCTTGTGCACCACCGTGCGGGTGATCCAGGCGTCCTGCAGCGCCCAGTGGCCACCCTCCAGACGGAACAGATGATCGGCCACCCATTGGTCGCCGCCGAAACCCATCAGCAGCGTAAACAACGGCAGACCGATTGCGACAGGCAGCCAGAGGTGAGTTACGGCAAATCGTGACGCCAGTGGCGATGTTGCAAGCGGCGCTACCGAATCAAGGGGACGGACGGGCATGCTGGGAAAGGGCGGTTCGGGAATCCGCGGTCATGCTCGTCACCTGGATGTCGGAGAAGGGTCGGACGCTCGTTCGTGCCGGGTTAATGTTTTCCCGGCACGTGTCAACGTTCAGTCTTCTTCGGCGGTCGATCCTGTCCGCTCGGCGTGGCATTCCGGGTTCCATGCAGTACCGGGAAGCAGTTGCCAACGATTCCTGTTGGCAACACCGATGTCGATCACCTTGGCCGGATCCACACAGGGGCTCATTGCGTCGTCCAGCACCAGCAGCCAGCGCTTGCCAGGTGCCTCGGCCAGCCACGGGCCGGCGTCGTGCCATTGCTCGGCCCAGGGGCGCTTGAAGCCGAATTCGCGCACCGGGCGGTCGGCCTGCAGCAGGTTCTGTTCGCGCCAGGCCACCAGCGCCAGTTCGGCGTCCGGTCCGATCCGCGCGCCGACCCGGCGCATCAGCGCCGACGCCGATGCGTAGGGATCCAGCGCCGGGATCAGCACCAGGCCGTAGAGCATCCACAGCATGCCGTGGGTCAGCAGCACCAGCGTTGCGGCGCGGCGCACCCGCAACCAGACAATCAACGTCGCCAGCGCGATGGCGAAGGTCAGCAGGCCATCACCCAGCACCGGAAGCAGGGTGTCGGGCATCGCCCGGCGTTCCAGCTGAGCCACGGCCCACGGGTGCTCGGTCATCAGCATCACGCCCAGCACGCCGGTGGCCAGCATCAGCACCACGCTGTAGCCGAACAGGTAGCGGCGCACGCACAGGCGGCGCAGCAGGCCGGGCAGCAATGGCGCTGCGGCCAGCGCCATCGCCGGCAGCATCGGCAGCAGGTACACCTCGCGCTTGCCCGGGCTGGCGCTGAAGAACACCAGCACCAGCACGGCCCAGCCCAGCAGCAGCCACTGGCGGCGGTCGCCACGGCGGATACGGCGCCACCAGGGCTTGAACAGCATCGGCAGCAGCAGGCTGCCCGGCAGCCACAGGGTCAGGATCACCTGCAGGTAGTACCAGGCGGGCTGCCGGTGGTGCCAGGCATTGGCATAACGGGTACCGGTCTGCTTGAACAACAGCTCATGCGCGTAGGCCTGCAGTTCGGCAGTGGGCGTGTGCAGCAGGGCCCAGCCCAGTGGTGCCAGCCACACCCCGACACCCAGCAGGAAGGCCGGGATCAGCCACAGCAGGGTTGCCGGATGCGGGCCCTCCACCGTGTACCCCCGGCGACGCTGGTACAGCCACCAGCCGAACCAGGGCAGCACCATCAGCAGCGGCAGGAAGCCCACGCCCTTGGTCACCGTGCCGACGCCTGCGGCGAAACCGGCCAGCCACAGCGCGGGCAGGTTGCGGCGTTCGCACAGGTGCCGCATCAAGCCCCACAGTGCGACGGTGGTCATCCCCACCAGCACCATGTCGATCTGCGCACGCTTGGCCATCAGCCCGAACTGCAGGGTGCAGAACAGCGCCGCCAGGGCGTAGATGGAATGCCGAGGCGACCACAGCCTCCGTGCCAGGTCCGACACCAGCCACAGGCTGAGCAGGGCGCCCAGCAAGGACGGCAGCAGGAACGACCACTGCCAGCTGCCGACGATCTCGTAGGCGGCGGCCTGCAGCCACATGAAGACCGGCGGCTTCTCCGCATACAGCTCCACGCCGCGGTGCGGCAGCAGCCATTGCCCGCTCTCGACCATGGTCCTGGCCGCCAGCACGAAGCGCGGCTCGTCCGGCGGCTGCGGCTGCCGAAGGCCGATCCCCGCTGCCAGCGCAGCAATGATCAGCAGCCACAACAGGGGCAGGCGCCAACGGCGGGGCAGGGCTACGGGCACGGCAGGCTCCGGGAGCAAAACGGCCATTCTGAGGTGGCAGAGGTGGGAAAAGCGTCAGAGCGACGCCGGGGCGACCGCATTCCGACATGTGCGGCGCTACCATGGTACGAACTTCCGTGGATGTTTCGTGCATGCGTCTGTTGGTGATCGAGGACAACCGCCAGCTGGTGGCCAACCTGTTCGACTATTTCGAGTCGCGCGGGCATGTGCTCGACGTGGCGCCGGATGGCATCACCGGACTGCACCTGGCCGGAAGCCATCCGTATGACGCGGTCATCCTGGACTGGATGCTGCCGCGCATGGAGGGCCCGGAGGTGCTGCGCCGGCTGCGCGCCGAGCATGCATCGGAAGTGCCGGTGATCATGCTGACCGCGCGTGACGAGCTGCCGGACAAGATTGCCGGCTTCCGCGCGGGCGCCGACGACTACCTGACCAAGCCGTTCGCGCTGCCGGAGCTGGAGGTGCGGCTGGAAGCGCTGCTGCTGCGTGCGCAGGGCCGCAACCCGCGCAAGCGCCTGCAGGTGGGCGATCTGGTACTGGATCTGGCGACGCTGGAGGCTCAGCGTGAGGGCCAGGTGCTGCACCTGTACCCAGCCTGCCGCAAGCTGCTGGAGGTACTGATGCGCGCCAGTCCGGGCGCGGTCACCCGCCAGCAGCTGGAATTCGCCCTGTGGGGCGACGAACCGCCGGATGGCGACCTGCTGCGTTCGCATGTCTACGAACTGCGCCGCAGCGTCGATGGTCCGTTCGCCGAGAAACTGATCCATACCCTGCCGCGGGTGGGTTACCGTCTGGCGGTGACCACGGGCAGCGATGCCGGCAAGGATGGCGATGAAGGCGCGTAAGCCGGGGCCGCTGTACCGGCGCGTGGTGTGGTGGTTGCTGGGCTATCTGGCGCTGCTGTCGATCGCGGTGTTCAGCGTCGGCAACTACGTGCATGAACATGCCGAGCATGCCGCCTGGCGCGCGCTGCTCAATTCCGAACTGGACAGCATCGTCGAGCACGTCGAGCACGAGCCGCACTACCGCTGGCAGGATTCGGACACGCTCAGCCTGTACCGGTTCGATGCGGTCAACCTGCCCGAGGGGCTGCGCACATTGCATCCGGGGCTGCATGACGGCGTGATGGTCAAGGGACGTGAGACGGCGGTGATGGTGCGCGAAACCGAGCCGATGGGCCGGGTCGCGCTGGTTCTGGACATCTCCGATTTCCATGACCTGGAACAGTTCGCCACGCGCTGGGTGATGCTGGCCGGGGTGATCATGATCTTCGTCACCGTGCTGATGGCGTCGTTCGGCATGGAGCGCATGGTGCGCCCGTTGAGCCTGCTGGCGCAGCATATCGCCGCCTTGCGGCCGGGCGTTCAGGGCCAGCGCATCGAGGTCGACCCGCGCGGCAGCTCCGAACTGCATACCATTGCCGATGCACTGAACGACTACCTGGACCGCAACGAGCAGTTCGTCGAACGCGAACGGGTCTTCATCAGCACCGCCAGCCACGAACTGCGTACACCAATTGCGGTGATGACCGGTGCTGCAGAGCTGGCACTGGAACAGCCGGGCCTGCCCGAGCGCGCGCGCCAGCAGATGCAGCGCGTGCTGCGCACAGCGCAGAGCGTGGAGCAGCTGATCGAACTGTTGCTGGTGCTGGCGCGTGATCCGGCACGATTGGCCGCGCGCGCCGAACGCATCGCACTGGACCAGCTGTTGCCGGAAATCGTCGACGACCATCGTCACCTGCTCGGCGACAAGGATCTGAGCATCGGCATCCAGGCTGCTCCGGTGGATATCGTTGCGCCGCTGGCCGTTGTGCAGGCCGCGATCGGCAACCTCCTGCGCAATGCCATCGAGAACAGTGGCCGTGGTCACATTGAGCTGCGCCTGAGCTCGTCGGCGGTGCTGACCCTGCAGGACCCCGGGCATGGCATGAGCCCGGAGGAGATTGCGGCGATCCACGCGCGGATGGCCCGTGGCGAGCGCGCCGATCGGGGGGGCGGCATCGGACTGGACCTGATCGCGCGGCTGTGCGAGCACCTGGGCTGGACCCTGCAGCTGCAACCCTGTGACCCGCGCGGTACGCGTGCCACCCTCGACTTCAGCGCATCACGCCCTCCATCGCGGTAGTGCCGGCCGCTGGCCGGCAGCCCTACTGTCCGGTGCCCGCGCGCGCCACGTGCTGGTCGATCAGGATCACGTTGCCATCCGGATCGGCCAGCTGCAGATAGCCGGTGCCCTGCCCATCAGGGTCGGTGCGCACCGCCAGTTCGACGCCCTTCGCATCCAGCTCCGCCTGCAGCTCGCGCACATCCTGGAAGTGGGGCAGTTCCTGCTTGTGCTGGTCCCAGCCAGGATTGAAGGTCAGCAGGTTGCCCTCGAACATGCCCTGGAACAGGCCGATCACGGTGCCGTTGCTGCGCATCACCAGCCAGTTCTGTGCCGGATCGCCGCCGGTGACCGAGAAGCCCAGTGCTTCGTAGAAGGTGCGGGAGGCCCCAAGGTCCTTGACCGAGAGGCTGATGGAGAAGGCGCCGAGCTGCATGGGAGTGGCTCCGGGAAAGGGCAACCGGCACTGCAGCATGACCCGGCGTGAAGACAATGTTAATCTGCGGATGCGCCGCTTTATGCGGCGCTTTTTTTTTCCCGCTCTTTCGATCGACAGAGGATCCCATGCCGACCGAACCCGCTACTGCCCTGATCAGCAACGACATCGTTGGACTGGGCCTGATTGCCGCCACCCTGGCCCTGATCTTCTGGGCCGCCAGTGGTCCGACCCCGCTGCTGAAGAAGATCTTCGCCTGGGTGCCCGCACTGCTGCTGTGCTACTTCATCCCCGCCATCTACAACACCGCCGGTGTCATCGACGGCCACAACACCTCGCTGTACAACCCGGTCGCGCGTGACGTGCTGCTGCCGGCCGCGCTGGTCCTGCTGACCCTGTCGATCGACCTCAAGGGTATTGCCAAGCTCGGCCCGAAACTGCTGATCGTGTTCTGCGCCGGTACCGCCGGCATCATGCTCGGCGCCATCGTCTCGTTCCAGCTGATGAAGCTGATCCACCCCGAAACCGTGGCCGGTGATACCTGGGCCGGCATGGCGGCGCTGGCCGGCAGCTGGATCGGCGGCGGCGCCAACATGGTGGCCATGCGTGAAGTGTTCGGCACCGATGCCACCACCTTCGGCCAGTTCGCGGTGGTCGACGTGGCGTGCGCCAGCCTGTGGATGGCCATCCTGCTGTTTCTGGCCAACCGCGCGCAGCAGATCGATACCCGCAACGGTGCCGATACCCGTGCCATCGACGAGATGAAGGCGCGCATCAGTGCCTACGAGGCGCAGAACGCGCGCATTCCCAGCATGACCGACCTGATGGTGATCGTCGGCGTGGCACTGGGCGGCGTCGGCCTGGCCCATGCCATCGCCGCGCCGCTGGCGGGCTGGTTCAAGGCCAATGTCAGCTGGGCCAGCCAGTTCAGCCTGGACAGCCAGTTCGTATGGGTGATCCTGCTGTCCACGGCGATGGGCCTGGGCCTGAGTTTCACCCGTGCACGCCGGCTGGAAGCCGCAGGCGCTTCGCGGCTGGGCACGGTGTTCCTGTACTTCCTGATCGCCTGCATCGGCATGCAGATGAACCTGCTGTCGCTGCTGGATCGGCCGTGGCTGTTCCTGCTCGGCGCGATCTGGATGGCCACCCACGTGCTGGTGCTGTGGGTGGTGGCCAAGCTGCTGCGCGCGCCGCTGTTCTTCTTCGCCATTGGTTCGCAGGGCAATATCGGCGCAGCCGCTTCGGCCCCTGTGGTGGCAGCGGCGTTCCATCCGACGCTGGCCCCGGTGGGCGTGCTGCTGGGCACGGTGGGCTATGCGACCGGCACCGGTCTGGCGTATGTCACCGGCCTGATCCTGAAATGGATGGCGACCGGCTGAGTTTGGGCCGCCCTGGCGTCATGCTTCCGTAGATCCGCGCCATGCGTGGATGCACTTCATGGAGATCCATGAACATGGAAGGGGTCAGATCCGTTTCCCGGAGGAAACGGATCTGACCCCTGACGCTTCTCGCCGCCACCGGAAATCTGTCGAAGGTGGGGTGGTGTCGGATGGCGGGGTGTCCGCGGCATGGATGCCGCGGCCAAGCCCCCAGGGATGGGTTTACGGCGTCCCCGCCATCCGACACCACCCCGCCAAATCCACGGAAAACCAGAGCCGACGCTTTGGCCGTTGCAGTCGCCTCTGCGGGTGCCGGGCTGCAAGCCCGGCACCCACCTCACTCCTCAACAGCAGCGACCACCGTTGCGTCCGCCGTAGCGCGCTTCCTGGCGCTCGCGGAAGAACGTCTTGTAATCCATCGGCTCCTGGTCCGGATGTTTTTCCAGCATGTGCCGGACGTAGTTGTCGTAATCAGGGATGCCACAGCACAGTCGTGCGGTTTGCACCAGGCGCCGCCAGATACGGCGGTGTGCCTGGTACTGGCCGGCGGGAACCAGTTGCGTGCTCATCACAGATCCACCATTTCATGCGGCTTCAGCGCCACGTACGGGGTCTCGCGGTCGCTGCGCTGCGGATTGCGGCGGGCCGCCAGGATGGTCTTGATCGAATACACCAGCACTGCGCCCACCACCAGCAGGAACAGCGCGGTCAGGCCGGTGTTGACGTAGGCGTTGACCACGATCTGCTTCATCTGCGCCACCGATTTGGCCGGTGCCGTGATGGTGTCGCTGGCGAGGGCGGCCTGGAACTTGTGTGCCTGGGCCAGGAAGCCCTGCGCCGGATTGCTGTCGAAGATCTTGATGAAGCCGGCGTAGGTGGTGCAGATCAGCAGCCAGATGGCCGGCACGGCCGTCACCCACGCATAGCGGTCACGCTTCATCTTGAACAGCACCACCGTGCCCAGCATCAGCGCGATACCCGCCAGCATCTGGTTGGAGATGCCGAACAGCGGCCACAGCGTCTGGATGCCACCGAACGGATCGACCACGCCGGTGTAGAGCAGGTAGCCCCACAGCGCCACGCAGCCGGCGGTGCCGATGATGTTCGCGGTCCACGACTCGGTCTTCTTCAGCGCCGGCACGAAGTTGCCCAGCAGGTCCTGCAGCATGAAGCGACCGGCACGGGTACCAGCGTCGACTGCAGTGAGGATGAACAACGCTTCGAACAGGATCGCGAAGTGGTACCAGAACGCCATCATCGCGTCGCTGCCACTGGGAATCGCTTCGTGCAGGATCTGCGCGATGCCCACCGCCAGCGTTGGCGCGCCACCTGCGCGATGCAGGATGGTCGGTTCACCAATGGCCGCCGCGGTCGCGGTCAGCTGCTCGGGTGTGATGGTGAAGCCCCAGGTGTTGGTGATGTAGTGCGCGGCCGAGGCCGCATCGGCACCGATCACCGCCGCCGGGCTGTTCATCGCGAAGTAGATGCCCGGATCGATGATCGAAGCCGCCACCAGCGCCATCACCGCCACGAACGATTCCATCAGCATGCCGCCGTAGCCGATGTAGCGCATGTGCGCTTCATTGGCCAGCAGCTTCGGCGTGGTGCCGGAGGAAATCAACGCGTGGAAGCCGGATACCGCACCGCAGGCGATGGTGATGAACAGGAACGGGAACATGCCGCCCTTCCACACCGGGCCATCACCGCTGGCGGCGAACTGGGTCAGCGCCGGCATCTTCAGTTCCGGCATCACCACCAGGATGCCGATGGCCAGCGCGATGATGGTGCCGATCTTGAGGAAGGTCGACAGGTAGTCACGCGGAGCCAGCAGCAGCCACACCGGCAGCACCGAGGCGACGAAGCCGTAACCGATCAGCATCCAGGTGATCTGGGTGCCGGTGAAGGTGAAGGCCGGGCCCCAGACCGGATCGGCGGCGACCTTGCCGCCGTACCAGATCGCGGCCAGCAGCAGGATCAGGCCAACCACCGAGATCTCGCCGATCCTGCCGGGGCGGATGTAGCGCATGTACACGCCCATCAGGATCGCGATGGGCATCGTCGCGATCACCGTGAACATGCCCCACGGGCTTTCGGCCAGCGCCTTGACCACCACCATCGCCAGCACCGCCAGGATGATGATCATGATCAGGAACGCACCGAACAGCGCGATGGTGCCGGGCACCTGGCCCATCTCTTCCCGCACAAGATCGCCCAGGGAGCGGCCGTTGCGGCGGCTGGACAGGAACAGGACCATGAAGTCCTGCACCGCGCCGGCCAGCACCACGCCCACCACCAGCCACAGCAGGCCGGGCAGGTAGCCCATCTGTGCGGCCAGCACCGGTCCCACCAGCGGGCCGGCACCGGCAATGGCGGCGAAATGGTGACCGAACAGCACGTGCTTGTTGGTCGGCACGTAGTCCAGGCCATCGTTGTTGATCACCGCCGGGGTGGCCCGGGTCGGATCCAGCTGCATCACCTTGTTGGCGATGAACAGGCTGTAGAAGCGGTAGGCCACCAGGTACAGCGAAACGGCGGCGACGACGATCCACAGGGCATTGATGTGTTCGCCGCGGCGTAAGGCCACGGTGCCCAGACAGAAGGCGCCGAGCAGGGCGAGTACCGCCCAGCCTATTTTGGAAAACCCTTTCATGAGGTGCTCTCTCCCGGAAAGACAGTCAAAGAGTCCCGCGTGCCCTCGGCAGGGTCAATTGGCACAGGACGAATCGGCGGTAGTACTTTGGTCGTACGCTTGTTGTGCTGACATGCAGCGAACATCAGGGATGGAACAATCGGTTGCGGCGCCGTCCATTGGCGTGCGGCCATGTGGCGTCCATCTTCAGTGGCATCCATCCAACAGGAGTCGCCATGAGCTTTCCCGAACCGGTCCGCGTATTGCGGACCATCCGTGGCATGCCCACCTCCGACGGTGCCGGCGTGCGCCTGACCCGCGTCATCGGCGGCCCGACGCTGCCTGACCTGGACCCGTTCCTGCTGCTCGATGAATTCGGCACCGACCGTGCCGAGGACTACATCGCCGGCTTCCCGGAGCATCCGCATCGCGGTTTCGAGACCGTCACCTACATGCTCGACGGGCGCATGCGGCATCGCGACAACCACGGCAACGAGGGCCTGCTTACCCCGGGCAGCGTGCAGTGGATGACCGCAGGCCGTGGCCTGGTGCATTCGGAAATGCCCGAGCAGGAAAGCGGTCAGATGCGCGGCTTCCAGCTGTGGGTGAACCTGCCGGCGAAAGAGAAGATGACCGAGCCGAAGTACCAGGAGTTCGCGCCCGAGCGCATTCCCGTGGTGCAGCCGGACGCCGGCGTGGAAGTGAAGGTGATCGCCGGCAACGTGGATGGCACGCAGGGCCCGATCGTGCAGCCGGCCACCGATCCGCTGTACCTGGACATCACGCTGGCCCCGGATCGCGCCTGGACCTATGCCTTGCCGGAAGGGCACAACGCCTTCGCGTATGTGTTCGAAGGTGCGGTGACGGTGGGTGAGCAGGACGCGGCGCGCGACGTCGCCCGCCAGGAACTGGCGGTGCTGGGCGGTGGCGAGCAGCTGCATCTGTCGGCCGGCAGCGAGGGTGCGCGGCTGATCCTGGTGGCTGGTCGTCCGTTGCGAGAACCGGTGATGCGCCATGGCCCGTTCGTGATGAACACGCGGCAGGAACTGATGCAGGCCTTCGTCGATTTCCAGGAAGGCAAGTTCTGAGGCGGTGCCGGCCGCTGGCCGGCAACTGCCTGCGGTCACGGCGGATCGAGGTGCCGGCCAGCGGCCGGCACTACCGTCAGGTCGGCTCGCATTGCGGGGATGCTGCAAGGCAGTCATCCCCGCCATCGTCAGTTCCCGGCAGCCACGGCCGACGGGGTCAGGCTCATCCCCTGCGCCAGCTGTTGCAGCGAACCCAGTTCCTGCGCGCTGTCCGGATACAGCGAAATCTGCGCGTAACGCCCTTTGTCGAGCTTGACCACGCTGATGCGGCGCTCGGCATAACCGGGCGGCTGCTGGCCTCCCAGATCGGGCTGGTACCAGTACAGTGATTCACCGCCGAAGCTGCCCTTTTCGTGGCGCAGCGAGCGGTTCAATGGAAGGTTGGGATCGCGTGCACTGAGCATCAGGCTCAGTACCTCGCGGCCATCGCTGGTGCTGGCGCGGCAGACCAGGAAATCGGCCTGTGCCTGCTGTTGCCACTGCAGGCCGCTGTTGGCCGGCAATGAAGGACATTCGGTGGGAGCCTGCGCGGCGGCCTGGGCCGCAGCGAAAAGCAGGCTCGACAACACTACAGGCGCGAACTTCATGCATCCCCCAAGGTGGTGTGTCGTGGCTCCGTCGGATGGACCGGCGGCCTTGGCATCCCATCCCCGGATGCCCCGCCGGCCGGCATGTGCACGGACGGTCAACTCAACCTTAACGGAACGTGAGCGATCGCACAAATTGCGGTTACAAGCGTAACCATTGCGGCCGAAGGTCGGCCGCAATGGTCCGCACAGGCCTCAGCGGTCGTTGCCGAGCCACTTGTAGATGATGCCGCCGATCGCACCGCCCAGCAGCGGGGCGACCCAGAACAGCCACAGCTGGCTGACCGCCCCGCTGCCGGCGAAGAAGGCCACGGCGGTGGAGCGGGCCGGGTTCACCGAGGTGTTGGTGACCGGGATGCTGATCAGATGGATCAGGGTCAGCGACAGGCCGATCGCCAGCGGCGCGAAGCCAGCCGGTGCCTTGCCGTGGGTGGCGCCCATGATCACGATCAGGAACACGGCGGTCAGCACCACTTCGCACAGGAAGGCCGCCGCCACGCTGTAACCGCCGGGCGACAGCGCACCATAGCCATTGCTGGCGAACGCACCGGCCTGGCTGCCGTCGATGGCGAAGCCGCTGGCCCCCGAGGCGATCTGCAGCAGGATGAAGCCGGCCAACAGGCCACCAGCCACCTGGGCGATGATGTACGGCACCAGGTCCTTGGTCGGGAAGCGGCCACCGGCCCACAGGCCGACGCTGACCGCCGGATTGAAGTGCGCGCCGGAGATATGGCCGAACGCATAGGCGCCGGTCACCACGGTCAGGCCGAAGGCGAGCGCCACGCCGAGGAACCCGATACCCAGCGGATTGCTGTCACCGCCGAACTTGGCGGCCAGCACCGCACTGCCGCAGCCACCCAGAACCAGCCAGAACGTGCCGAGGAATTCGGCGGACAAGCGTTTACCCATGCTCATGTGTTGCACTCCTTTGACGGTCGAAAGTGTGATTTATGTCACATTTCAATGATCAGCGGGTGACTGTAGCGTCAACGCCGGGTGCAGGCATACACCTTCGGATGTGTGCAACACGCGATGTTCAGTACTGCGGCAGCGGGATGAATTCCTTGTCGTCGCCCGGAATGGTGCCGAAGCGGCCGGCTTCCCAATCGTGCTTGGCCTGCTCGATGCGCTCCTTCGAGCTGGATACGAAGTTCCACCACAGGTGACGCGGGCCATCCAGCGGCTCGCCGCCGAACAGCATCGCCTTCACCGGCGTCTTCGCACGCAGGCGGCCACGTGCGCCGGCTTCCGGGATTACCAGGTGCTGCGCCGGGATGTCCACGCCATCCAGCTGCGCCTCGCCCTCGAGGATGTACAACGCGCGTTCGCGGTGGCCGTCGTCGATGTCGATTTCCGCATCCGGGTCGAGATCGATCGCCACGTTGAGGGTGTCGGCGAACACCTTCACCGGCGATTCCTCGCCATAGGCGCGGCCGGCGATCACGCGCAGCCAGGCACCGTTGCGGCGCTGCTCCGGCAAGGTGGCCGCGGCGTGGTGGTAGAACGCCGGTTCGATTTCCTCATGCGATTTCGGCAGGGCCACCCAGGTCTGCATGCCGTGGATCGGGTTGTCATGCTCGCGGTCTGGCTGCGGCGTGCGCTCGGAATGGGCGATGCCACGACCGGCGGTCATCCAGTTGACGTCACCGGGGCGGATCACCTGATCCGAGCCCAGCGTGTCGCGGTGGCCGATGGCGCCCGACCACAGGTAGGTGACCGTGGCCAGGCCGATATGCGGATGAGGACGCACGTCGATGGCCGTACCGGGGTGCATGAGTGCCGGGCCCATCTGGTCGACGAACACGAACGAGCCGATGCTGCGCGCCTGCAAGGTGGGGACGGCGCGACGGACTTCGAGTCCGCCGATGTCGTGCACGCGCGGGGCGATGATGGTGGTCATGCGGGCGTTCTCGCTGGCAGGGATCAGGTGGCCAGCATCGCATGCAGCTGTGACGGGCACATGCCCCGTATGGGTAACAGGTTGTTCCAGCCAACGGCGCAGCCCCTCGTGGCTGGTTGCTTGGTCGCTGAAGGCACAAGCACAAGCCGCGCTTGGCCGGGCGGGTGGGTTGCGCAGGACACGCCGTAAACCCATCCATGGGGGCTCGATGGCGCCATCCATGGCGCCAACGGTCCTGCGCAACCCACCCGTCCGACCTCTGACAGTTTTCGTGTGCGTCCAGCCACGGAGAAGAAAAAAGAAAAACAAAGTCAGAATCAAACGCCGGTCGCTTCGCTCCTGGTGGCGACCCAGGTAGCCACCCACCAGTTCGTAGTGATCCACACCGGAATCGAGATTCACCGACCGTCACCGGGAAACTGTCAGGGGTGGGGCGGTGTGGGCAGGCAGGACCGTTGGCGCCATGGATGGCGCCATCGAGCCCCCATGGATGGGTTTACGGCGTGTCCTGCCTGCCCACACCGCCCCGCCCAACAAACAGAAAAGCCAGAGCCGCTTTGGCTCTGGCTCTGGCTTTTGCTTCGGCGGTTGCCTCTGCGGGTGCCGGGCCGCAGGCCCGGCCGATAGACTCAAACCACCGGTTCGCGCAGGGCGGGATTGTCCCAGCCCGCGCGCGGGGCGAAGCGGTCGCCGTGGCGCTGCTGCAGCGCCTTCAACCGCTCGACGATCGCATCGGCACCCTCCGCACGGATGTGCTGGATCGGGCCACCGCGGAACGGGGCGAACCCGGTGCCGAAGATCACGCCCGCATCCAGCAGGTCCGCATCGGCCACCACGCCTTCATGCAGGCACGCCACCGCTTCGTTCAACAGCGGCAGGATCAGGCGGTCCTCAAGATCGGTCGGGGCCTGGTAATCGCTGGCCACGTCCGGCTTCTTCGGCTTGCCGTTTTCCCAGGTGTAGATGCCCTGGCCATCCTTCTTGCCGCGCTTGTCCGGTTCCACCGTCTGCAGTGCGGCGGGAATCTGCAGGCCCAGGAACGGCGCCAGCTCGCGGCCGACGCCGGCGGCCACGTCCAGGCCCACGGTGTCGATCAGTTCGATCGGGCCCATCGGCATGCCGAACTTCACCGCCGCCTTGTCGATCACCGGGCCCGGAATGCCTTCGGCATACGCGGTGGCCGCTTCCAGCATGTACGGGAACAGCACGCGGTTGACCAGGAAGCCCGGGCTGCCTGCCACCGGCACCGGGAACTTGCCCAGCGCCTTGCAGAACGCGGCCAGGCGGCGCTCGGTCTCCGCCGCCATGCCGTCGTGATGGATGATCTCCACCAACGGCATCTGCGCCACCGGGTTGAAGTAGTGCAGGCCGGCGAACTGCGCCGGGCGCTGGATGTGGTCGCGCAGTTCCACCAGCGGAATCGACGAGGTGTTGGTGGTCAGCAGAGCGTCGTGCTTCATCTTCGGTTCCAGCGTCTGGTACAGCGCACGCTTGGCCTCCGGATCTTCGATGATCGCTTCGATCACCAGGTCGGCCTCGGCCACGCCGTTGCCTTCCAGGTCGGCACGCAGGCGTGCGGCCACCGCTGGGCGCTTGCTCTCGTCGCGCACCTTCTTGGCGAACAGCGCCTGCGCGCGTTCCATGGCGGGGTCGATGAAGCGCTGCTCGCGGTCCTGCAGGGTTACGTCGAAGCCCTTGTAGGCGGCCCACGCGGCGATGTCGCCGCCCATCACGCCGGCGCCGACCACGTGCACGTGGCGGATGCCCGAATCACCACCGCCGAGGCCCTTCAGGCGCTCGGTGAGGAAGAAGATGCGGATCAGGTTGCGTGCGGTCGGCGTGCTGGCCAGCTTCACCACCGCACGCCGTTCGGCATCCAGGCGTGCCTGGATCGGCTTGCCGCCGCTGCGCTGCCAGGTGCTGATCAGTGCGTACGGCGCCGGGTACTGGTCCTTCTTTGCCTTGCGCGCCACCTGCTTGACCATCTGCGGCGCCAGCAGGGTGCGGGCCAGCCAGGTGTTGGTGGCCCAGGCCGTGGCGCGCTGCTTGAACGGGCGGGTGGTGCCGGACAGGGCCAGCGCCACGGCGGTATCGAGCACCACCGCCGGTGCCACGACCTTGTCGACCAGGCCGATCCCACGCGCGGCCGACGCCGACAGGGTGCGGCCGGTCAGCATCATGTCCATCGCCGCCGGGGCGCCCACCAGCTGCGGCAGGCGCGCGCTGCCGCCCCAACCGGGGAAGATGCCCAGCTGGGTTTCAGGCAGGCCGATGCGGGTGCTGCTGTCATTGGAGGCCACGCGGTAGCGGCAGGCCAGCGCCAGCTCGGTGCCGCCGCCCAGGCAGTGGCCATGGATGGCCGCCACGGTGGGGCAGGGCAGCTCGGCCAGCTTCTGGTAAGTAGCCTGGCCGCGGCGGATGGCATCGTTGACGGTGCCGCGACGGTCGAACTCCTGGAACTCCTTCAGGTCCGCGCCGGCAATGAACCCCGCCTTCTTCAACGACTGGATCACCACGCCCTTGGGCGGGTCCAGCGCGATGCGTTCCAGCAGGTCCCCCAGTTCCAGCAGCACGTCCTGCGACATCGCGTTGACGCTGCTGTCCTGACGATCCAGGGAGAGGACCACCACGCCGTCGTCGCGGATCTCGGGGTGCCAGTGGCTGAAGCGGAGACCATCGAAGCCTGAGAGCATGGACGTTCCATCCGGTTGTGTATGGAGAAGCGGCTATGATCCAGAGGTTGTTTCCCCCGCGTCAAATCCCAATAGCAGGGGAGTGGCGACCCCGGATCCATGGCCGTGGACCGGGACGCTAACGGAACGGTGGTTAAAAGCTGGTGCGGCGCCGGGTGATCGGCGACTGAACTTTTCCCGGGATTGGCAGTCTCATTGCCCGACGTCGGTTGGGCTGACAGGAGTGCGGCCCCTCATGGCCGAGGTTGATACACCACAGGAGCTGGATCTGGAACTGGTCCGGCGCGTGCAGCACGGCGAGAGCGCCGCGTTCGATGTCCTGGTGCGCAAGTACCAGCATCGCGTGGTGGCCCTTGTCGGTCGCTACATCGCCGACTGGAGCGAATGTCAGGACGTCGCCCAGGACACTTTCATCCGTGCCTATCGCGCGATCGGAAGTTTCCGTGGCGATGCCCAGTTCTCAACCTGGTTGCATCGAATCGCCGTGAATACCGCCAAAAACTACCTGGCTTCACACAATCGACGGCCACCGACCGATGACATCGACATCGGCGATGCCGAACAGTTCGACAGTGGTACGCGCCTGCGCGACACCGACACGCCCGAACGCGAGTTGATGCGCCAGGAGCTGGAACAGACGGTGATGAAGGCCGTCAACGCGCTGCCGGAAGAGCTCCGGTCGGCGATCACCCTGCGCGAGGTGGAAGGCCTGAGCTACGAGGAAATCGCGCAGAAAATGGGGTGCCCGATCGGCACCGTGCGTTCACGGATCTTCCGGGCGCGCGAGGCGATCGACACCGAACTCCGGCCGCTGTTGGACATCGGCAGCGCCACCCGTGAGAAGAGCCGCGTATGACCAGTAATCCGTTCAACGAATCGCAGAACCATCAATCGCCCGCCGGGCAGCGCCTGGACCAGCGCCATCGGGAGCAGCTGTCGGCCCTGGTCGATGGCGAGCTGGGTGCCGATGAAGCGCGCTTCCTGCTGCGCCGGATGGAGCATGACCCCGAACTGGCCGGCTGCCAGGAGCGCTGGCAGCTGCTGGGCGATGTGATGCGCGGGCAGGCGTCGGCGCTGGCGCCGGCCGGGTTCAGTGCCGCCGTGGCTGCCGCCATCGCCGCCGAGCCTGCGCCGCAGGCCGAGCCGCGCCGTCAGGTGCGTCGCAGTGGCTGGCGGGCCTGGGGCGGTGGTGCCGCACTGGCCGCTTCGGTGGCGGCGGTGGCACTGTTCATGGGCGGTGAGAAGCTGAGGGAGGCCACCCCGGGCGAGCCGTTGGCACCACAGGTGATCGCCAGCCAGGCAGAGCTGCCGACCGTGCCGACCGACCCTGCCCCGGTGACCGAGGCCTCTGCAGACACTGCCGCGATGGCCGTGGCGGCGGCTCCCGCCCTGGCGATGGCCGCTGCCAGTCGCCGCCAGGATACCCGCCGCGCCAGTGCCACCCGCAGCCAGCAGGCCGCGCGTGCCGCCCAGCGTGAGGACCTGCCGCAACGCGCAGTGGCTGCTGCGCAGGCGCCGCTGACCCCGACCGTACCGGCCAATGCCGGCCGCAACATGCCGTTTGGTGAGGTCGGTGGGCTGCAGGCCCGGCCGTGGCCGCGTTCCAGCCTGGCGCCTGCCGCCGGCGGCGCGCTCAATACCAGCTTCCCGGCCCATACCGGTGGCGCCGCGTTCTACCCGTTCGAGCCGCGCCTGCAGGACGACCTGCCGGTGCCGCCGCGCCCGCGCGACTGAGCCGGGTGCTTTCACGCCCCGCCGTCGGCGGGGCCCGTATTCCTCTTTCCATCCGATCCGGAGGTTGCCGTCCGATGACTCCCCGATTCCGCACGCAGGCCATTGGCCTGCTGGCCCTGACCCTGCCGCTGATGGCCTGCGCGCAGGCCCCGGCTCCGGCCGCCCCGGCCCAGGCTGCCCCGGCCGCCGCGCCGCGGGCGCCGGCACAGCCGCTGGTTACCGGCCTGCCCGATTTCACCCACCTTGTTGAACAGGTCGGGCCGGGCGTGGTCAACGTCGACACCACCATCGTCCGCAACAACCGCCAGGCTTCGCGGGGCCCGATGGGCGGTGACGACGACATGCCGGAGTTCTTCCGCCGCTTCTTCGGCCCGGACTTCCCGATGCCGGGGCAGGGACCGGGTGGGCAGGACGGTGGCCCCAGCATCAAGGGCCGTGGCATGGGGTCGGGCTTCATCATCTCGCCCGACGGCTATGTGCTGACCAACTACCACGTGGTGGCCGACGCCAGCGACGTGAAGGTCAAGCTGGGCGACAGCCGTGAGTTCAACGCCAAGGTGGTGGGCAGCGACCAGCAGTACGACGTGGCGCTGCTGAAGATCGATGGCAAGAACCTGCCGACCGTGCGCGTCGGCGATTCCAACACGCTGAAGCCGGGCCAGTGGGTTGTCGCGATCGGCTCGCCGTTCGGTCTCGACCACTCGGTCACCGCCGGTATCGTCAGTGCACTGGGCCGCAGCACCGGTGGCGCCGACCAGCGCTACGTACCGTTCATCCAGACCGACGTGGCAATCAACCAGGGCAATTCCGGTGGTCCGCTGCTGAACACCCGTGGCGAAGTGGTCGGCATCAACTCGCAGATCTTCTCCGCCTCCGGCGGCTACATGGGCATCAGCTTCGCGATCCCGATCGACCTGGCGATGAGCGCGGTCGAGCAGATCAAGAAGAGCGGCAAGGTCACCCGTGGCCAGCTGGGTGCGGTGGTCGAGCCGATCGATGCGCTGAAGGCGCAGGGCCTGGGCCTGCCCGACAGCCGCGGCGCGCTGGTCAACCAGATCGTCGCTGGCAGTGCTGCGGAGAAGGCCGGTGTGCAGATCGGCGACGTGGTGCGTTCGGTCAACGGCAGCCCGGTCAACAGCTGGTCCGACCTGCCGCCGCTGATCGGTGCGATGGCGCCGGGCAGCCGGGTCACCCTGGGGGTGATCCGCGATGGCAAGCCGCGCGATCTCAGCGCCACGCTCACGGCGCTGAGCGAAGACGGTCAGGGCAATGCCCGTGCGGCGGCTGCCGCCAGGCCCGATGCGGCACCGCAGGCCGGTGCCAATGCCCTGCTGGGACTGGACGTGAGCGACCTGACCGCGCCGCAGCGCAAGCAGTTCGGGCTGGACGGCAACGAAGGCGTGCGCATCACCGGGGTCAAGGGCCAGGCGGCGCGTGATGCCGGCCTGTCTCCTGGCATGGTGATCCTGCAGGTCGGCCGCACCGCGGTCGGCAGCGTGGAGGGCCTGAACCGGGCGCTGTCCAGCTACAAGAAGGACGACGTGGTGATGCTGCTGGTGCGCACCGGCAACGGCAACAGCGCCTTTGTGGCGGTGAAGGCCGGCCAGTAAGGGTCGCCCGGGGCCGCCCCGCGGCCCTTGTCCGCCGCCGAAGCCCCGCCCTGGCGGGGCTTCGGCCATTCCGGGCCCGGCCTGATGAGGCCGCTTTCGCGGTGGGGCGCCGGGCATGCGATAATCGACCGTTACCTTGACGACGCCGCGCGCCGCCGCCACCTATGTCTTCTGATTCGATGCGGAACATCCGCAACTTCTCCATCATCGCCCATGTCGACCACGGCAAGTCCACGCTGGCCGACCGCATCATCCAGCTTTGTGGTGGCCTGCAGGCCCGCGAGATGGAAGCGCAGGTGCTCGACTCCAACCCGATCGAGCGCGAGCGTGGCATCACGATCAAGGCGCAGTCGGTGTCGCTGCCGTACCTGGCCAAGGACGGGCAGACCTACCATCTGAACTTCATCGACACCCCCGGCCACGTCGACTTCTCCTATGAAGTCAGCCGCTCGCTGGCCGCCTGCGAAGGCGCGCTGCTGGTGGTCGATGCGGCCCAGGGCGTGGAAGCGCAGTCGGTGGCCAACTGCTACACCGCGGTGGAGCAGGGCCTGGAAGTGGTGCCGGTGATCAACAAGATCGACCTGCCGACCGCCGACATCGAGCGTGCCAAGGCCGAGATCGAGGCCGTGATCGGCATCGACGCTTCCGACGCCGTGCCGGTCAGCGCCAAGACCGGCCTGAACGTGCAGGACGTGCTGGAAGCAATCGTGCATCGCATTCCGCCGCCGGCGCCGCGCGACACCGAGAAGCTGCAGGCGCTGATCATCGACTCCTGGTTCGACAACTACCTGGGCGTGGTCTCGCTGGTGCGCGTGATGCAGGGCGAGATCAAGGCCGGTGACAAGCTGCAGGTGATGTCCACCGGCCGCAACCACCAGGTCGACAACGTCGGCGTGTTCACGCCGAAGCGGAAAGTGCTGCCGGCGCTGCGTGCCGGTGAAGTGGGCTGGGTCACCGCCAGCATCAAGGACGTGCACGGCGCGCCGGTTGGCGACACCCTGACCCTGGCCGGCGACCCGGCACCAAAGCCGCTGCCGGGTTTCCAGGAAATGCAGCCGCGCGTGTTCGCCGGCCTGTTCCCGGTCGATGCCGAGGATTACCCGGACCTGCGCGAAGCGCTGGACAAGCTGCGCCTGAACGATGCCGCGCTGCGCTTCGAGCCGGAAAGCTCCGAGGCGATGGGCTTCGGCTTCCGCTGCGGCTTCCTCGGCATGCTGCACATGGAGATCGTGCAGGAGCGCCTGGAGCGCGAATACAACCTGGACCTGATCAGCACCGCGCCGACGGTGGTGTATGAAGTCCTGAAGACCGATGGCTCGATCATCAACATGGACAATCCGGCCAAGCTGCCGCCGGTGAACCAGGTCGAGGAGATCCGCGAGCCGATCATCCGTGCCAACGTGCTCACTCCCGAGGAGTACATCGGCAACATCATCAAGCTGTGCGAAGAAAAGCGCGGCAGCCAGATCGGCATCAACTACCTGGGCAGCCAGGTGCAGATCAGCTATGAACTGCCGATGGCCGAGGTGGTGCTGGACTTCTTCGACAAGCTGAAGTCGGTCAGCCGTGGCTATGCCTCGCTGGACTACCACTTCGTGCGCTTTGACGCCGGCCCGTTCGTGCGCGTGGATGTGCTGATCAACGGCGACAAGGTCGACGCGCTGTCGCTGATCGTGCACCGCAGCCATGCCGACCGCCGTGGCCGCGAGCTGTGCGAGAAGATGAAGGACCTGATTCCGCGCCAGATGTTCGACGTCGCCATCCAGGCGGCGGTCGGCTCGCAGATCATCGCCCGTACCACGGTCAAGGCCATGCGCAAGAACGTGCTGGCCAAGTGCTATGGTGGCGACGTTTCGCGCAAGAAGAAGCTTCTGGAAAAGCAGAAGGAAGGCAAGAAGCGCATGAAGCAGGTCGGTCGTGTGGAGATCCCGCAGGAAGCGTTCCTGGCCGTGCTGCAGATGGACAACAAGTAATCCCGCACCGGCCCTGCGGGGCCGGTCGTCCGGTGACGTTGCAAAGGACCCTGAATGAAACTGTTTGAGATCCTCCTGGTCGTGCTGACCCTGGCCTCGGGCCTGATCCTGCTTGCGGACAAGCTTTACCTCGCCAAGCGTCGCGCCCAGCGCGCCGGCCTGCTCGATTCCGAGCCGGTGCTGGTGGATTACTCGCGTGCGTTCTTCCCGGTGCTGGCGATCGTGCTGATCGTGCGCAGCTTCATTGCCGAACCGTACAAGATCCCGTCCAGCTCGATGATGCCGAACCTGCTGATCGGCGACTTCATCCTGGTCAACAAGTTCTCCTACGGCCTGCGCCTGCCGATCAGCAACACCAAGATCGTGCCGTTCGGCGAGCCCTCGCGTGGCGACGTGGTGGTGTTCCACTTCCCCGGCCACAGCGACAACGACCCGGCCAAGGGCGAGAACTTCATCAAGCGCGTGATCGGCGTGCCGGGTGACACCGTGGTCTTCGAAGGCGACGGCGTGACCCTCAATGGCGAGCCGTTGAAGTACGACAACAAGGGCATCTACGCCGGCCACAAGGGCCAGGGCGAAGGCGCCAACCTGCTGGTCGAGCACCTGCCGGGCCGCACCCACACCGTGCTGGAGACCGACTACCCGCGTGGCCAGGGCCAGTGGACCGTGCCGGCCGGCAAGTACCTGGTGATGGGCGACAACCGTGACAACAGCGACGATGGCCGTTTCTGGGGCCTGCTGCCGGAAGAGAACCTGCGCGGCAAGGCGTTCCTGATCTGGCTGAACTGCCAGGGCTGGTTCTGCAAGGATGGCTTCGAGCCGTCGCGGATCGGCTCGAGCATCAACTGACCGGGCGGCAACTGAGTATTTTCACATCCAACGCGTATCTGGGGAGAACGCAATGAAGACGATGAACGCGCAGCGCGGCATGACCCTGACCTCGTTCCTGACGGTCCTGATCGTGGTCGGTTTCTTCCTCTACATCGGCATGAAGCTGTTCCCGATGTACCAGGAGTACTACGCCGTGCGCTCGGCGATGAAGAGCCTGGCCAACGAGCCGGGCGTGGGTAGCATGGAGCCGTCGCGGATCCAGGACCTGTTCTTCAAGCGCCTGTACATCAACTACTCGGACAATGTGAAGCCGGCCAACGTGAAGTTCGATCGCCGCGACAATGGCTGGACCCTCAAGGTCAACTACGAAGTGCGCCGTCAGCTGATCGGCAACCTCGATGTGGTTGGCAAATTCGATTCTTCCCAGGACCTGACACGAAGCGGTGCCCAGTAAATTCATCCAACGTGGCGACCTGATTGGTCATGCCTTCAGCGATCCGGCCCTGCTCAAGCAGGCGCTGACGCATCGCAGTGCCGGTGCGCCGCACAACGAGCGCCTGGAATTCCTCGGCGACAGCATCGTCAACATGATGGCGGCCGAGGCGTTGTACCGACGCTGGCCCAAGGCTGACGAAGGGGCGATGACCCGTGCCCGTGCCGAGCTGGTGCGTGAAGGCGCGCTGGCGGTGATCGGGCGCAGCCTGGAACTGGGCGAGCGGCTGACCCTGGGCCCGGGCGAAATGAAGTCCGGCGGTCATCGCCGCGACTCGATCCTGGCCGACGCGGTGGAAGCCGTGGTGGCTGCGATCTACCTGGATGCCGGCTTCGAGGCCTGCCGGGCGGTGGTACTGCCCTGGTTCAGCGCATCGATCGAGGCACTGCCGGCCTCCGGCCGGCCCGAGAAGGACCCCAAGACCCGCCTGCAGGAATGGCTGCAGGCCCGACAGAAGGCGTTGCCGCAGTATGAACTGGTGTCAGAATCCGGTGACGACCACGCCAAGCACTTCCGGGTACGCTGCAACGTAGCCGACCCGGCTGCCAGCACCGAGGGCGAAGGCGCCTCGCGGCGGCTTGCCGAACAACAGGCGGCTGCGGCCGTCCTAGAACAACTGGATTCCAAGTGAGCGAACAAACCCCTCATCATTGCGGCAGCGTGGCCGTCATCGGCCGCCCGAACGTGGGCAAATCGACCCTGACCAATGCCTTGGTCGGTGCGAAGGTCAGCATCGTTTCCAACCGCCCGCAGACCACGCGTCATCGCCTGCTGGGCATCGCCACCTACCCGGAAGGCCAGCTGGTGCTGGTTGATACCCCCGGCCTGCACAAGGTGCAGAAGCGGGCGATGAACCGGGTGATGAACCGTGCCGCGCGTGGCTCGCTGGAGGGCGTCGATGCCGGCCTGCTGGTGATCGAGGCCGGTCGCTGGGATGAAGAAGACAGCCTGGCCTTCAATGTGCTGCGCGACGCCGGCATTCCGGTGGTGCTGGTGGTCAACAAGATCGACCGTCTGAAGGAAAAGGGCGCGCTGCTGCCGTTCCTGCAGCAGGTGACCGAGGGCCGTGATTTTGCCGCCGTGCATCCGATCTCGGCGCAGAAGCGCAACGGCCTGGAAGCGCTGGTGCGCGACGTGCTGAAGCTGCTGCCGGAAGCGCCGCCGATGTTCGGCGAGGACGAGATCACCGACCGCAGCCAGCGTTTCCTGGCCGGCGAACTGGTACGTGAGCAGTTAATGCGCCAGCTTGGCGAAGAGCTGCCCTACGCCACCACCGTTGAGATCGAGCGGTTCACCGAGGACGGCAACCTGCTGCGCATCGGTGCGGTGATCTGGGTCGAGCGCGAAGGCCAGAAGGCCATCGTGATCGGCAAGGGCGGCGCCCGCCTCAAGGAGATCGGCGCCAAGTCCCGCCTGCAGATGGAGCGTCTGTTCGGGGCCAAGGTGTTCCTGGAGACCTGGGTGCGCGTGCGTGAAGGCTGGTCTGATGACGAGGCCGCGCTGAAGGCCTTCGGTTACGAGTAAGCCGTTGCGGTCGCTTCGATGATGATCGAGGACGACACCGGCTTCGTGCTGCATGCACGGGCCTACCGCGAGACCAGCCTGCTGGTCGAAGTGTTGAGTGCGCAGCATGGCCGCATCGGCCTGCTCGCACGTGGTGTGTCAACGGCGAAGGGGCAGGTGCTGCGTGCTGCCCTGCAGCCATTGCAGTGGATCCGCTTCAGTGCCCAGCAGCGCGGTGAACTGGCCCAGCTGCGCGGCGCCGAAGCGCTGGATGCGGCACCCAGGCTGGTCGGCCAGGCGATGCTGGCCGGCTTCTACCTGAGTGAACTGACCCTGCGCCTGGCGCCCCGCCAGGACCCGTTGCCCGAGTTGTATCTGGCCTATGGCGAAGCGCGCGCGCGGCTGGCGGTCGGTGCCGGCCTGGCCTGGACGCTGCGTCGTTTCGAGCGTGAGCTGCTGACCGCACTGGGCCTGGGTTTCGAACTGGACAGTGCCAGCGACGGCCAGCCGATCGACCCGGCCGCGCGCTATGAACTGGACCCGCAGGAAGGCGCGCAGCGCCTGCTGAGCGAGCGCGGTGGGGAACGCCGGGCGGCGGCCACTGGCTCGGCGCTGCTGGCGTTGGCGGCCGACGAAGAGCCCGATGCCGCTGACCTGGCCAGCCTGCGCCTGCCGATGCGGCGGGTGCTGGCCCATCACCTCGGGCCGCGCGGCCTGAAGTCCTGGGAAATGCTCGAGCAGCTCGCGCCCCGCAGGTAGGGGGTGTCCGGCAGGGCCTGCAGCCCTGCACCTGCCGAGTCAACGTCAACGTCAACGGCAGAAGCTGGCTATCCGTGGGTGGGCGGGTTGGGTCCGGTTGCGGGAGACGCCGTAAACCCATCCCTGGGGGCTTGGCCGCGGCATCCATGCCGCGGACACTCCCTCAACCGGACCCACCCCGCCTTCGACAGATTCTTGCGAGCTGTCGGAACGGCACTCTGCTCTGGTGGGTGTCGACCTTGGTCGACACAGTAGAGCCACGCCATGCGTGGATGCGTTTCGATTTCAATTCGAAATATTTGATTCTGATTGAGATTCATCCACGCATGGCGTGGATCTACTGGCCACCGGCCCACTGTCGAAGGCGGGGCACTGTGGGTTTGCGGGGTGTGAGCCGCATGGATGCGGCGACCAAGGCTACATGGACGTACTTGCGCCGTCCCCGCAAACCCACAGTGCCCCGCCATCCCACGGAATACTGCTCTGGCCTTTGACGTTGCCCTGGCTTGAAGCTTCGGCAGGTGCAGGGCGCAGCCCTGCCGACCAACCCTCAATGCAGCAGGGCAGCCACCGCAGCGCGGAACCCAGCCTGGGCCTGCCCGGATTCCGGCGCATGATGCAACTGGCGCACCGCCCGTCCCAACCGTGCTGCCCCCACGAAGCCGCAGCTCGCCTGCAGCCGATGCAACTGGCTGCGCAGCTGGCGCTCGTCATGCTGGTCCACCGCCTGCTCGACTGCGTCTCGCACCCCCGGCAGCTCGGCCAGGAACAGCTCGCGCAGGGCGATCAGGTGATTGCGCTGGCCATTGAGCGCGGCCAGTGCCGCGGTCTCGTCCCAGTCCTGCACCTGCAGCTCGACCGCTGCCGGGGCCGGGGCAACGAAGATCCCCGCCGGGCTGTTCACCAGTGCGCGGCGCACGGCCTTCAGCAGCTGGTCGCGGCCCAGCGGCTTGACCAGCGTGTCGCTGAAGCCGGCTTCGCGCAGGCGGGCATGAATGGAGGTGTCGCCATCGGCCGTATGGGCCAACGCCGGGGTATCGGGGTGCGAACGGCGCAGTTCACGCAGCAGCTGCGCGCCGTTGCCGTCCGGCAGGTTGACGTCGATCAGCCACAGGTCATGCGCGCCGGGCTCGGCGCTGGCCAGCGCACTGGCCAATGAATCTGCGGTGTCCACGTCCGCCGGTAACGTTTCCAACGCCGCTTTGAAAAAACCGCGGCTGATGATGTCGTCCTCGACAAGCAGGAAGCGGGGCCGGCTGGCCCGCGGGGTCATCTGCATCAGGGCTGCCTCCATGTCAGCTGCTGCAATCATCAAGCACGGCGGCGGCGGGCGCAAGCGGGTCCGGACCCTGCCAGTCAGGATCTGCGACAATGTGCCCCCATTTTTGCCCGCAGCCTGTTGCCACGTGGCCCGATCCCGCTCCCGCATCGACCGTACCCCATTCCAGACCGAGATCCTCGACCTCAGCCATGATGGTCGCGGCGTCGCCCGCCGTGAAGGCGAGGGCGGCAAGGTCACCTTCGTCAGCGGCGCCCTGCCGGGCGAGGTGGTCATGGCGGAACAGACTGCCCGCAGCCGCCATTTCGATGAGGCACGCACGGTGGAAGTGCTGCAGGCCTCGCCGCAGCGCGTGACCCCGAAGTGCCCCCACTTCGGCACCTGCGCCGGCTGCGTGCTGCAACACCTGGACGAAGACCAGCAGATCGTCGCCAAGCAGCGCGTGCTGATGGACAACCTGGAGCGCATCGGCCACGTGAAGCCGGGTGCCGTGCTGGCGCCACTGGTCGGCGAGAGCTGGGGCTACCGCCGCAAGGGCCGGTTCTCGGTGCGTCGGGTCGAAAAGAAGGACAAGACCCTGGTCGGCTTCCGTGAACAGGACCCACGTTTCGTCGCCGACCTCAGCCAGTGCCTGACCGTGATCCCGGAAATCGGCACCAAGGTCGAGGCCTTGTCGTCCTTCATCGAATCGCTCGATGGCAAGCGCGACATCCCGCAGATCGAGTTCATCGCCGGTGACCAGGCCGTGGTGCTGACCGTGCGCCACCTGCAGCCGCTCAGCGATGCCGACCGCGCCGCCTGGGCCGCCTTTGGTCAGCAGCATGGCTTTGTGATCTACCTGCAGTCCGGTGGCGTGGATACCGTGCAGCCGCTGGACGGGCAGGGCGTGCCGCTGTCGTTCCGGCTGGCGCCGTGGGATGTCGAACTGGCGTTCCGCCCGCTGGACTTCATCCAGGTCAACGCCAAGCTCAACGAGAAGATGATCGCCCACGCCCTCGACCTGCTCGAACCGGGTGAGGAAGAGCGCGTGCTGGACCTGTTCTGCGGCCTGGGCAACTTCACCCTGCCGCTGGCGCGCCGCGTGCGCGAAGTGGTCGGTGTGGAAGGTGATGCCGGCCTGGTCGCGCGTGCCCGTGAGAATGCCGAGCGCAATGGCCTGGCCAACGCGCAGTTCTTCAGCGCCGACCTGACCCAGGACCAGCGCAGCACCCCGTGGATGCGCCAGGGCTTCGACAAGCTGCTGCTGGACCCGCCGCGTTCGGGCGCGATCGAAGTGCTGCAGCAGCTGCCGCTGAAGCAGTTCAAGCGCATCGTCTATGTCAGCTGCCATCCGGGCTCGCTGGCACGCGATGCCGGCTACCTGGTCAACGAACAGGGCTTCACCCTGGTCAGTGCCGGTGCCATGGACATGTTCCCGCACACCGCGCACGTGGAAAGCATCGCGGTGTTCGAAAAGCGCTGATCGGCTGTCATGCCCATCGCGCATAATGGCGCGATGGGCATCGAAATCGAACGCAAATTCCTCGTCAGCAGTGATGGCTGGCGTGCCGCCGCGCATCGGGTGATCCCGATGGCGCAGGGCTACATCAACGACATGGGCGCGCTTGACCGCGGCACCCAGAACGCCTCGGTGCGCGTGCGCATCGAGGGCGATCACGCCGCGCTGAACCTGAAGTCGCGCACCATCGGCCACACCCGCCAGGAGTTCGACTACCCGATCCCGGTGGACGATGCGCGCGCGCTGCTGGCGCTCTGTGTTGGCGGCCTGATCGACAAGCGCCGTCATCTGGTCGAGCACGCCGGCCTGACCTGGGAAGTGGATGAATTCCTCGGCGACAACGCCGGCCTGGTGGTGGCCGAGGTCGAGCTGGACAGCGCCGATCAGGCGATCGACCTGCCGGACTGGGTGGGTGCCGAAGTCACCGACGACGCGCGCTACTACAACGTCGCGCTGGCCAGTCATCCCTATTCACAGTGGTGAACCCCCAAAAAGGGGACGGAGGGGATTAAGTCGTCTTTACCCCACCTGTGCGGGAAACGACTTAATCCCCTCCGTCCCCTTTTATCGAGCAGGGCGGGCCCCATGTCGTGGGGATGAGAATCGACATCTACTCCGACGTGGTCTGTCCCTGGTGCTGGATCGGCAAGCATCGTTTCCAGCAGGGCGTGCAGTTGCTGGGCGCCGACGCGCCTGAACTCGATATCCACTGGCAGCCGTTCCAGCTGGATCCGGACGCGGACGACACCCCGGTACCGCTGCGCGAGGCCTATGTGCGCAAGTTCGGTGGCGTCGAGCGCACCGAGCAGATCCTTGGCCAGACCCAGACCACCGCGCGGGCCGAAGGCCTGCCGATGGACTTCAGCCAGGGCCAGGTGCGGGTGACCACGCTGCCGGCGCACCGGGTGCTGTGGTTGGCCGGGCAGCACGGCGTGCAGGATGCGGTGGGCGAGGCGCTGTTCCGCGCCCACTTCGAGCAGGGCCAGAACCTGGCCGACCCCTCGGTGCTGATCAAGGCCGGCGTGGCGGGCGGCCTTGATGCCGGCGAAATCGCGCAGATGCTGGCGTCCGACCGCGGCCTGGCCGAGGTCGAAGCCAAGCTGGCGCAGGCCCATGCATTGGGCGTTTCTTCGGTGCCGACCTTCGTCATCGATGGGAAGTGGGCCATTTCCGGGGCGCAGCCCCCCGAGGCCTTCGCCAACGCCCTGCGCCAGATCGCCGCCGAGCAGGGCGCGCTGGAGTCGCCCGCCGAGGGCGACGAGGCCTGCGGCCCGGACGGCTGCAAGGTCTGACCGGCCCCGAAAAGGGGACGCAGGGAATCAAGACGTATCCAGCCCGTAGGGGCCGATTGCGCCTTAATCCCCTCCGTCCCCTTTTTCTGACCACTGCGCCTGTCGGCCGGTTCTGCGACAATGCGGCACTGCGCCATGCGGGCGCGCGTTGTGGAGATCGACCATGCTGCTGATCGGCGTTGCCGGCACCGAACTGACTGCCCAGGAACGTGACTGGTTGCAGCACGATGCCGTGGCCGGGGTCGTGCTGTTCAAGCGCAACTTCGCCTCGCGCCAGCAGGTGACCGATCTGAGCGCGGCCATCCGCGCCGCCGCGCCGCGCCCGCAGCTGATCTGCGTGGACCAGGAAGGCGGCCGCGTACAGCGTTTCCGCGAGGGTTACAGCGATCTGCCGCCACTGCAGGACATTGGTGCGCTGTATGCCACCGACCCGCAGCAGGCCCTGGCACTGGCCGAACGGCATGCCTGGCTGATGGCCAGCGAGGTACGCGCCAGCGGCGTGGACCTGAGCTTCGCCCCGGTGGTCGATCTCGGCCGTGGCAACCGTGCCATCGGCAACCGCGCTTTCAGTGAAGACCCGCAGGTGGTGGCCGCATTCACCGCCGCCTACGTGCGTGGCATGCATTCGGTCGGCATGGCCGCCACGCTCAAGCATTTCCCCGGCCACGGTACCGTGCTGGAAGACACCCACGTGGATACCGCGATCGACCCGCGCGCGCTGGACGAGCTGCGCGCGCAGGACCTCGTGCCGTTCCAGGCCGGGATCGCCGACGGTGCCGACGCAGTGATGATGGCGCACGTGATCTACCCGCAGGTGGCGCCGGAACCGGCCGGTTACTCGCCGCGCTGGATCCAGGACATCCTGCGCGGCGAGCTCGGCTTCCGTGGCGTGGTGTTCTCCGACGACATCGGCATGGCTGCCTCGCACAGTGCCGGCGGCGTGCCGGCGCGCGTGCACGCCCATCTGGATGCCGGCTGCGACGTGGTGCTGGTCTGCCACCCGGAGCTGGTTGATGAAGCCCTGCACGCGGTGCAGGGGCGCTCCCTCAATACCGCTGCGCTGCTGGGCCTGATCGGCCGCGGCGCGCTTGGCTGGGATGGCCTGCTGGCCGATGCCCGCCATGGCGACACCCAAACCCGTCTGCTTGAAACCCTTGGAAGAACCGTCTGATGCCCAACCTCACCATTTCCCAGGCCCTGGCCCAGGCTGACCTGCTGGTCGACCGCCCCACCATCGACAAGGCCATTGCCGGTATCGCCGACGCCATCGCGCGCGACTACAAGGGCGAGGTGCCGCTGTTCCTGTCGATCATGCACGGCGCGCTGCCGTTCGCCGGCCAGCTGGCGCTGGAACTGGGTGCGCGCGGGCAGGACGTGCAGTTCGATTACCTGCACGCCACCCGCTACCGTGGCGAAACCACCGGCGGCGACCTGGTCTGGAAGCACAAGCCGGCCACCTCGCTGTTCGGCCGCCGCGTGCTGCTGGTCGACGACATCCTGGACGAGGGCTACACCCTGCAGGGCGTGCGCACCTGGTGCCTGGAGCAGGGCGCGACCGATGTGCGCATCGCCGCGATGACGGTGAAGAAGCACGACCGGGCGCTGCCGGACGTGACCGCCGATTACGCAGGCATCGAACTGCCGGACCGCTATGTGTTCGGCTTCGGCATGGACGTCAACGAAACCCTGCGCTGCGTGCCGGCCATCTACGCAATGAAGGAATAACCGCGCAGCCGCCTGCGGCGCGCCTTTTCCCATCGCCGGCATCCTCGGGTGCCGGCGTTCGTCTTTTCATGGAGTGCTTCGAATGCAACAGATCGCCCTGGCCGTGATCGGCGGTACCGGTGTCTACAACCTGGCCAAGCTCGACGACGTGCAGACCCACGAGGTCGACACCCGCTTCGGCCGCCCGTCCGGTCCGGTGCGCGTGGGCACGCTGCTCGGCCATCGCGTTGCGTTCCTGGCGCGCCATGGTGAAGGCCACTCGCTGCCGCCGCACAAGATCAATTACCGCGCCAACCTGGCCGCGCTGCAGCAGCTGGGCGCGCAGCGCGTGCTGGCGTTGAACACGGTCGGCGGCATCACCGAGGATTTCGGTCCGCGCGTGTTGGCCTGCCCGGACCAGATCATCGACTACACCTGGGGCCGCATCAGCACCATCTGTGAAGAAGAAGGCAGCGACGTGGTCCACGTCGATTTCGGCCACCCGTACACGCCGATGCTGCGCAGCAAGATCCTGGCGGCGGCCAAAGTGACCGGTGTCACGGTCCATGACGGTGGCTGTTACGGCGCGACGCAGGGCCCACGCCTGGAAACCATCGCCGAGATCGCCCGCATGCGTCGCGACGGTTGTGACCTGGTCGGTATGACCGGCATGCCGGAAGCCGCGCTGGCACGTGAGCTGGGGCTGGATTATGCCTGCCTGGCGATCATCGCCAACTGGGCTGCCGGCTGTGGTGATGGCGAGGAGATTACGATGGCCGAAGTGCTGGCCAACGTACAGGCGGCCAGCAACGGACTTCCGGAACTGGTGGGCGAATTGGCGCGGGGGTGATTGTCTTCCCCGAGCAAGCTTTGCATACTCAGCTTGTGCGCGGGTTCAGCGTACACCACCCATTCATTGCATAAGGTCTCGCATCACCATGCCGAACGGTACCGTCAAGTGGTTCAACGACGCCAAGGGATTTGGCTTCATCTCGCCGGAGGATGGCAGCGCCGACGTGTTCGCGCACTTCTCCGCCATCAACTCCAAGGGCTTCCGCAGCCTGCAGGAAGGCCAGCGTGTCACCTATGACGTGACCCAGGGCCCGAAGGGCGCCCAGGCTTCGAACATCACGCCGGCCGAGTGATCCACTCGACAGTGCGTTGAAAACCCCGCTTCGGCGGGGTTTTTTTTGCGCGGCGTGCCCGCGACCCGCTCGCGATCCACCCGTCTCGGGCACAATGCGGTCATGACGGAACGACTGCGTATCGCCGTGATTGGCTACGGCACCGCTGGACAGGCAGTGTCCATCCTGCTCACCCGTGACGGCCACGAGGTGGAGATCTTCGAACGCGTGCCCACGCCGGGGCCGGTGGGTGCCGGTTTCCTGCTGCAGCCCAGCGGCCTGCAGGTGCTGTGGCAGATGGGTCTGCTGGATGCGGTGCGCGCGCATGCCGCGCCGGTGCACCGCCTGTATGGTGACACGCCGTGCGAGCGCGCGGTGATGGACATGCGCTACGACGGCCTGGATGCGCGCCTGCACGGACTGGGCATGCAGCGTGGGGCGTTGTTCTCGCTGCTGGATGATGCCCGTGGCGGGCTTGGCCAGCTGCATGCCGGTACCACCATCACCGAGGTGGATGCGGAGCATGGGCGCCTGCGCGACAGCGAAGGGCGCGCGCATGGCCCGTTCGATCTGGTGGTGGCCGCAGATGGCGCGGCCTCTGCGCTGCGCGGCACGATCGCCGGCGGTGCCGGGCTGGACCGCGTGTATCCGTGGGGGGCGCTGTGGTGCCTGTTGCCGGCCGAAGACTGGCCGCACGTGCAGGAGCTGCGGCAGCGCTACGTGGCCGCGCGCAAGATGATCGGCCTGTTGCCGGTCGGTACGCGTCCCGGCGATGACATGCCGCGCCTGAGCTTCTTCTGGAGCCTGCCACGCGCCGACTTCGAGCGCTGGCAGGCCGATGGCATGACGCCCTGGCTGGACGAGCTGCATGCGCTGTGGCCGCAGGCCAGTGCGCGCTTTGCCCACCTGCACGATGCTGGCCAGCTGGCGCGCGCGGTCTATCGCGATGCAGTGATGACGCGCTGGCACCAGGGCCGCATGGTGCTGGCAGGGGATGCCGCGCACGCGATGAGTCCGCAGCTGGGGCAGGGAGTGAACATGGCGCTGCTCGATGCGTTGGCATTGCGCGATGCCGTTCGCAGGCATGGCGGTGGTGGCGAAGCGTTGCAGGCGTACCAGGCGCAACGCAGGGCGCACGTAGCGGTCTACCAGCGCTGGAGCCGTTGGCTGACGCCGCTGTTCCAGTCAGATCGCGATGCCTGGGCGAAGGCGCGCGACGTGCTGCTGGGCCCGATGGGGCGCCTGCCCGGAGGCCGTGGCCACATGCTGCGCGTGCTCAGTGGCACGCAGCAGGGATGGTTCGGTTCGCTCGCGCTGGATCCGGCGTTCATCGACGCAATGGCTGCCGTGGCGGCGCCACGCATCAGCACGATCACCGCCAGTGCGTGAAGCGTGCCGTCACGTGAATTAACGGTTGCCTCACCGCGGATATGCGAGAAGTAGGTTGCACGCGACTGCGCGTCGCCCGTTTTCCTTTCCGTGATCAACATCGCGCGTGGCTCGGGCGGCGCTGCCGTTGCTGCCTGTTGCGGCCCGGACGTGCCGCCTGATGTTGAAGAGGAGGATGCCATGTTGTTCGCGGTCGAGGAGCTGGAGTCGGAAATCTGCAAGCTGCGCGGCCTGCTGCAGATGCTGCACGAAGACCAGCCCGACGTACTGGAGGACGTGTTCGAGTTCCATGTCGGCAGCCTGATCAGCCATGCGTCACCGGAACACCACGCACGCATCCGCACCTGCGCGCAGGAGATGCTGGCGGCAATCCAGGCCTTGCCGCGGCGCCGCGAGGATGGCACGCCTGATTTCCAGTTGATGCCGCAGCTGGGCATTCGGCCGGCCTGAGTCAGGCGACCGGCAGTTCCACCAGGTCGCTTTCCACGCAGGCGATCATCTGCTCGCCGTGGGCGGGGGCAGGCACGATGCCGGCAGTGAATGCGGAGAAGGCCGGCAGGATCGTCATCCGGTCACGCAACCAGAATGCGGGGAAGCGCCTTCGCAAGGGCGCCAGAGCGATCTGCGGGTGCACATGTCCTGCGATCACGTGCAACGCTGCATCCGGAGCCGGCTCATGGCGAAGCAGGAACGGTGGCAGCTGTACGTCATCGTGGATCTGAACCTGCAGCTGTGCATGCGATAGCTGCCGGTCATGGTTGCCGCGAACGACGTGTACGTCCAGCGAAGCGTTGCGTTGGCGCCATCCCAGCCATTGCTGATACCACGCGGCGCGATGCGCCGGTCCGTGCAGGATGTCGCCCAGGATCCACAGTTCGCGGCAGGCATGCAGGTCCAGAAGTCGCTGCAGGCGTTGCAGGTCTTCGCCGGTGCCGCCGCTGGGCAGCGCGATGCCGGCACGGCGGAACACATCGGCCTTGCCCAGGTGCAGGTCTGCGATCAGCAGTGCCTGCCGCGCGGGCAAGTACAGCGCACGCGCGCCAACCAGAAGCACGGACTCTCCGGCAAGCATCAGCGGAAGTTCAACGGCCATGGCGACGCTCCAGCTGCTGCGCCGCGCGTTGTACGCGTGTACGCCAGTCTTCGTTGCTGAACTGGCCGCGCAGGCGTTCGGCCCACAGTGGAAAGCCCAGTGGCGTGAGTGATGAAGGGCGCTGCACCGACAACCGCTGCGTGCCGATGCGCTCCAGTACCTGCTGCAGCCCGGGCAGGTCGAGGCTGTCATACAGCACTTCACGTTCCGCCAGCCCTAGCAGCAGGTGGTCCGGATCGTGCTCGCGCAGCACGTCGTACAGCAGGCCGGCGGACGCCTGCAGTTGGCGCAGTGACCGTGGCATGCCACCGGGAAGGCTGGGTACCAGCAGGCCCGCCACGCGCGCGATGCCACGGAACTGGCGTCGCGCCAGCTCGCCCAGGTTCACTGCCGCGCGCAGATCGTCCAGCAACAGGTCATTGCTGAACAACGCACGCCATTGCGCCGCATCCAGATCGATCGGCTGCGCCGGCGCCAGCACCAGGCCGTGATCGTTCACTGCAAAGCCGATGCTGTTGCGTTGCTGGCGGGTGCAGCGCAGCGCCAACAGCGCGGCCAGTGCTTCGTGCACGTGGCGGCCGGCAAACGGATAGACGAACAGAAACTGGCCGTCGCGGCGCCTCACGTCTTCCACCAGCAGGTGATCCGCGCCGGGACGTGCCGACAAGCGCGCCTGCAGTGCCAGCAGCGGCGCCAGCCAGCGTGATTCTGCGCTGTCATCGGCACCGGACAGGACCGCTTCCAGTTCGCGGCCGAGCGCCATCGACAGCGGCAGCTGGCCCCCTTGCCAGCGCGGCACGACACCGTCACCGCGTCCGCGCGCCAGCCGCACGAACGCAGTCATGTCGCGCAGCTGCACCAGTTCCAGCAGGCGCCCTGCGAACTGGAAGCGGTCGCCGCGACGCAGGCGGCTGGCGAACTGTTCCTCCACCGCGCCCAGGCCACCCCCACGCAGGAACTGCACGCGCACGCTGCCATCGCTGCTGATGGTGCCGATCGACAACCGGTGGCGCAGCGCCTGCCGGCGGTCGTGCATGCGGTAGCAACCATCGGCGTCACGCACGACCTTGTGGAAATCGGGATACTGGGCCAGGGGCTGGCCGCCCTGCACGATGAACATCAACACGGCCTGCCATGAGGCGTCACCGAGCGACGCGAAGGCATGCGTGCGCCGTACCTGCGCCAGCAGTGCGTCACCGTCGAAGCCGCCGGCCAGCGCCCGGCTGACCGCATGTTGGGCCAGCACATCCAGTGACAGCGTCGGCGGCCTGCGTGCCTCGACCACGCCTTCGGCCAGTGCACGTCGCACGGCGGCGTACTCGGCCAGTTCCAGCGCATGGCTGGGGATGCACAGGATGGCGCCGCGGGTGCCGGGGCGGTGGCGTGCGCGCCCGGCCCGCTGACGCAGCCGCGCAACGCCCTTCGGGCTGCCCAGCTGCAGCACCTGGTCGACCTCCGGGAAGTCAACGCCCAGGTCGAGGCTGGACGTAGCGACGACGCAGCGCAGCGTGCCCGCGCGCAGGCCATCCTCCACCTGTTGGCGCAGTGCCGGGTCCAGCGAGCCGTGATGCAGTGCCAGCGTATCGGCGTCTTCCGGCCAGACCGCCGCCAATGCCTGGTGCCACAACTCGGCCTGCGCACGGGTATTGGTGAACAACAGGCTGCTGCGCGCCTGCATCAGTGCATGCAGCACGCGCGGCAACTGTGCCAGCCCCAGGTGCCCGGCCCACGGGAAACGTTCGCCGGGTTCCGGCAGCAGGCTGCGCACGGTGATCGCGCGCGGGCGAACGCCCTGCACGATCGGTGCGTCCGGCTGGTCAGGCAGCAGCACGTCGCGGGCCTGGGGCAGATTGCCCAGCGTGGCCGACAGCCCCCACAGCTGCAACGAAGGGGCGCTATCGCGCAGCACCGCCAGGTTCAACTGCAGCAGCACCCCACGCTTGTTGCCCAGCAGTTCGTGCCATTCGTCCACCACTACGCAGCGTAGCTGGCGCATGCGGGGCAGCGTATCGGGATAGCTCAGCAGCAGCGCCAGCGATTCCGGCGTGGTCACCAGCACGTCGACGCGGCCTTCGCGCGCCTGCCGGCGCTCGCGGTTGCTGGCATCTCCGCTGCGCAGGCCGACCCGCCAGCCCAAGCCCAGCCCGTCGATCACCGTCTGCAGTGCGCGTGCGGTGTCGCTGGCCAGTGCACGCAGCGGCGTCACCCACAGCACCTGCAGCGGCCGCACCGCACTGGCCCGGCGCGGTGCGGGCGGCGGATCGAGCATCGCCTGCAGCAGTGGGCCGCCGAACATGGCCAGCGTCTTGCCGCTGCCGGTGGGCGTGTGCAGCAATCCGGAGTCGCCTGCCAGATAGTGCCGCCACATCGCGCGTTGGAACGGCAGCGAGCGCCAGCCCCGCGCAGCGAACCAGTCTTCCAGCCGGCGCAGCGCCTGGCGGCGCGTCATCGCGCCAGCGCCTGCAGCGTGGCCAACCGGTCGGCTTCAGTGGCGGGCTTGTCGTGGCGCCAGCGCAGGATGCGCGGAAAACGCACGGCGATGCCGGATTTGTGCCGTGTGCTGCGGTTGACCGCCTCGAAGCCCAGCTCGAACACCTGTTCGGCATGCACGCTGCGCACCGGGCCAAACCGTTCGCGGGTATTGGCGCGGATCCAGCGGTCGAGGGCCAGGATTTCCTTGTCGTCCAACCCCGAATAGGCCTTGGCCACCGGCACCAGCGTATCGCCGTCCCAGACGCCGAAGGTGTAGTCGGTATACAGCGTGCTGCGCCGCCCATGGCCGGCCTGCGCGTACAGCAGCACGGCATCGATGGTCAGCGGATCAACCTTCCATTTCCACCAGTCGCCGCGTCGTCGCCCCGACTGGTAAGTGGACGTCAGGCGTTTCAGCATCAACCCTTCCACGCCCCGCTCGCGGGCGGCGTCCCGCAATGCGGCGGCCTGCAGCCAGTCTTCAGCGGGTACATCGGGTGACAGTTGGATGCGCGCGTCGCCCAGGGCACCGATGACCTCGGCCAACTGTGCACGCCGTTGCTGCAGCGGCAGTCCGCGCAGATCCTCGCCGTCGCGTTCAAGCAGGTCGTAGGCGAGCACGCGCACCGGGGTGTTGCGCAATGTCGCTGCGCCAGGCTTGCGGCGCTGGATGCGGGTCTGCAGTGCGGTGAAGGCGCGCGGCAGATCGTCGCTCTCGTCCCAGGCCAGCAGTTCTCCGTCCAGCACGCAGCCGTCGGGCAGTGCCATCGCGGCCTGTTCGATTTCCGGGAAGCGGCCATCCAGCCGCTCCTCGCCACGTGACCACAGCGCCACCTCGCCACGGCGGCGCAGCAGCTGCAGGCGGATGCCATCCCATTTCCACTCCAGCAGCCAGTCTTCGATCGAACCCAGCCGTTCGCCCGGGTCTCCTTCCAGCGGCGAGGCCAGGAAGAACGGGTACGGCTGCTGCCGGTCCAGTGGCAGTTCGTCCGGCGACAGCAGCTGCTCCAGCAAGCCGGGCGAGGGCACCCATTCGCCGAGCATGCGCTGGGCGATGCGCGCGATGTCCAGGCCGGACCATTCGGCCAGCGCCTGTTGCACCTGCCGTTGTGAAACACCCACGCGCAGCGCGCCGGTGAGCAGCTTGTTGAACACCAGGCGCTCGCCACTGCGCAGCTGTCGCCACCCAGCAACCACCGCTGCGCGCCGCTCCGCCTCCGGGTGGTTGGCCACCGTCAGCAGGTGCTGTTCGATCCAGTCCGACAAGGGCCGGTCTGCGGCAGGATGCGGTGGATCATCCAGCAGCAGGGTCAGTGTTTCGGCCAGATCGCCGACCTGCGCGTAGCTGTCTTCCACCAGCCAGGCGGGCAGGCCGGATTCTTCGGCGATCCAGCTGCGCAGCTCGCCACTGGCGGCGATTCTGCGGCGTGCACCGCCGACCTTGCCGCCGCTGAGTAGGTACAGCGCCCACGCCGCATCGTGCGCCGCTGCCTGGCGGAAGTAGTCGACCAGCGCGGCACGCTTGTCCAGCGTCGCGGTGCTGCGGTCCAGGCGCTGGTAGAGCGCGGCGAAGGCCTTCATTCCTCGCTCCCGTAATCGGTGCGGAAGGCCTCGGCGGCGACGCCGTGTTCGCGCAGGAAGGGAATCAGGGCATCGGTATTGCCGTGGGTGGCGATCACCCGTTTGGCGCCGGTCTGTTCGATGGTCTGAAGCAGCGCGGGCCAGTCGGCGTGATCGGAAATGACGAAGCCGCGGTCGACATTGCGCCGGCGGCGGTTGCCGCGCAGTTGCATCCACCCGGAGGCGAACCCCAGTTGATGCGGTCCGAAGCGCCGCATCCACGGGGTGCCTGCGGCCGAGGGCGGGGCCAGGATCAGCTGGCCGGCGGCATCGGGATGGCGACCCTGTTCGGCCACGGTGAGCGTTTCCAGCATCGGCACGCCGGCCTGCCGGTAGACCGCGACGCCATTGGCGATGGCGCCATGCAGCCAGGCGGGGCGGTCGTCCAGCGGCAACAGCTCGGCCAACACACGCTGCGCCTTGCCGAGCGCATAGCAGAGCAGGATCGCCGCTTCGCCGCGCTGCTCGCAGTCGCGGCGCCAGGCCACGATCTCTGCGGCGACCGCGGGGGTGTCCGGCCAGCGATAGATCGGCAGCGCGAACGTCGCTTCGGTGATGAAGGTATCGCAGGGCACCACTTCGAAGGGCGTACAGGTCGGGTCGGGTTGCCGCTTGTAATCGCCGGACGCCACCCAGACCTGTTCGCCATCATCGATGCGCACCTGCGACGAGCCGAGCACATGGCCCGCCGGGTGCAGCGATACCTGCACCCGCCCGAGGCGGAACGCCACGCCTTCGGCATGTGCCTGCACATCGACATCGCCCAGCCGCCAGCGCAGGATCGGCAGGCTGCCCGCGCTGCAGTGGTACTCGCCCATGCCCGGGCGCGCGTGGTCGCCATGGCCATGGGTGATGACCGCGCGCGGCACCGGGCGCCAGGGATCGATGTGGAAATCGCCGGCGGCGCAGTACAGCCCTTCCGGGCGCAGCACCACCAGATCGTCATTGCCTGCCATGCGGCCACTGTGGCGTGCGTCTCGTGCACGGGGTGAGAACCGGCCTGAACACGGGCTTGGCGGGGCATGCGGCACAATCGGACCGCATACCTCTTGCCGCCAGGATGGATCGGATGAGTGGACCCAGCTTCAGCAGCAACGCGCCCTTTGAAACCCATGTGGTGCTGAACCAGCCACCGCCCTTCGCCGGTCGCCAGTTGTGGACCGATGATGCAGCGTTGATGGAAGCGGTGAAGCGCGAGGGGGCGGGCAGTTTCGCGCCGCGGCTGGCCGCATATGGAGCACTGGCCGGCGACGAGTTGTACCGGCTCGGCTTTGACGCCAACCGTGATCGCCCGCGCCTGCGCACGCACGATGCGCAGGGCCATCGCATAGATGCGGTCGAGTTCCACCCTGCGTACCACCAGCTGATGGCCGCAGCGAAGCAGCATGGCGTGGCGGGTTTGTCCTGGCATGAGCCGCAGCCCGGCGCGCATGTGGCGCGTGCGGCACTGAGCTATCTGCACCACCAGGCCGAAGCAGGCACCAGTTGCCCCTTGACCATGACGCATGCGGCGGTGGCAGTGCTTCAGTCGCAGCCGCATCTGGCCGAATGGGCGCGCAAGGCCAGCGCGCCGGTCTATGACCCGCGTGATGTGCCCGTGGCGGACAAAGCCGGCATCACTCTGGGCATGGGCATGACCGAGAAGCAGGGCGGTTCGGACGTACGCGCGAACAGCACGCGGGCCGAACCGATCGATGGCGAACGCTACCGCCTGGTCGGCCACAAGTGGTTCTTCTCCGCGCCGATGTGCGATGGCTTCCTGGTGCTGGCACAGGCGCCGGGCGGACTGACCTGCCTGTTGATGCCGCGCCGCTTGGCCGACGGTGACCGCAATGCGTTCCGGCTGATGCGGCTGAAGGACAAGCTTGGCGACTGGGCCAATGCGTCCAGCGAGGTCGAGTTCTGTGGCGCGCAGGCATGGCGTGTGGGCGAAGAAGGGCGTGGCGTGGCGACCATCATCGGCATGGTGATGATGACCCGCCTGGACTGCATGCTGGGTGCGACCGCGGAGATGCGCATGGCGCTGGCGCAGGCGCTGCATCATGCACGCCATCGGCGCACCTTCGGCAAGTTGTTGGTGGAGCATGCGTTGATGGCCAATGTGCTGGCCGATCTGGCGCTGGAGTCGGAAGCGGCAACCGTGTTGGCGATGCGCATCGCGCGGGCGGTGGATCGCGCCGGCGAGGATGCCAGCGAAGCCGCGTTGGCACGGCTGGGGACCGCACTGGGCAAGTATTGGCTGTGCAAGCGCGCGCCGTCCTTCGTCAACGAAGCGCAGGAATGCCTGGGCGGTGCGGGCTACGTGGAGGAGTCGATGCTGCCGAGGCTGTACCGCCAGGCGCCGTTGAATTCGATCTGGGAAGGCAGCGGCAACATCCAGTGCCTGGACGTCCTGCGCGCGCTGTCACGCGAGCCGGAGGCGATGGCGGCATTGCGCAGCGAGCTGGCCGCAGTGGCCGATCTCGATGCGCGTTATGCAGCTGCATTGCAGCGTTGGGCAGCGGCGCCGGCGCCTGAGGAATCACAGGCGCGGCTGTTCTGCGAGCGCACTGCGCTGCTGCTGCAGGCGGCGCTGCTGCTGCGTGCGCGCAGTCCAATGGCGGAGGCGTTCGTGCGCAGCCGGTTGGACAGGGAGCATGGGCTGGCATTCGGGACGCTGCCGGCGGGATTGGATCTGTCGGCGATGCTGGCGCGCGCGTTGCCGTAGGGAGCGGCCAACGGCGGAGCCCCTCGTGGTGGGCGCTGATATCGGCAGTGGCCGTGCGAGTGGGTTGCACAGGGGGCGCCGTGAACCCGTCCTTGAGGGCTTGGCCGCGGCATCCATGCCGCGGACACCCCTGCGCAACCCACTCGCACGGCCTTGGACGGTTTCCGTGCCGTCCACCACGGAATCAACAGAAAGAGCGGAGAGCGAAAAGCAGAAAAGCCGCAGCAACGCCGCGGCTTTTCCTGTGGAGCCGAGCCGGTGCTCGGCTGCCGGTAAGGCTTAGTGCTTGGCTTCTTCCTTGGCGGCATTTGCCTTCGCGTCATTGGCGACATCGCGGGCCTTGTCGGCGACCTTCTGCGCGGCGTTGGCGGTGGCGTCGCTGGCGTGCGCAGCGGCGTCGGTTGCGGCGTCCTTGGCCTTGTCGGCGGCGTTGGCTGTGGCGTCTGCGGCCTTGTCCAGCGCCTGCTGGGTATCGGCGGCGGCCTGCTCGGAAGCGGCTGCGGTCTTGTCGGCGGCTTCGCGGGTGGCAGCAGCAGCCTTGTCGACGGCGTCGCGGGCGGCAGCGCCGGCGCTGTCGGCCGCCTGCTGCGCGTCCTGCTTGGCCTGTTCGGCTTCCGGGCCCTTGCAGGCGGCCAGGGCCAGCAGCAGGGAGGCGGCCAGCAGGGTGGTGGTGATCGGACGAATCTTCATGGCGGTCTCCGGCACTGCAATGGATGGGGACGCCAGCCTATTCATGCCGTTGTGAAGACCGGGTCGCGATGCAGGGGCTTGATCGCCGACATCCACGCAAAGAAAAAGCCGCTGGCGAACCAGCGGCTTTTCCAGAACAGCGTGAAGAAAGAAGTTATTACTTCTTGGCTTCTTCAGCAGCGTCCTTGGCCTTCTCAGCGGTGCCTTCAGCAGCCTTGGCAGCGTCAGCAGCGGCGCCGGCAGCGGCGTCGGTGGCAGCAGCGCCAGCCTGGGCAGCAGCGTCGACCGAAGCGTCAGCAGCGGTGGCGGCGGTGTCAGCGGCCTGCTGGGCAGCGTCGGCGGTCTGGGCGCCAGCAGCGGCGGCCTGGTCGGCAGCAGCCTGGGCTTCGGTGGCGGCTTCGTTGGCCGAAGCAGCGGCGTCCTGGGCAGCTTCCTGCTTCGAGCAGGCGGCCAGGGCCAGAGCCAGGGACATCGCGACCAGCAGCTTGTTGATGCTCATTGTGTAAATCCTCGTCGTTAGAATTAGGCAACGCGCATGCTGCGCGCCGACAACATGATGACAAGCCAAGATTGGGTGTCAAGCGATCCCGCATTCATTTTTGCGAAATCATCGTTAAATCTTTTTAAATCAATTCGATGGCGATTGCCGTTGCTTCGCCGCCGCCGATGCAGAGGGTGGCAATGCCGCGCTTGCCACCACGCGTGCGCAGAGCGTTGACCAGGGTCACCACAAGACGTGCGCCCGAGGCACCGATGGGATGACCCAGCGCGCAGGCGCCGCCATTCACGTTGAGCTTGTCGTGAGGGATGCCCAGTTCGCGCATCGGGGCCATCGCCACCACAGCGAAGGCTTCGTTGATTTCGAACAGATCGACCTGGTCCAGCGACCAGCCGGTCTTGTCCAGCAGCTTGTGCAGCGCGCCGATCGGGGCGGTGGTGAACCACTCCGGTTCCTGCGAGTGGGTGGCGTGGCCGACGATGCGGGCCAGCGGCGTGATGCCTCGCGCGGCAGCGTCCTCTTCGGTCAGCAGCACCACTGCGGCGGCGCCGTCGGAGATGCTGGAGGAGCTGGCCGCGGTCACGCTGCCATCCTTCTTGAAGGCCGGGCGCAGGGTCGGGATCTTGGCGATGTCGGAGCGCCCCGGCTGCTCGTCGGTAGCGAGCTCGACCTCACCCTTGCGGGTGGCGACCTTCACCGCGACGATTTCATCGGCAAATGCACCATTGGCCTGTGCAGCCTGCGCACGCTTGACCGACTCGATCGCATAGGCGTCCTGCTCTTCGCGGCTGAACTGGTACTTGTCCACCGCGCACTCGGCGAATTCGCCCATGGCCTTGCCGTCGTAGGCGTTGACCAGGCCATCGTGGGCCATGTGGTCGACCGCCTGGAAGTTGCCGAAACGGTTGCCGGTACGGGAGTTCGGCAGCATGTGCGGGGCGTTGGACATCGATTCCATGCCGCCGGCGACCACGATGCTGGCCGAGCCAGCCTTGATCAGGTCATGGCCGAGCATGATGGTCTTCATGCCCGAGCCGCACACCTTGTTCAGCGTGGTGGCACCGGCCGACAGCGGAATGCCGGCGGCGATCGCAGCCTGGCGGGCGGGCGCCTGGCCGAGGTTGGCCGGCAGCACGCAGCCCATCAGGACTTCAGAAACGTCGCTGGCCGGGACACCCGATTGTTCCAGCGCGGCGGCGATGGCGGCCGCGCCGAGGGTCGGGGTCGGCACGCCGTTGAACTGGCCGAGGAAGGAGCCGATGGCGGTGCGCTTGGCGGCGGCGATGACGATGTTGGACATGGCAATCTCGTTGATGCGTAAGCAATGTTCGGAAAGGAGACCGGAGGCTGTTGGATGCGCCCCGGTTTCCCGGCAGACTGCGTGGGGGTCGGCCCAAGTATAGAGGGTCGGGGAGGGCTGCCGCTGTGCGGCGCCGAACGCCTGCCGGGATGAAGGCAGGCCAACGTTCACGGGAAGGAATCGATGGAACGCACGATGATGGTGAGGTCTGTGCTGGCAACCGCGCTGGCGATGGCGCTGACGGCCTGTGGTGGAGGCGGCGGAGGCGGCAGCAACGTGCGTGTCGACCCGCCCCCGACCACGCCGACACCTCCGACCACGCCTCCCCCGACGACACCACCACCGGTCAAGCCGCAGGAGCCGGCCTTTGATGCGCATCTTTCAGTCACCAACGCGCGTGCCGCACAGGCCGCAGGCCTGACCGGGCAGGGCGTGCGCATCGGCATTGTCGATTCGGGCGTGCAGCGCAACGCGGTGGCCTTGAATGGTCGCGTGCTGGCCAACTTCAATTACATCGATCCGGCCAGGAACAACCTGGGGGTTGATGACGTGGTCGGGCATGGCACCGCCGTGGCCAGCCTCGCCGCTGGCGCGGCAGTGGGAACCTGGCCGGGCGGTATTGCGCCAGGTGCGCAGATCGTCTCGGCACGGATCATTTCCGACAAGCCGCCGACCGATGACGGCAGTGGCAATGGCAATGCCTTCAGTGGGCCACTGGGTGTGGCCCAGGTCCACCAGGACCTGATCAGCTACAACGTGAAGGTGATGAACAACTCGTGGGGTGGCCTGTACTGGACCGATCTGCCCACCACGGCGCAGGTGGCCGCCGAATACCGGCCGTTCGTGATCAATCACGGCGGCCTGGTGGTGTTCGCCGCCGGCAATGACGGCCGCAGCGAGCCGAGCAGCCTGGCCGCGCTGCCCAGCCAGAAGGGCGTGGCAGGCACGCTTCCGGCGGCCGATCTGGAGCGCGGCTGGCTGGTGGCCACGGCGGTGGACCCGTTCACGCCGGGCGCGCTGGCCAGCTATTCGAATGCCTGCGGCCAGGCGGCCCGCTATTGCCTGGCGGCGCCGGGCAGCGCGGTCTACCCGGATGCCAATGGTGGCAGCTACTACTGGAACTACGGTACGTCGTTCGCCGCGCCGCTGATCTCCGGTGCGGCTGCGCTGGTCTGGCAGCGCTTCCCCTACTTCAACAACGATCTGGTGCGGCAGACCCTGCTGGGTACCGCCAAGGACATCGGTGCGCCCGGTGTGGATCCGGTGTTCGGCTATGGCCTGCTCGACATCGGTCGCGCGATCAATGGTCCCGGCCGCTTCGACTGGGGTGATGTGACCGCCAGTGTGGATGTGGCCTCGACCGGTTCGACGTGGAGCAACGACATCACCGGCAGCGGTGGCCTGGTCAAGCAGGGAGACGGCAAGCTGGTGCTGACCGGCAACAACGGTTACACCGGTGCCACCCGTGTCGAGCGCGGCATCCTGACGCTGCAGAACGGTGGCGTGATCCGTTCCAACGTGACGATCCTCGCCCAGCCTGATCCGGATTCCAGCGGTCTGCAGTTCAACGGTGGCACGCCGCGGGTGATCGGCAATGTGGTCAACGGCGGCAGCGTGTTCCTCACCACCGGCAACACCACCGGCACCATCGAGGGCAACTATACCCAGCAGCCCGGCGCGCAGCTGATGATCGCCCTTGGCGCCAACGCGCTGCAGGTCACCGGCAGCGCAACGATCAATGGCAGTGTGCGCGTGCATGGCTTCGTCTCCGGCTATGTGCCGCAGAACGGAACCCGCCAGGACCTCATCCACGCCGCGGGGGGGCTGAACGGCAACTTCAGTACCGAGGCCACTTCCACCGGCCTGCAGGGACTGACCCTGGTGGCCCCCACGTATGGCTACGACCGCAACAACGCCTGGTTGAACGTGACCCAGGTCAACGTCACCGCCGCGGCCAGCGGCCTGAGCGCTTCTGCGCAGGTGGCCGCGCAGCGCCTGGAAGGCGCATTCGCAGTGCTCGACGGCAACACCGGCCTGCAGGGATCGCCCTTCGGTGCGGCAGCCGGTGCGCTGCAGTGGGCCGGAGGGGGCCAACAGGGCCTGGCCGACAGCCTGCAGAGCCTGTCCGGCCAGGCGCATGCCCGCGCCGAGGCCGCCACCTTCGACAGCATCGACATGTCGCGGCGTGCGATCGCCGAACGCTTCGATCGTGTGCAGGCCACGCCGCGCCTGCGGGGTACCTGGCAGAGCGCGTTGGGCGAGGCCGGGCAGGGCAGCTTTGCCGGCAATGCCGCCGATAGCCGCGGTTGGATGGCTGGTCAGGACCTGCCGCTGGGCAGCAATGGGTTGATGGGTGTGGCCTTTGGCGAAACCCGCAGCAATGGTGGCAGCAGTTTCGGCGGTGATCGCGGGCGTGACCGCCAGGCGCAGGCGCAGCTGTACGCCGGCTGGAATCTGGGGCGTGGCTATGCGCTGGCCCAGGTCGGCAGCGGCCAGTTCACCCGCGCGCTGGATCGTCAGCTGCTGCTCGGTGCGGGCGCCTATGGCGTTTCTGCGCGGTACGGTGGTCGTTTCAGCAGTGCCAGCGTGGAGGGCGGGTACCGGCTGGGGCGTGCGGGCGCATCGTTGACGCCCTACCTCGGTGCCAGCACCACGCGTGTGGATACTGACGCCTTCAATGAACTCGGCGGCTTTGGCTTCGGCCTGCGGGGTGATGCCAATCGCTCGCAGCGCAGCCAGATGCTGGCCGGTATCCGCGGCGAGCGCGGCTGGGGGCGTTGGATGCTGCGTGGGCATGCCGAATGGCAGCAGCGGCTTGATGGTGCGGATGCGGACTGGCAGGCCAGTTTCGTCGGCGTCGATGCATGGGCGCCGCTGGCAGGCTGGAATGCGCCGCGTGGCAGTGCGCTGATAGGCGTGGCGCTGGAGTCGTGGTGGGGCCGCAATGGCCGCCTGAGCCTGGGCTTTGACCAGCGTATCGGTGGCGAGGGCGCGCGGCAGGCTGCGGTGCGCTACAGCACCGGGTTCTGAGGAATCGGTCGCGCCGGGAAGACTCCCGGCGCGACGTCTGCAGCCTCAGCCGCCGCGCAGGTTGCCCAGGCGCGGAGTGCTGCGCCCCAGCGGCATCTTCAGCTTGCCGATCGACAGGATGCGGCTTTCCGCAATGCGGTCGGCCGCACGCTGTGGCGCGATGTTCTCGCGCTGCGACAGTTCGAAGATGCGGGTGAGGTTGTGGTAGATGCTGCGGATCAGGCGCATCGCGCGTTCGCGGTTGTAGCCGTCGATTTCCAGCGACACGTTCATCACGCCGCCGGCGTTGACCGCGTAGTCCGGGGCGTAAAGGATGCCGCGCGCATGCAGTTCGTCGCCGATCTCCAGGCTCGACAGCTGGTTGTTGGCGGTACCACAGATGATCTTGGCCTTGATCCGCGGCAGGGTGTCGGCGTTGATCGCACCTTCCAGTGCACACGGTGCGAACACATCGGCGTTCACCTCGTGGATCTCGTCCGGCTTGACCGCTTCGGCGCCGAAATCGCTGACTGCACGATCAACCAGCGCACTGTCCAGGTCGGTGACATACAGCTTGGCGCCGCGGTCACGCAGCAGTTTCACCAGTTCCATGCCGATGTGGCCCAGGCCCTGCACCGCGATGCTGGTCTTGCCCACTTCCTCATGGCCGAACTTGAAGCGCATCGACGCCATCAGTGCCTGCAGTGCACCGTAGGCCGTGAAAGGCGCCGGATCGCCGGAGCCACCATGGACCTGGTGCACGCCGGTCACGAACTGGCTCTCCAGGTAGATGTTCTCCATGTCGTTGACGTCGGTGCCAACGTCCTCGGCGGTGATGTAGCGGCCGCCCAGCGAATCTACGTAGCGGCCGAAGGCGCGGAACAGTACCTCGGTCTTGTCCGTCTTCGGGTCGCCGATGATCACCGCCTTGCCGCCGCCCACGTTGAGGCCGGCCAGTGCATTCTTGTAGGTCATCGTCCGGCTCAGCCGCAGCGCATCGGCCAGCGCCTCCTCGGTGCTGGCGTAGGGGCGCATGCGCACACCGCCCAGGGCCGGGCCCAAGGTGGTGTTGTGGATGGCGATGATCGCCTTCAGGCCGGCATCGTGGTTGTGGCAGAACACCACTTGTTCGTGGCCGGTGGTGGCGAGGGTTTCGAATAGCATGGCGTCTCCGATGGCACGAACAGCGGCGAACTGCAGCGAACGGCCAGTGAACGGTAGGGTCCCAAAACAAAAAAAGCGACGTCGTCAGTGCAGGGGGACGGGTCGCGCGGCGCCATTCTAGTCCATTCCCCCGGCCGCTGCCGTCGACATCGGCGACCTTCCGGTTAAAGAAGATGAAAGTGCGGCCGATGCTGCGACGACGGCGGGTGGCCGGATTCGCGTGAAGAGGCAGGGCGGTCAGTGACGGCAAGGGCACCACAACGACAGGGCGGGCGGCGATGACGCCGGCCTGGTGGCGATCGCTGCGCGCCTGGCTGGCGCGCTCGACCGGGGCGGCTCCGTTGCGTCTGGCGGCCGCATCGCGACAGGCCGTCGCTGCTGCCGCAGCCAGCCTGCAGGGCGAGGCCCTGCAGGCCGGTGAGATCGCCGCGCACCTGCAGCGCGGCCTGCACGCACTGGCCCTGTACCCACGGCTGGCCGGCGAGCCTGCCCCCGTCCAGGACCCGGCACTGGGCGAAGCGGTGGCGCGCGCGCTGCAGGATCGTGACTGGGCCGCCCGGCACCTGCCGCGACGCCCGCAACTGCTGCCGCAGCTGATCCAGACCGTCAACGACGATGCCGCCTCGGCACGGGTGATGGCGGCGATCATCGGCCAGGACCCGGTGCTGACCGGCAATCTGCTGCGCATCGCCAACAGCCCGGCCTACAAGGTGCATGAGCGGCCGGTGGAAAGCCTGCAGCGTGCGGTGACCCTGGTCGGTACCGAGGGCGTGCGCCAGATCATCAGCGCGGTGCTGGTGCAGCCGGTGATGCAGGTGCAGTGCGGCATGTTTCCGCAGTTCAGCACGATCATCTGGGAACACGCTCTGCTGGCTTCGCGTGCGGCCGCCGATCACGCGCGCACGGTCACCTTCGGCGATGCCTTCGCTGCGCAGTGGCTGGGCCTGGTGCAGGGGCTGGGATCAGCGCTGGTGATGCGCCAGTTGCTGCAGGAAGCGCAGGCGCGCGACGAAACCGTGGAGCCGGCGCTGGCCCTGCAACTGCTGCAGCAATGGTCGTTGCCGCTGGCACAACGCGTGGCTGCAGCCTGGGAGCTGCCCGAGCCCGTGCACCAGGCACTGGCGCCGGAGGCCGATGGCCCACTCGCCGACAGCCTGCGTCTGGCCAGCGCGGCGGCGGCGGCCAGCCTGCTGTGCCGGCATGGACATGCCAGCCAGAGCCGCATGCTGGCCCTGCTCGAACAACTGCCGTCGGCGCCACCGCATGCGCTGCGCTGGATCTGGCGGCGTCTGCATGGGCGCAGCGTGGAAACGCGGGATGAAGCCGGCCAGGAAGAGGTTGGTCCGGTGCACTGAGGGTTGGGCGTTACAGCTGCGATTCCACCGGCAGCCAGCTGATCACGCGCGCGGTCCAGCGCTTGCCCAGGCTGGCACCGGGCTCGGTTTCCACCCAGTGCGGTGGTGGCTGCCGTTCCAGCCAGCGCAGTCCATCGTCGTGGCCGAGCGTCAACCACCAGCTGTGTTCCGGGCTGGCCAGGCGCAGGTACTCGTTGCGCAGCTGTGCCCCCAGCACCGGGTCGTCAAACAGAACGCCCATCTCGGTATTGAGATAGGCCGAGCGCGGGTCGAGGTTGAACGAGCCGACGAAACCGCGGCGATCATCGACCACGAACGCCTTGGTGTGCAGGCTGGCCCCACTACTGCCGAACAGGCTGGTATCGGGCCTGCCGTGTGCCTTCAGTTCGTACAGCTGCACGCCGGCCTTCAGCAGCGGAACGCGGTAGCCCATGTAGCCGCCGTGTACTGCGGCCACGTCGTTGGCGGCCAGCGAGTTGGTGACCACGCCAACCTGCGCACCACGCGCCGCGAGCGCCGACAGCGCCTGCACGCCATCATCGCCAGGCACGAAGTAGGGGGAGATCAACAGCGCATTGCTGCGGGTGCTGTGCAGTTCGTCGCTGAGCGTACTGACCAGCCAGCTACGGCGATCATCGCCGCGGTGCTTCATCGGCGGATCGGAGGCGATGCGCACGTTCGCGCTCCAGTGCAGCGGTTCCGGGCTGGGCCGCTGCAGGGCGCGCGATTCGGCCACGCGCTGCAGGTAGGGCTGTGCCCGGGCATGCATCGCATCCAGGTCTGACTGCCGCACCAGCTGCCGCAACTGTGCATCGGTGTATGAGGCCAGCGCGGCAATCGGGATCGCCGCGCTGCTGTTCCAGTAGTCGTCGAAGATCTGGTTGGCCTGCTGCACCGCCGGCCCGGCCACGACCAGGTCCAGGTCCTGGAAGTTCACATCGTCGCGCGCGCTGAAGTATTCCTCGCCGATGTTGCGGCCGCCGACGATCGCGATGCGGCCATCGGCGATCCAGCTCTTGTTGTGCATGCGGTGGTTGACGCTGAAGGCGCGTTGCACCAGTTCAAGCGTGCGCGCGACGCCGCTGCGGTTGCGGAACGGGTTGTACAGGCGGATCTCGATGTTCGGATGCGCATCGAGCGCCATCATCAGCGCGTCCTTGTCCTTGGCGTTCATGTCATCGAGCAGGATGCGCACGCGCACGCCGCGCTCGGCGGCGTCATACAGCGCCTTGGCCATCAGGTGGCCGATCAGGTCGTCGTGCCAGATGTAGTACTGCAGGTCCAGGCTGCGGCCAGCGTGGGCGGTGATCATCGCGCGCGCGGCGAAGGCATCCATGCCATCACTGAGGAACGCCACGCCCGATTGCCCGGGGTGTGCGTCCTGCAGCGGCACGATCTGCTGGTCGATGCGGGTCTGCGCCGGCTGCAGCGGCAGGACGTGCGAAGGGGCGCCCTGCGCCTGCGGCGTAAGGTGGTCGGCCAGCAGCAGCCCGGACAGGACCAGCAGCAACAGCGCGGCGAGGATGAGTGCAGCGACGCGCAGCAGGCGTCGCCACAGGGGCTTGGGCAGGCTCATGCCCCGATGGTAGAGCCACGCGATGCGTGGATGAAAGCCAACAGGCCCATCGCCGTAGATCCACGCCATGCGTGGATGGCTTCTTCAGACAACGTCACGCCATGCGTGGATGACAGGGGCTTCGCGGTCAGAACCGCTCGTCGCTGCCCAGGTAACGCCACTGCCCCGCAGGCAGCGGTCCCAGTGCCACGCGGCCAATACGCAGCCGACGCACGGCCGTCACCTGCAGGCCGGCAGCGGTGACCGCCACGCGCAGGCCCTTGGCCGTCAGGCCCTTGCCCGCGAAGCGCAGGCGCTGCTCGCTCTGCCAGCTGACCTTGGCGCCGCCCGATTCCTGCTGCAGCCGCGCCATCAACCACGGGCCGCGCTCGGGACCGCCTTCGGCCACTTCGATCAGGTATTCCTGTTCGGTGCGGCCCAGATTGCGCTGCAGATGGGCCAGCGTGGCCGGATCCTGGCTGACCACCACCAGGCCGCTGTCGCTGGCCGGAAGCGAGGCGGCCAGCTGCAGGCCGTGGAAATGGCGCTGCAGCGGACGGATGTCGCTGGCATCAAGTTCGCTGCGGCTGTCACTGCTGACCAGCGCACACAGGGTCTCAGCGGCAACGCCGGCCGGCTTGTGCAGCAGCATGCTGACGCGCTCGGCCTTTTCATCGCTGGCCTGCTCGGCCACCACAATCTCGGCGCTGTCATCGACCGGGCGCTGCGGCTGTTCCACCACCTCGCCGTTGACCGTGACCCAGCCGCCTTCGATGTAGCGTCGCGCTTCGCCGCGCGGGATGCCGAGCAGGGCGGACAGGCGTTTGTCGAGACGGATCGGTTCCATGGCGGAAAGGTCAGGCAGGGGGCGCGCAGTGTAGCTGCTGCGGCCGGTCAGCGCTGGCCGCGGTTGGCCAGCTCGGTCAGGTACAGGCGGGTATCGAACTCCAGCTGCAGGTAGTCCGGCTCCATGTGCTGGCACAGCTGGTAGAAGGCCTTGTTGTGGTCGGCTTCCTTCAGGTGGGCCAGCTCATGCACCACGATCATGCGCAGGAACGCTGCCGGCGCCTGGCGGAACACGGTCGCGATGCGGATCTCACGGCTGGCCTTGAGGCGGCCGCCGTGGACGCGGGAGATGGCGGTATGGGTACCCAGCGCGTGCTTGATCACTTCCAGCGTGTTGTCGTAGCAGACCTTGTTGAGCGGCACCGACTTGCGCAGGTAGCGGTCCTTCAGGTCCTGGGTGTAGTCGTACAGCTGGCGATCGCTGCGCACCTCGTGCGGGTCGGGATAGCGCTGCTGCAGCCAGGGGCCGAGCTTGCCCTGCGCCAGCAGGTCACTGACCTGGGCGACCAGGGGTTCGGGATAGCCGGTGAGGTACTTCAGGACTGCCATGCAGGGGCGGCGGGGCGTCGGTAGAATGGGGCATCCAAGATTACACGCGGTACGCATCGACCATGGCAAAGCCCAACGCGCTGCAGGAACAATTGCTCAAGGCCGGCCTGGCCAAGAAGTCGCAGGCCAGCGCTGCCGCGAGCGCGCAGGCCAAGGCCCGCCAGGGCAAGGCCGAATCGACCTCGGCCGAGGTCCAGCGCGAGGCTGAACGGGCCCGCGCCGAGAAGGTCGAGCGCGACCGCGCGCTGGCCGCCGAGCGCAACGCCCAGGCCAAGCTGGCTGAACAGAAGGCCCAGGCCCGGCAGATCATCACCGCCCATGCCGTGCCCCACAAGGGCGACGACGAGTATCGCTTCAGCGATGGCGCGGCGATCCGCACCCTGCTGATCGACCCCAAGCTGCGCAAGGCGCTGTCGGTCGGCGTACTGGTCATCGTTGCCCACGGCGACGGTTACGCCCTGTTGCCGCGTGCCGCCGCCGAAAAGGTGCGTGAGCGCGCGCCCGAAGCGATCATCGTTGACCACGGCCAGCCAGGCTCGACTGCCGAGATCTCCACCGGCAACGCCGAGGACGACGCCTACTACGCCCAGTTCCAGGTACCCGACGACCTGGTCTGGTAAGCAAAAAGGGGACGGAGGGGATTAAGCCGCAATCGGCTTGATTGAAACCCTCCATGTTCTGCTCAGCTTGCTGAAGATCAGCCGGGCATGGCTCGGCTCAACACAGGTCTGCTCCTTTGTGCGCGGGTGTATCGTCCCCATATCAGGCGACACACCTGCGGAGGATGGCCATGGCCACCGGTTGGGCGGGAGACGGCGCGGTCCAGGACCAGATCGACGCCACCGTCGACGATGCGATTGCCCGCGCGCGGCGCCAGCTGCGGCAGGGCCCGGGTCTGGAACACTGTGAGGAATGCGACGCGCCGATCCCGTTGGCGCGTCGCCAGGCTGTGCCTGGTGTTCGACTGTGCGTGGCGTGCCAGCAGGCGCATGACGACGAAGAACAGGCGCATGCCGGCTACAACCGGCGTGGCAGCAAGGACAGCCAGCTGAGGTAAGGGGTGTTTTATTGCAGGGCTGCGCCCTGCACCTACAGAAGCAACGTCAACATCAAAGGCTGGCATTCCGTGGGTTGGCAGGGCGGTGTCGGAGTGCGGGGACGCCTTGAACCCGTCCATGGGGGCTTGGCCGCGGCATCCATGCCGCGGACACCCCGCACTCCGACACCGCCCCGCCTCTGACAGATTTCCGCGATCTGTTGGAACGCGCTGCTGATGCCGACCGTTGGTCGGCACGGGGTCGGATTCAATTTTGACTATCGATATCTGACAGATGTGCCGACCAACGGTCGGCACCCACCAACAGCGCGCGGAATCTGTCAGAGGTGGGGCGGTGTGGGTGGGCAGGACCGTTGGCGCCATGGATGGCGCCATCGAGCCCCCATGGACGGGTTTACGGCGTGTCCTGACCACCCACACCGCCCCGCCATCCCACGGAATGCCGCTCTTGATCTTGCTTCGGCCTCGGCCTCGGCAGGTGCAGGGCGCAGCCCTGCAAAGGCAAACCCCCTCAGCCGTCGCCCTGGATGCCGCCGGGGGCCTGCGCCGGGTCGCGCCAGCGCCGCACCGTGCGCTGGAAGAACAGGTTGTTCGGCAGCTGCAGCACCGTGCCCTCGTGGCCGTCGCCGGACTCCTGCAGCGTTGTGTAGATCAGGTTCACGTCGATCACCCGGCCCTTCAGGCCCGGTTTCTCGCCGTTCTCCAGCACCTCGATGTAGTCATGCAGGCGGAACGGGCGCGTGGTGAAGATCAGCAGCGTGCAGAAGATGTTGGAGAGCACGCTCCAGGCCGCGAAGAAGGCCACTGCGCCCACGGCCGCGAAGCCGGTGAACGCGGTCCACAGTACCGACGGCGATGCGCCGAGCAGGCTGAGGATGTACAGCACTGCGCTGAAATAGACCACGAAGCTGCTGATCCGGCGCGCACCCATCGCCATCTCCGGCGGCAGCGTGTAGTGCTCGGCGAAGCGGCGGATCAAGCGCCGTGCCAGCATCCGCAGCAGCCACGCGGCCAGCAGGGTGAGCAGGATCTTCACGGCGATACCCGCGTCGTGGAGCCAAGGGTGGGTCCAGGCCGGCAGGTGATCCTTCAGCGACAACATCATGGGGGCGACGACAGGTGGCAATAACGGCCTTCGATGTTACCCGGCGCGTGCAGTGGATTCGACCGCCGGAGTCCAGGCCAGACAGACCAGCTCCTGGCGGTGCTGCTGCAGGCAGGCGCGGCCGTTTTCTGGACGCAGCTGCAAGGACAGGCCCAATGCCTGCAGCAGTACGCAGGCAGTGATCACCAGCAGGGCGGCGCAGGATGGGCTGGACATGGCACAACTCCTGGACGGCAATTTCGCGAAGGACCTTCCATGGATGCAGCAGCCGTCGAAAAGGTTGCATGGCATCGGTCGTCGATCGGCTCTAAACCTTTTTCCGGGTCGCCGCATCCAAGCGATATGCTCGACACCACCATGCCCGCGCTGCCCGCGCTGCCCGCGCTGCCCGCGCTGCCTGCCGCCAACGACGCCGTCGATGAACCCGCTCTGGTGCGGGCGGCGGCTGCGGGCGACACCGCTGCCTACGAACTGCTGTACCGGCGTCACGCGCCGCGTGTATTCGCTGTCCTGTGGCGGTTGTGTGGCGGCCAGCAGGCACGTGCCGAGGATGCGCTGCAGGAGGCCTTCCTGCAGGCCTGGAAAGCACTGCCAGGGTTCCGTTTCGAGAGCAGCCTGTCCACCTGGCTGCATCGGCTGGGCGTCAACGCCGCGCTGATGGAGTTGCGCGGCCGGGCTGCCGGGCAGGACCACGACAGCCTCGATGATATCGACGGCGGCCTGCAGGAACTGGCGGTGCATGACCGTTGTGCCGGCACCGAGCGCGATCTTGAGCGCGCACTGTCGACACTGCCACCACGGGCGCGTGCGGTACTGGTACTGCACGACATCGAGGGCTGGAAACACCAGGAAATCGCCGAACAACTGCAGATGGCTGTCGGCAGTTCCAAGGCACAGTTGCATCGTGCGCGCGGCCTGTTGCGCGCACGGCTGGGAGACATGACATGAGTACGCACGAACACGATTCCGATCACGACCTGCTGGCCCGGCTGCGCGCGCTGCCAAACGAGCGCGATGTACCCGCCGATGGCTGGGCGCGTCTGTCCGCCCGGCTGCCACCGCGTGAACCGCAGGCAGCACCTGCGCCAGCGGACAACGTGGTGGCCCTGCCTGCGCGTTCGCGACGCCGCTGGTGGCTGCCGGTGGGGGCTGCGCTGGCAGCCAGCCTGGCAGTGTATGCGGTGGCGCCGTGGCGGCATGCGCAGCTGGACACGCCGGTGCCGTCCGCCCTGCAGCTGCAGGCCGCGGCGATGACCGAGCAGTACCAGCAGGCCGTGGCCGCGCTGCCCGATGGCCGGGCGCCGGAATGGCAGCCGGCCCTGCATGAACTGGATGAAAGCGCGGCGCAGATCCGTGCCGCCCTGGCGCAGGACCCGCGTGCGCCGCACCTGCTTGGCCAGCTCAAGCGTACCTACACGCTGCGGCTGGAACTGACCCGGCAGGCGGCCTATGCCGCCGAGTCCGGCTTGACGACCTGAGGAGACCGCCATGACCCGAACCCTGATTTCCTGCTGTGTCGCGCTGCTGCTGGCCCCTGCCGTGGCGCTGGCCGACACCCGCATCGACGAGCGGCATACCCTGGCCGCGGGCGGTCGCATCGAGCTGAGCAACGTCGCCGGCAAGGTGACCGTGCGTGGTTGGGACCGCAATGACGTGCAGCTCACCGGCACGCTCAGCGACGGCCTGCAGCTGCGGCAGGAGAAAAGCGCCAACCGCGTGCGCTGGGAGATCGAATACCCGCGCCGCAACAACAACGGTGGGGCCACGCTGGTGCTGAACGTGCCGCGCTCGGTGGAGCTGCTGCTGAGCACGGTCAGCGCCAGCCAGGACATCAGCGGCATCGACGTGCGACGGCTGCAGGCCGACACGGTCAGCGGCAGCCTGAGCGCATCTGGCCGCAGTGGTGACAGCAAGCTCAACACGGTCAGTGGCAGCGTCAGCGCACGCCTGCAGACGCCAAAACTGGATGTGAACACCGTCAGTGGCCGGATCGAGGCCGGCGGCGGCGTGTCCGGTGATATCGGTGCGCAGACGGTATCCGGACGGGTCGAGGTCGACGTCGGGCGCGTGCAGCGGCTGGCGGTGGAGACCGTCTCGGGCAGCATCGACCTGGCAGCAGCCGGATTGGCGCCCGGCGGCCGCGTCAATGTCGAATCGGTCAGTGCCTCGGTCACGCTGAGCCTGCCGCGCACGGTGTCGGCACAGCTGTCGGTGAACAGCTTCAGCGGCTCGATCAACAGCGATGCCGGTCAGGTGGAGCGGCCGCGCTATGGGCCGGGCAGCCATCTCGATACGCGTCTGGGCGGCGGTGATGGAGACATCCGCATCCAGTCGCATTCGGGCAGTGTGCGGGTGCGGCTGGACCGCTGAGCACGGTCCGGCAGGCCGCGGCGGCAGCGCCGCCGCGGTCAGTACTGGGTCAGCTGGCTTTCTTCAGCGCCCAGGTGGTGCCGAGGACTTCGATCTTGCCACCGGCCTTGCGGAACGCTGCCAGGTCCGAAGCGATCGAATCGCTGCTGACCACGGTGCTGGCGGCCGCGCCCTTGCGTTCGCTGCGGATGCTGTTGCTGGCCTTCGCGGGGGTCTTTGCCTTGCGGGGCATGGTTGCTCCTGTCAGGTGGAAGGGGAGGAAAGCGCCCAGGCGTCGGCCTGGCGCAGGTAGTCCTGCCGCTCGCGGCGGCAGTCATCGCCGCCCATCGAAAACTGGCGGCAGATCGCCGGGCGCTGCGAATAGATCGTGCAGCGCAGGTGATAGGGATCGATCGCCGCGCACCAGCCTTCCTCGTTGCGCGCCATCACGGCACGGCCGTGGGTGTCGCGTGACAGGAACTGGCCAGGCACGTGGTCGCCGGGCTGCAGCAGCACGGGCAGCCGGCAACAGACCGCGTCACAACGGCGGCAGTCGACGGGTGCAGGTGTTGCGTCAGGTTGTAAGGCCACAGGGGCCTGGCGGGTGCCCAAAGCGGGTCTCGATGGCGGCTCAGGTGCTGCGCGGACCATGAACGAGCCAGGAAGGCATGGCCGCTAGGCCCGCAGGGCGGGCCAGGCTGCACTGTGAACACACACCGGCGTGGCCGGTGGAAGGTGCAGCGGGGTTCTAGCCGACCAAGAGTAACTTAGACCGCGTAACGTTTTGTTAATCCTGGCTGGCTGCCGCCAGCGCAAGGCCCTGGACCACGCCCAGCGAGGGTTCGCCGTGGACCATGCGGGCGCCCGGGAAGGCCTCGGCCACGGCTTGGCGCAGGTAGCCGGCACGGGACATGCCGCCGGTCAGGAACACCGCATCCGGGTCGCCGCCGATGTCGCTGCGGACCTGGGCCAGCAGCTCGCGGATCTGCTCCAGGTAGCCATGGGCGGCGCCGGCCAGGCCATCGGCGCTGCTGTCGGCATGCAGGTCGCGGGCGATGTAGTCCAGCGTGCTCCGATGCTCGCTGGCGGCGCTGAGGGCGATCTTGGCGCGCTCGACGTCGCGGTACAGGCGGGCGGTATTGCCGGCGTCCTGCAGGGCCTGCAGGCGCGCGCCCCACGGGTCGTCGACATGGTCGTACTTGTGCTGGCGGAAGTCGCGCTGGCGGGTCATGTCCTGCACGGTGGCCGCTTCCACGTAGTGGTGGGCGGGCACGCGGGTGATGCCGCGGCCGAACAGCGGCATGTAGCTGGACAGGCTCAGGGCCAGGTCGATGTCGGTACCGCCGCGGGCGATACCCCAGGCGCGGTGGATGCGCGGGGCGTCGTTTCCGCCGACTTCGGCATGCGCGATATCGGTGGTACCGCCGCCGATGTCGACGATCACCGCCTGGTGCCGCTCGCGGCTTTCGGCGTGGTAGTGCATGGCCGCCGCCGCGGGTTCTTCGAGGAAATCGATCTGGTCGAAGCCGGCCTGGGTGGCAGCCTCGCGCAGGATGTCCAGCGCCTGGTCATTGCCGGCCGCGCCGATCGAGCTGCGGAACTGCACCGGGCGCCCGAGCAGGGCCGAGCGCAGTGGTTGGCCGAGCTGGGCGCTGGCGGTCAGGCGGATGTGCTCGAGGATGTGCGCGGCGATGCCGGTGATGGTCTGCTTGGCGCGCGGGTGCAGGTTGTAGCCCAGCATCGACTTCGGGCTCTGCACCAGGTTGCCTTCGTGTTCCTCGAAATAGGCTTCCAGCGCTTCGTCGCCGTAGACTGCGTTCTGCAGCAGGTCGCTGGCGCTGCGTTCCTTGCCGGCACGGGCCTCCATCCATTCCCGGCGCAGTGCGCGCAGGGCTTCCCGGCGCAGTGCCTGTGGCGTGCGTTCCTGGCCGGCGGCACGGGCCGCGCGCGCGGCGCTGTCGATCATCTGCTGCAGCTGGTGCTCCTGGCCGTCATCGAGCTGGAAGTCGTCCGGATCGGGCACCACGCCTGGGAAATAAACGCTGGTGCGGAACTGCTCGGCATCGCCGAAGCGGATCGGCAGCAGTTTCCCCTCATGCACGATGGCGGCGGCGGAGTTGCTGGTACCGAAGTCGATGCCGAGGCGCATGGGGAGTTCCGGGGGCGGTCAGGGGCCGCGCACTCTGCTGCAGTTCGCCGCCGACTGCAAGTTCCAGGGGCGTGCTGTTCTGGTTCGGGTCCAGTGGCCAGCCCGGAGCCTGTCCGGAAAAGGGGCAGGGAAGCCAGCCGGTTACAATGGCGGCTGTTGATTCACTTGGAGGTACTTGCCGATGTCGTCTGTTCCCGCCTGCCCGCAGTGCACCCTGGAAAACACCTATGCCGATGGCGCGCTGTGGATCTGCGCCGATTGCGGTTTCGAATGGACCGCCGAGGAAAGCGCCGGTTCGACCCTGGTCGTGCGTGACAGCAACGGCAATACCCTGCAGGCCGGCGACACCGTCACCGTGATCAAGGACCTGAAGGTGAAGGGGTCTTCGATCCCGCTCAAGCAGGGCACCGTGATCCGCAACATCCGCCTGGTTGACGATGATGCCGAGCACATCGAAGGCAACTCGGACAAGATCAAGGGCCTGGTCCTGAAGACCTGCTTCCTCAAGAAGGCCTGATCGGTCTCAGCGCCTGGCCTGCTGCTGCGCGCGCCAGCGGGCCAGGCTGTCCAGCTTGGCCTGGTAGCGTGCCTGCTCCGGTGCACCGCCGAGCAGCCGCGCGCGGGTCAGTTCACGGTCGGCGCGCTCGAGCTGGCCGGACAGGAAATACACGCGCGCCAGCCCGAAGTGGAACTGGTGCGCGGTGTCATACAGGCGCACGGCCTGCCGGTAATAGCGGATGGCTTCGGCCAGCTTTCCGGCCTGTTCGGCCTGCGTGCCCAGCATGTACTGCGCGAACGGATCCTCGCGCTGCACCGATGCCAGGCGGCGCGCCAGTGCATTGGCCTGCGCATCCAGCCCCAGCCGCCGGTACAGCGCGCTGGCGTTGGTCAGCGCCGCATCCTGGCGGCCGTCCAGGCGCAGGGCGCGGTCCAGTGCCTGCCGCGCCGCATCGGTGTTGCCCTCACGGTTGTCGAGCACGCCCAGGTTGTTCCAGACCGAGGGGAAGGCGCGATCCTGCACGACCGAGGCATCGAAGAACGCGCGGGCGCCGACGAGGTCTCCTTCGGCCATGCGCTCGGCACCACGATTGTTGTAGAAGTGGGCCAGTGCACGCGCGCGGCTGACCGGCTGCGGGCCGTGGCGGTCGTAGAGCACGTTGCGATCGAGGTCGACCGTGGCGTAACGCCCCGCGATCTCCACGCCCGCGTTGACGTGGCCCACGCTGTAGACCACACCGGCTTCCTGGTCCTGGTACCAGGACACGACCTGGCCGACTTCCTGCACGCGGGCCTGGATGCCAGCCTCGCGCGCCAGTGCCACGAACATCAGCGTGAAGGCCAGGCAGTTGGCGCGGCGCTGCTGCCAGACTTCGCCCACGGTGTAGGTTGCGTTCGCGTCGTACTGCAGGTCCAGTCCCTGCCGGCCGAAGATCATTTCCACCAGCGCCTGCAGCCGCTGCTCGCGCGATGAACTGCGGTCCATCACCTGCGCCTGCAGCATCGCGCGCATTGCGGGAGGAATCGCAAAGACCTGTTCCGGTGAGGGAATTTCCGCCGGGGTGATGCTTCCGATGGGCGGGATTGCATCGGTGCGCGGGCGGTCCTGTGCGCAGAGTGGCGCGGCCATCAAGGCGGCCAGGGCCACGACGAAGATGCGGGCGGCAGGGCGGTACATGACAGTTCCCGGCAGCGGCGGGCGCTCCCGCCTGCAGCGAGTGTAGACCCGGCGGCGGCGCGCTGCAGTGACCGTTGGTCGGCGCGTGGCGGCACCCTGATTCATCCACAACCGATGTGGACCAGCGCTCGACAAAGCTGTGGACAACCGGGTCCAGGCCTCACCGGGCAAGCGTTGTGAGTGCATGGTGAAAAAACCACCAGCTTGCCGCAGGGCAGCGCAGGCGGGATGATCCGGGTATGGATTTCTCTCCGCTGACGCTGGCGCCAGCGCAGTGGCAGGCGCTGCAGGACAGCTACGCAACGCCGCCCCGCGCCTATCACCACTTCGGACACGTACGCGCGGTGCTGCAGCACTGCCAGGACGTGGCTGACGGCCCGGGCTGGCAGGGGCCCGCCGAGGTGTACCTGGCCGTGCTCTACCATGACGCGATCTATGTGGCGGGGCGCAAGGACAACGAAGCGCGTTCGGCGGCGCTGGCCCTGCAGGCGATCGCACGGGCCCCGGAACTGGCCGGCGTCGACGCCGCGCGGGTCGAGCAGTTGATCCTGCTGACCGCCCGTCATGGTGATCTGGGCCCGGACGACGTTGATGCCGAGGCCGCGCTGTTCCTGGACTGCGACATGGCGATCCTGGCAGCGCCCGAGCCGGTGTTCGCTGCTTACGATCGTGGCGTGGCCGAAGAGTACAAGGGGGTCGTGCCGGGCTTCCTGTACCGCGCCGGGCGTCGCCGTTTCCTGCAGGGGCTGCTGCGGGCGCCGCGCATCTTCCTCAGTGACTTCTTCCACCAGCGCCTGGACGCAGCCGCGCGGGAAAACCTGCGCCGACAGCTGGCCCGCTGAGCCAGCCCGGTACACTGGGGCCTGCTTCCACCGATTGTCGCTTCCGACTGTGTCCGTCCCTGATCCCGATCCCCGCCCGCTGCCCCCCGAAGAGCCCGGTCCCAACGAGTGCTGTGGCAGCGGCTGTCCGCTGTGCGTGCTGGATCTGTATGCCGATGAGCTGCAGCGCTATCGCAAGGCGCTGGCCGAATGGAAGGCACGGCATCCGGAGGCAGCGCCATGAGCCGTGCACGCCCGGCGGCAGTGCTGGCACTGGTGGCGTTGCTGCTGTTCGCCGCCACAGCGCTGTGGACCCAGTTCGCACGCAGCGATCTGGACTGGGTGCGGGCCACGCTCAGCCTCTACCTGCACGGGCCGTGGGGGTTGGCGCTGCGCGCTGCGTACTGCCTGCTGGCGCTGGCCATCGCGGTGCTTGGCATTGCGCTGTATCGCGGCAGCATCGGCCCACGGCGCAGCGCGGCGGCGCCGCTGTTGTTCACTGTCTCCGCACTGGGGCTGGCGACGGTCGCCATCGGTGACAGCTGGCTGCCCGACGCCACGCCACTGCTGGCGCCGTTCATCCATGGGCTGGCGGCCAACACCGCATTCCTCTGCGCCAGCGTCGGCATGCTGCTGCAGGCCTGGTACCTGCGCCGCGAACCGGGCTGGCAGTCTGCCGCCGGCCTGCTCTGGGGCTGGGCCTGGCTGGCCTTCGTGCTGTTGTGGCTGCACGTACTGTGGCGCGGCGGTCCGCCACGCGGGCTGGGCCAGAAGGCTGTGATCGTGGTGATCGTGGGCTGGCTGTTGTACCTGGCGCTGGCGTTGTACCAGCGCGGTCGCCGTACCGCGGCCCACTGAATCCCCAACGGCCTGCGCCGGTACGTGCCGTGCACGCGGCGGCGGCGTATCGTGTGCGCATTCCATCGGGGATGCGATATGAAGCGTGCAGGGCTGGGCAGGGCAATGGGTGTGGTTCTGGCGCTGGCAGCGCTGCCGGCAATGGCGGCGGCCAACGTGCAGCAGTTCAGCCACGGGCGGTTCGAGCAGATTCCGGTGCACCTGCCGGCCGGCACGCCGCAGCGGGTGGTGATCTGGTTCCATGAACCGACCGCCGGTGGTGATACCAGCCGCCTTCCGATCGAGGCCCTGCGTGCCGATGGCGCGATGGTCGCTGCCGTGGACATCGCGCACCTGCGCAGCGTGCTCAAGCGCGAGGGTGATCCGACCTGTTCGTTCGGTTCCGGCGACGTCGAGAACTTCTCGCGCTGGTTGCAGGCCTCCCTGCATCTGCCCGGCTACCACCTGCCGCTGGTCGGTGGTGATGGCGAAGGCGCCGAGATGGCCTACACGCTGGCCGCGCAAGCCGACACCCAGGTGTTCGCCGGCCTGCTGACCACCGGCTTCTGCCCGGACCACAGCCACGAACGCATGGTCTGTGGCGACGGTGTGAATCACAACAAGCTGCAGCCTGCCGAGTTGAATTTCCCGTGGCTGAGCGCCGCCGGCGACCATGGCTGCAAGGTTGGCGAGGCCAGCCGCTTCGTGCAGCAGGTGGCGATGGCGCGCGAGTTCAAGCGCACCGCACGCGGCGATGCTTCACCGGGCCTGGTGGCGGCGGCGCGGGTGATGGGCGCGCAGGTGGGCGTCAGCCTGGCACCGCCCCCGGCCGCGCTGAAGGGCCTGCCCGTAGTGGAGGTGCCCGCTGCCGGCAATGGCGACACGTTGGCCGTGTTCGTTTCCGGCGATGGCGGCTGGGCCGGCCTGGACAAGGACGTGGCATCGTCGCTCAACGAACATGGCGTGGCCGTGATCGGCATCGACTCGCTGCGCTACTTCTGGAGCGAGCGCACGCCGAAGGGCTTCGCCACTGACCTGCAGAAGATCATCGATCACTACCGCCAGCAGTGGCATCGCGACAAGGTGATGCTGATCGGTTTCTCGCAGGGTGCCGACGTGCTGCCGGCCACCATCAACCAGCTTGATGCCGGCACCCGCGAGGCGCTGGACCGTATCGTGCTGCTGTCGGTGGGCAGGAAGGCGGACTTCGAATTCCATGTCAGCAACTGGCTGGGTGGCGGCGGCGACGGCCTGCCGATCGCGCCGGAAGTGGCGAAGCTGCCGGCGGCGAAGACCCTCTGCGTGTATGGCGACAAGGATGACGACGCGCTGTGCCCGGACCTGCCGGCCAGCGACGGCGTGCAGAAGGTGAAGCTGCCGGGTGACCATCACTTCAATGGTGATTACGACCGCCTGGCCGAAGTGATCCTCAAGGGCGGCGCGTAGCGCCGGGCCACGCTGGCCAGCGTGTTGGTAGATGCCGACCTTGGTCGGCGCTGGCGTGTCGACCAAGGTCGACACCTACCGGGTGGTGCGGGGCGTCAGTTCCGCCGCGGGTCCAGCGAGATCAAACGCGTGGCATCCAGCAGCGCAGCCGGCAGGTGCATGCCGCCAGGTGCGGCGAGATAGCGCGGCCGCCACTGAGGGTCGAACTTCGACTTGAAGCGGCGCAGGCCACTGAAGCCATAGAAGCGTTCGCCATGCCGCGCCAGCAGGCCGGCCAGCCGGTTCCAGCGCCCAGCCAGGCGATGCTGGGCCAGCCCGGACAACGGCGCCATGCCCAGCGAGAAGCGCGCATAGCCCTGCGATCGGCCCCACAGGAACAGTTCGATGAACAGGAAATCCATCGTGCCCTTCGGTGCCTCGTTGACGTGGCGCATGAGGTCCACCGACAGCTCGGCACCGGCCGGGGCCTGCCACAGGTTGGCGAATGCCACGATCTGGCCCTCGGCTTCGACCAGTGCCACCGGGAAGCGCGCCAGGTAATCGGGATCGTAGCTGCCCAGCGAGAAGCCCTTCTCATCGCCGGCCTTGTCCTCCAGCCAGGCATTGGAGATCGCATGCAGGCGCGGCAGCAGGCTGGGAATTTCCTCCACCGGCGCCACGCGGAACGACAGGCCGCTGCGCTTGCCACGGTTCCAGGCCTGTCGAAGGTCGGCGCGTTCGCGGCCTTCCAGGCCGAAGTCGTGCAGTGGCACGATCGCTTCCTCGCCCAGCTTGACCAAGCCCAGGCCAAGGTCGAGATAGGTCTGCCAGTAGGTCTCGCCGATCTGGTAGAACACCGGGCGCAGGCCGAGCCGGTCGGCTTCCTCGCGGAAGCGCCAGATCAGCGCGCGCGCGACCTCGGGCGGGCCGACCGGATCGCCCATCGCGATCAGCGATCCGCCATAGCGCTGCATCATCACGAAGCCCTGCTTGGCGTCATCGCGCAGCACCGCCTTGTCGGCGGTCAGCACCAGGCAGGCCTGGGTGTCGGTGGCACCGGCCAGGACCGGGGCCAGTGACTGCAACGTGGCTTCGTCGGCCGGTGGCAGCGGGCTGCGGGTGCTGTGCAGCAGCCGCGCCAGGCCGAACATCACCAGTGCAATGGCGACCACCAGCAGGGCGCGCAGCGCACGCGGTGCGTTGCCGGATATCGCAAACTGCCACCACAGCTCGTTCTGGTATTCGACATGGCTGTAGGTGAAGAACAACAGCCAGGTGACCGCCACCAGCACCAGGCCGAGGTTGCGCAGCCATGGCCACGACCATGCTTCATCCAGCAGCGCGCCCTGGCGATAGAACTCGCGGCGCGCAGCCCACAGCGCCATCGCCACCAGCAGGGCGGAGACCGCGATCAACGGTTGGCCACCGCGCAGCCACAGTGGCAACGGGGTGATCACGCACACGGCCATCGCCAGCATCCACGCGGCATGGCTGCGCCGGGCCAGGCCCTGGCCGATCAGCAACAGGGCGACGCCGCTGAGGCTGCCGATCAGATGGGAGGTCTCCAGGATCGGCAGTGATGCGTTGAGCAGGTGGCGGCGCGGCGTGGGCAATGTGCCGTCGATGACCAGTGCAGCACCGATGCTGAACACCGCCAGCGCGATGATCTGCGGAAGCCACGGCCGCAGTGCGTTCCAGCCGGCACGGGTTGCCCCGGCACTGGCCTGCAGCGGTTGCCGCAGCGCCGGCGCCAGCGCGAGCAGGGTGGCCAGCAGCAGCGGCAGCACGTAGTAAGTGACGCGGTAGATCAACGCCGCAGCCAGCACCGCAGCTGGTGCGACCTGTGGCAGCAGCTTCAGCAGGCTCCATTCGAACACGCCGAGGCCGGCGGGCACGGTCGAAACCAGTCCGGCCAGCACCGCGACCAGGTACAGGCCAACGAAGCCGGGCAGGCCGGTCGGCGTCGAATCCGGCAGCAACACATAGAACGCGGCGCTGGCCAGCACCAGCTCGATCACGCTGAGCACGGTGACGCCGATCATGGTGCGTCGGTCGGGCAGCCACAGCGCATGGCCGAGCACGCTGAACTGACGCCCATCGCGGCCGACCAGCAGCAGGGTGGCCGCATAGGCCAGCAGCGCGACGATGCCGACCACGCGCACCGCATCCGGGTCCAGCGGCAGTGCAAGTGCCGCGGCCGCCGGCTCCATGCACAGCGCCACGCTGATCAGCAGCCACGCACCGAACACGAAGCCGAGCGTGCTCATCAGCACGACCTGGCCGATCTGCGCCAGGTCCAGGCCGGCGGTGCGATAGCCGCGCAGGCGCACCGCACCGCCGGTCAGCGCGGCAAAGCCCACGGTCTGGCCAAGCGTGTGTGCAAGGAACGCCGTAATGCCGATGCGCGCGGGATGCACACGGATGCCGCTGCGGCGCAGGCCGATGGCATCGAAGCCGATCAGGCAGGCATAGCTGGCCAGGCCCAGCACGACAGTAAGTGCGATCTGCGTGCCACTGAGCTGGTGGAAGGCATGGCGGATGGCGCGGTAGCCGTTCTCATCGAACTCGTTGGCCAGGCCGTGCAGCGCCAGCGCAAGGATCAGCAGCGGGACGACGATGGTGAGGACCCGCTTCCATGCCGGGGTGGAGGGAGCGGTGGCGGGGTCGGTGGTTTCGGTCATCGGCGCAAGCGTGCGTCAGGGAGGGCGAGGGCGGTGTCAATGCAGCCGTGGCGCATCGTGCGCCTGTCGCTGGCATTTGACCAGCGCCGCTGTCGGAAGCCGGTAGTGCCCGTGCGTGGATGGCTGCCCCGCACCCATCGTTGACCGGTTTGGAGGACAATGCAGGCCTGATCACCCGCAGGAGCCACGCCCATGATGGAGCGTTACGACGTCGGACCGCGCATGTCCGAAATGACCGTGTACAACAAGGTCGCCTACCTCTCCGGCCAGATTCCGGAAGACACCAGCCAGGACATCACCGGGCAGACCCGGCAGGTGCTGGCCGAGATCGACAAGCTGCTGGCGCTGGTGGCCAGTGATCGCCAGCACGTGCTGCGCGCCGAAGTGTTCCTGGCCGACATCGCCGACTTCGACGGCATGAACAAGGCGTGGGACGAGTGGGTGGTCGAGGGCGCGACCCCCGCCCGCGCAACTTTCGAAGCCAAGCTGGCTCATGCCGAGTGGAAGGTCGAGATCGTGGTGACGGCGGCCGTGCCGTAACTGCGGGATGGGGTCAGATCCCTTTCCTGCGGAAAGGGATCTGACCCCTGTTACAGGCGCACCAGCTCGATGCAATCCACCGGGCATGGTGGAATGCACAGCTCGCAGCCGGTGCACAGATCGGCAATGACCGTGTGCATGTACCTGGCGCCGCCGACGATGGCATCCACCGGGCACGCCTGGATGCACTTGGTGCAGCCGATGCAGTCGGCTTCCACGATCAACGCCACCTGGGCCGCCTCGTGTTGGCCGCGCGAACGATCGAACGGAATCGCCGGGACGCCCAGCACCTGCGCCAGCGCCCGTGCACCGGCATCGCCACCCGGTGGGCAGCGGTCCACGCCTGCTTCGCCACGCGCCATCGCCTGTGCGTACGGGCGGCAGCCGTCGTAGCCGCATTGCCCGCATTGGGTCTGCGGCAGCAGGCGGTCGAGGCGTTCGGTCAGGGGCGGGATCAGGCTCATGCGTGGCGAAGGCTGCGCGTTGGGTTACTTCAGGGGTTTGCCGCGGAACCAGCGCTCGTGGGCCAGTGCCAGCATCGGCTTGTCTTCAGAACTGTCACCGTAGGCATGGATGCGCACGTAACGCGACAGGTCGAACTGGCGACGGATGTGCTCAACCTTGCGCGGGCCGCAGTCGCCACCGGCATAGCGACCGGTCAGGCGGCCGTCCTGGCTTTCCAGCCGGTTGCAGATCAGCTGCAGACCCAGCTGCTCGCACCACGGCCGCAGGTACAGGTCCAGCGAGCCGGACACGATCACCACAGTGTGCTGCTGTTCCTTGTGCCAGCGGATCTGCTCCAGCATTTCCGGGCGCACCACGTCGGGCAGGAACTCACGCGAGAAGCCGGCCGCCAGCGTGGCGATGTCGTCACTGTGGCGGTCGCTGAAGGTCAGGCGGGTGACGCGCACGCGGATGCGTTCGGCCGAGATCAGCTTCAGCTTGTACGCGAGCAGCCACGGGCCGACCTTCCACCACGCCTGCGCCAGTTGTTCGGCGGTGGCCACGCGGCGCAGGAAACGGCCATAGGTATCGCAGGTAGTCACGGTGTGGTCGAAGTCGAACAGCGCCAGTTCCATTCCGTTGCCTCCCATCGCGTTGCCCCGTGACCGGTGCTGCCGGCGGGCGTGGCCGCAACCACGCCCGCTGCAGGCATCAGCGGACCGACATGCCCGGCTGTGCGCCGCTGTCGGCGTCCAGCAGCGCCAGCGCGCCGCCGTCGAAACCGGCCGACAGGATCATGCCTTCGCTCAGGCCGAAGCGCATCTTGCGCGGGGCCAGGTTGGCGATGAAGACCACGCTGCGGCCGACCAGCTTTTCCGGCTCGCCGTAGCTGGCGCGGATACCGGAGAAGATCTGGCGCTTGCCCAGTTCACCGGCATCCAGTTCGAAGCGCAGCAGCTTGTCCGAACCGTCCACGAACTCGCAGGCCAGCACCTTGCCGATGCGCAGGTCGAGCTTGGCGAAATCGTCGATGCCGATGTAGGCCGGGGCGTCGGCGCTGCTGGCTTCTTCCTTGGCCGGTGCCGGTGCGGGTTTGACCGCTTCGGTCTTGGCGGCGGGAGCGGCGGCAGCGGCCGGCTGCAGGGTGTCCTTGGAGGCGTCGATCATGGCGTCAATCTTCTTCGGGTCGATACGGGTGAACAGCGGGGTGTAGTCGGTGATGCGGTGGCCGAGCAGCGGCTGCGCCAGGTCGGTCCAGTCGTTCACCGGTGCGGCCAGGAAGGCCTCTGCCTGCGCGGCGGTGGCCGGCAGCACCGGCTTCAGGGCGGTGACCAGCACGCGGAACAGGTTCAGGCCCTGGCTGCACACGGCCTGCAGCTGCGCATCGGCGCCTTCCTGCTTGGCGATCACCCACGGCTTGACGTCGTCGATGTAGCGGTTGGCTTCGTCGGCCAGGGTCATGGTCAGGCGGATCGCCGCGGCCGGGTCGTTGCGCTCGTAGGCTTCACGGATCGGCGCCAGGCCATCGACGAAGCGCTGGTACTGCGCCGCGTCGGGCAGCTGCGCGGCCAGCTGGCCATCGAAGCGCTTGCTGATGAAGCCGGCGCAGCGGCTGGCCAGGTTGACGAACTTGCCGACCAGGTCGGCGTTGACGCGGGCGATGAAGTCACCCAGGTTCAGGTCGAGATCGTCGACGCCACCGCCGGACTTGGCCGCGTAGTAGTAACGCAGCGCTTCCGGTTCCAGGCCGGCGTCGAGGAAGGTACGCGCCATCACGAAGGTGCCACGCGACTTGCTCATCTTGGCGCCGTCCACGGTCAGGTAGCCGTTGACGTGCAGACGGGTTGGCGCGCGGTGGCCGGTACCGTGCAGCACCGCCGGCCAGAACAGGCCGTGGAAGTTGACGATGTCCTTGCCGATGAAGTGGTGCAGCTCGGTGGCGGTACCGGCACGCAGGTGTGCTTCGAAGTCCTCGCCGATCCTGCCGCACAGGGTCTGGAAGCTGGACAGGTAGCCGATCGGCGCATCCAGCCAGACGTAGAAGTACTTGCCCGGCTGGCCGGGAATCTGGAAACCGAAGTACGGCGCATCGCGCGAGATGTCCCATGCACGCAGGCCACCTTCGGCATTGAGCCATTCACCGAGCTTGGCCTTCACGCCCGGCAGGGCGACGTCGCCGGCCAGCCATTCGCGCAGGAACGCGTCGAAGTGGCCCACCTCGAAGAAGAAGTGCTCCGAATCGCGCATTTCCGGCGTGGCACCGGAGATGACCGAGCGCGGCTCCTTCAGGTCGGTCGGTGCATAGGTCGCGCCGCAGACTTCGCAGTTGTCGCCGTACTGGTCGGGGCTGCCGCAGTTCGGGCAGATGCCCTTGACGTAGCGGTCGGGCAGGAACATGCCCTTGGCCGGGTCGTAGAACTGCGCCACCGAACGGCGGCTGATGTGGCCGGCCGCTTCCAGCTTCAGGTAGAACTGCTCGGTCAGCGCCTTGTTGGCCGCCGAATTGGTCGAGTCGTAATGGTCGAAGGCGACGCCGAACGCGGCGAAGTCACGTTCGTGGCTGGCCTGAATGTTGGCGATGAAGGTTTCCGGGGTGACCCCGGCCTTTTCCGCGGCCAGCATGATCGGCGTGCCGTGGGTGTCGTCGGCGCAGACGAACCAGGCCTTGCCGCCGCTCATTCGCCGCGCACGCACCCAGATGTCGGCCTGGATGTAGCCGACCAGGTGGCCCAGGTGCAGCGGGCCGTTGGCGTAGGGCAGGGCGGTGGTGACGAGCGCGGTACGGGTCATGGTCGCGGGTGGATCCGAGGGGAACCGCAGAGTATCGCATGCCCGCAACGAGGTGACCCGGCCGGGGCCGGGTCACGGGGGTGAAGCGGGGCCGGGCGCTTACTCGCGCTGCCAGGTCTGCGCGCGGCAGATGAAGGCGATGCAGCCGGACACGTCCAGCTTGGTGCCGCCCGGCTGCAGCTCCATCTTCGACTTGTAGGTCTTGCCGTTGGCCGGGTCGAGGATGGTGCCACCGGACCACTTGTTGGCGCCGTCGGCCTTCAGGTTCCAGAGGATGGTCATGCCCTTCACCGGCTTGTTCCTGTTGGCGCCTTCACATCCGTCACAGACCGGGTTCGGGCCCTTGTCCGAGTGCAGGATGTCGACCACCTTGCCGGTCAGCGTGCCGTTGGCGGCCTCGGTGATCTCGACGATCGACTTCACCTTGCCGGTCTTGTCGTCGATGGTCTTCCAGCGGCCGGCGGCGCCATCGGCGGCCTGCGCCGAGAGCGCGGCCAGGCACAGCGGCAATGCCAGCAGCAGGGTCTTGAAGGTCTTGCGCATGGTCCCCTCCCAGGGTTCATTCCGGCACGATGCCGGTACGGGTCGACTGTATACCCATTCGGCGGGGTATGGGGAAGTGGGGGCTTTGCAGGGCTGCGCCCTGCACCTGCGGTAGTGCCGGCCGCTGGCCGGCAACCTCAACGGCAACGGCAACGGCAACGGCAACGGCAAAAGCAAAAGCGGCCATTCCGTGGGATGGCGAGGTGGGTCCGGTTGCGGGGGACGCCGTAAACCCCGCTCCGCGGTCCGGCCCAGCCGCTGGCGGCTGTGCGTTCGGGCGCTTGCGAAGCAGTGCTTCGCAAGCAAAGCGCCCTCACCCATGGGGGCTTGGCCGCGGCATCCATGCCGCGGACACCCCCGCAACCGGACCCACCCCGCCTTCGACAGTTTCCGGAGATCTGTCGGAATGGCTCGGCCTGCTCTTGGTGGGTGTCGACCTTGGTCGACACGTACGATCCATGCCATGCATGGATGAATCTCGATTGAAAAACGCTCAACCGACTTCGTACAACTCCAGCGGCAGGTCGTCAGGATCGGCGAAGAAGGTGAAGCGTCGGCCGGTGTACTCGTCCACGCGGATCGGTTCGCAGGTCACGCCATGCGCGGCCAGGCGCTGGATGAAGGGTTCCAGTGCAGTCACCCGGAACGCGAGGTGGCGTAGGCCCTGGGCTTCCGGGCGGCTGGGACGGGGCGGCGGCGAGGGGAAGGAGAACAGTTCCAGCTGGCCGCCGTCGGGCAGGGCCAGATCGAGCTTCCAGGAATCGCGTGCGGTGCGATGGTTCTCCGCCAGCACGCGCAGGCCGAGGATGCGCACGTAGAAGTCCTTCGAGCGTGCGTAGTCGCTGCAGATCAGTGCGGCGTGGTGGATGCCCAGCAGGGCATCGGAATCGGCGGTCATTGCAGGGTGTCCAGCCAACGCTGGGCGATCTTCAGCGCCAGCGGATAGGGTTCGGGGTCGTTGCGGTTGGTCAGCACGATCACGGTCAGGTGCTTTTCCGGGTGGCGCACGATCACGTTGCGGAAGCCGATGCTCTCGCCGCTGTGCCATTGCACCGGGCCGTTCAGGCGCCAGCCGAAACCGTAATGCGGCACGTCCGGTTCCGATGTGGCCGTGGCCGGGCTGAACATCGCGCGGCGCGAAGCCTTCGACAGCAGGCGATCGTCATACAGCGCGGCGTCCCAGCGGGCGAGGTCGTCCAGCGAGGAATAGATGCCGCCGTCGCCCAGCACGGCGCTGGTGGTGCTCTGGTCGGTGCGCTGCCAGCGGCCGTCGATCCAGCTGTAGCCATAGGCACGTGCTGTCACCGTATCGACACCGTCCTGGTGGGCCACGGTGTGGACCATGCCCAGCGGCGCGAAGATGCGCTGCTGCAGGAAGGCGGCGAAGTCCTGGCCGGAAGCGCGGCCGACGATCAGTGCCAGCAGCGCGTAGCTGCTGTTGCTGTAGCGGTACTGCGTGCCCGGTGCGAAGTTCAGCCGGTCTTGGCGCGACAGCAGGGCCAGCACATCGGCATCGTGTACCTGCCGTGTGTCCGCCGGGTCCATCAGGTCTTCGTAGTCGAGCAGGCCGCTGGTGTGCGACAGCAGTTGGCGGAGGGTAATGGCCGCTGCGGCCTGCGGCAGTTCCGGAAGCCAGCGCCGCGCCGGCTGGTCCAGCCCAAGCCGGCCGTCTTCCACCAGCAGCAGCACCGCCGCAGCGGTGAACTGCTTGCTGACCGAGGCCAGCCGGAAGTTGCTGGCGGGGGTCACGGCAGTACCGTCTTCCACCACCGCCAGGCCATAGCCGCGACGGAACACCGGTTGCCCGTCGTGCAGTACCAGCACCGCGGCGCCAGGAACCTGCCCATCGTAGGCCTGCATCAGGCCGTCGATGCCGGCATCCGGTGGGGTCAGCTCTGGTGCGGCGGAACTCGCCAGTGGCAGCAGGCCCAGCACGGCGGTGAACAGGGCGACGGCAGGGCGCATGGCGGCTCCGGAAGCGTCAGGGTGAAGGCGCGGGCGCAGCGCTGGCCGGCTGCGCCATCCAGCGCTCCATCTTGCGGTCCAGCACATCCAGCGGCATCGAGCCGTCCTTCAGCAGTTCTGCATGGAACCGGCGCAGATCGAAGGCTGCCCCCTGGCGTGCCTTGGCCTTGTCGCGCAGGGCAACGATGGTGGTCAGGCCGGCGACGTTCGACAGTGCCTGGCCGGGCTGGGCCATGATCCGTTCGACTTCGGCATTGGCATCATCGCTGCTCATGTCCACCGTCTTCTGCAGGTAGGCCACGGCCTGCTGCTTGCTCCAGCCCTGTGCATTGACGCCGGTGTCGGCGACGACGCGTGCGGCGCGCAGCAGGCGTGAGTACAGGTAGCCGATACGGTCGTAGGCATCGGTGTAGACGCCCAGGTCTTCACCCAGCGTTTCCGCGTACAGGCCCCAGCCTTCGACGAACGCCAGATCGCCACCGAGGCGACGGAAGCGCGGCAGCTTGGCCAGTTCCTGCTGCAGGCCCAGTTGCACGTGATGGCCGGGAATCGCTTCATGCAGGTACTGCACCGGCACGCTCCAGCGCTTGCGGCTGGGCAGGTCGCGGGTGTTGATGTACAGCACGCCAGGCTGCCCGGCCGGCGACGGCTGGTAGGCGGCAGCGGCGGCGGTGAGCGCACGTTCCGGTTCCACCGCACGCACTTCCAGTGCGGACTTCGGCAACGTATCGAGTACCTGCGGCAGGCGCGCGTTGACCTGCTGCTGCACCTGGCGGTAGCGGCTGATCAGTGCATTGGCATCGCTGTACTGGAACTGGCGATCGTTGCGCATGCTGCGCAGCAGCTTGGTCGGCGTGCCACGCAGCTTGGCGTCCTTCATCACCGTGGCGATCTGTGCCTGCAGTTCCTCCACGCGCTGCTCGCCCAGCGCGTGCAGCTGCGCGGCGGTCTGGTCGCTGGCGGTGGTCTGCACGATCAGGTTGGCGTACCAGGCCTGGCCGTCGGGCAGCGCGCCCATGCCGCTGCTGGCGCGCGTGGCCGGCAGGTACTCGGTGGCGATGAAGCCGCGCAGGGCGCGGTAGGCGGGCATGATCCGCAGCTCGATCATGCGCTTGTATTCTGCGCTGATGCGCGCCTTGTCCTCGGCCGCAATCGTGTTCGGCATGGTGCGGATCGGCGACCAGAAGATGCTCTCTTCAGCGGTCGGCTTGATCACCGCATCCAGCTGCGGCAGCACCTTTTCCATCAGGTCGCGCGGCTGCACCACGCCGGCCTTCATGCCCTGGCGCATGTTGTCGATGGCCTGGTCGAACAGTTCGGGAATGCCGAGCGAGCGGCGCGACCAGGTGTCGTAGTCCTGCACGGTGTTGAACGGCTGCGCGCCGGCGCCGGAGCCGAGGATCGCCATGATGCTGCCGATGTTGTAGTACTGGCTGATCGGCATCATCCAGCTTGGGTAACGCTCGGCAGCCAGCGAGGCGCGCGCGTCACGTACGAAGATCTCGTAGCTGAGCAGGTCCTGGCCCTGCAGGCCGTCGTTGCCGAGTTTTTCGACCTTGCCCAGCCACTGCGTGGTGAAGTCGTGCGACTGCTGGCGCCAGGCGGCGGACAGGATGTTGGGCAGCTGGTCGTTGTAGCGCGGTTCGCCCTGGAAGGTGGCCTGCAGCGGATTCAGCCGCATCGAGGCATCCCAGTACTCGTCGTACAGCCGTTCCAGCTGCACCTGCTTGGGCACTGCGCGTGCGGGGGCGACCGGACGCGGCGCAGCGCGGCGCGCCGAACTGCCACGGGCCGGTGCGGTGGCACGGGCGGGCCGGGCCTTGGGCTTGGCGGCCTGGCGGGTCTGCGCAGCGGCAGGGCGGCTGGCCTTCTTCTTCGCTGCTTCGGCCGACGGCACGGCACTGAACAGGAACAACGCGGCAATGGCAGCGGCCAGGACGCGGGGGGAATACGGCATCAAGAAGCTTCCGTGGAACACAGACCGTGGAGCTTGCACGATCCGCGCGCGTACGGCCAGCGTGAAGACGCAGTCAGCTGGGTGGCGCTGGGGCTTCAGTCAGCCGCGGCGGCGACACGCAATGCCGCCGCGCGATCGGCGCCCAGATAGCGGGTGATGGCCCGCCGCATCAGGTACAGCAACGGAATCAGGGCGATCGCAAAGCCCATCTTGTACACATAGTTGACGCTGGCGACCGCAAGGAACAGCGAGGTCGGCCAGTGCTGCGGGCCCAGCACGAACGCGATCCAGATCACCACGAAGCTGTCCACCACCTGCGAGACCGCGGTGGAACCGGTCGCGCGCAGCCAGACATGGCGTTCCCCGGTGGCCTGGCGGATGCGATGGAACACCGCCACGTCGATCAGCTGGCCCAGCAGGAATGCCACCAGCGAACCGGCAATGGTCCACATGCCCTGGCCGAACACGGCTGCGAACGCGGCCTGGTAATCGGGCACGCCGTGGCCCTCCATCGAGGTGACCCACCAACTGGCCGGCGCCAGCGAAATGGCGGCGAAAGCGAACAGGAAACCGTAGCCGATCAGCACCACCGCCAGCCACGAGATGAAGCGCACGCCGCGCTTGCCGAAGAACTCGTTGATGGTGTCGGTCATGATGAACACCACCGGCCACAGCAGAGTGCCGGCGGTGAAGCTGAGCGAGCCGGTCTGGCCGAACAGGTTCCAGTTCAGCGGATCGATGCCGAGGGTATCTTCCAGCGCGAAGATCTTCACCCCGATCAGCTCGGCCAGCACCGCATTGCCGCAGAAAAACGCGGCCAGCACGATGAACAGCAGCACCGCGCGGTCCTGCAGCGGGCGCTCGATCGGCGCTGCGGTCATTCGGCGCGTTCGCCGGCGCGGGTGAACGGCACGCTGGACGGTGCGACGGCGCCGCCGGAAATGATGAAGCTCATCGCCTGGTCGACGGTCCAGTCGGTGGGCGTCAGCAGCTCCACCGGCACGATTTCCAGGTAGCCCGAGGTCGGGTTCGGCGTGGTCGGCACATACACCGCGGCCAACTCACGGTCGGTGCCGTGTTCCTTGATCACGCGGGTGACCAGGCCGACCGATTTCATGTCGCGGTGCGGGAAGTCGATCAGCACCACGCGCTGGGTGCTGCCCGGTTCGGTCTGCAGCATGTCCAGCAGCTTCTTGGCGCTGTCGTAGATGATGCTGGCCAGCGGGATGCGCTTGATCACCGCGCCGACCCAGCGCAGCAGTCGCTGGCCCAGCACGCGGCGGCTGGCCACGCCCACCGCCAGGATCACCAGCAGGGTGGCCAGCAGGGCGATGGTGTCCTGGATCCACTCGGCTCGGACCCAGCCCAGATAGTGCGGGAAGCTGGTTGCGATCTGTTCGGACAGCGGCACCACCAGCGGGCTGGAGATGCCCGACAGCAGTACGAACACGAACTTGACCACTACCCAGGTCAGCCAGATCGGCAGCAGGGTCAGCAGGCCGGTCAGGAACAGGCGCTGCAGGGAAGGGCGGGGGACCAGGGCGGGGGCTTCGAGCGACATGTGCGCATTGTAGCGGTCACTGCCGCTCGATTACGCTGGCGGATCGACTGCGGCAACGAGCCATGGAAGGGAAGCTGTGTTGAAGATTCTGCGCGGACTGGGATGGACCCTGGCGGGCCTGCTGGTGCTGGCCATCGTGGTGTGGTGCGCCTCACGCATGTGGCCGGTGCCGGAATCGCGGTTGCAGGCCCAGCAGCGGCTGGAAGCGCGGCTGCCGGCGAGCGGGCGCAATGGTTATCCGCTGTTGTGGACACTGGCTTTTGACGACCTGGATGGCGGCCAGCGCGAGCAGGCGTTGGCCGAGGACGTGCGGCGCTGGGACGCCGACCCGGACGGTAACAGTGTTACCCGCCCTCATCAGGCCGCCGGCCACCAAGGATTGCGCTCGCGGGCGGCCGCCGGTTGCGGGCCGGCGGCCCGCGACTGCCTGGCCCAGGTACGCGCCGACCCGCAGCGCTTCGTCGACGCCCATGCGGGTCATCACCAGTTGCATGCGCGGCTGGATGCGCTGGCCGACGCGGACCACTTCGTGTCGCCGTTCCAGCCGAAGCGGGAGGGCATCCTGGTGCCTATGCCGACCTACGGGCTGGTGGTCGATGCCACCAGCGCACGCGCGCTGGCGTTCGTACAGGGTGACATCGACGGTGCCCTGCGCGGCAGCTGCCGGGGAGTGCAGCTGGGCCGGCGGCTGGTGCCCGGTGGCAGCTATCTGTTCGACAGCATCATCGGCGCAAGCCTGGTGCAGGCCAATGCGCAGCTGCTGGCCGACATGCTGGTTGAACTGCCTGCCGATCACCCGCTGCCGGCCGAATGCGAACAGGCCATGCAGCCGATGCGGGCCGACGAGCAGAGCCTGTGCCGTGCGATGCAGGGCGAGTATGCGATGAACCGGGTGGCGATCGAGACCTCGGCGCGGGAATTCGGCGGCGTGCTGGTACTGGACCGCAGCAGCACCCTGGCCCGTGCGGCCGGCAATCTCGGTTGGGCGTGTGGCGCGACGGCGACCGCTGCGCTGGAGGCGGACCGTCCGTTGCCGGTACCGGCGCCGCTGCAGCGTGACTTTGGTTGCCTGTCGAACGTCATGGGCTGCCTGTTGACCGACATTGCGGGTCCGGTCTATCCGGCCTATTCGTCGCGCACCCAGGACGCGGCGGCGATGCTGCGCCTGCTGGGCGCACAGCGCTGGCTGCGGCAGCAGCCGGGGGATCCGGTAGATGCCCTGCAGCGGTTGCCGGCGCAGTTCGCCTCGCCGGTGCGGGCGCCGCAGGTGTCGGCGGATGGCCGCCATCTGCAGGTGCCACGCCGCTCGCCGTCCCGCAGCAACGACGAAAGCCCGTGGCTGTCGGTGCCGTTGGTGGCCGGCGCCGCCCCAACCTCCGCTGCCCGCGACTGAGCAGCGGATCAGTCGTCGCTGACCTGCGGATCGAACGCCCAGCCATCTCCAACGGTCTGCAGCGTCCAGCGGCGGTTGCTGCGCAGTGGCTGCCAGCGCACGCTTTCCTTGTCGTCCTCGATGCTGCCCTCGGTATGCCTCACCTTGCGCGTGGAAAAATTCACGCTCACCGAAGTGGCCTGTCCTGAATTGCGCATCACCGAGTTCTGGTCGTAGCCGATCAGCGCGAAGGCAGCGTCCTGCCAGCGGAAGGTGAAGGTGGTGGTACCCATCGACCAGCTTCCCGCGCTGGAGAAGGAAAACAGCGCCACCCTCAACGTGCCGCGCTGGATGCTGACACCGCCATCTTCAAGCGGGTCGCTCATCACCGGGTTGTCCGGGCGCGGAATCAGCTGATGGTCCTGCACCGCCAGCACATAGCCGGCCGGGCGTGACCACGCCACGGCGAAAATGCGCGGGTTGCTGTCGTATGGCGATGGGCCGAAGCCATCGTGTTCGATGACATTGCGCGGGTCCTGCTGGCGCAGCACCAGCACCAGGTCCGCGCGGCCATCCTGGTCGAGATCGCCTTCGATGCTGGACTCCAGCGTCCAGCCCTCGGGCACGAAGCCGGCGGTACTGGCAGCCTGGGCCGGCAGCGTCGGGTACTGCACCGGCGGCAGGTCGAGTGCATGGGACGCGCACGGCAGGGTGCCCAGCAGTGCTGCAAGGGTGTGGGTGCGCATCGGAGCCTCCATGGCAGGGGGCCAGAGGATAGCGCCTGTACGGTGGATCAGCGCGCGTGCGGCTTCAGGCGCAGGTACACCTGCTTGCGGACCTGTGCGACCACCTCGCCGCTTTCATCGACCACGTCGTTGCTGAACCAGCGCAGCACCTTGTCGCCGCTGGCGGCTTCCGCGCGCAGTTCGTCCAGCAACGCGTCGTCGATGCGGAATGATGTGCGTACGGTGCCGCGGCCGGGCTTGAGGAAGTCGATGGCGCCTGCGCGGTCCCACACGTAGTAGTCGCGGCCGAGGATGTGCAGCAGGCCGAGCATCCAGAACGGATCGGTCATCGCGAACAGGCTGCCACCGAAGTGGGTACCAACGTAGTTGCGGTTCCATGGCCGCAGGCGCAGCTCGACATCGATCTGCCGGTAGTCGGGGGTGATGCGGGTGACGTGGATGCCGGTGAACAGGAAGGGCGGCCAGAGGTTGATGCCGAAGCGGAACAGACGGGCGTTCATGCGGATCCGGGGGCGCTGGGCGAGATGTCCAGTCTAACCATTCGCATGCGTATGTTGCACCCCGGTGGCACCGGTCACGCGCCGCCGTCGATCACATACCCGTCGCGTCCATTCGCTTTGGCCTGGTACAGCGCGGTGTCGGCCCCTTCGACGAAATGATGCGGTTGCAGCTCGCCTTCCGGTACCCGGGTAAACACGCCGATGGTGAGCGTCACCCGATCGTCGCTGCCATCACCATGTGCCGGCAACGCACGTACGCAGGCGATCAGGTCCTGGATCACAAGCCGCGCGCCCTCGGCCGGGGTATCGGGCAATACCAGCGCGAATTCATCGCCACCGTAACGCGCGGCCATGTCGCGCGGACGCCGCGCATGCGCGCCGATCAACCGGGCGACGTCCCGCAGCACGCGGTCGCCGACCTGGTGGCCATGGCGGTCGTTGTGGCGCTTGAAGTGGTCGACATCGATCAGCGCCAGGCTCAGTGGCTTGCCGTTGCGTCGTGCGGCGTCGCATTCCTGCTGCAACGCCTGTTCGAAGCGCAGGCGATTGCCAAGGCCGGTCAGTGCGTCGCGGTTGGCCTGCCGGTGCCAGGCCGAAATCCGCCAGATCGCCCAGGCCAGCAGTACCAGCAGGACGCCCAGCAGGGCGGTGGCTGGCGCCCACCAGAGGTTGCTGGTGCGCAACAGCAACCAGCTCAGCAGAGGGGCAAGCGGCAGCGAACACAGCGCCGCCAGCCACGGCAGGCGCAGGCCGAGCAGGATCACGCACAGCGCCACCAGCACAGCGCTGATGGTGTGCTGCCAGAAGCGGGGCAGCACCTCGATCTGCTTGTGCTGCAGCAGCATCGAGGCGATGTTGGCCTGGTACTCGCTGCCGCTCATCCAGAACTCGCGGGTGGTCGGGGTCAGCAGGCGCGGTGCGATGCCGCTGGCGGTCATGCCGACGATGATGCGGCGGCCATGCAGCATCGCCATGTCCACGTGGCCATCGAGCACGTCTGCGTAGGAAACCTGCGGCAACTGCTCGGGAGGTCCGGCATAGCGCACCCGCACGTAGTCGTTGCGCCGCCATTGATAGGGCGAGCCCACCTCGGGATCAGGGTCGGGCAGCCCGCGCACCGCGCCCGCGGGCAGGCCGGTCAGGGCCAGCCCGAGCGCCGGCCAATGCGCCTTGCCGATGCCCGCATGCAGGTAGATGCCGCGGGCGACACCGTCACTGTCCACCTCAACGTCGGTGTGGCCGATGGCGGCGGCACTGGCTGCGATCTGCGGAACAGGCAGCATTTCCTCTGCCATGCGATCACCGGCTGCCGGTGCGGCCAGCACCGGCAGCACCACCCGGCCATTGCGACGGATGGCAGCGGCCAGCGCCTCGTCCTGGCGGCTGTCGCGGCGGTCCGGCTCGGACAGCATCAGGTCCAGCGCGACCCGTTCGGCACCGGCATCGGTCAGGCGATCCAGCAACCGGGCGTGGACCGAGCGCGGCCACGGCCATTGGCCGATGCGTTGCAGGCTGCCTTCGTCGATGGCCACGATCAGCACGCTCGGGTCGGGTCGATAGTCCCAGTTGCCGACCATCGCGTCGTAGGTGGCCTCGTCCTGCCGCCACAGCCATTGGCCCTGGCTGGCGACGATGGTCAGTATCCCGGCCAGCATGGCCAGCAGGATCCGCTTCGACCATGGCAGCGGCGAGCGCCTCACAACAGCAGCCACAGCAGCAGGGCACCACCGCCGGTGCCATAGCAGAGGCGACAGGGCAGGGCGATCTGCTGGGCAGGCGAGAACTCGCCGGCATGGCCGTCATCGTCGATGTACTGCACGCGCACATGCAGGGTGCCGCGCCACGGACGCTTGAAGCTGACCTGCGGTTCGGCCACGGTTTCGTCGACCAGGGGGGCCTTGAAGTCGCCGCGGCGGTCGACCTGCACGCGATAGCGCTGGCCTTCGCTGCCGGCCTGCCAGCGCAGGGTCAGTTCACCGTGCGCGGCCTCGGGCGGTTGCAGCGCAGGATCGACCGGCTCGTTGCTCAGCTGCAGTGGAAGGGCCTGGCCATAGCGCCCCTGGTGCCCATTGGCATCGCGGGAGGCGACCCGCCAGAAGTAGTGACCCAGCGGCAATGGCTGCGCCAGGCGCAGATCGGTGCCGGTGCTGGTCTGTTCCTGCAGTGGCTGTACGAAGCTGGAATCAGCCGCGATCTGCAGCACGCTGCTGTGCGCACCGGGGGCCTGGCTCCAGCGGAAACGCGGGCGGTCGCTGTTGATTGTCTGTCCGTGCAGCGGGGCCAGGGTCAGCGGCGGTGGAGGCTGGTCGCTGAGTTCGAAGTCGGCACTGGCGTCGATGCCTTCCACACCCTGCGCATCGACTGCGCGCAGCAGGATGCGCAGCTGGCCTGGCGGCAGATCGCCGATGGCCAGGCGGGTATCGGTGGTGGTGGCAGCGAACAGCAGGATCTCCGGCGTGGCTGCCTGTACTACTTCAACGCGGTACTGCGCGGCGCCGGTGACCGGAGTCCATGCCAGCAGCGTCGGCAACGGGGCCAGGCGCAGTTCATCGTTGCGCAGCTGCGGTGCCGGCAGCAGTGCGGAGACTGCGTCCGGTGCGGCGTCTGCGCTGGCGCTGCGGGTGGCCTGTCCCGGCTGGACCATGCGCTGGCCATGGGTGTTGCCGACCTGCACCTTGCCCTGCAGGACCTCTGTGGCCGCGACATCATGACCGCCGCCGGCACTGACCCGGAAGACGGTGCCGCGCACGCTGCTGGTGGCGGTGGGCGCATCGATGATGTAACGCGATGCCGGGCCGCGCGCGGGCGTCACCCGATTGCTGGCCCGGCCCTGCTGCAGGCGCAGGCGGGTGTCGACCATGCCGGTGTGGCCATAGCGGCTGAGCTGGTCCAGGCGCAGGCGCGAGTACTCACGCAGCTGCAGGCGCGACGCATCGGCAAATTCCAGCGTGACGCTGGATTCGCCCTCGGTCTGCACGGTGTCACCGATGTGCAGCTGCTCGCCGGCCTGGATGGCGCGGCTGGCGCTGCCGTCTCCGCCGGACAGTTCGACCTTGCCGCGGACCGAGAGCACCCGCGCCGGTGCCGGTTCGGTGCGCAGCCAGCTGATCGGAAAGCGCAGCAGCTGGCCGGGCGGCAGCCGGTAAGGGTTGTCGATGCGGTTGTGCTGCTGGAGCTGTTGCCAGCGCACCGAGGGTTTCAGATACACGCCACCCAGATCCCACAGGGTGTCGCCGGGACGGACCCGGTAGTTCCAGTCCTGCGCGGCGGCGATGGCCGGCAGCAGGAGGAGGGCACAGAACAGAGCGCCCTGGAAGCGCATGGCAAACAACAGCAAGCGGACGAAGGTCACAGTTTTGCAATCCCGGCAATGCGGGGGTGCAGCTGCAAGACCCCATGGCCCCGACCTCATCCCCCCGAACGGATCGTGGCGGCCGTACGGCCGCCATCGCGCGCATTATTGCCCGCGTCCAGTGCAGGGATTCTGAACGAACCCGGCTTCCGTTCAGAACAGCAGGGAAGCCATCCTGCGGCGGTACTGGCCGACCAGGTCCTCGTCGGAGATCACATTGAAGGCGTCGATCAGCGCCCTGCGCGGCAGGCCTTCCTCGAAACTCCGGTCGATCCGCAGCATTTCCAGGAACTGCGCCAGCGCGGCTTCGTCATGGCCGCCAAGCAGCAGCTGCACGCCGCGCAGGTGGCGGGCCTTGAGGTCCTTGCCGTCGGCGGCGATACGCGCGTCCAGCACTTCGGCGGCCGGGGCGTCCTTCAGCGCGGCGGCAAAGGACAGGCGGGCGCGGGCGCGCACGGCGCGGTCGTCGGTGGCCAGGTTGGCGGGCAGGCCGTCGATCAGCGTGCCGGCTTCGTCCACGCCGCCAATCTGCAGCAGGGCCAGGGCCAGGTCGAGCTTCAGCTCGTCCTTGTCCGGCTCGGCGGCGATCTGCGCACGCAGTACGTCCACCTGTGCCTGCGGATCCAACGGCGCTTCGTCCTCGGCGGCAGTGTCGCCGACGTCGGCCGGCACGATGCCGTGCTGGGCCAGGAACTCACGCAGCTGGCCTTCCGGGATGGCGCCGGGGAAGCCGTCCACCAGCTGGCCGCCCTTGACCAGGAACACAGTGGGCACCGAGCGGATCTGGAAGGCGGCGGCGATCTGCTGTTCCTTGTCGACATCGACCTTGGCCAGCTCGAAGGCGCCGTTGTATTCGGCGGCCAGTTTTTCCAGCATCGGGCCCAGGGTCTTGCAGGGGCCGCACCACGTGGCCCAGAAGTCCACCAGCACCGGCGTCTGCAGCGACTTCTGCAGGACTTCGGCCTCGAAGGTCGCAGTGGTGGCGTCGAATACGTAGGTCGTCTCGGTCATGGGGGAGGCATCGATTGGCATCTGGAGATCGATTCTATGGTGACGATCGATGCCAGTCTCAACCCGGACTGCGGCAAATGCCCGACAATGCGTCGTTCCCGCCGCCGTTGCTCCCGGAGCCTGCATGACCTCCCCGTCTTCCTTGTTGCGCCTGTCCGGCCTCGCCGCCGCACTGCTGTTCGTGCTGGCGGTGCTGGGCTTCGGCGCCGGCCTGGACGGCTATGCACAGGCCCGTCACCCGGTGGCCCTGCTGGGCGCACACGGCGTGCCGCACGCGCTGGCCTTCAATCTGCTGGGCTTCGTGTTGCCGGGCCTGCTGGCGGGGGTGGTGGCCGAGTGCCTGCGCCGGCGGCTGCCTGCCACGGCCGGCTGGGCACCGCGGGTCGGCAGCCAGATGCTGCTGCTGGCCGGCCTCGCATTCGCTGCGATGGGCCTGCTGCCGCTGGATGTGGACGACCTGCACGGGCCGGCCAGCCAGCTGCATGCCAGCGCCTGGATGATATGGGTGCTGGGCTTCGTCACCGGCACCCTGCTGCTGGGCATTTTCAGCATGCGCCAGGTGCACGGCCGTGTTCAGGGTGGACTGTCGGTGGCCTGCGGGGTGCTTGCGGCACTGGCGGCCTTCGCCCTGCAGGGCCTGGTGCCCGCACCACTGGCACAGCGCGTGGCGTTCGCCTGCTGGGCGCTGTGGCTGGTGGTTGCGCTGCCGCTGTCGCGACCGCGCTGAGACGGATCGTGGGCGCTGGCGGCGACAGTCGTGGCCAGCCGGGATTGGAGCCCTATGCCGCACTGCGGTACGCTGTACCGCTTTGCCGCCGCATCCGCGTGTTCCATGACCAGCGCTGAAACCAACGCCTACGACCCGCAGCAGGTTGAATCCGCCGCCCAGCAGTACTGGGACGCCACCCGTGCCTTCGAAGTGGACGAGACTTCGGACAAGCCGAAGTACTACTGCCTGTCGATGCTTCCGTACCCGTCCGGTGCGCTGCACATGGGCCACGTGCGCAATTACACGATCGGCGACGTGATCAGCCGCTACAAGCGCATGACCGGCCACAACGTGCTGCAGCCGATGGGCTGGGACGCGTTCGGCCTGCCGGCGGAGAACGCGGCGATCAAGAACAAGACTGCACCGGCGGCCTGGACCTACAAGAACATCGAGCACATGCGTGGCCAGTTCAAGGCCATGGGCTATGCGGTGGACTGGTCGCGCGAGTTCGCCACCTGCCGCCCGGACTACTATGTCCACGAGCAGCGCATGTTCACCCGCCTGATGCGCAAGGGCCTGGCCTACCGCCGCAATGCGGTGGTGAACTGGGATCCGGTCGACCAGACCGTGCTGGCCAACGAGCAGGTCATCGACGGCCGTGGTTGGCGTTCCGGCGCGCTGGTCGAGAAGCGCGAGATCCCGCAGTGGTTCCTGCGCATCACCGATTACGCCCAGGAACTGCTGGACGGCCTGGATGAACTGGACGGCTGGCCGGATTCGGTCAAGACCATGCAGCGCAACTGGATCGGCCGCTCCGAGGGCCTGGAAATCCAGTTCGACGTGCGTGACATCGACGGTGGCGTGCTGGATCCGCTGCGCGTGTTCACCACCCGTCCGGATACCGTGATGGGCGTGACCTTCGTGTCGATCGCCGCCGAACATCCGCTGGCGCTGCACGCGGCGAAGAACAATCCGGAACTGGCTGCGCTGCTGTCGGAAATGAAGCAGGGCGGCGTGTCCGAGGCCGAGCTGGAGACCCAGGAAAAGCGCGGCATGGACACCGGCCTGCGTGCCATCCATCCGGTCACCGGCGAGAAGGTGCCGGTGTGGGTCGCCAATTTCGTGCTGATGGGCTACGGCACCGGTGCGGTGATGGCGGTTCCTGGCCATGACCAGCGCGACAACGAAGTGGCCAACAAGTACGGCCTGCCGATCGTTCAGGTCATCGCCCTGAAGGACCCGCGCAACGACGACGAGCGCACCTGGGATGGTGCCCGCTGGCAGGACTGGTACAGCGACAAGAGCCGCCAGACCGAACTGGTCAACTCTGCCGAATTTGATGGGCTGGATTTCCAGGGCGCCTTCGAAGCCCTGGCCGAACGCTTCGAGCGCAAGGCCCAGGGCCAGCGCCGCGTCAACTATCGCCTGCGCGACTGGGGCGTGAGCCGCCAGCGCTACTGGGGCTGCCCGATTCCGGTGATCTACTGCGACAAGTGCGGTGCGGTACCGGTGCCGGAAGAGCAGCTGCCGGTGGTGCTGCCGGAGGACGTGGCGTTCTCCGGGACCGGTTCGCCGATCAAGACCGATCCGGAATGGCGCAAGACCACCTGCCCGGAATGCGGCGGCGCTGCCGAGCGCGAGACCGACACCTTCGACACCTTCATGGAGTCGAGCTGGTACTACGCCCGCTACACCTCGCCGGGCGCTCGTGATGCGGTCGACAAGCGTGGCAACTACTGGCTGCCGGTAGACCAGTACATCGGTGGCATCGAACACGCGATCCTGCACCTGATGTATTTCCGCTTCTACCACAAGCTGCTGCGCGACGCGCGGATGGTGGACAGCAACGAACCGGCACGCAACCTGCTGTGCCAGGGCATGGTGATCGCCGAGACCTACTACCGCCCGAATCCGGACGGCTCGAAGGACTGGATCAACCCGGCCGATGTGGAAGTGCAGCGTGACGAGCGTGGCCGCATCACCGGCGCCACCCTGATCGCCGACGGCGAGCCGGTGGTGGTCGGTGGCACCGAGAAGATGTCCAAGTCGAAGAACAACGGCGTGGACCCGCAGGCGATGGTCGACAAGTACGGTGCCGACACTGTGCGCCTGTTCTCGATGTTCGCTGCCCCGCCGGAACAGTCTCTGGAGTGGAACGAGGCCGGTGTGGACGGCATGGCGCGCTTCCTGCGCCGCCTGTGGGCCCAGGTGCAGAAGCACGCCGCCGACGGTGCCGCACCGGCGCTGGATGTGGCCGCGCTGGATGCCAACCAGAAGGCGCTGCGCCGCAAGACCCACGAGACCATCGGCAAGGTCGGTGACGACTATGGCCGCCGCCACAGCTTCAACACCGCCATCGCGGCGGTGATGGAACTGATGAACGCGCTGGCCAGGTTCGAGGACAGCAGCGAGCAGGGCCGTGCGGTGCGCCAGGAAGCGCTGCAGGCCATCGTGCTGCTGCTGAACCCGATCACCCCGCATGCCAGCCACGCCCTGTGGCAGGTGCTGGGCCATGGCGAGACGCTGCTGGAAGACCAGCCATTCCCGCAGGCAGACACCGGTGCGCTGGTGCGCGACGCGCTGACCCTGGCCGTGCAGGTCAACGGCAAGCTGCGTGGCACCATCGAGGTGGCCGCCGATGCTGCACGCGAGCAGGTCGAATCACTGGCCCTGGCCGAGCCGAATGCGGCCAAGTTCATGGAAGGCCTGACGGTGCGCAAGATCATCATCGTGCCGGGCAAGATCGTGAACATCGTCGCCGCCTGATGTACCCCGCATCCGCCGCCTGCAGGGTGGCGGGTGCCCTTCCGGTGCGGGGCCACGCAGTTGATGGCCCTGCATTCACGCGGCTTCGGGCAGGCTGTGTGTTGCCGTGATCGCCCGGCTCCGCCAGACTGTCTCCATGACCCGAATCCTGCTTGCCCTCGTTCTTGCCCTCGTTCTTGTCCTCGGCCTTGCCGGCTGCGGTTTCCATCTGCGCAACAAGCTGATGCTGCCGACCGACACGGCGCCGGTGAAGGTGGTCTCCACCGCGCCTTACAGCGAACTGGTCAAGCTGCTCAATCGCAGCCTGCTGGCATCCGGTGCCAAGCTGGCAGACGAGGACAGCAAGGGGCCCAGTACCCAGCTCCAGGTGCTGTCCGAACGCTGGGGTGACCTGCCGATCGCCATCGACTCGCAGGGCCGTGCGCAGGAATACAGCCTGCGCTATGCGGTGATCTTCATCTTCCGTCGCGAGGACGGCAGCGAGCTGGTGCCGCAGCAGGTGATCGAACTGTCGCGCGACTACGTCTCGCCGCCGACCGACGCCACCGGTACCACCACCGAACGCGAAATCCTGGCCGATGAGCTGCGACGGGAAATGTCCGCATCGATCATCCGCCGCATCGACAGCGTGGTGCGTGCCGAGATCGAGAAGGGCGGCAGCCTGTCGGCGCCGAAGGCCAAACCGCTTGAAGGCGCGGTGCCGGCCGAGCCGGTCCCCGCAGCCAAGCACTGAGTCGCGGCGATGGAACTGCGTCCGGAGCAGCTGGCCAGCCAGGGCGCTGACACCCCGCTGGCGCCGGTCTACCTGATTGCCGGCCCGGAAACCCTGCGCGTGCTTGAGGCGGCCGACGCCGTCCGTGCGCGCGCGCGCGCCGCGGGCATCGGCGAGCGGGAAGTGTTCGACGCCGATGGCCGTGATTTCGACTGGAACCAGCTCGACGCCAGCTTCAACGCGCCCAGCCTGTTCAGTGCCCGCCGCCTGGTCGAGGTGCGCCTGCCCAGTGGCAAGCCCGGCAAGGACGGGGCCGAGGTGATCAGTCAGTTCTGCGCCAACCCGGCACCGGACGTGGTGCTGATGATTACCGCCAACGAATGGAGCAAGGCCCACCAGGGCAAGTGGGCCGAGGCGGTCAATCGCATCGGTGTGCTGTCGGTGGCCTGGGCGATCAAGCCGCACGAACTGCCGGACTGGATCGAGCGCCGCCTGCGTGGCAAGGGCCTGCGTGCCGACCCTGCCGCCGTGCAGCGGCTGGCCGAGCGGGTGGAAGGCAACCTGCTGGCCGCTGCGCAGGAAATCGACAAGCTGGCGCTGCTGGCCGACGGCCAGCCGCTGGACGTGGAACGGATGGAATCACTGGTGGCCGACGCCGCGCGCTATGACGTCTTCCGGCTGCTGGAAGCCACGTTCTCCGGCCAGCCGCCGGCGGTGCTGCGCATGCTGGCGGGCCTGCGTGGCGAGGGCGAGGCCGTGGCCGCACTGATGCCAATGGTGATCCGCGAGCTGTTGGCCGGTGCCGGCCTGGCCCGGGTACAGGCGCGCGGCGGCAATCTGGCCGCCGAAATGAAATCGCGCGGCATCTGGGAATCGCGGCAGGCGCCCTACAAGCGTGCGCTGCAGCGGCATCCCGAGGGCAAGCGCTGGGAGCGTTTCGTGGCCGAGGCCGGACTGGTCGACCGTATCGCCAAGGGGCGCGCCGACGGTGACGCTTGGCTGGCGCTGGAACGCCTGCTGGTAGCCGTGGCCGAACCGCGTGCCGTGCGCCTGCTGGCGCGGGCCTGAGTGATGAGCCTGCGGATCTATTACGGGGGCACCTTCGATCCGGTGCACCTCGGACACCTCGCTATCGCACGTGCTGCCCGTGACGAACTGCAGGTCGCTGTACGCATGCTGCCGGCGGCTGATCCGCCGCATCGCTCGGTGCCGGGCGCAACCGCTGACCAGCGCTTCGCCATGCTCTCGCTGGCCATCGGCGATGAGCCTGGCCTGCTGCTGGACCATCGTGAACTGGACCGCGCCATCCGCTTTCCCGGCCGCCCGTCCTACACCGTCGACACCCTGCGCGAACTGCGCGGCGAGCTGGGCCCCAGCCGGCCATTGGCCTGGCTGGTCGGGGCCGACAGCCTGCTGGGCCTGACCCGCTGGCATGAATGGGAGGCGCTGTTCGGCCTGGCCCATTTCGTGGTGGCCGAGCGCCCGGGCAGTCCCCTGCAGGCCTCGCTGGATGGCGAACTGGGCCGCGCCCTGGAAGGGCGCTGGGCCGACAACGAGCAGACCCTGTTTGCCAGTCCGGCCGGGCGCATCCTGCGCCTGCATCATCCGCTGCGCGAGGAATCGGCCAGTGCCGTGCGTGCACAGATTGCCGGCGGCGGCCCCTGGCGGGCGTTGCTGCCACCGGCCGTGGCCGACTATGTGGCCGCGCATGGCCTGTACCGCTCCCCTACGCCGTGAATGCCGCCGCCCCGGCTTGCCCGTATAATCGCCCCCACGTTTATCGAGTCGATCCACTTTGAGCAACCAGACCCAGCCCCAGACCATCAAGGTCGATCTGCCCAGCCCGCCGCCGTCCGTGCCGGAACTGCTGGCCAGCGTCCGCCAAGCCACCGAAGACCTGAAGGCCAAGGACCTGGTCGAGATCGATGTGCGCGGCCGGTCCAGCGTTGCCGACTACATGATCGTCGTTTCGGGCACCTCGACCCGCCACGTCAAGTCGATTGCCGATGAAGTCGTGCGCTTCGCCAAGAATCTCGACGTGATGCCGCTGGGTGTTGAAGGCGAGCGCGAAGCCGAGTGGGTGCTGGTCGACCTGGGTGACGTGATCGTGCATGTGATGCTGCCGCGCGTGCGTGAGTTCTACGCACTTGAACGCCTGTGGACCGTTGGCGACCAGCCGCCGTCCAGCGACGACGAAGTGGCCTGAGCCGCACGTTGATGCATCCCTTCGACGGCGCCGATGGCGCCGTCGACGTTTTGGAGGACCGTTGATGAAAGCCCGCCTGATTGCTACCGGTGAACGCGCACCCAGCTGGGTGGCGCAGGGTTTCGCCGAGTACCAGAAGCGGCTGTCGCACTGGTTGCCGTTCGAACTGGTGGAAATCGAGCCTGGCCTGCGTGGCAAGGGCCGTGATGCGCGCCGCGCCACCGAAGACGAAGGCAAGCGCGTGATCGCCGCGCTGCCGAAGAATGCCTACGTGGTCGCGCTGGATGTGCCCGGTCGCCAGCTCAGTTCCGAGCAGCTGGCACAGCGCCTGGAGCATTGGCGCGGGCAGGGCAGGGACCTTGCCTTCCTGATCGGCGGCCCGGAAGGGCATTCGCCGGAAGTCTCCGCGCTGGCCGATGAGAAATGGTCGATCGGACCGTTGACGCTGCCCCACATGCTGGTGCGCCTGGTGGTGGCCGAGCAGTTGTACCGGGCCGCCGCAATGATTGCGAATCACCCCTACCATCGCGCGTGAAGAGTGGTTATACTAGTCGTCTGCCCGAATAGCTCAGCCGGTTAGAGCACTTGACTGTTAATCAGGGGGTCGTTGGTTCGAGTCCAACTTCGGGCGCCACATTGAAGAGACCTGCATCTGCAAGATGCAGGTCTTTTTTTTGCGTTGGTGTAGAGCCGAGCCCGCGCTCGGCTTCGAGAATGCAGCCGAGCGCGGGCTCGGCTCTACAATCTGCTGTATCCAACCACGGATGTTGATCGTGCGCGCACTCCTGTCCGTCGTCTTTCTGCTGCTTGCACAACCGACGTTCGCCGCAGCGAATGCGGCACCACCGACCTGGCATCCGCCGCAGGGCACCACCGAGCTGCCGTTGTGGCCGCAGGGCATGGTGAAGGCGCCGCCAAAACTGAAAGGCCCCGAGCAGGTTGGCGAAGCAGTTTCCAAGGCCAGCGGAGAACGCTGGACGATGCTGCAGAACGTGGCCGTGCCGACACTCACTGTGTTTCCGCCGAAGGGACCGGCCAATGGCACCGCAGTGATGGTGGTGCCTGGTGGTGGTTATCGGGTGCTGGCGATGGACCTGGAAGGCAGCGAAATCTGCGATTGGTTGAACGCGCAGGGCATCACCTGCGCGCTGCTGAAGTACCGCGTGCCGGCGTCCGGCCCGAACTGGGATCCCGACTGCAACTGTCGCGACAACCCGACGGTGCCGATGGCCTTGCAGGACGCGCAACGTGCAATGGGCCTGCTGCGCGCGCAGGCAGAGCGCTGGAACATCGACCCGAAGCGGGTGGGGGTGATCGGTTTTTCGGCGGGTGGGCACGTGGTGGCGGGATTGAGCACGCATGCACGTCGCAGCTACACGGCGGTCGACGCGGCCGACTCAAAGTCCAGCCGCCCGGATTTCGCGATGGTGATGTACTCCGGCCATCTGTGGGCCGGGCATGGCAAGGGGCTCTCGCTGGTCAGGGACATCGTCGTGGATGACGCGGTGCCGCCGACGTTCATTGCGCAGGCCACCGATGATCGCACCGATGACGTGCGCGAATCACTCGCCTACTACCAGGCCCTGATCGACGCAGGCGTGCCCGTCGAGATGCATCTGTTCGCCCGCGGCGGCCATGCGTTCGGTCTGCGCATGAAGAATGCACCGGTCACGGCGTGGCCGCGGCTGGCCGAACGCTGGATGCAGGATATCGGCATGCTGCCGGAACGCCAGCTGTAGAGCCGGGCCATGCGCGGCTGCCTGTGCCAAGCCGGGCGCGGGCTCGGCTCTACAGTGCCAGCTCACCTCTGGAGAACGCGACCAGCGTAGCGATGGCCACCACCAGAATGGCACCGAACAGCACCCATTCCCAACGCGTAAATACCTGCTCACCGCGTTGGAGCCGGGTCAGTGCGAACACCACCACGCCGGGCACATACAGCAGCACCGACAGCAGCAGGTTGTCGAGACCTCCTGCATACACCAGCCACAACGCGTAGGCACTGGCCAGCAGCGCCACCGCGAAATCGCGCCAGCGCACGCCCGGTTCACCCGCATAGGCGTGCCCGCGCCACGCCAGTTGCACGCCGAACGCGGTCGACAGGAAGTAGGGCACCAGGCTCATCGACGCGGCCAGCAGCACCAGGCCGGTGTAGCTGCCGGAGTTGACCAGCACCAGCAGCAGGAACAGCTGGATCAACCCATTGCTCAGCCAGAGTGCGTTGGCCGGCACGCCGCGCGCGTTCTCGCGGCCCAGGAAGGCCGGCATGGTGCCGTCGCCCGCAGCGGCGTACAGCACTTCGGCACACAGCAGCACCCAGGCCAGCAGCGCGCCGAGTACCGAAATGATCGAGCCGATGATGATCACCGTCGCGCCCCACTCGCCAACGATGGCGCGCAGCACGTAGGCCATCGACGGATTGGGCAATCCGGCCAGTTCGGCCTGCGACAGTACGCCCATCGACAGCAGGCTGACCAGCACCAGCAGCAGCCAGACGCCGAGGAAGCCGATCACCGTAGCGCGGCCGACATCAGCACGGCGGGCCGCGCGGCGCGAGTAGATGCTGGCGCCTTCGATGCCGATGAATACCCACACGGTCACCAGCATCATGCCGCGCAGCTGCTGGCCGAGGTCGCCGAGCGCGGGCGTGCCCAGGAAACCGGCACGGAACACATCCATGCGGAACGCACCGGCGGCCAGGATCAGGAACAGCGTGATGGGCAGCAGCTTGGCCACCGTCACCAGGCCGTTGACGATGGCGGCGGTGCGCAGGCCGCGCAGCACCAGCAGGTGCACGGTCCAGAGGAGCAGCGACGAAGCGGCCACGGCGGCCGGGGTATTGCCTTCACCGAAGACCGGCATGAAGTGGCCGAGGCCACTGAAGATCAGCACGAAGAAGCTGGCGTTGCCGAGTACCGAGGCGACCCAGTAGCCCCATGCCGCGGAGAAACCGATGTAGTTGCCGAAGCCCTCGCGCGCATACGCGTAGATGCCGGTATCGAGATCCGGCCGGCGGTTGGCCAGGGCCTGGAACACGAAGGCCAGCATCAGCATGCCGGCGCCGCTGACCGCCCAGCCGAGCAGCGCCGCCGCCGGTCCGGCGCTGCGCGCCACGTTCTGCGGCAATGAAAAGATGCCGGCGCCGACCATCGAGCCGACCACCAGTGCGGTCAACGCGGGCAGCCCGAGGCGTTGTGAGGTCGCGGTCATGATGTCCCCTGCGGCAGTGATGCCGCTACCCCACGGTAGCGGCGTGCCCGTGAACATGCGCGCAAGGGGCCGCAACGACGAAGGCCCGGGCAGATGCCCGGGCCTTCGAAGGTGGTGCGTTGAACGGTATTACTTGAAGGTGTACTTGGCGCCGACGGTGAAGTAACGGCCGATGGCACCGCTGAAGTGCAGCGGGTTGTAGTTCACGCCACCGTAGGTGGTCGGGTCGAGCGGAGCGATGCGATCGAACACGTTCTGCACCGAGGCATTCAGCTCGAAGGCTTCGGTGATGTTCCAGCGGCCGGACAGGTCGAAGGTGGTGAACGAGGAGATCTTGGTGACGTCGGTACCGTCGAAGTACGAGAACTGGTACGAGCCCTCCGGACCACGGAAATCCTTGTTCTCCATCTTGGAGATGTAGTTGGCGACGCCGCTCACACTCCACGGACCCTGGCGCCAGGTGGTGCCGAAGTTGATGCGATCCTTCGGCGTACCGATGCAGTTGGTCACGTCGCAGTTGCCGTGGGTGCCGGCGTAGTCGCGGGTGACGTCGGCATCGGTGCGCTCGAACTTGAGCACATGGCTCCACTGCAGGTCCATTTCCAGCTGGCCCGGGCCGATATCGAAGGTCTGGCGGATATCGGTATCGATACCGCGGACGCGGGTCGATGCGGCATTGATGTACGCAGTGTTGACGGCCAGGATGCTGCCGGTGCCCGGGACGCCGTTGAGCAGGTTGTTGTCACGCAGCACATTGCCTGCCGCGATCGCCGCACCCGTGTCGCCCTGGGCGATTTCATTGGTGCGCTTGATCTGCCATGCATCCACGGTCAGCGAGGTGGTGGAAGTCGGCTGCAGCACGATGCCCACCGAGTAGCTCTTCGACTCTTCCGGCTTCAGGTCCTTGTTCGGACGGGTGATGATCGCGACCGGCAGGGCGCCGCAATCGTCGGAGGTCGCACCTGGTGCGGGGTTGCCGCCCGGGCAGCGCACCGGGTCGGCAGCATTGGAGAAGGCAGCCAGGCCACCATCGCCGTTCTCGGCCGGGTTGGGCGCGCGGAAGCCTTCGGCGTAGCTGGCACGCAGGGCGATCCAGTCAGCCGGGGTCCACTTGATGCCCAGCTTCGGCGTTGCCTTGCCTTCGCCGCTTTCGTACTTGTCGTAACGCAGCGCGCCGGACAGTTCCAGCTGTTCCAGCACCGGTGCCGACAGTTCCACATAGCCGGCGTAGACGTTCTGGGTGCCGTCGTAGGCCGAATAGCCCAGGCCGATGATCTGGCCCTGGTCGGTGAAGGTCTGCGGGGTCAGGCTGTTGCTGGTCTTGCGCCACTCGGTACCGATCGCCAGGCCCAGCGGGCCACCCTTCAGGTCCATCAGGCTGCGCGACACGGTGAAGTCGAACATGTCCAGGGTCGACTTGGCACGTGCACTGATCCGCGGCGAGATGAAGTCGTACAGCGCCTGCGAATTGAGGTTGGCGTTGTCGCCGATGCGCCACACACCACCGGCACAGTTCGGATTGGCCAGGGCGCAACGCACGTTGTCGTAGTTGAGGAAGCCGGTGCGCTTGTTGACCAGGTCGGTGCCGGAGTGCAGGTAGGCGGTATCGTAGCTCCAGTCACCCCAGTTGCCCTTGACGCCGACCAGGAAGCGGGTGAACTCGTTGGAGTTGTCGGTTACGCGCGGGCCGACATCCCAGGCCGAGTAACGCAGGCGCGAGGCCTGGCCCGGGATCGGGTTGTCCGGATGGTTCGGGCCCAGCACGGTGGCGCCATCGCCACTGTTGGCGTTGATCGGGCCACCGGGGTAGCCCCAGCCACCGGAAACACCGGACGGCGTGTTGCTGAAGGTGGTGTCCTTCTTCGAGTAGCCGATCTCGGTGTAGATCTCGCCGCCTTCGCCGAAGGCGAAGCTGGCACGACCGAACACGTTGACGTACTTCTCTTCCGGGGTCAGGTCACGGTACAGCTGGTTCGGATCCCACAGGCAGCCCTGTGCCTGGGCGGTTGCGTCGTTCTGGCCGGGAATGGTGGTCAGGCCGGCACAGCCCGGCAGGGCGACCAGATGGCCGGTGCTGTCGTACACCGAACCATTCGGACCTACGCCGCCGCGGGTACCGCCGCTGAGGAAGGCGCCGCCCAGGAACTGGGCGTTGTTGCCGTAGCCCCACGGGCGGGTATCGCCGGTGCCGATCCACTTGCGGTTCTTGCGATCGCTGATCTTGATCGCGTCGGTCTTGCCGACGTCCAGGCTGAAGAAGGCATTCCAGCCGTCAGTGGCCAGATCGCCGGTACCGGCGGTCAGGGTCGCCTTCTTCGCGTCGCCATCGCCGTCGCCGGAGACACCGTAGGAACCGCGCAGGATCGCGCCCTGGAAGTCACTGCGCAGGATGATGTTGACCACGCCGGCGATGGCATCGGAGCCATAGATCGCCGAGGCGCCATCCTTCAGCACTTCCACGCGTTCAACCGCGTCGAGCGGAATGGTGCTCAGGTCGGTGAAGACCTTCTGGCCGTCGTCAGCCAGGCCGTAGGTGGCCATGCGGCGGCCGTTCAACAGGACCAGGGTCGAACCCGCGCCCAGGCCACGCAGCGAAATACCGGCGCCACCGCCGGCGAAGCCGTTGCCGAAGGTCTTTGGAATGGAGCCGGAACCATCAGCAGTCAGGGTCTGCAGGTATTCGGCAACCGTGGTCTTGCCGGTGCGGTCGATTTCCTGGCGGGTCACCACCTGCACCGGGGACGGTGTTTCGGTGTTGGTGCGCGGAATGTTCGAACCGGTAACCGTGATGCGGTCCAGGTTGGTGGCCTTTTCCTGCGCGAACGCGGAGGTGGAAGCCACGGCGCCAACCAGCAGCAGGGTGCCGCCGGTAAGGATGTGGGTGATGGACGATGCCAGGGTGCAGCGGCGGCGGCTGGCGGGCCGTTGGATCAGGTGTTTCACAGCTTCTCTCCTAACTGGAAAACCGTAGCGTTGAGGGCTGTCTCCGGAGTGACCGGGACGGGCCAATCTAGGTTTCCGACGGGTGACGAAGTCGTGAAATTTTGCTTAATCCGTAACGTTTGAGCTCGAACTTTGCCGAGTTTGGCATTTCGATCCCGAAGGCCGGTCCGACAGGCGGTCGGACCGGCCCCGAATCGTCAGTCCGGCAACGAGAACTGCACCGGCACCAGGCCGATGGCCGGTACCGCTACGCCATCACGCTGGGCCGGTTCAAAGCGCCAGCGCTTGAGCACCTGCTGGCGTGCGGCCTGGTCCAGGTGGCGCGAGCCACTGCTGCGCTCGATGCTGACCGCGACCGGCTGACCGCTGCTGTCGACCTCCACCCGCAGCAGCACCGTGCCCTGCTCATGGTTGCGCAGCGCGGCGACCGGATAGGCCGGCGGTGGGGCACTGCGGTACTGCAGCTGGGCGCCGGCCAGCGGTGCATGGGCGTCGATGCTCGGCGCGAGTTGCGGCGCGGCCTGTTCGGCGGCCGGCAGCGCGATGCCCTGGGTCTCTTCCACGGTCGCCGTGGGAGCGGGCAGTGGCGGAACCACCGGCTGGGTGCGCGGTTTCGGCACGACCCGGGCGACTTCCTCCGGTTCCTGCAGTACCGGAGGGGGCGGCGTTGGCGGAATCTTCTCGATCAGCCTGACCGTGGTCTTGTCACGCGGGACCTGCACGGCCTGGTAGGTCGCCGGGATCAACAGCAACAGGAACGCGAGCAGATGCAGGGCGATGGCCGCGCTCCAGGCGGCAACGCGGGCGGGGTCGAAGTGCGGGGATGCAACGGGATACGTACGAACCATGGTCCACCTCCATGCCAGTGACGAAGTCCTCAACGCACCAGGGCCCGTGGCGGGGTTGCCGCACGCGGCTGGCAGCCAATCATTAACGCCAGGCCCCGGCCACTGCCTAGAGGCAGGGACAGGATCGTTGGGCTGGCCTTCAGCCAGCCGCCCCGGCCCACATGAAAAAGGCGGGCCCCCTGCGGGACCCGCCTCTGTCTACCGGAAGGGATGGGATCAGCGACCCAGTTCGAACACCACGTCCAGATTGACCGAAACAGTGGATTCACCCGGTGCGACCGGGGTGGCCTTGTCCATCGCTGCGCCGGCCGACATGGCCCGCATCATCGGCATCGGGCGGTAGCCGCCGCCGGCGTTCTCGGAAATGCTGACGATGCGGCGCACCTGCAGGCCCAGCGACTTGGCGTAGGTCTGGGCACGGGCCTGGGCCTTCTTCAGCGCGGCGAGGCGGGCTTCGTCATAGACCGGTTCGGGCTGATCGATCTCGAAGCTGGGGCCGTTGATCTGGTTGGCGCCCTGTGCGGCCAGCGCATCCAGCACCTTGCCGAGCTTGGCGATGTCGCGGACCTTCAGGCTGACCGTGTTGCTGGCCTGGTAGCCGGTGATCTTCGGCGCTTCGTTGTCGGCGTAGCGGTACTGCGGGTTGAGGCTGACCCCGCTGGTCTGCACGTCGCGCTCGGCGATGCCGGCGGCCTTGACCGCTGCCAGCACCTTGTCCATCTGCTGGGCGTTCTGGCGCATCGCGCTGTTGCCATCGGCGGCCTGGGTGACCACGCCGGCCGACAGCGTGGCGACGTCCGGCACACGGGTGGCTTCGGCGTTGGACGAGATGTTCAGCAGGGTGCCTTCGGCCGCGGCGGCGATCGATGGCGACGACGGGGCAGCATGGGCGGTCATCGAGGTTCCAAGGGCGAGGGACAGGGCGAGCAGCAGCGGGGTGGCGGTCAGGCGCATGGGATCTCCTTGTTGTGCGGTGAGGGTGGTGTCGTAGCGATGAACGCGCTGTGAGCCCGTTCGGGGTTGTGTGCGTTCCTCGACGGGTTGCCGACGATTCAGGTGACGGGCTCAGGTTATGCTGTGCCGATGCTCTATCTTGCTTCCCGCTCCCCCCGACGCAACCAGTTGCTGGCCCGACTCGGACGCCCCTTCCAGGCCCTGGACCTGGAGGTCGTCGAGCAGCGCGCCGCGACCGAGAGTGCCGAACAGTATGTGTGCCGGGTCGCCGCCGACAAGGCGCGTGCCGGGCTGGCGCGGGTGCTGGCCGAAGACCCGCAAGCGCGGGTGCTGGGCTCGGACACCGAGGTGGTGCTGGACGGTGAAGTGTTCGGCAAGCCGGCCGACGCAGCCGACGCTTGTGCGATGCTGGCGCGACTGGCCGGGCGCACCCACCAGGTAATGACCGCCGTGGTGGTGGTCGGTGCGGATGGGCTGGACAGCGAACTGGTCATTTCCGAAGTGACCTTCGCGCCGATCGACGCTGCCGACATCGCCGCCTACGTGGCCACCGGTGAGCCACTGGACAAGGCCGGCGCCTACGCCATCCAGGGCGGGGCCGAACGCTGGATCGAACATCTTTCCGGCAGCTACTCCGGCGTGATGGGACTGCCGCTGCTGCACACTGATCGTCTGCTGGCGCGCTGCGGCGTGCCGGCCCCAACTGCTGATGCCGCCAGGGAGGCTGCCGATGTCTGAGGAAATCCTGGTCAATGTGACCCCGCGCGAAACCCGGGTCGCGGTGATCGAAAACGGCATGCTGCAGGAACTGCACATCGAGCGCGGCTGGCGCCGTGGCGTGGTCGGCAACATCTACAAGGGCAAGGTGCAGCGGGTCATGCCTGGCATGCAGGCGGCCTTCGTCGAAGTGGGGCTGGAGCGCGCCGCGTTCCTGCACGCCAACGACGTGGTGCGCCCGGCCCCGGTGGCCAGTGCCGACACCGAGAACACGACCCTGCCGCCGCCGGCCAGCGTGCCCATCGTCGAGCTGCTGCGTGATGGCCAGGACATCGTGGTGCAGGTGGTGAAGGACCCGATCGGCACCAAGGGCGCGCGCCTGACCACGCAGATCAGCATTCCTTCGCGCTACATGGTGCTGCTGCCGCAATCCAAGGTCGTGGGCGTGTCCGCGCGCATCGAGGATGAAACCGAGCGCGCGCGGCTGAAGGCATTGGTGACCGAGCTGTCGGCCCAGCATGGTGGCTACGGCTACATCGTGCGTACCAACGCCGAGGGCCAGCCGGCCGAAGCCATCGCCGAGGACATCGCCTACCTGTCGCGGGTCTGGAACGTGGTCGAGCGTCGTGGCCGCGAAGCTGCCTCGTGCAGCAACATCTATGAAGACCTGAGCCTGCCGCTGCGATCGGTACGCGACCTGATCCGCAAGGACGTGGACAAGGTGAAGGTGGACTCGAAGGAGACCTTTGGCCAGCTGCAGGCCTTTGTTGCCAAGTACATGCCGGTGCTGGCGGAGAAACTCGAGCTGTATGCCGGCGACCGTCCGATCTTCGACATGTTCGGGGTGGAGGACGAGATCGGCCGTGCGCTGGACAAGCAGGTGCCGCTGAAATCCGGTGGCTACCTGGTGATCGACCAGACCGAGGCGATGACCACCATCGACGTCAACACCGGTTCGTTCCTCGGCCAGCGCAACCTGGAAGAGACGGTGTTCCGCACCAACCTGGAAGCGGCGCAGGCGGTGGCACGGCAGCTGCGGCTGCGCAACCTGGGCGGCATCATCATCATCGACTTCATCGACATGGATGATGCCGAGCACCGCCGCCAGGTGCTGCGCACGCTGGAAAAGGCGCTGGCCCGCGACCATGCCAAGACCACGGTGTACGACTTCTCGCCGCTGGGCCTGGTCGAAATGACCCGCAAGCGCACGGTCGAGAGCCTGGAGCGCCAGCTGTCGGAAACCTGCCCGCAGTGCAGCGGTCGTGGCAGCATCAAGACCACCGAAACGGTGACCTACGAGATCTTCCGCGAGATCACCCGTGCCGTGCGCCAGTTCGATGCCGCGCGCCTGCTGGTGATCGCCTCGACCAAGGTGGTCGCGCGCATCACCGACGAGGAGTCCTCGGCGGTGGCCGAGCTGGAGGAATTCCTCGGCAAGAGCATCCGCTTCCAGGCGGACGAGCAGTACCTGCAGGAGCAATTCGATGTTGTTCTGCTCTGATCCTCGCCGGCCGCAGGCCGGCGGTGGCCGATGAGCGCGCCGCCGCGCCTGCGACTGCGAAGGATCCGCCGTCATTTCATTGCCGCCTGCGCGGTGGGCCTGGTCGGGCTGGCACTGCTGGTGGGCACCCTCAGCCAGCTGCTGCCGCTGGCCGAGCGCCATCCCGACAGGATTGCCGCCTGGTTGAGTGAACGCGCCGGCCAGCCGGTGCATTTCGACCAGCTGCAGACGGCCTGGACCCGGCGTGGTCCGCTGCTGCAGCTGAAGGGCCTGCGCATCGGCGCCGGCCAGGGCCTGGCCATCGGCGAGGCCGAGGTGCTGGTGTCGATGTACAGCGGACTGCTGCCCGGCCGCTCGTTGACCGAACTGCGCCTGCGTGGCCTGGCACTGGACCTGCAGCAGGGCGAGGACGGCCGCTGGTCGGTGCGTGGCCTGCCGCAGTCCAACACCGGCGGCGACCCGCTGGACGCGTTGCGCCGGCTGGGCGAACTGCAGGTGATCGGTGGCCGCCTGGGCGTGCATGCGCCGGGCCTGGGCATCGACACCACGCTGCCGCGCATCGACCTCCGCCTGCGCGTCAACGGCCAGCGCCTGCGGGTGGGCGTACGGGCATGGGCACAGGCCGATGCGCTGCCTTTGACCGCGGTACTGGACGTGGACCGCGCAGGCGGCAACGGCCAGGCCTGGCTTGGCGCAGACCCCGTTGATTTCCACGCCTGGTCGCCGCTGCTGGCGGCCGGGGGCATCCGCCTGCGCGAGGGCAAGGGCGAACTGAACCTGTGGCTGACCCTGCGCGATTTCGCGCCGGTGGCCCTGACCACTGATTCGGACCTGCGTGACGTCCGCATCGACGGCGCACCGATGCCCGACGTGGCTGCTCCGCAGCTGCAGCTGCAGCGCGTGCAGGCCCGCCTGCGCTGGCAGCGCCAGGCCGATGGCTGGGCGTTGCAGGTGCCGCGCCTGCGCCTGAAGTCGGAAGACGGCGAACAACAGCTCGATGGCCTGCACCTGCAGGTCGGCAAGCAGTTGCGGGTTGGTTCCGGCGAGGTACAGGCCGGTACCGCGCTGCGGGCCCTGGCGCTGAGTGATCGCCTCGACCCCGGCCTGCGCCATTGGTTGTTCCTGTCCAAACCGCAGCTGGATGTGCGTGAGCTGCAGCTGGCCGGTGAACGTGATGGCCCGTTGTGGGTGCAGGGTGAGCTGCAGTCGCTGGGCTTCGCCAGCGTGGGTCACTCGCCGGGCCTGCGCGGCCTGGGGGGGCGCTTCGAGGGCGATGCCGATGGCTTCAGCCTGCAGCTGCAGCCGCAACGTCAGCTGCAGTTCGATTGGCCGACCGGCTTCGGGGTGCGCCACGACCTGCATCTGGCCGGGCAGCTGGTGGGCTGGCGCGACGAGGCCGGTGGCTGGCGCATCGGCACCGCGGCGATGCGGGTGGAAGGTACCGATTACGCAGCCGACGTGCGTGGCGGCGTCTGGTTCCAGGGGGACGGCACGCGGCCGTGGCTGCAGCTGGCGGCCAAGCTGGACGATGTGCCGATGACCGCGGCCAAGCGGTTCTGGATCCATTCCAAGATGAGCAAGGGCGCCACCGACTGGCTGGACATGGCACTGGCCGGTGGGCAGGTGCGCAACGGTGTCGGGCTGGTCAGCGGTGACCTGGATGACTGGCCGTTCGACAACAATGATGGCCGCTTCGAGGCCACCGGGCACATCACAAATGGCGAGATCCGCTTCCAGCACGATTGGCCGCTGATGCGCCAGGTCGATGCCGACATCGCCTTCATCGGCCCCGGCTTCGACATGCGCGGGCGCGGCGATCTGGCCGGCGTGGCGGTACAGGCATTCGAAGCGGGCATTCCGGACTTCGGCCAGCAGCCGCTGTATGTGCGCGCGAATGCGCCCAGCGATGCGGGCAAGCTGCTGGCGATGCTGCGGCAGAGCCCGCTGCAGAAGGACTATGGCGATACCCTGGACAACCTGGTCGCCAGCGGCCCAGCGCACGTGACCTTCGACCTGCTGCAGCCGCTGCACCACGATGAAGGCGGCGGTCACCTGCAGGGCACGGTCGACCTCAACGGTGTGAAGCTGGTGGACAAGCGCTTCCAGCTGGCCTTCGACAACATGCATGGGCAGGCGCGCTACAGCAATGGTGGCTTCGGTGCCGAGGAACTGGCGGTGCGCCACCTTGGTCAGGATGGCCGCTTGAGCCTGCGCGCCGGCGGCTACGTGCACGACAGCAGGCTGGCGTTCGAGTCGCAGCTGGCGGCCAACCTCGACGCGGGCGTGCTGATTGACCGTGCCCCGGAAATGGCGTGGCTCAAGCCCTATATCGCCGGTACCTCGCCATGGACCATCGCGGTCAACCTGCCCAAAGTCGCACCGGGAGCGCCCTCACCGCCCAGCGAGCTGCGCCTGAGTTCGGATCTGGTGGGAACCCGCCTGGACCTGCCGGCGCCCCTGGACAAGCCGGCCACCGAGCCGCTGGCGACCACGGTGGCCGCGCAGCTGCCGATGGGTGCCGGCCGCATCGACGTGGCCTTTGGCCAGCGGCTGGCGCTGGCCGCGCGCAGCCACAACAACCGCACCGGCGTGCAGGTCACTCTGGGCAGCGACCATGCCGATCGCGAGCCGCCGCCGAGCGGATTGTCCGTCAATGGCCGCAGCCCGACCCTGGATGCGCTGGAGTGGATCGGCCTTGCCCGCGGTGGCAACGACGATGACGGCATGCCGCTGCGTGCCGTAGACGTGCAGGTCGGCAAGCTGATGCTGATCGGCGGCGTCTTCGAGCAGACCCGGTTGCAGCTGCAGCCGGGACCGCAGGCGCTGGATGTGCGCCTGGATGGACCTTCGCTGGCCGGTCGCCTGACCGTACCCAACGCCGAAGGAGGCACCATCAGTGGTCAACTCGACCGCGTTCACTGGCAGTCGTTGCCGCCGGCACCGGGCGCGGCCGCGCCAGCGCGGGTGCAGGCGGGCGCCAATGACATGGACCCGGCCAAGCTGCCGCCGTTCGCGCTGGACATCGCCGACCTGCAGTTCGGCAAGGTCGTGCTCGGCCAGGCGGTGCTGCGCACGCGGCCACTGGCCAACGGATTGAACGTGGACGAGCTGCGCTTCCGGGCGCCGGACCAGGAGATCGACATCAGTGGTCGCTGGCTGGGCCGCACCGGTGGCGCCCGCACCGAACTGACCGCGCAGGTGCGTAGTGAGGACCTGGGCGGCCTGATGCAGAACCTCGATTACGGCGGCCAGCTGCGCGGCGGCTCCGGCCAGGCGCAGCTGCAGGCGTCGTGGAGCGGAGGGCCGTCGGACTTCCAGCTGGCCAACCTGCAGGGCCGCCTTGACCTGCACGCGCGCAATGGCCAGCTGCTGGAGCTGGAGCCGGGCGCCGGTCGTGTGCTGGGCCTGCTCAGCGTGACCCAGCTGCCGCGGCGCCTGATGTTCGACTTCCGCGACTTCTTCTCCAAGGGCTTCGCGTTCAACCAGGTCGACGGCAGCGTGCAGTTCGGACAGGGCATGGCCCGCACCGACAAGGTGCTGATCGAAGGCCCGGCGGCGAACATCACCATCCGCGGCCAGGCCGACCTGCGCAACCAGCAGTTCGACCAGACCATCGATGTCAACCCGCGGGCCGGCAATCTGCTGACCGTGGTCGGCGCGGTGGCAGGTGGCCCGGTCGGCGCGGCACTCGGCGCGGCCACCAATGCGGTATTGTCCAAACCGCTCGGCGAGATCGGCGCCCGCACCTACAAGGTGACCGGCCCATGGAAGGAGCCGAAGGTGGAAGTGATCGAACGCAGCCGCGACAAGACCCCGCCAGCGCCCGTACCGCGCCCGGCCCCGGCCGTACCGCCGACCGTTACCGACCTGCCACGCTCACGCTGAGCGTGGACCTCCTGTTCACGGGGCTTGCCTGAGCGCCCCCGCACCCCCAGATCGAGACCATGACTGATATCGCCCTGACGCTTGCCCAAGACCGCCTGCTGCGCCCCGGCGGCCTGGATACCGCTGGCCTGGAGCGCACCTTCGGCCAGCTGCTCGGCCCCGGTGTGGACTTCGGCGACCTCTATTTCCAGCACGCCCGCCGCGAGAGCTGGAGCGTGGAAGACGGCATCGTCAAGGACGGTGCCCATTCCATCGAGCAGGGCGTGGGCGTGCGGGCGATTTCCGGCGAGAAGACCGGTTTCGCCTACTCCGATGACATCCATGCCGATGCGCTGCTGGCCGCGGCGCAGTCGGCGCGTGCGATTTCGCGCGAAGGCGGCGCCCAGTCCGGGCGATCGCTGCTGCGCGGCGACGCGCGCGCGCTGTACCCGGCGCTGGACCCGATCGATGGCATCGGCAACGAGGCCAAGGTCGAGGTGCTCAAGCGCCTGGATGGCTACCTGCGCGCCGCCGACCCGCGCGTGAAGCAGGTGATGGTGAGCCTGTCCGGCGGCGTCGATACGGTGCTGATCGCCCGCAGCGACGGTGTACTGGGCGCTGACGTGCGCCCGCTGGTGCGCCTGAACGTGCAGGTGATCGTCGAACACAACGGCCGCCGCGAGTCCGGCTATGCCGGCGGTGGTGGCCGCTATGGGTACGAGGCGCTGTTCGCCGACGGTCGCCCGGAAGCGTTTGCGCGCGAGGCCCTGCGCCAGGCGCTGGTGAACCTGGACGCCGTGCCGGCGCCGGCCGGCGTGATGCCGGTGGTACTGGGCCCTGGCTGGCCCGGCGTGCTGCTGCACGAAGCGGTCGGCCATGGCCTGGAAGGCGACTTCAACCGCAAGGGCACCAGTGTCTACGCTGGTCGCATCGGTGAGCGCGTGGCGGCACCGGGCGTGACCATTGTCGACGATGGCACCCTCGACGGTCGCCGTGGTTCGTTGAACATCGACGATGAAGGCCACCCGAGCCAGTGCACCACGCTGATCGAGGACGGCATCCTGGTCGGCTACATGCAGGACAGCCTCAATGCACGCCTGATGGGCATGGCGCCGACCGGCAACGGCCGCCGCGAATCGTTCGCGCACCTGACCATGCCGCGCATGACCAATACCTACATGCGTGCCGGCCAGCACGACCCGCAGGAAATGATCCGCTCGGTGAAGAAGGGCCTGTACGCGGTGAACTTCGGTGGCGGCCAGGTCGACATCACCAGCGGCAAGTACGTGTTCTCGGCCACCGAGGCCTACCTGATCGAGGATGGCCGCATCACCGCGCCGGTGAAGGGGGCGACGCTGATCGGCAACGGTCCGGAAACCATGCAGAAGGTGCGCATGGTCGGCAACGACCTGGCCCTGGACGAGGGCGTGGGTATCTGTGGCAAGGACGGGCAGAGCGTGCCGGTGGGGGTTGGCCAGCCGTCGCTGTTGATCGAGGGCATCACCGTCGGCGGTACCCAGGCCTGAGCCGGGCGATGGCCAGCGCCACCGCCCCGCTCGGCGGGGACTCAGCCCTCGTCGGCTTCGTCGGTCTCGACGGGGTCGGCGTCTTCGGCGCTGGCCTTCAGGCCCAGCGCGGCCGGCAGCATCAGGGCGCGCAGCACCTGGAAGATTTCGCGGTAGGCGCGCGGCGGCTTGTTCTTGGCCTTCTCGGCCTGCGCATTGCGCACCAGCGTGCGCAGCTGCTGGCGGTCGGCCTGCGGGTAGTCGTCCAGCAGTGCAGCCAGCGCCTTGTCACCCTCGGCCAGCAGGCGGTCGCGCCAGTCTTCCGCGCGGTGCATCATCGCCACTTCACGGCGACCGGTTTCGCTGTTGGCGTCCAGCGCATCGCGGATCGCATCCAGCGTGGCGTCTTCTTCGCGGCGCATGTGCTTGGCCAGGAACGCCAGCTGGCGCTTGTGGGCGATGTGGGCGGTGATGCGCTTGCACTCGGCGATATGCGGCAGCAGGTCTTCCGGGATCGGCAGGCGTGCCAGCTGGGCCGGGGTCAACGACACCAGCTTCTCGCCCAGGGCCAGGACGTCGAGCGCGTCGCGCCGGTTCTGGCTGCGGCTCTTGTCGTGGAATTCACCGGTTTCTTCGTCGCGTCCGCGCATCGTTCCTACCTGATCTCAAAAAAAGTCGCCCGGCGTGATGCCGGGCCCAACCCGTACAGGATAAAGCATTGAACGTGATCGCCCCTGAAGTCGCTGTCGGCGACGACAGCCCGGCCCGGCTGGAACGGCTGGCCGACCTTTCCCAGCAGCTGCTCGACCGCGCCCGTGCGCTGGGCGCCAGCCAGGCCGAGGTCAGCTGCAGCGAAGACCGTGGCCTGGAGGTCAATGTCCGCCTTGGCGAGGTTGAGACCGTGCAGTCCACCCGTGACCGCGGTATCGCCGTCACCGTCTATTTCGGCCAACGCAAGGGCAGCGCCAGCACCGGCGACCTGAACGAGGCCAGCCTTGCCGCCACGGTCGAACAGGCCTGTGCGATCGCCCGGCATACCGAAGACGACCCGGCCGCCGGCCTGGCCGAGGCGGACCTGATGGCCACCCACTTCCCGGACCTGGACGGCTGGCACCCGTGGCCGCTGCAGGCCGACGAGGCGGTGGACCTGGCCCTGGCCTGCGAAGCCGCAGGCCGTGAGGCCGATGCGCAGATCCGCAATTCCGACGGCGCCTCGGTGTCGAGCATGCAGAGCCTGTCGGTCTATGCCAATTCGCATGGCTTCATCGGCCGTGAGCGCGGCACCCACCATTCGGTCGGTTGTGCGCTGATCGCCGGGCAGGGCGATGGCATGCAGCGAGATGGCTGGTACACCAGTGCGCTGGCCCGCGAGGATCTGGAAGAGGTGGGCCTGGTCGGTCGTCGTGCCGCCGAGCGCACTGTCGCCCGCTTGCAGCCGCGATCGCTGGCCACCGGCAGCATGCCGGTGCTGTTCGCCCCGGAAGTTGCGCGCAGCCTGGTCGGGCACCTGCTGTCGGCGGTGTCCGGCGGTGCCCTGTATCGCCAGGCCAGTTTCCTGCTGGACAGCGTTGGCCAGCGCCTGTTCCCGGAATGGATGCAGATCGAGGAGCTGCCGCACCTGCGCCGTGGCCTGCGCTCGGCGGCCTTCGACGGCGACGGCGTCGCCACCCGCGCCTCGGCCCTGGTCCGCGACGGCGTGCTGCAACGCTATGTGCTGGGCAGCTACTCGGCACGCAAGCTGGGCCTGCAGACTACTGCCAACGCCGGTGGCGTGCATAACCTGCAGCTGGCGGCCAATGCCGGCTCCCTGCAGGACATCGCGCGGCAGATGGGCGACGGCCTGCTGGTGACCGAGCTGATGGGGCAGGGCGTGAACGGCGTGACCGGCGACTATTCGCGTGGCGCGGGTGGCTTCCGGATCGAGAACGGCGAGATCCAGTACCCGGTGGACGGCATCACCATCGCCGGCAACCTGCGCGAGATGTTCAGCAGCATCGAGGCGGTCGGCAGCGACGTTGATCCCCGCTCGCACATCCGGACCGGTTCGATCCTGTTGGGGCGGATGACCATCGCCGGTAATGATTGATGCCGTCGATGGCGTAAGCTATGCCCGCCTGACGCAATCAGCTGGGTGCTGGTTGGTCAAGACCACCCAATGAAAAGGAGTTTTGTCGTGAGCGAATTCGATAACGTCCCGCCGCCGCCGCCGGCCATCACCGACGTCCCGGCCGACCAGCGCACCATGGCCCTGGCCGCGCACCTGCTGGGCATCTTCACCGGCTTCATCGGCGCGCTGATCATCTGGCTGATCAACAAGGATGACGCGGGCAAGGCCTTCGTGACCGACCAGGCCAAGGAAGCCCTTAACTTCCAGATCACCGTGACCATCGCCATGGTCATCAGCATGATCCTGATGATCGTGATCATCGGCGGTATCCTGGCGCCGATCGTCGGCATCATCAGCCTGGTGTTCAGCATCATCGCTGCGGTCAAGGCCAACAACGGCGAAGCCTACCGCTACCCGTTCGCGCTGCGCCTGATCAAGTAAGATCGTCCGCACGCGGAACTGAAAACGCCCGGCACTGCCGGGCGTTTTCGTGTGCGGGAAATGCCCGGCCGTGTATAGCGATCAGTGATCGCGTTCCACCGCCAGCGTCGCCAACGCGCGCAGTGCATCGGCTTCGTCGCCATGCCCGGCCAGGATCGACTGCATGCGTGCAGCGAGCTCGTGCAGCTGCGCCTTCGCACCGTCCATGCCGAGCAGGGCGGGGAAGGTGCTCTTGTCCTGTGCCTGGTCCTTGCCGGCGGTCTTGCCCAGCTGTTCGGAACTGGCTTCGACATCGAGGATGTCATCGCGCACCTGGAAGGCCAGGCCGAGCGCGTCGGCGAAGCTGTCCAGCTGGGCCAGCTGCGGTTCGTGGGCCTGGCCGCACAGCGCGCCCATGCGTACTGCCGCCCGGATCAGGGCGCCGGTCTTCAGGGCATGCATGCGGGTCAATGCTGCCAGCGTCTGCTGCTGGCCGGTGGCATCGATGTCCAGCGCCTGGCCGCCGCACATGCCTGAAGCACCCGAGGCATGGGCCAGGGTCTGCAGGCAGGCCACGCGCAAGGTGGCTGGCAGCGGTGCATCGGCCAGCAGGCCGAAGGCACGGGTCTGCAGGGCGTCACCGGCAAGGATCGCGGTGGCTTCGTCGAAGGCGATGTGGGTGGTCGGCTTGCCGCGACGCAGGGCGTCGTCATCCATTGCCGGAAGGTCGTCGTGCACCAGCGAATAGGCATGGATCAGCTCGACGGCCATCGCGGCCGCGTCCAGGCTTTCCGGTTGCGCGCCGAACAGGTGACCACTGGCGTACACCAGCAGCGGCCGCATGCGCTTGCCGCCACCCAGCACCGAATAGCGCATGGCCTGGTGCAGGCGCTGCGGTGCTTCGGCAGGCGAGGGCAGAGCGGCGTCGAGCTGGCTTTCGATACGGTCGCGCCAGCGCGCGAACAGAACCTCAGCCGTCATGGCTGGGCGGGTCGAAGGGCTCGGAGGCTTCCGGCTGCGCCGGATCGCTGAGCAGGCGCACGCGCAGTTCCGCCTGCTCCAGCGCCTGCTGGCACTGGCGGTACAGACCGACACCACGCTCGTAAGCGCTGAGCGAAGCTTCCAGGCTCAGCTCGCCGGTTTCCATCTGCTCCACCAGCTGTTCCAGCGATTCGAGCGACTGCTCGAACTGGGCGACCGGGGAGGCGTTTTCGGGGGACTTCTTGGCCATGCGGCAAGTGTGGACGGGCTGCGCGCGGGGGTCAATTCACCAGCCGCCGGGACGCCACTGCAGCTGTGCGTCGTTCGCCTGCATCCAGGCCTGCAAGGGCGCGCCGATGACCACGTCGGCGGCGGCCAGCAACTGCGGGCCATCAAAGATCAACGGCAGCTGCGCGCGCCGCCACGGGGCAAGGTGCTCACGCTGCAGGCAGTCCTTCAATGCGTGCGAATGCTGGCGGCCGGGCAGCAGAATGCGCTCACCGCCCACGCGTGCACGGACCTGCAGCGGGCGTTCGAAGGCCGGGGTGCCCTGCAGGCGCAGTTGTCCACCATCGGGCAATGGCAGCGGTGCGCGTCCATCCCATTCGGCCTGCCACGCGAGGGGAAGCGCAGGCAGCCGGGCCGGCAGCAGGTAGGCGTGGTCGCGCCATTGCTGGATCGCGTGATCGTGCCAGCTCACACGGGCCTGACGATCGTTGTCGGCCGGCAACAGCTCGTCCAGCGCCTGCTGCAGCACGGTGGCCGGCAGCGGTGCCGCACCGTGGCCGGCCGCCCAGGCACGCAGCACGCGTGCGGCGCGCCCTGGTGAGACCTGGCGCAGCAGCTGCAGCGACAGCACGCGCGGTGCCACTTCCAGGTGCGCGATCAGCTCGGCGTCTTCCTCGTCCAGCAGTTCACGGGTCTGCCGACAGTGCGTCGCGCTGCCCGCCAATGCTGCAGCCGCATGCGGCCAGCGCCGGCGCAGCAACGGCAGCACCTGCAGGCGCAGGAAGTTGCGATCGGCGTGGTCGTCGCCATTGCTGGGGTCTTCGATCCAGCGCAGCGCGTGCTGGCGCGCGTAGTCGAGCAGTGCACTGCGTGGCACCGCCAGCAGCGGGCGCCACAAGGAATGTTCGCCAAGGCGGCTGTGCATGGACATCGCCGCCAGGCCATCGACGCCGGAAGCGCGCAGGGCGCGCAACAGGAAAGTCTCGGCCTGGTCGTCCTGGTGCTGTGCCAGCGCCAGCGTTTCGCCGTTGCGCAGTTCGGTCGCGAACGCGGCGCGTCGCGCCAGTCGCGCGGCACCCTCGGTGCCCAGGCCTGTGCCGTTCTCGACCTGCACGCGGTGCACGGCCAGTTCGATGCCCCAGGCGTCGCATTGCTGCTGGCAGTGCAGCACCCAGTCATCCGCATCGGGCTGCAGGCCGTGGTGCACGTGCACCGCGCGCAGCGAAGTGCCGGAAGCCTGCGCGCAGCGCCACAGCCAGTGCAGCAGCACGGTGGAGTCGACACCACCGCTGTAGCCCACCAGCAGCGGCGCATCCAGCGGAACGAGGGCAGGGAAGGCAGTCACGGCGGCAAGTATAGGGTTGCTCGGCAGGGCTGCGCCCTGCACCCGCTACGAGCCAGAGCAACAGCAACAGCAGAAGCTGGTTTCCTGAAGGATGGCGGGGTGGGTCCGGTTGCGGGAGACGCCGTAAACCCATCCATGGGGGCTTGGCCGCCGCATCCATGCCGCGGACACTCCCGCAACCGGACCCACCCCGCCTTCGACAGTTGGCCGCGATCTGTTGGAACGACGTATTGCCTTGGTAGGTGTCGACCTTGGTCGACACAGTAGATCCACGCCATGCGTGGATGACTCATTCGATATCTGACAGATGTGTCGACCAAGGTCGACACCTACCAACAGCCGCCGGAATCTGTCGAAGGCGGGGCACTGTGGGTTTGCGGGGTGTGAGCCGCATGGATGCGGCGACCAAGCCCCCAGGGACGGGTTTACGGCGTCCCCGCAAACCCACAGTGCCCCGCCATCCCACGGAGCGCACGCTGTTGCTGTTGCTTCGGCCGTTGCCGTTGCGTCTGCAGGTGCAGGGCGCAGCCCTGCCGAAACCCTACTTCACCCGACGGCCCGAGCGGTCGATGCGGAACCGCTCTCCGCCTTCCATCGGCGTGTGGCCATCGCCATCCGGCGTGCCGCGACGGCAGCCGTTGCAGACCTCGGCCACGCCGTCCTGGAACGGCCAACCGAAATCGAAGGTGCCGGGCACCACCTGGCGGAACTTCAGGTCGAAGTAGCCCACGCGGTGGCCGACGCGGGCGCGCAGCAGGCCTTCCTGCGGTGTTTTCGGACCGTTGTCCCAGGTCAGCACCGGCAGGCTGCGACCCTTGCGGTTGACGTAGTGGAAGCCCTGGTCGGCGTACACCACCGCCAGGCCGTGGTCATCAAAATTCAGGTCCTTCAGCGTGTCGGGCTGGATCTTCGGCCGGTGGTCGACCACCTCGCAGTTGGGCAGCGGCCACAACCCGTGTTCGTCGGTCAGCAGCTTGCACGCCGGTGCCTGTGCCGCTGCATTGGCACTGACCAGCACGCCAAGCAGGGCCAGCGACCGCGCGGAGCGGCCGCTGGCAGGGGCAGGGCGGGCCTGCCGTGCGATCACTTGGCCTCGGCCTTGCGCTCGAAGGCCGTCGGTGCCGGCAGCTGAACCGGCACGCCCTTGTCATCGCAGGTGCCGGCCTGGCACAGGCGCTCGCGCAGGGCCGGCGTGGCCTGCACGATCATGTGGTAGATCGCGTTCTGTTCCAGCGTGCCGCGGATCGCCTTGCTGCCGGGGCCGCGTGCCCAGATACCGACGTCTTCGCCGCCGTGCGACTCGGACTTCATCGGCACCAGCGCTTCCTGCATGTAATCCGGATGCTCGGTGTCGACCTCGCGCAGGTTCGGGCGGCCGTTGGCCGGTTCGAAGCTGCTCGGGTTGTGCGGGTAGCGCTTCGGGCCGGCCGGCTGCTGGTTGCTGCTGCCGGTATGGCCCGGGCCGTTGGCATAGCTCAGCGTGGTGTACGGCTGGCCGGTGCCGTCCAGCGCGTAATCCAGCTTGCCGGCGCCATCTTCGCCGCCCTTGTCCTTCACCTTGCCCAGGATCGGGTTGCCGCGCGCCGGGTAGCCGACGAAGTTCAGCGTGTGCGAGTGGTCGGCGGTGACGATGATCAGGGTGTCGTCGGCCGAGGTCAGCTCGTTGGCCACGCGCACCGCGTCGGACAGGGCCACGGTCTCGGTCAGCGCACGGTAGGCGTTGCCGCTGTGGTTGGCGTGGTCGATGCGCGCGCCTTCGATCATCAGCACGTAGCCTTCCTGGTGCTTGGCCAGATTCCTGATCGCTGCGGCGGTCAGTTCGGCCAGGCTCGGCTCACCGCCCGGATCCTGCGGGCGCTCGTACTCGTAGCGCATGTGGTCTGGCTCGAACAGGCCGAGGATGGCCGGCGCGTTCGCGGCGGCGGCCAGCTGCTTGCTGTTCCAGACGTAGGCACCCTGCGGGTGTGCCTGCTGCCATTCCTGCACCAGGCTGCGGCCATCCAGGCGCTGGCCGACCTTGTCGTCGTACTCCGGATCGCGCTCTTCCACAGTGGTGAATTCACCGCGGCCGCCGCCGAGGGCAACCAGCGGGCCACGGCCATAGCGCGAGGTCGACAGCAGCTGCTGGGCGATGTCCTTGCAGCCTGCGGCCTTGGCCGCGTCGGTCAGGTCGGTGTCGTTTTCCCAGTTGCGCTCGGGCGAGTGCGCATAGGTCGCCGCCGGGGTGGCATGGGTCAGGCGCGCGGTGGACACCACGCCGGTGGCCAGGCCGGCGCTGTCGGCCAGCTGCAGCCAGGTCAGCAGGCCCTTGGACAGGCTGTCGGCGCAGTCGGTGCGGCTGCCGGCACTGACGCCGATTGCACCCATATGGGTCTTCACGCCGGTGGTGATGGCGGTCATGGTGCCGGCCGAATCCGGGGTCTGCGAATCGGTGTTGTAGGTCTTGCTGAACGCCGTGGCCGGGAAGCGCTCCCAGGACAGCAGGTTCTCTTCACCGGAGCCGCCCTTCTGCTGGCCCTCGTAGATGCGCGAGGCGGCCACCGTGGTCAGGCTCATGCCGTCACCGAGGAACAGGATGACGTTCTTGGCCTTGCCGGACATCGCACCGTTGGCGGCGGCCTGGGCGGCGCCACTGCGGTACCACCACTGCGGCGTCTCACCGGCCGGATGGGCGACGGGGTCGACGGCGACCTTCAGGCCGGTCGGGGCAGCGGCGGGGGTGGTGCTGGCGCAGGCGCCCAGCAGCAGGGTGGTGGCGCAGGCGGCCAACAGGGAGACGGAACGGCGCATGGACGCTGGGATCTCACAAACTGTAACGGGACGTTCATTATGCCCGGTGCCGCAAGGCACGCCGATGACACACTGATTTGCCGGCCGGGCGGTCGTTCTGCGGGCCGCCTTGGGCTATCGTGCCAGCATCCCTTCCTTCCCCTCTGGATTGCCTATGAAGCTGGTCTCTGCCTGGCTGCGGATTCCATTCTGGCAGCGCGTGGTCGGTGGCTTCGTGCTCGGCGCGCTGGCCGGCTGGGCGCTTGGCCCTGCCGCGGAAACGTGGTTCGGCCCGCTCGGCGAGCTGTACGTCACCCTGATCAAGATGATCGCCGTGCCGCTGGTGTTCTTCGCGGTCATCAACGCGATCTCGTCGCTGCACGGCCAGAAGTCGGTCGCCGCGCTCAGTGGCCGCACCTTCCTGTGGTTCGTGATCACCGCCGCGCTGGCGGTGTGCGTCGGCCTGGGCGTGGGCACCGTGCTGCAGCCTGGCGCCGGTGGACTGCAGCTGTCGATGGCCAGCAACTATGTGCCGCGCGAAGTGCCCAGCGTAGTGCAGGTGCTGCTGGACGTGGTGCCGGCCAATGTCTTCTATGCGCTGTCGGGCATCGGCACCAAGGTCAACGCGGCCGGTGAGACCGTGCTGGCCGCCGGCCGTGGCTCGATCCTGCCGGTGATCTTCTTCGCCGGCCTGGTGGGTTTTGCCATCGTCAAGCTGGGCGAGAAGGTGACCGAGGCGCGCAAGCTGGTCGGCCAGATGAGCGACATCATGATCCAGGTGACCCGCTTCGTGCTGGAAGTCACCCCGATCGGCACCTTCGGCCTGATCGCCGGCCTGGTCGGCAGCTATGGCTTCGAGAAGCTGCTGCCGCTGGGTCATTTCGTGCTGGCCCTGTACGTGGCCTGCGCCCTGCACATCGTGGTGGTCTACAGCGCACTGCTGCTGGCGCACGGCCTGAACCCGCTGAAGTTCTTCCGCGGCGCGGCGCCGGGCATGCAGGTGGCCTTCGTCAGCTCGTCCAGCTTCGCGGCGATGCCGGTGGCGCTGCGTTCGATCACCCACAACCTGGGCGTGAACAAGGACTACGGCTCGTTCGCGGTGCCGCTGGGTGCCAGCATCAAGATGGACGGCTGCGGTGCGATCTACCCGGCGCTGTGCGCGGTGTTCATCTCGCAGTACAGCGGGGTGCCGCTGACCCCGGAACAGTACGTGGTGGTGCTGATCGCCTCTGTGCTGGGCAGCTTCGGTACCGCCGGCGTGCCGGGCACCGCGGTGATCATGGCCACGGTGGTGCTGAGCGCAGCCAATCTGCCGCTGGAAACCATCGGCTACCTGTATGCCATCGACCGCATCCTGGACATGATGCGCACGATGACGAATGTGACGGGCCAGATGCTGGTGCCGGTGATCGTGGCCAAGGAAACCGGGCTGCTCGACCAGGCGGTGTATGACAACCCGTCCAGCAATGTCGGCGTGGACGATCCGGACCCGACACCGCCACGCGCCTGAGGTTGCGTGGAGATGAAAGGCCCGCCCTGACCGGCGGGCTTTTTGTTTTCTCCTGGTGGATCCACGCCATGCGTGTGGGTGGAAGCAGTGCCGACCAAGGTCGGCACCCACCAGAGGACAGTAGCTCCACGCCATGCGTGGATGAGGGCGATGCCGACCGAGGTCGGCAGCTACCCACCATTGCGCGGGCTCAACAAAAAAGCCGCTGCAGGGCAGCGGCTTTCTCGTGTCAGGCGGCGCCGTAGCGCCAGCGGGTCAGAGGTCGACCCGGCGGGCCTGCATGAACTTGTTGCCCCAGTAGCCACTGAGCAGGGTGTCCACGCGGACGTCCTTGCCCGAGCTCGGTGCGTGCAGGAAGCGGCCATCGCCGACATAGATGCCGACATGGTCGACGCGGCCCTTGCGGCCGAAGAAGACCAGGTCACCCGCCGCCAGCGCAGTGCGGTCGTTGATCAGTTCGGCATTGTCGTCGTGCGCCATCTCGCGGGAGACGCGCGGCAGCTCGATACCCAGGGCCGAGCGGAACACGTAGCCGACCAGGCCACTGCAGTCGAAGCCGCTGTCCGGGTTGCTGCCGCCCCAACGGTACGGGGTGCCCAGCAGGGTCATCGCGCGGCGCAGCAGCGACTGCACCTTGCCGTTGTCGGCCGCGGTGCCGACAACACTGCCATTGGCAGCGCTGCTGGTGTCGTAGTTGGCGAGGAGGCGGCTGAGGTCACCGGCCACCACGGCCGAGCGGTCCATCAGCGGAATGGTGTCGTTGGCGGCCAGGTGCGGCAGCAGGGCGGCCAGGGTAGCGCTGGCGGCGGCGTCGACGCGGCTGCGCTGCGGAGCGGCAGCTTCGGCCTTGGCGGCCGGTCGGGCGGTGTTCTCGGCCAGCGGGGCCGGGGTCACATCGGAACGGTTCGGAGCAGTCTGCGACCAGGCCGGGAGGCTGGTCAGACACAGTGCCAGGCCCAGCAACAACGGGCGGGCACTGCGTGAAGATACGGAAGTCTGGCCTTCGCTTTTCAGGTCGTCAGTCGTCACGCGTCGGTCACAGGAAAAAAACGATGGGGCATCATGCCCTGTAAAAGCGCGGATAAGTTAAAAATTCCGTTAGTAATTCGTTAGCTTCAAGGTGATGATCGTCACAGTTTTGAACATATCGCCTGTTCATTTTAGCGAAGGACACGTTTCGCGCCGGTGTAGTGGTCTTTCCAGTAGGGGCCGCTGAGCGAGTCCAGCCGCACGGTGCCACCGGTGCTTGGCGCGTGCACGAAACGCCCTTCACCTACATAAATACCAACGTGGGTGACGCTGCCGCGGCTGCCGAAGAACACTAGGTCGCCGGTGGCCAGGCGTTGCGGATCGATCTTCGGACCCTGTACCGCCGCCAGGTCACGCGAAGTACGTGGCAGCTTGAGGTCCAGCATCTCGCGGTAGACATAGGCGACCAGGCCGCTGCAGTCGAAGCCCGAATCGGGGGTGTTGCCGCCATAGCGGTAGGGGGTGCCGACCAGGCTGATGGCGCGCATCAGCACCGAGTTGGCCGCCTCCGGGTTGTCCGGCACGGTCTTTGGCCAGTTCGCCGTTGGCGGGGGCGGCGCAGGGCGGGTGGCCTTGCCACCGCCGCAGGCGGTCATCAGCAGGGGCAGGGCCAGCAGCAGGGCCGGGGCGAGAAGCCGGCGCAGGCCGGACGAAACTGGCGTGATGTGCATGATCTCCGGATAATGCGCCACCTTGGATTGGCCGTCATGATGGCGGCGTCCCCGCCGGGCGACAACCCGCCCCAACCCGCCTGCCTCCGGCAGATCCAGACAGAGTTGCGCATGAAGATCGAAAAAGACCGCGTTGTCCGCTTCCACTACACCGTTTCCGAAGTCGGCCAGGAGCCGATCGAATCGTCCAAGGACCGCGGCGAGCCGCTGGCGATCCTGATCGGCCACGGCAACATCATCCCGGGCCTGGAAAACGCCATGATGGACAAGGAAGCCGGCGCGACCTTCAGCGTCGATGTCAATGCTGCCGACGCCTACGGCGAGCGCCGTGAGGGCCTGTCCCAGCGCGTGCCGAAGAAGCACTTCGGCAACACCAAGCTGGCTCCGGGCCAGCAGGTCGTGCTGCAGACCAATTTCGGCCCGCGTGCGGTGACCGTGCAGAAGGTCGGCATGAGCGTCGTCGACGTGGACCTGAACCACCCGATGGCTGGCAAGGATCTGCACTTCGACGTGGAAATCGTCGATGTGCGCGAAGCCGGCCAGGAAGAGATCGATCACGGCCACGTCCACGGCGACGGTGGTCACCACCACTGATCGCAGCGCGATCGTGATGTCAGCAACGGCCCGCTTCGGCGGGCCGTTGCGTTTCTGGAATACGGCGCGCCCATCCACGGCGCGCGGGCCGGCGGCATAATGGTGGACCTGACCGACGGATGCCCCGTGAACGCCGCTTCTCCTTCCCTGCAGCCGTTGGCCTCCGGCGAACGCATCGCCGTGCTGGACGTGCTGCGCGGTGCCGCGCTGCTGGGCATCCTGCTGATGAACATCGAGGCCTTCAGCGGGCCGCTGGACCTGGCGTTCACTGCCATCGACGTGCATTGGCATGGCATCGACTACTGGGCCGATGCCTTTGTCTATGTGTTCGTGCAGGGCAAGTTCTTCACCCTGTTCTCGCTGTTGTTCGGCGCCGGCTTTGCGGTGATGGCGCAACGCGCCGAGCTGGCAGGGCGTGATTTCACCCCGTTCTACCTGCGTCGCAGTGCCGGTCTGCTGCTGATCGGCCTGTGCCACGCGCTGCTGGTCTGGTCCGGCGACATCCTTGTGCTGTACGCACTGGTCTCGTTGCCGCTGCTGGCCTGCCGCGAGGCGCCGCGCAGCTGGCTGCCGTGGATGGGCGCGACGCTCTATCTCGGCGGCGTGGCGATGATGCTGCTGGTCGGCGCGATGGTGTCGATGGCCTCGGCGGACGAGGTGCGGGGAATGCTCACCGAGGCGCAGCAGAGCATCGATCTGCAGCGCCAGGTGTACGGGCACGGCAGCTGGATGCAGGCCAATGCGCAGCGGCTGAGCGAGTTTGGCACGTCGATGGGGGCGATGCTGATCACCGGCCCGGAAGTGCTGGGCATGTTCCTGATCGGCAGCTGGTTTGCCGGTAGCGGTGCGCTGTCGGCGCCAGAGCGCTTCCCGCGGCTGTATGCGGTGTTGCGTTGGGTGGCGCTGCCCCTCGGCCTGCTGGTCACGCTGTTGGGTGTTGCCTGGAAGCCGTATCTGGCGCCGGGTGCCTACGATCTGCCGGTGACGGCGGCGATGGCGCTGCTGACGATCGGCGGCCTGCCGATGTGCCTGGGCTACCTGGCCTGGATCGTGCACTGGCGCGCGCGGCTGGGCTGGCTGGCGCCGGTCGGGCGCATGGCGTTGACCCATTACCTCGGCCAGTCCCTGCTGTGCACCTGGTTGTTCTACCACTACGGCCTGGGCGCGTTCGAAATGATGCCACGCAGTGTGCAGCTGCTGTTCGCGCTGCTGCTGTTCGCCGTGCAGGTGGGCATCTCGCACGTCTGGCTGCGCCACTTCCGCTTTGGGCCGATGGAATGGCTGTGGCGCGCGATGACCTACCGGCAGTGGCCGCCGATGCGGCGCGGAGCCGGGCAGGGCTGATCGATGCTGGGCGCGCGCGAGGATGTGATCGTGGTGGGCGCCGGTGCCATCGGTCTGGCCGCCGCGCTCGCACTGTGCGCGCAGGGCCGGCAGGTGCGTGTGATCGAGCGTGGCCGCATTGGTGCGGCAACCTCGCACGGCAACTGCGGCACCGTCACCCCCAGCCATGCACCTCCACTGGCTGCGCCTGGCGTGCCACTGCGCGCATTGCGCTGGATGCTCGATCCGCGCGCGCCGCTGTATGTGCGCACCCGGCTGGATCCGGCGTTGTGGCGCTGGTTGCTTCAGTTCGGTGCGCGCTGCAACGCGCGTGACTGGCTGCAATCCACGCGGGCACGGGGTGCATTGCTGAACGACTCGCGGTTGCGCTTGGCCGATTGGGTGCAGGCGCATGCACTGGAATGCGAATTCGATACGCGCGGGCTGGACTATGTGTTCGGCGATGCGCGCAACTTCGACCACTACGCGGCCGAGTGCGAAGCACTGAACAGGCAGGGTATCGCCACGGCCTGCATCGACGGGGCCGGCTACGCACGCGCCAATCCGGCCTTCCACGACCGTCTGGCCGGCGCGATCCACTTTCCCGGTGATGCGCAGCTGCGGCCGGACCGCTACACCGCGGAGCTGGCGCGTGTACTGCGCGCGCAGGGCGTGATGATCGACGAGCAGAAGGACGTGCAGGGCTTCAGCGACGATGCACAGGGGGTACGCGTGCAGGTTGGCAGGCAGACCCTGCGGGCACGTGAGCTGGTGCTGGCCACCGGGCCGTGGTCGCGCGACTGGGCACGGCAACTGGATCTGCGCGTGCCGATCCAGCCCGGCAAGGGCTACTCGCTGACCTGGTCGCGACCGGCGCAGGTGCCACAGCGCCCGGTGGTGCTGAAAGACCATTCCGTGTTCGTGATCGCCTGGCGCGACGCGCTGCGGCTGGGCGGCACCATGGAATTCGCCGGTGCCGATCCGCAGCTGCGCACGGCCCGCCTGCAGGCTTTGCAGCAGGCCGCCGACCACTACCTGCGCGCGCCACGCGGTGCGCAGCTGCAGGAGCAGTGGTGCGGGTGGCGCCCCATGAGCGTGGACGACGTGCCATTGATCGGCCGTGCACCCGCGCATCCTCACGTCTGGCTTGCAGCGGGGCATGGCATGCTCGGCATCAGCATGAGCGCCGGCACCGGCCAGCTGATCGCCGATCTCGTCTGCGGCCGCACCCCAGCGATCGATCCTGCCCCTTACCGACCCGAGCGATTCCGATGAGCACTGCACCCTATGATTACGACCTGATTGTCCTTGGCGGTGGCTCCGCCGGCCTGGCCGGTGCGATCCGCGCGGCGCAGCATGGCAAGCGCGTGGCGATGCTGGAGCCCGGTGAACTGGGCGGTACCTGTGTCAATGTTGGCTGCGTGCCGAAGAAGGCGATGTGGCTGGCGGCCGACCTGCACGAGCGCATCGGCCTGGCCAGTGCGATGGGTTTCGATGTCGAGGCACGCCCGGCGTTGTCGTGGAAGGAACTGGTGATCCATCGCCAAGCCTACATCAGCAATATCCACGTCAGCTACCACAAGCGCCTTGATGAAACCGGCGTGGTGCGCATTCCGGCGCGTGGCCATCTGCTTGATGCGCATACGGTGGCCTGCAGCGATGGCGTGCGTTACAGCGCCGAACACATCCTGATCGCCACCGGCGCGCACCCGCTGCGCCCGGATATTCCCGGTGCCGAACTGGGCCTGGTTTCCGATGACTTCTTCGATCTGCGCGCGGCACCGGCCGAGGTCGCGATCATCGGCGGTGGCTACATTGCAGTGGAACTGGCCGGCCTGCTGCAGGCGCTGGGCAGCAGGGTGAGCCTGCTTGTGCGCGGAAAGCGCTTGCTGGAACGCTTCGACTACGAGCTGACCGACCAGCTGGCCGAGAACCTGAAGCAGCAGGGCGTGCGCATCCATTTCGACTACCGCCTGCGCGAACTGCAGCGCGATGGCGAACGCGTGCGTGCGTTCGGCCATGACGGCCCGATCGACAGCGTGTTCGACGCAGTGTTCTTCGCCACCGGTCGTCGCGGCAACAGTCGTGACCTGGGCCTGGAAGCGCTGGGCATCGGGATCGGAGAGCATCAACAGGTGGAGGTGGATGAATGGCAGACCACGAGCGTGCCGAGCGTGCATGCAGTCGGTGACATCGCCGGCAAGGTCGGCCTGACGCCGGTGGCGGTGGCTGCATCGCGGCGCCTGATGGATCGCCTTTTCGGCGGCCGCCCGCAGTCGAAGATGGACTATGAAAACGTAGCCAGCGTGGTGTTCTCGCATCCTCCGCTGGGCGCGGTGGGCATGAGCGAAGAAGAGGCGCGCGCCCGTTTCGATCAGGTGAGCGTGTACCACAGCCGTTTCCGCCCGATGCTGCAAGCGCTGGCCAACGGCACCCAGCGCAGCCTGTTCAAGATGGTCTGCGCGGGCCCGGAAGAGCGGGTGGTGGGCATCCATCTGCTGGGTGAAGCGGCCGACGAGATCCTGCAGGGTTTCGCGGTGGCGGTGAAGATGGGCGCGACCAAGGCCCAGTTCGACGATACCGTGGCGATCCATCCGACGTCTGCCGAAGAAGTGGTGTTGATGCGCTGAGCTGGGCGGTTGTAGAGCCGAGCCTATGCTCGGCTGCGTTCCGTGCAGACATGGTGCAGCTGAGCGCAGGCTCGGCTCTACAGGTCACCTGGCGCCCCCATGCGATAATGGGTGCCCCCATGCGTTTCCGGGCCGCCCTATGCGGCCCGCCGTCGTCCTGATGTCCAGCCCCGCCTCCCGTATCGCTACCGCTTCCCCACGCATCGCGCTGGGGGGCATCGGCCTGGCCGCGATCGGCGCCATCGCCGCCTCCGGCAAGGCCATCATCGTCAAGCTCGGCCTGCGTCACGGCGTCGATGCCACCACGCTGCTGGCGCTGCGCATGCTGATGGCGCTGCCCTTGTTCGCGCTGATGGCGTTGTGGGCCGCGCGCCGGGCCGAGCCGCTGTCCTGGGCCGACCGCGCCCGCGTGCTGTGGCTGGGTTTCACCGGCTACTACCTGTCGAGCCTGCTCGACTTCCAGGGCCTGCAGTACATCAGCGTCACGCTGGAGCGGTTGATCCTGTACTTGAACCCGACCCTGGTGCTGCTGATCAACGTGTTGCTGGCGCGGCAGCGCCCCGGCCGCTGGCAGATCGGCGCGCTGGTGCTGAGCTATCTGGGCGTGCTGCTGGCCTTCGGCCATGACCTGCAGCGCGAGGGTGGGCAGATCATCGTCGGCAGCCTGCTGGTACTGGGCAGTGCGCTCAGCTACGCGCTGTACCTGTTCGGCAGCGGCCAGGTGGTGGCGCGCATCGGCGCGGTACGGCTGACCGCCTACGCCAGCTGCGTGGCCAGCGTGCTGGTGCTGCTGCACTTTGCGGTGACCCATCCGCTGCCGCTGCTGTGGCAGGCGCCGCCACCGGTGCAGTGGCTGTCGCTGGTCAATGCCACCGTGTGCACGGTGCTGCCGGTGCTGGCGATCATGCTGGCGGTGCAGCGCGTGGGTTCGTCGCTGGCCGCGCAGGTCGGTATGCTGGGCCCTGTTTCCACCATCGTGATGAGCCTATGGCTGCTCGACGAACCGATGGGGCCGGCGCAGATCGCCGGCACCGTGCTGGTGCTGATCGGCGTATTGCTGGTGACCCGCCTGCGGCGCTGATGCCTGAGCAGGCGCGTGCGCGCATCCTGGCGGTGATCCGCGCGATCCCGGCGGGGCAGGTGATGGGCTATGGCCAGGTGGCGATGCGTGCCGGCCTGCCGGGGCGTGCGCGCTTGACCGCTCGCATCCTGGGCCAGAACGACGATCCCGACCTGCCCTGGCATCGCGTGCTGCGCTCGGACGGGCGCATTGCCATGGAAGAAGGGTCGGCCGGTTGGCGAGAGCAGTCACAGCGGCTACGCGCCGAGGGCGTGGTGGTGGAGAAGGGCCGGGTGCGCATGCCGCCCACCGATCCGGCCGCGGCGCTGGATGCGGCCGTGTGGGGGCCCGGCTGAGCGCCGCTGGCGACTGAACGGGCCACGCCTGAGGGGCGCCAACAAGACACGGTGCTGCGGCTATGATGGAGGCCGTTCCATGCCGGTGCTCCCATGTTCCCGCGACTGCCTACCGTCACCAAGGCCCTGCTGATCGCCAACGCGATCCTGTTCCTGCTGCAGCAGCCGTTCCTGCTCGGCATGCAGACCTTCGAGCCGTTCATGCTGCAACCGCTGCAGCAGGGCTTCGACGCGTTCTCGCCGGGCGGTAATTTCCAGCCGTGGCAGCTGCTGACCTATGGCTTCCTGCATGGCAGCTTCGGGCATCTGTTCTTCAACATGCTGGCGGTCTTCATGTTCGGCGCACCACTGGAGCAGACCTGGGGCGAGAAGCGCTTCCTGCTGTATTACCTGGTGTGCGTGGCCGGTGCCGGTGTCTGCCAGCTGCTGGTGGGTACGCTGCTGGAAAACCCGGCGACGGTGCTGGGCGCCTCCGGCGGCGTGTTCGGCCTGCTGCTGGCCTACGGCATGCTGTTCCCGAACCAGCGGGTGATGCTGCTGTTCCCGCCGATCCCGATGAAGGCGCGGACCTTCGTGATCCTGTTCGGCGTGGGTGAGCTGGTGCTGGGCATGACCGGCTGGCAGCCGGGCGTGGCCCACTTCGCGCATCTGGGCGGCATGCTGTTCGGCTGGCTGCTGATCTGCTACTGGCGCGGGCAATCGCCGTTCAACAAGCGCCGCCCGCCGGGCCCGCCGAAGCGCCCGAACCATCTGCGCAGCGTCAAATGATCCGAAGGATCATTTGACGCTGTAGGTGCCAGAGAATCATCTGACGTCCGGGCGCTGTTCCGGGTTGTCGGATGGCGTTGAGAGTGGCTGTTGCACAGGCAATCAGGTAATTGACTTTGCATCCCCGGGCTTCGAATGATGTTTCTTACATCAATTGGAAATTCGGTATGGGCTATCTGCTGACGACTGTCGGAAACTCATACGGGCTATTGAATTATGCTCATGATGAATCGGAGGACTACCTGCTGTTCAGGGCGGGCATCCGGCTTGAAGGGCTAGAGCCTGTGCTTTCCTACCAGGCTACAAGCCGGGCGGCTCTGAAGCGCCTAAGGAAGCACCACATTGTCTCAAGCACTGGACCTGACCTGGTCAGCAGAGAGCTCAGGACAGCCTTGGAAGCCTTGGCGCCTTCGGATGTCGAATTTTTCGACGCCGCGGTTGTATTCGGTGACGATGTCGTAGAAGGCTACAGCGCGATCAATATCCCGAACCTCGCCGGTTGCTGCGACATGACGGTGAGCGAGTACGAGCTTACGAACTTTGATCCCGCGAACCCGAGCTATATGTTCTTGTATACCGTGATCAGGGAAGAGTCGCCCGACGATTTCGATGTTGTCAGGTGTCGTGAAAGGCCTGCTTCCATCATCGTAAGCAACCGCATGAAAGAGCAATTGATGAAGAGCGGCTTGTCGGGATTGGCCTTCTGCAGGTCGCTGGACCTAACCCCGCAAGGTAGAACTATCTACGAATACTGCTAGACGCGTTTGCTCTCCCCACGATCCATGCAGTCGCCGGTTGAGTACCGCATTCACACAGGGGCTGCCTACAGATCCTGCAGCATCACCTGCGCTGCATTATGTCCCGGTGCGCCGGTGACGCCGCCGCCGGGATGGGTGCCCGACCCACACAGGTACAACCCGGGCAGGGCACCGCGATAGCCGGCCTGGCCGACCATCGGCCGTGCCGAGAACAACTGGTTGGCACTGAGCGCACCGTGGAAGATGTCGCCACCGATCAGGCCGAAGGTACGCTCCAGATCCAGCGGCGACAGCACCTGACGGCCCAGTACGCTGTCAGCGAAACCTGGCGCATAGCGTTCAACGGTGGCGATCATCAGGTCGGCCACGGTCTCGCGGTGGTCATCCCAGTGACGCCCATCAGGCAGCACCGGCGCCACGTGCTGGCAGAACAGGCTGGCCACATGCTGGCCAGGCGGCGCCAGCGAATCGTCCAGCGTGCTGGGAATCAGCATTTCCACGATCGGTTCGCGCGACCAGCCGTCGCGTCGCGCATCCAGCCACGCGCGATCCATGTAGTCCAGGCTGGGTGCCATGATGATGCCGGCACTGAGGTGATCGCCGGGGCCGGGCAGGGCGCTGAACTCCGGCAGCCGCGACAGTGCCACGTTCATCCGGAAGGTGCCGGAACCGCAGCGCCAGTTCGTCATGCGCTCGCGCGTGGCCGCCGGTACCTGTGCCGGTTCCAGCAAGTGCTCGTACAGCAGTTTCGGATTGACGTTGGCAACCACCGCGCGGGCGCGCAGGGTTTCGCCGCTGGCCAGTTCCACTCCTGCTGCGCGGCCCTGTTCGGTCAGTACGCGCTGCACGCCGGCGTCCACCCGCAGTTCGGCACCGGCCTCGCGCGCCGCGCTGGCGATGGCCTGGCTTATCGCGCCCATGCCACCAATTGCATGGCCCCATGCACCCTTCACGCCATTGCACTGGCCGAACACGTGGTGCAGCAACACGTAAGCGCTGCCCGGAGTGTACGGACTGGCGTAGTTGCCGACGATGCCGTCGAAGCCGAACAGCGCCTTGATGGGGGCGCTCTCGAACCAGCGGTCCAGGTACTCCGCTGCCGAAAGCGTGAACAGGTCCAGCAGTTCCTGGCGTAGCGAAGCATCCAGCGCTGCCAGTTCGCGGCCGAGACGGCCCATCTGCAACAGCGCGGGCAGGGCGCGCCAGCCACCTGCAATGCCGATGTCTGGCGGCGCGCGCAGGGCCCACGCACGCAGTACGTCGGCGAAGATCTCCAGACGCGCTTCATACGCTGGCAGCACCTGCGCATCGCGTTCGGAAAATTTCGCGACTTCAGCCCGGGTACGGCCAGGTGCCGACAACAGGTAGCGGTCGTCGGGCAATGGCAGGAAGTTGTTGGCCGGACGCGCGACGATGCGCAGCCCATGCGCATGCAGCTGCAGGTCGTCGATCACCTTCGGCTGCAGCAATGACACCGTGTAGGACGCCACCGAGTTGCGGAAGCCGGGATGGAATTCCTCGGTGACTGCAGCGCCGCCAAGGACGCCGCGACGTTCCAGTACCAGTACCTGCTTGCCAGCGCGCGCCAGATAAGCCGCGCAGACCAGGCCGTTGTGGCCACCACCGATGATGATCACATCCCAAGACATCAACACCTCGGGAAAAGGGGACGGAGGGGATTAAGTCGCAATTGGCACGGGGCCAGCGGCGATGGGGAGAAACGACTTAATCCCCTCCGTCCCCTTTTTGGATTGCGGCCTGGATGGTGGCGATGTCGATCTTCTTCATCGGCATCATCGCGTTGAACGCGCGCTTGGCCAGTGCCTTGTCTTTGCTGGTCACCGCTTCGATCAGCATGCGCGGGCTGATCTGCCAGGAAATGCCCCAGCGGTCCTTGCACCAGCCGCACTGGCTCTCCTGGCCACCGTTGCCGACGATCGCGTTCCACAGGCGGTCGGTCTCGGCCTGGTCTTCGGTCTGGATCTGGAAGGAGAAGGCTTCGCTGTGCTTGAACGCGGTGCCGCCGTTGAGGCCGACGCAGGGAATGCCGCAGACGGTGAATTCGACGGTCAGCACATTGCCTTCCTTGCCGTCGGGGTAGTCGCCAGGTGCGTGATGCACGGCGGTCACCGCGCTGTCGGGCAGGAAGCTGGCATAGAAGGTGGCGGCCTCGAGTGCGCCGTTGTCATACCAGATGCAGATCGTGTTCTTGTGTGCCATGTCGGGTCTCCGCGATGGACGAAGCCGCAGCGATAGCACGCCGGGTGTTAACCCGGGATCGTGCTGCACCCGCAAAAAAAAGGGCGCCCGAAGGCGCCCTCTGCATTACCCGTGTGGCAGCTGGCTCAGCGCCAGACCTTGATCTGCTCGGCTTCGCTGCGCTGCATTGGCTGGCCGGCCTTGCAGCTGAAAGTAGCGCCGAACGCCGGCAGGTTGGCCAGCGTGCCGTTGCTGCGCCACAGGCCCGGCGCGCGGATGTCAGCAGTCAGGCGGCGCACGGCCTCGTTCGGTGCCAGCTGCTGTGCCCACAGCGCCGACCAGGCGCGGAAGAAGCCCTGCTGCTGTGCCTGCTTGGCCTTCGGCTCCTGCGCGGTGTACGCGGCCCAGGCCAGTTCCAGGCCGGCGATGTCGGCCAGGTTTTCTTCCTGGGTGAGCGTGCCGTTGACCTTGGCCCCCTTCACGCCCGGGAAGTCGTAGGCGCTGTACTGCGCGGCCACGCGGTTACCGAGCAGGGTCCAGGCGGTCTTGTCGGCCGGGGTCCACCAGCTGCGCAGCTCGCCCTTGGCGTCGACCAGCGCGCCCTTGGCATCGATCGCGCGGGTCAGCTCGTGGCCGACCAGGCCACCGAAGCTGCCGAACTTGTCGGCAGCATCGGCCTTGGCGTTGAACACCGGGCCCTGCAGGATCGCGGCGGTGACGATCAGGCGGTTCTGCGCCAGGTCGTAGGCCAGCGAAGGCTGCTGCGGCAGCACGTCCCAGCGGCGGTCGGCATTGCCCTTGCCGATGCGCTTCATTTCCTCGCGATGGCGCCAGGTCGAGGCGATCAGCATGTTGCCGCCGAACGAGCCGCGGCCCATCGGCTGCACGCTGTAGTCGAGGTCACGCAGCGGGGTGCCGATCTCGATCTTCAGCGCGGCCAGCTTGGCCTGCGCTTCGGTCTTGGCTTCGGCGCTCATCCAGCTGCTGTTCTTGACCGCTTCGATCTGCACTTCGCGCACCTTGTCGACGATCCACGCCGCCTGGCGACGGTCCTCGGCCGACAGGTAGCGGGCGGCGTACTCGCGGCCGACCATCGGGCCGGCGGCCACGTTGATCGCGTCCAGCACGTCTTCCCAGCGCTGCGGCGGCAGGGTTTCGCCACGCAGCACGCGGCCGCGGAATTCGAACTCGGCGTCGCGGTAGGCCTTGGACAGGTACGGCGCCATCGAGTCGCCCACGCGCCAGCGCAGGTAGGCCTTCCACTGGTCCGGCTTGAGCTTGGTGACCATGCCGTCGAGCTGCTTGAACAGGCCCGGGTCGGCCAGCGAGACCAGGTCGTCGTCCACGCCCTGTGCCTTCAGGAAGGCATCCAGCTGCAGGTTGCGGTAGCGGCTGTTGAGCTCCTTGGTGGAGATCGGCGCGTAGTTGTTGAACGGGTTGTTGATGCCGGCCAGCGACTGCGCGTTGCGTGCCAGCTCGGTTTCCAGCGCGATCACCGATTGCGACTCGGCATCCAGCTTGGCGGCCGGGGTACCGGTCAGTGCCAGGATCTGCTTGACGTAGTTGCGGTAGCGGCCCATCAGGGCCACGGTATCGGCGTCGGTGCGGGTGTAGAACGCCGGGTCCGGCAGGCCCATGCCGCCCTGCATGAAGTAGCCGATGTGGCGGTCCAGCGCCTTCAGATCGACGTCGGGGCCGAAGTTGAAGGCTACGGGAATGCCAACCTGGTGCAGTGCGGCGATCGAAGCTGGCACATCCTTGGCCTTCTTGATGGCGTTGATGCGGGTCAGCAGCGGGGCGATCGGATTGGAGCCGTCGGCTTCCACGGCAGCTTCGTCCAGGCCGCTGGCCCAGAAGTCGCCCAGCAGTTTCTGCACGTTGCCCTGCGGCGCCTTCATCGCTGCGTCGAGCAGTTCACGCTGCTGCTGGCGGCTGCGGTCGACCAGCTGGCCCAGCGCGGTGGTGGCACCGGTCTGCGGCACCGGGTTGGCCTTCAGCCAGCCTGCGTTGGTGGCGTCATAGAAGTCGCTGCACTGGGCACTGACAGCCGGGGCGCGGGCGGCCTTCTTCTTGGCGGCGGCGAACGCATCGTGGGTCGGGACCAGGGTCGCCAGGCTGATGCCCAGGGCGATGGCAAGCGGACGGAAATTGGGCATGTGGAACGAATCCGTGATGGATTGAGGGCGCGCGCACTATAGCAAGCCGGGCATGGGCGCGGGATGCACGCGTCGCGGTGCATTCGCCGACCAAGGTCGGCAGCGACCGGGGAGCGCCGGGATCAGTAGATCCACGCCATGCGTGGATGAAAGACACCCCAGAAAAACAAAGGCCCGGGAATTCCCGGGCCTTTGCAGGTCTGCAACAGCGTCAGCCGCGGCTTACCAGATCACCACCTGCTGGTCGCCGCTGCGGGCCATCGGCGAACCGGCCTTGCACTGGAACGCGGCCGCAAAGGTCGGCAGGTTCGACGGTGCACCCATGGCGCGGAACTGCGCCGGGGCGTGCGGGTCGGTCGCCAGGCGGACCTTGGCGTTCTCCGGGGTGTACTTGGTACGCCACACGGTGGCCCAGTTGAAGAAGAAGCGCTGGTCGCGGGTGAAGCCATCGACCTTCGCGTCTTCCTTGCCTGCGCTGGCCTTCTGCAGTGCGTCGTAAGCAGTGGCCAGGCCGCCCAGGTCGGCGATGTTCTCGCCCAGGGTCAGGTGGCCGTTCACCGCCTGGCCGTCGACCTTGTACTGGTCGAACTGCTTGACCAGCTTGCCGGTCAGGCCTTCGAAGTTCTTCTTGTCAGCGGCGGTCCACCAGTCTTCCATGTTGCCGGTCGGCCCGAAACGTGCGCCCTGGTCGTCGTAGCCGTGGGTCATTTCGTGGCCGATCACCGCGCCGATGCCACCGTAGTTCAGCGCGTCGTCGGCCTTCGGATCGAAGAACGGCGGCTGCAGGATGGCGGCCGGGAACACGATCTCGTTCTGCAGCGGGTTGTAGTAGGCGTTGACCGTCTGCGGGGTCATGCCCCATTCGGTCTTGTCCACCGGCTTGCCGATCTTGGACAGGTTGAACTTGTAGTTGAACTCGTTGGCTGCGCGCACGTTGCCCAGGAAGCTGTCGCGCTGGGTCTGCAGGCCCGACCAGTCACGCCACTTGTCCGGGTAGCCGATCTTCGGGGTGAAGGTTTCCCACTTGGCGATGGCCTTGGCCTTGGTCTCATCGCTCATCCAGCTCAGGCCCTGGATGCGTTCCTTCAGCGAGGCGGCCAGGTTCTTCACCAGCTCTTCCATCTTGGCCTTGGCTTCGGGCGAGAAGGCCACCTTCACGTACAGCTGGCCGAAGGCTTCACCGGCGTCGTTTTCAATGGTGCCCAGCACGCGCTTCCAGCGCGGCTTCTGTTCCTTCTGGCCGTTGAGGGTCTTGCCGTAGAACTCGTAGTTCTCCTGCACGAAGGCGTCGGCCAGGTACGGCGAGGCACTGTCCACGGTGTGGAAGCGCAGGTAGGCACGCCACACCGACGGATCGGTGTCGCCCAGCGCCTTGCTCACTTCCTCATGGAAGGCCGGCATGGCCAGCGAGAACTTCTCCGGTGCGGCCACGCCCTGCGACTTGAAGAACTCGGTCCAGCTGAAGTTCGGGGTCAGCTTGTCTGCGTCGGCCAGGGTGACCGGGTTGTAGTACAGCTCGACGTTGCGCGACAGTTCGACGCGCGACTTGGAGGCCTTGGCCAGGCGGGTCTCGAACTTGACCACGTCCTCGGCCTGCTTGGCAGCGTCGGCAGCGGCGACGCCGGACAGCTCCAGCACCTTGGCGACGTGTGCCTGGTAGGCCTTCAGCTTGTCGGCGTTCTTGGCGTCGGTGTAGTAGGTGCTGTCCGGCAGGCCCAGGCCGCCCTGGCTGGCGTAGGCCAGGTTCACGGCCGAGTTCTTGAAGTCGGCTTCAGCGCCAAAGCCGAACAGGACGTTGTCACCCTTGGCTGCGCTGGTGCGCAGGTAGTTGGCAATGGCCGCCTTGTCCTGCAGGCCATCGATCGCGGTCAGGTCGGCCTTCAGCGGCTCGATGCCCTGGGCGTTGATCTTGGCCTCGTCCATGCCGGTGGCCCACAGGTCGCCGACGATCTTCTCGATGTGGTTCGGGGTCTTCACCTGCGCCACCTGTTCGGCCAGCTGGTGCTGCACGGCCACCGAACGCTCGTCGAGGATGGTGAAGGCGCCCCAGCTGGTGCGGTCGCCCGGGATTTCATTGGCGGCCAGCCACTTGCTGTTGACGTAGTCGCCGAAGGCGCCACAGGCGTCCTTGCTGGTATCGAGGTCGCTGGGCTGGAAGGCGTTGTAGGCCGGCAGCTTGCTCTCGTCCAGGGTGTACTGGGTGGCTTCGGCGGCAGCCGGCGTGGAGGCGGTGGCGTCCTTGGCCGGGGTTTCGTTCTTGCCGCAGCCAACCAGCGCGGCCGAAACGGCCAGGGTCAGCAGCACGATCTTGGGAGTACGGGTCACTTTGATGGCCTCCAGGCCGAGTGAGTCAGGGAAGGGCCGCAGGGACGGCCGTGGGCCGAACGATACGCCGCCGGCCTGCCCTGCAAGGGTGTCGAAGGTCATGGCCGGGCGCAAGGGCCAGAACGAGCAAGGGCGCCCGGTGGGGCGCCCTTGCGTGGGTAACGCATCGATTACAGGCCGCCGCCGCCGCAGCCCTTGCCCAGGTAGTCGTCGATCAACCTGAGCTGGTCACCCATGATCGCGCGGGTCCAGGCGGGCCCATGCGCATAGTCGGCGATGGCGTGGAACTCGACCGGCTGCCCCGAGCCCTTGGCCTTGTTCACGAACCACTCCGACTGCTCGATGGGAACCGTACGATCGCGGTCACCGTGGTAGACCATCAGCGGAATCTTCATCTCTCCCGCCTTGTCCAGCGGGTTCAGGCCGTCCACGGTCTTCGACTGCGCTTGGCGGAAGAACGGATTGGTATAGAAACGCGCCCAGATCTTCTTGATGTCCGAGACGCCGGCGCCGGCAATCGCGCACTTGTACAGGCCGTTCGGGCGGACCGAGGCCGCAAACGCTGAGTAGCCGCCATAGGAGAAGCCGAACATGGCGATGTGGCCGGGCTGGGCGATCTTCTGGTCGATCATCCACTTGGCGCCATCATCCTTGTCGTCCTGCATCTTCTGGCCCCATTCGGCGTCACCGGCCATCCACAGCTTGCGGCTCCAGTCGGCCGAACCGCGGAACTGTGGCCGCAGGACCGCCATGCAGCGCGATGCCATCAGCGGCACCCACATCGAGCCATCGAAGTCCATGCCGTCGCGCGCCCATGGGCCGCCGTGCGGATGCACCACCGCCTTCCACGGGCCAGCACCGCACAGTTCGGTGTTCGGTGTGGTCAGGAACGCCGGAATATCCAGCCCATCGCGGGCCTTGTAATAGACCAGCCTGGTATCGCCCAGCGCAGCCGGATCAATCTTTGGATAGGACTTGGCCAGCAGGGTCAGCTTGCCGTTGCGCAGCAGGTGGTACTCAGGCGGATTGGCCGGTCCAGAGACGGCCAGCACGAAGGTCTTCAGGTCCTTGCTGTAGTCAACGACACGCACCGCACGGCCTGTGTCGGCCTGGGTGGTCGCGCGCTGGCCCGTCGCGGGATCGACCAAGGTGACGTCGCTGGACTGGATGCCCAGGGCCTGGCGCACGCCTTGGTTGAGGCCCTTGAATACCGGATGGGTCCACTCAACTTCGTTCTCGCGAGGGCCACTGTAGGTCACGCCAAGCAGTGCGCCGAAGGGCACGCCCTCCACATCCTTGTAGCGGTTCACATGAACCGAACCCGCATTGAAGAATTTGTGTTCGAACAGCACTTCCCGCTGTTTGCGCGCAGTGATGTCGTACTCGTAGATGATGGTCTTGTCGCGGCCGACGTTGCTCTGGATGAAGGCGATGTTCGGGTCATCGGCGAAACCGACGACCTGGGTGATGTCGCGGTCCTTCACGTGCGAGCGGAAGTGTTCTTCCCACGCGTTGGTGGCCGGGTTGCGGAATTCGGTGGCGACGTAGGCACCGGTACCGTCCACGTCCTGGCGCAGGCGTGCGCGCAGTTCGCTGTTCAGGTCGGTGAGGTAACCGGCGACGCGTTCTTCGGTCTTCTGGATGCGCTGGGATGTGAAGCTGCGCAGGTTGACCTTGTAGACGTCTCCCGAGTTGCTGCCCGAGCCGTTGACCACCAGGATGTGATCCGGGTCGTTGGGCAGCGTGTCCAGCACCGTGGCATTGGACAGTGCCTGCTCCAGTTCTTCATTGCGGCTGGTGGCACGTGGAACGCTGATCGGTTCCTTCCACTGCTTGCCTTCGGTATCAGTGATGAAGAACTTGCTGATGAACGTCTTGTTGACCCGGTCGGTGCGCAGGTCGAATGGCTGCCAGAGGGTGACTGCCAGCAGTCCGTCCTTGATGAAACTCACGCTCTGGAACTTCATGCGGCCTGCGCCGATCGTGGTAGGCGCTGCGCTGAGGTTGTCGGTCTTCCAGACCAGGATCACGCGATCTTCGCCGCGGGCTTGAAGCCCGGCGATCTGAGTACCGTCTGGAGACACGGAAAGACTTGATATGTCCGGGAAGGCGGCCAGCTGTTCGATCGTGGGGACCGTCGGCTTGGCATGGAGGTGCAGCGGCGCGGCGACGGCCAGCGCGGCCAGCAGCAGATAGTGCTTCATGCTACGTCTCACTGTATCCGAGCGATGGGAGAGTGGGCATTGCACCCACCCCAAAATACAGCCGCCGCCCGGAAGGGCGGCGGCTGGTGGTGCAGGCTTAGAACTTCTTGCTGAGGTTCACGAAGAACGTACGGCCGAAGTAGTCGTAGCCACTGTACAGCGGGGCATTGCCGATGGTGTTGTAGATGCCGGCACCCGGGCTGATGGTCGGCGGTTCCTTGTCAGCGAAGTTGCGCACGCCAGCGGTGGCCTGCCACTTGTCGGCGGTGTACTGAACCGAGAAGTCCTGGGTGATGTAGTTCGGCACGGCCAGCTTGTACGCCGAGGTTGCGGGATCTTCCTCGTAGTACGCATAGCTGGACATGTTGTCCACCCAGTTCATGCCATAGCGCACACGCCATTCCTTGAACTTGTAGGTCAGGTCCAGCTGGCCGGTGAACTTCGGGTTGTTGATCCGGCCGTTGGCATCAACCAGCGGATCGTCCTCGAACACCTTGCCGGACTGCTCCAGGAACCGCGAGACCTGCACGTTGGCGCGGAATTCGCCCGGACCGATGTCGCGAACGTAGCGGGTGGTGAAGTCCAGACCGCGCACCTTGTCGGTGGCCAGGTTGGCATAGCCGTTCTGGACGGTCAGGGTGTTGTTGGGCGAACGGCTGATCAGGCGGCACAGACCATTGTTGGCGGCGAAGTCGCCGGTGGTGCCGTTGTAGCAGGTGCTCAGGATGTAGGTGGCACCCATCTGGGCAACGCCGTTCTCCACTTCGATGTCGTAGTAATCGACGGCGAAGGACAGATCACCGAAGCCGCTGCCGAACTCCGGCTGCAACACCAGGCCGACGGTGAACGCGTCGGAGGTTTCGGCCTTCAGGTTGGCACCGACCAGGCCACCACCGATGGAGTCCACACGTACCGAGTTGGTCGCGGTGAAGCTGGTGGGCAGGCCCTGGGACGCGCAGTTGATGTAACGCGGGCTGGTCGGATTGCGCGACCCGTAGTTATTGCAGGGATCGCTGGAAGCGTTCAGGAAGCCGCTGGTGGCGCCCAGGAACTGTTCGAACAGCGCCGGGGCACGGTACGAGGTGCCGTAGGAGGCACGCAGCGACAGCCACTTGACCGGCGTCCACAGGCCACCCAGCTTCCAGGTGGTGTCCGAACCATACGACTTGTAGTCGGTGTATCGGGCCGAGGCGTTGAAGGTCAGTTCCTCGGCAGCGGTGACGCCGGACAGCAGCGGCAGCTCGATTTCGCCGTAGGCTTCCCACACCGAATCGCTGCCGCGGGTCGGGTCGGAGCTGGTCAGGTTGTACAGGTTGCGGTTGATCGAGTGGATGCTCGGGGTATCGTCGATCTTGGCCTTGCGGTATTCGACACCGAAGGCGCCGGCGGCGGTACCGCCCGGCAGGTCGAACAACGGACCATTGACGTTCAGGTTCGCGGTCGATTCCTTGTAACTGGTGTTGCCGGTGACCGGGGTGTAGACGAAGTTCTTCCACTCGTACGGCAGTTTGCCGGCCAGCGTCTGCGCGTTGAGCATCGGTGCGGCAACGCAGCCGTTGGCCGGGTCCACGCACCTGAAGCCACCGGCGCCGTCGGACACCACGTTCAGGCTCTGTGCCAGGCGATCAGTCAGGAACGTGTTGAAGGTGTAGTCCGCATCGGAGTCGGCATGGCTGACCATGAAGTCATAGTTCCACTCCGAACCGAGCCGGCCGCGCACGCCGGCGGTGGCACGGAAGAAGTCCACCGACTGCTTGCTGCGGTCGTTGCCGAAGCCGATGAAGGTGCGGGCCGACACGTTCTTGCCATTGGACGTTTCCGTCGGCAGGGCGAAGGCCGGCAGGTTGGCCAGGTCACCGAGCAGCGGATTGCCGACCGAGTAGTCATAGGACAGCTGGCGGTAGCCGGTCTGGGTGGAGTCGCGCTTGTTGCCGAGGAACTCGTAGTAGAACTCGGCATCTCCCATCACGCCCAGATCCACGCCACCCTGGAAGAACAGAGTGTGGGTGGTGGCCGGGGACACCAGCGATTCCTTCAGCAGGCCTGGATCGAAGGTGTCGCGGTCGTAGTAGCCGACAGACTCATAGCCCGGCAGGCGGCCGGTGGTGACGGCGGGATTCGGACGCCAGCGGTTGAACCCACCAAAGGTGGCGGTGCCCAGGGTATTGATGGTCACGCCGCCGGAATCGAGCGTGAAGCACTTCGACTTGCCGGTGGTCGGATCGATGTAGTCGCCGCTACCGAAGTAGTTGCCCACGGTCATGTCGCGCAGGTTGTCGGTCGGACAGCTGGCCCAGCTGCGATCACCCACGGTCATTTCATTGCGGCGGTAGTGCTCGTATGAGCCGGAGAAGTGCGAGCGTTCGCCGGTGCTGCCGAACACGATCGAGTATCGGGTTTCGTCACCGCCACCGCTCTCGGTGGCGTTGTGCTGGAACTCGGCCTCAACACCGTCCACGTTCTTGCGGGTGATGATGTTGACAACGCCGGCCACAGCGTCCGAACCGTAGATGGACGAAGCACCGTCCTTCAGGATTTCCACGCGGTCGACCATCGCGCTGGGCAGCACGTTCAGGTCGGCCGAGCCGACCGAGCCGCGCGAGCCTGCCGGTGCAACGCGGCGGCCGTTGAGCAGGATCAGAGTACGGGTGGCGCCCAGGCCACGCAGCGACAGGGTATTGGCACCCGGGCCGCCATTGGTGACATAGCCACCGAAGGAGTTGTTGATCTGTGCGCTGCCGGCAGTGACGCTGTTGCTCTGCAGCGCGGCGGCGGTCGAGTTGAAGCCCGCCAGGGTGGTTTCCTCACGGGTTACGACCTGCACCGGCGAAACCGAGTTGAACACGTCGCGGCTGATGCGCGAACCGGTGACGGTCACCGTGTCCAGGTTGGTCGCCTTGGACTTCGGTGTTTCTTTCGGTGTGTCTTGTGCCGTCTGCGTCGAACCCGCGTCCTGGGCGAATGCCGGAGCGGCTGCGATGAGCAGCACGGCAGAAGCGAGGGCAAAGCTCAGCGGATGCCTGCCGAGCGACTTGCGATTGATCATCTGAAATCCCCTTGAATCCAATGATTGCGTCGTACACCGGGGACATTGCCTTGCGGGCGTCTCCGTGTGCCCCTTGCCCGGTGTTGGCAGTGGTTCTGCCCCCGGTTGCACCGGCTTCACGGGCCGGTAACTCGAGATTAACATGACATTAACCGAGCCTGTCAAACGTTCATTGCGCAGTCATCAAATTTTTGCAAAGACGCTTTCCGTCCCCGGGAAATTCGCCTGTCGTTGTTGTATCTATTTGATTTTCAATAAATTTTATTGATACGCTTGATGGTGTCTGGATGCTGAATGGACGGGCGATCGGAGCCCGCCCCAAAAAAAAGGCCCCGCCGAAGCGGGGCCTGGTCCAGACACGAAGTCCGGAAAACGACGGGATCAGAAGTTGTACTTGACCTGGGCCGAGATCTGGCGGCCGTAGACGCTGTAGAAGCCGTCATTGAACGGGGTCGATTCGTTGCCCGGGTAGTTGTAGCGCTGGCCTTCCGGCAGCTTGTTGAACACGTTGTTGACCATCAGCGACAGGACCAGATCGTCCTGTGCCTGGTAGTTCATGCTCAGGTTGTACGTGGTGTACGAACCCCACTTGCCGGCCTTGGCGCCGGACGAGTGGACGTAGCCGTAGCTGCGGCCGGTGTAGGCCAGGTAGTTCGGAGTGCTGCCGACGTAGTTGGCGTACACGGTGGTGGTGAACTTGGCGATGTTCCAGGCCACCGACAGATCGCCACGGACCTTGGCGAAGTTGTCGTAGTACCACATGTTGTACGGATCGCTCAGCAGGTCGAGCTTGGCGGCGCCCGGCATCGGCTGCACTTCACGCTTCAGCATGTTGGTGTAGTTGCCGGAGAACATCAGCGAGCCGAAGCGACCGATATCCTGCTGGTACTTGGCCGCCACCGTCACCGCTTCCAGGTTCTGGCTGGCGACGTTGAGCTTCGGCGTGTACACGCGGGTCAGGTTGCCGCCGGCATCGCGCGACACCCAGTCGGTGACGTTCTGGCAGCTGGCCGAGGTGTTGTTCGGCAGGCCGTTGTGGCACTGGTACTCGGCCAGCAGCAGCTGGTCGGTGCTCAGGGTCTTGACCTCGTTCTTGATCTTCCAGTTGTAGTAGTCGGCCGACAGCGAGAAGTTGCTCACAGGGGCCCACACCACGCCTGCGCTCCACACGTCGGCGGTGATCGGCTTCAGGTCCGGATTGCCGGACTTTTCGCTGTACACCGAGGTGTTCTTGTAGAACGAGCAGGCCTCGTCACGCAGGCCGTAGCCCAGCTGGCTGCAGCGGTAGTAGTCGTTCTGGCCGGACGAGTACGAGCCGCTCATGCCCTGGAAGGCATCGGACAGGGTCGGTGCACGGAAGGCGGTGCCGTACTTGCCGCGCAGCAGCAGGCTCTCGATCGGACGGAATTCCAGACCGATGCTGTAAGTAGCCTTGTCGACGGTCTTGTCGGCGATCTTGAACGCGTCATAACGGCCCGAGGCGCTGACGGTCAGCTTCTCCAGCAGCGGCATGCGCAGTTCGCTGGTGACCGCGTAGTTGCTGCGGTGGCCGGCACCGGCGACGGCGGTGGTGCCCCACACGTTGCCGTCGACGAAGGCCTGGTCCGGCGAGTAGTCCCAACCTTCGCTGCCACCTTCCAGCACGACGGCCAGGCCGGCGTCACCGCCCGGCAGGCTGAACAGCGAGCCGTTGGTCACCTGCACGCGACCCAGGTTCTGCCAGGTCTTGCTGCGGTGGGTACCGTAGCCGGTGAAGCTGGCGAACTGGTCCGGGGTGATCGGCGAGTAGAAGGCAGCGTAGTTCGGGTTGTAGATGCCGAACGTGGCGGTCGGGTCCTTCGGGTCGGTGTAGGTGCCCAGGCGCGGGCCCAGCACGGTCTGGCCGAAGAAGTCCTCGATCTTGTCCTTCCAGCGCACGAAGCGGTTCTGGTCCAGGCGGTACTCGCCACGGGTGAAGCTGGCGCTGTAATCCCAGTCGCCGACCATGCCCTTGCCGCCCAGGGTGACCTGGTAGGCGCGGCTCTCATCGGAGTTCAGGATGTTGTTGTAGTCGCCCGCGCCGATCTCCTCCGGCGCGAAGGCGCGCTGCAGGTTCACGACCTTGCCGGCGCCCTGGTCGTAGAAGCCGCCCATGACCGACTTCGTGCCCCACCACAGGGCGCTGGAGCCGGAGGTGAACTCGGTCTTTTCCTTGCTGTACAGCACGTCGGCGAACAGCTGGAAGTTGTCGTTCACGTCGAAGGTCATCGACGAGTAGAACTGGCCGCTGTTCTTGCCGTTCTTCAGGGTCTTGTAGCCGGCGCTGTACACCGAACCGCAGGACTCGCCCGACGCGCGCTTGCCGACGACGGTGGTGCCGTCGTACAGGCCTGCCACGTTGGCGCAGCGGCTCGGGTCCATCATCAGCAGCTTGTTGTCTGCATTGGTGATGACGGCGAAGTCGTTCGACGGCACCTGCGCGGTGTAGCCGACCGGGTTGTTCTGCTTGGTGATGTCACGCTGGTAGCCCCAGATCGGGCTGCCGTTCTCGATCTGCACGTTGACCAGCGCGTGGAAGCGGTCGTCGAACGCGTTGAAGCCCTTGGCTGCGCTGAAGCGGATGTTGCTGCCGCCGCCTTCGGTGTAGGTGCCGCCACGGACGGTCATCGTACCGCCGTCCATGCGCTCCTTCAGGATGATGTTGACCACACCGGCGATCGCGTCCGAGCCGTACAGCGAGGACTGGCCACCCGGCAGCACTTCGATGCGCTCGACGATGTCGATCGGAATGCCGCTGATGTTGTTGAAGGTGTCGCTACCGTTGTACAGCGCCGGATACGAGAGCATCGGGCGGCCGTTGATCAGGTACTTGGTGTAACCCGGGTTCAGGCCGAACATGCCGGCTGCTTCAGCGCCCTGCGTGAACGAACCCGAGGTCTGGCCGCCCTGCAGGCCGCCGGTGGTCAGCGACGACTGCTGCAGCACTTCAGCAACGCTGCTGAAGCCGCGGGTCTGGATGTCTTCGGCGGTGATGGACATCACCGGGGTCTGGGTTTCAACCTGGGTCTGCGGGATCAGCGAACCGGTGACGGTGATCTTGTCCAGGTTGGTCGCCTTGTCCTGGGCCATTGCCGGGGCGGCGGCCATCAGGGCGGAAATCAGGGCGACAGCGAGCGTGTTGCGACGTGCGGTGTTGCTTACGTATTTCATGTAGTTCCAATAGAGAGCAAAAACAAAAACGGCACTGCGCATGCGCCATCGTGCGCGCTGGGAACCAGCTTCGCAGCCCAAAACAGTGCTTCAGGAACGTAACATGAACTTAACAATCTGTGCACGAATCTGTAGCAATCCTGAATTTCAGTCAGGCTACGTCCAGCTTGTATGATGTTGGGTTATTCCCCCTGATACAGCTGGTGCCCGTTGTGAACAGTTCCCCCCGCCGCCCCCATGCCAGCCAGGTCCAGAAGGGACTGACGCCACATGCCCGCATCCGCAATGTCATCGCGGTCGGCTCGGGCAAGGGCGGTGTGGGCAAGTCGACCACGGCGGTCAATCTGGCCGTCGCGCTGCAGCAGCTGGGCGCACGTGTTGGCGTGCTGGACGCGGACATCTACGGCCCCAGCGTGCCCGCCATGCTGGGCTTGTCCGGTCGCCCGGAAAGTCCCGACAACAAGAGCATCGAACCGCTGCGCGCGTTCGGTGTGGACACCATGTCGATCGGCTATCTGATCGAAGAGGACACGCCGATGATCTGGCGTGGGCCGATGGCCACCTCGGCAATGACCCAGCTGTTCAACGACACCCTGTGGGACGATCTGGATTTCCTGCTGATCGATCTGCCGCCAGGCACCGGTGACATCCAGCTGACCCTGACCCAGAAGATCCCGCTGGCCGGTGCGGTGATCGTCACCACGCCGCAGGACATCGCCACGCTGGATGCAAAGAAGGCGCTGAAGATGTTCGAGAAGGTCGAGGTGCCGGTGCTGGGCATCGTCGAGAACATGGCGGTGCATACCTGCAGCAACTGCGGGCATGTCGAGCACCTGTTCGGTGAAGGCGGCGGCGAGCGCATGGCGGCCCAGTACGGCGTACCGCTGCTGGGTTCGTTGCCGCTGCAGATCGGCATCCGCGAGCAGGGCGACAGCGGTACCCCGATCACCGTGGCGCAGCCCGATTCGATACCGGCCCAGGCGTACCGCCATGCCGCGCAGCGCCTGATCGAGGAAGTGGGCAAGCGCCCGCGGGCATCGATCCCGATCCTGTCGTCGCTGCTCTGACTGCGGCCGCAAAGAAAAAGCCGCCGGCGCGAGGCCGGCGGCAATCTGAGACGTTCCTGGAGAGGAAGCCGCTTACCAGTCGTACTGGACCTGGAAGCGGACGTAGCGCGGATCGTTGAAATACTTCGGCGTGTTGTAGTTGTAGTAGGTGCGGATGGTCTCGGCAGCGCTCGGGCGGCCGTACTTGGTCTCGTACACCTGCACGGGCTTGATGTTGTTGAAGGCGTTGAGCACGGACACCTGCACGCTCAGGCCTTCCATCCACTTCGGGGTGTAGGTGATGTTCGGGCTGACAGTGAACTGCCAGGGCGTGCGGCCGGCGTTTCCCACCTTGGCGATGTCATCCGCACTGGTGAAGCCGTCGGCCTGCAGCTGGCAGCTGTGGAAGACGCCGGTGTAGCCATACTCGGTGCCGAAGCTGCCCCAGCCGCCGCCCAGGCAGCTCTTGGGGGCGCCGGACTGCGCCAGCACATTCACGCCGACGGACCATTCATCGTTGAACTTGAAGCCACCGAACAGCTTGATGCTGTGGCGATGGTCATTGAACAGGTAACCGTCCGAGCCGTACATGATTTCGGCAAAGTCGAAGTCCGACGTGGTGCCGGTGTCGTCCTGGCCGTTGGTACTCTTGACCAGGCCCTCATAGTTGCCCTCCAGCTTGGACCAGGTGTACGAGAAGCTGGCATACCAGCGCTCGGTCTGCTTGTCCGCGCTGAGCGTGACGGCCTTGTAGGTACGCTTGGCCTTCGGGCCGAGGGTCGAGCCCGGCACGGTGATTTCCTCCGTGGTGCCATTGCCGTCCACGTCGAGCGTGACCTTCAGGTCGCTGCCCGGGTTGTAGATCCAGCAGCCCGGCAGGCCCTCCGGCACGGTCCATGGGTCGGACCAGTTGGACAGGTCGTAGCCGGCTGCGACGGCCGCGTTGTAAAGCGAACGCGAGTCACAGGTGTCATCGATCGCCTTGTTGATGCGTCGATAGGTGGCCTTGATGCCCAGCGTCCAGTCGTTGAAGAAGTCGATCGGCGAACTGATCTGCTGCTGGTAGCCCAGGATCACCTCGTCCTGCGTGTAGGGCTTCAGTCCCTTGGACGCCACGGCGCGGGGATCTGGAGTGGTGCCGCCCTCGCCGTTGATGACCGAGTCGATGGCGCCGTCTTCATAGCGGCCGGTGATGTTCGGCGCGCCGTTGGCGCCGATTCCATCGTAGGTGTAGTACTGATCCAGATAGTACGAAGCACTGGCTGCGCGCAGCGCCACGTTTGCAGCGATGGGCAGGGAGTAGCGGCCTACCGAAGCGAACAGCTTGCTGCGGCCATCCCCCAGCAGATCCCACGAGAAGCCCAGACGCGGCTGCCAGATGTTGTCCTGCTTGACGAAGCTGATGCCGTCCGAATTCTTGTTGTTGAAGGAATCGTTACGGACGCCGGCATACAGCATGAAGTTGTCGGTGATCTGCCAGTTGTCCTGCAGGTACCACGACTTCTGCTTGATTTCGATCGAACCACCATTGCGGAAGTTCACGAGGTTGGCGTACTCATCTTCCAGGTACCACAATGCGCCGCCGGAGTAGGACGTGCCCTGCACGGAGGTCCATTTCTCATCGCTGTAGCCGAAGCCGATCTTGTGGTCGCCCAGCTGCCAGTCGAAGTCAAGGCGGGTACCCTTGCGCTCGTTGCGGCCGCCGAACATGCCGACGGTGCTTGCCACGGCACAGCCGATACGGCGACCGGTGCCGCCGGTTTCCGACCGGTAGTCCAGCACATATGGGCATGCGCCCTGCGGGCTGTTGATGTCGCCGTTGTAGGCGTCGAAGACACCGTCAGGGCTGATGGTGTGCTCCGAAGCCCGGTTACGCATCTGCCCATACTGCAGCGATCCGGTCAGGTTCTCGGTCAGATAGCTGGTCCACTTGAACACGTCGGTCTGGCCGCCGCTCTTGCCGACCAGTTCGCCGAGATAGCTGGTCTTGGCCGGCTCGCCGCCTGCATCAGGACGGTCGTAGAGCGCGTTGTAGTAGTCATAGGAGTAGCGTCGGCTGTTGTCGAAGCCGGTGTACTCCAGGTGGTTGTTTTCGTTGAGGTACCAGTCAACCTTCAGCAGCCAGTAAGGCGTCTTGGACTCATAGTCGTAGGCCGTGGTGGACAGGGCTGCTGCCGACGGGGGGCGCCCGTTGGTGGTGTACTGGGAGCCACGATTGCTGAAGCTGGTGGTCTTCGAGTCGCTGAACTGGCCCATGGCGAACACGAACAGCTTGTCTTCGATCAGCGGACCGCCGACCCATACACTGTAGACGTTCGAGCTGCTGCTGTTCTTGTCATAGGAGCGGAAGATCGAGCCGTCGTCATAGTAGGTATCGGGCGCGCTCTCACGCAGTGAATCAGGTGCGCCAGTCCAGCTGAAGCCGCCTTTCCACTCATTGGTGCCACGCTTGACGTTGACGCTGGTCACGCCGCCGGTGGAGAAGCCGTACTGAGCACCATAGCCACCGGTCTGCACGTCCAGCTGGTCGATGGCCTGATAGGGGATTTCCGAGAAGGACAGGCTGTCGTACAGGTTGGTGACATTGAATCCGTTGACGTAGTAGCTGTTCTCCGCAGCCGATGCGCCACCGAAGGAGGCCGGGCCGAAGTAGCCGCTGGCCGCCACGGTGCCCGGGGTGAGCAGGGAGACGCTTGTGACATCGCGGGCGACCGGCAACGAGTTGAGTTTGTCGGCGGTGAAGGTGGTTCGCGATTCAACGCTGCCCAGATCGATCGTGTTGGCCGCGCCCAGTGCGCGCACGTTGACGGTATCGAGCGAAGTGGCATTGCCGCCGCTTGCAGAGGCGAATGTTGCGAAGGACTGTTGGCCCGCCACCACAGTGACGCGGGTGGTCGCAACCGGGCTGCCACCACTGACCGTGGTGACCTCGTAGGTGCCGGTGGGCAGCTGGGAGATGCGGAAACGGCCATCCGCGCTGACGTTCACTTCGCGGGTAGCACCGGAGGCCAGGCTTTTGACCTGCACTTTTTCAGCAGAAGCTGCGGTACCGACGATATCGCCAGAGGTGCTCTGGGCATAGCTGGTGCCGGCGAGGGCTCCCAGCACCATGGCCAGGGCGGTGCGCTTCAGGCTGCGTCCATTGAAGTTCAGATTCATCGTGTTCCTTTGCGGTTGCAGAGGGAAATCGGTTCAATTCAAGCGGACCTGAACGAATTGTTCAGGATGAATGAAACCGTAACGATGAAGTTTTTTTCGTGCAACGTTCATCTGGCGCTCATGAATAGCTTGGCGCTGAAAAATGCTCTCAGGTTGTTGAATTAAAAGAAATTCTATTTTTTGTTTCGGTTTGTTTCGTGTCTGACGAGATGATTGAAAGTGACACAAATGTATGCTAATTGAACTGAAGTGCGACGATAAGTCTCATTTGTTATTCATGGTTGTGAGGCATCGGTCTTGGGCGTGGTGCCGTGAAGTGGCTCTCTGGACCGAGGGGCAAGCATGGCCGCCGCAGGGAGGCCACCTGTAGAATCGCCGCCTCGGGCGCAGCCCCATTCCCCCTCGTTCAACAGGACAGAGCATGAGCATCAAGAGTGACCGTTGGATCCGCCGCATGTCCGAGCAGCACGGCATGATCGAGCCGTTCGAGGCAGGGCAGGTCAAGCAGGCCAACGGCGAGCGCATCGTCAGCTATGGCACGTCCAGCTACGGTTACGACGTGCGCTGCTCGCGTGAGTTCAAGGTGTTCACCAACATCAACTCGACCATCGTCGATCCCAAGCATTTCGACTCGGGCAGCTTCGTCGACATCACCGCCGATGAGTGCATCATCCCGCCGAACAGCTTCGCGCTGGCGCGCACCGTGGAGTACTTCCGAATTCCCCGCGACACCCTGGTGGTGTGCCTGGGCAAGAGCACCTATGCGCGCTGCGGCATCATCGTCAACGTGACCCCGCTGGAACCGGAGTGGGAAGGCCACGTCACCCTGGAATTCAGCAACACCACGCCGCTGCCGGCGCGCATCTATGCCAATGAGGGCGTGGCGCAGATGCTGTTCTTCCAGGCCGCCGCCGATGACATCTGCGAGACCTCATACCGCGATCGCGGCGGCAAGTACCAGGGCCAGACCGGCGTGACCCTGCCGCGGACCTGACCGGCGCGCCATCGCATGACGAGAAAACGCCGGGCATGCCCGGCGTTTTCATGGGTGCGGCCACATGCTGCGCTCGCCGGGCATGGCCCGGCACCAGCTTATTTCCCGCGACCGAACAGCATCGCGATGCCGACACCCACCAGCGCCACCGGCCACCAGGTCAACAGCAGCTTGGACAGGTTCAGGTGCGTCCAGCCGAGGTTGCTGGCGAGCATGAACAGGCCGATCAGGATCAGCAGGACGGCGGCAACGAGGTTGAATCGCATCGGGTCGGCAAACGCTCAGGACTGGGCTGGATATCCTAGCCGTTCCTTCCAGTAGGCGACATGCTGGTCCAGCGCACCCGGCTCGTAGCGGTGCGCGGGGCCGCTGCCCCAGACCGGGCCCGGCCACGCGGGGTCGCCGTCATGGCGGCCGATCACATGGAAATGCAGCTGGCGCACGATGTTGCCCAGCGCACCGATATTGATCTTCTCCACCCCGTCGGCGCCCTTCAGGGCCTTGCAGGCGCGGTTGAGCTCGGTGCGCAGCTTGTCCTGCTGCTCGCCGTCCAGCTCGATCCACTCGGTCACCCCGGCCAGGCGCGGTACCAGCACCAGCCAGGGGAATCGTTCGTCGTTCATCAGCCGCACTTGCGACAACGGTCCTTCCGCCACCAGCACGCTATCGGTGGCCAGGCGTGAATCGAGTTCGAAATCGCTCATCCAAGATGCTCCGAGAAGAAGTCCAGGGTGCGTTGCAGCGCCAGGGTGGCGCTGTCTGGATCATACGCATGTCCGACCTCCCGGTTGAAGGCGTGGTCGGCCGGATAGACGAAGGTGGCCATCTGCGGCAGCTTCTCGCGGTGGGCCTGGACGGCCTCCGGCGGGATGCTCCTGTCCTGGGCGCCGAAGTGGAAGATCACCGGTGCCTTCGGCGTCTCATCGAGGAACTGGACATTGCGCGCACCGTAGTAGCTGACAGAGGGGAGGCCCAGACGCACTGCGGACAGCATCGCCACCGTGCCGCCCCAGCAGTAGCCGACGGTGCCGACCTTGCCGTAGGGGGCCAGGCGGGTGGCCGCCGCGCGGACCACTTCCAGTGCCCGTTCGATGCCCAGCGCGGCTACCCGTTCCAGCCCCAGCTTCACGCCGTCGGCGTCGTAGGGCAGGGCATCCGGGTCGGCATCCGGGCCATCGACAAGATCGAAGAACGATGGGGCCAGCACTGCATAGCCTTCGGCGGCAAAGCGCTCGGCCACGCTGCGGATATGCGGGTTGGCACCGAAGATTTCCTGCACCACCACCAGCCCACCGCGCGCGGTGCCCTCAGGGAGTGCCTGCCAGGCCCGTACCGGGCCGTGGTGCGTATCCAAGGTGATCCACTCGGCCATCACCATCTACCTCGTTGTAGGGAACAGGGCTGCATTGTCGGCGCTGCGGCGGTTAGCGCGGCGTCAGAGGCTGTGCGCGATCGGGCGGCTGGCCATTCAGAGCGTGGCCGCCAACCCCGGTATACTGGCGCCCTTTCAGGCCCCGGCCCCCAGGAACCCCTGCCACGCCGGCAGGGGCCCAGGCCCCCAGAGTCCCGCGATTCCATGTCCCAGCTGAACCCCAAAGTCGGCTTCGTCAGCCTTGGCTGCCCGAAGGCCCTTGTCGATTCCGAGCGCATCCTTACCCAGCTCCGCTCGGAAGGCTACGACATCGTCCCGTCCTACGATTCGGCCGACGTGGTGGTGGTCAACACCTGCGGCTTCATCGATTCGGCGGTGACCGAGTCGCTGGACGCCATCGGCGAGGCGATGAACCAGAACGGCAAGGTCATCGTCACCGGCTGCCTGGGCAAGCGCCCGGAGCAGATCCGCGAGGCGTACCCCAACGTGCTGGCGGTGTCCGGCCCGCAGGATTACCAGAGCGTGATGGAAGCGGTGCATGAGGCACTGCCGCCCAAGCACGATCCGTTCGTGGACCTGGTGCCCGACTACGGCATCAAGCTGACCCCACGCCACTACGCTTACCTGAAGATTTCCGAAGGCTGCAACCACAAGTGCAGCTTCTGCATCATCCCGTCGATGCGCGGCAAGCTGGTTTCGCGCCCGGTCGATGAGGTGCTGCGTGAGGCTGAGCGCCTGGTGCGTGGCGGCGTGCGTGAGCTGCTGGTGGTGTCGCAGGACACCTCGGCCTATGGCGTGGACGTGAAGTACGCCGAGAAGATGTGGCGCGACAAGGCCTACCAGACCCGCCTGAAGGCGCTGTGCGAAGGCCTGTCCGAGCTGGATGCGTGGGTGCGCATGCACTACGTCTACCCGTACCCGCACGTGGACGAGGTGGTGCCGCTGATGGCCGAGAACCGCATCCTGCCGTACCTGGACATCCCGTTCCAGCACGCCAGCCCGCGCATCCTGCGCCTGATGAAGCGTCCGGGTGCGGTCGAGAAGACCCTTGAGCGTGTGCAGAACTGGCGCCGCATCGCCCCGGACATCACTGTGCGTTCGACCTTCATCGTCGGTTTCCCCGGCGAGACCGAAGCCGAGTTCGAAGAGCTGCTGTCGTTCCTCGACGAAGCGCAGCTGGACCGCGTGGGCGCGTTCGCCTATTCGCCGGTCGAGGGTGCCACCGCCAACGATCTGCCCGATGCGGTGCCGGAAGAAGTGAAGCAGGAGCGCCTGGCCCGTTTCATGGAGAAGCAGGCGCAGATTTCCGCCGCGCGCCTGGAAGCCAAGATCGGTACCGTGCAGCAGTGCCTGGTCGATGCCATCGAAGGTGACATCGCGGTGGCCCGTTCCAGGGCCGATGCGCCGGAGATCGACGGCCTGGTCCACATCCAGAACGCCGATCAGGTGTCGCTGCGCGTGGGCGAGTTCGTCGACGTGGAAATCACCGAGAGCGACGAGCACGACCTGTACGGCGATGCGCTGCCAGCCAACACCCGCCCTGCGTTCGACCTCAAGGTGCTGTGACCGCAGCGACGACCGCCGCTGGCGACGGCGGCGGTTCCCGGCGCTTCGTGCCGCCGCCGCGTGCGGCGGTCGATCTGCAGGTGTTTGAACATCCGCTGTTCGCCGGCTTGCACGACTTCCGTGATCTGCTGGTCTGCACGGCATGGCCGCCCATCGCTGCGCTCGATGCACGCCTGGCATTGCCCGGCAAGCGCCTGGTGGAACAGGACGCCGCGTTGCTGGCCGACGGCCTGCATTACGAAGCGCGCATCGCGCAGGGGCATATCGCCACCCGTGCCGGCAACTGGCATGACCTGTTCAATGCGCTGGTGTGGGCATGCCACCCGCAGCTGAAGCAGGCACTCAACGCACAGCAGTGCCTGCATATCGCTGTCATGCCGCCCGGCCAGCGCAATCGCGCACAGGCTGCACTGACGCAGTTCGATGAAACCGGCGTCATCGTGCGCGTGCGCGATGAGGACGTGTTGGCCGCATGGGACGTGCATGATTGGCCGGCGTTGTTCGAGCCTGCGCGCTGGCAGAGTGGTGACATCGCTATCGCTGCGATATTCGGGCACGCGCTGATGGAGCAGGCGCTGCTGCCGGGGCGCCTGCTGGTCGGCAAGTGTGTGGTGGTGCAGGGCGCCGATGACGATGCCTGCATTGCCACGGTGGCTGCGGCCATCGGCGAGGGCAGGGCGGCGACCGATCCACTGCAGCTGCGTCCGCTGCCACTGGCTGGCGTTCCGGGCTGGCACCAGAGGCAGGATGCCGCCTTCTACGCCAACAGCGATTACTTCCGCCCGTTGCGTACCGGGCGGAAGTACCCGTCGCCGCTGCACGTGCCCCTGTAAAGTCGAGTGTCAGTCGACTGCTCTTCGTTCCGAGGCCGTGAACGCCCGACAGATGGCTCCGGCGAGTCATCGCCGCGATGGGGACAACGGTGTGTTTGCCGTCCGGCTGCGGAGGTTTGTGCCGCGCTTCGCGCGGTAGTCGACTGACAGTCGACGCTACAGCGGTTCGTATTCCACGCTGATCACCGCGAAGGTGAACTGGCCGCCGGGCAGCTCCACTGAAAACTCGTCATCCACCCGCTTCTTCAGCAGCGCCCGGGCCAGTGGCGAATCGATGCTGATCCAGCCCAGTCCGGCGTCGGTCTCATCCGGTCCGACGATGCGGTAGCGGCTGGTGTCACCGCTGTCCACGTTCTCCAACTCCACCCACGCACCGAAGAACACTGCCTGCGGATCGGTCGGTGTGGTGTCGACCACGCGCAGCGATTCCAGCCGCTTGGTCAGGTAGCGCACGCGACGGTCGATCTCCCCCAGCTGCTTCTTGCGGTAGGTGTACTCGGCATTCTCGGAGCGGTCGCCCTCCGCAGCAGCGGCGGCCAGTGCCTTTACCACTTCGGGGCGGCGTACACGCCACAGGTCATCCAGTTCAGCTTTCAGCCGGGCGTGGCCGGAAGCGGTGATCAGGGCTGTACTTTTTTCTGCGGGCGGGCGCCAACGGGACATGCGGTAAGACTTCTTTCCAGGGGAACGATTGGGGTCGGAGCCCTTCCATCCGGAAGGAGTCCGACCCCAGCGGCGGCGAATCAGATCAGCGCTTGCCGCCGAAGATGCCACCCAGGATGCCGCGCACGATCTGGTTGCCCAGCTTGGTACCGACGGTGCGCGTGGTCTGCTTGGCCATGGTCTCGATCATGCCCTGGCGGCGCTTGGTGCCGAAGATCGCATCCTTGATCGACTGGCCGAAGCCTCCTTCCTGCGCCTCGTCCTGCTCACGGCTGCGGGCGGCAGGTGCCTCGGCCTTCTCGACCGCCTTCTGCGCGCGCTGGGCCAGCAGCTCGGCGGCCGACTCACGGTTGATCGCCGTGTCGTAGCGGCTGCCGACCGGGCTGCCGGCGCGCACCTGAGCGCGCTCGGCGTCGGTGATCGGTCCCATCCGGCAGCGTGGCGGAGCGATCATCGTCTGCTGCACCGGCATCGGCACGCCCTTGTCCTGCAGCGTGGACACCAGCGCCTCGCCGGTGCCCAGCTGGCTCAGCACCTTGGCCACGTCCAGTTTCGGGTTCGGTACGAAAGTCTCGGCAGCGGTCTTCACCGCCTTCTGGTCGCGCGGGGTGAACGCACGCAGCGCGTGCTGAACGCGGTTGCCCAGCTGGCCGAGGATGTTGCCCGGCACGTCGTCGGGGAACTGCGAGCAGAAGTACACGCCCACGCCCTTGGAGCGGATCAGCCGCACCACCTGCTCGATGCGCTGCACCAGCGAGGCGGGCGCGTCATCGAACAGCAGGTGTGCTTCGTCGAAGATGAAGACCAGCTTCGGCTTGTCCAGGTCGCCCACTTCCGGCAACTGTTCGAACAGTTCCGACAGCAGCCACAGCAGGAAGGTCGAATACAGCTTGGGCTTGAGCACCAGCTGGTCGGCGGCGAGGATGCCGATCATGCCGCGGCCGTCGTGATTGACCCGCATGATGTCGGCCAGTTCCAGTGCCGGTTCGCCGAAGAAATTCTCGCCACCGTCCTGCGCAAGGCGCAGTACCGAGCGCTGGATCGCGGCGATCGACTGCGCGCTGACCAGGCCGTACTCGGTGGAAATGTCCTTGCGCTCCTCGGCCACCAGGCCGAGCAGGGCACGCAGGTCGTCCATGTCCAGCAGCAGCAGGCCACGGTCATCGGCCAGCTTGAACACGATGTCGAGCACGCCGGCCTGGGTGTCGTTCAGTTCGAGGATGCGCGACAGCAGGGTCGGGCCCATCTCGCTGACCGTGGTGCGCACCGGATGGCCGAGCTTGCCGTACAGGTCCCAGAAAATGGTCGGGCTTGCCGCCGGCGCATACTCCGCCACGCCGATCTCGGCGGCGCGCTGGAGCAGGTTCTCGGCGCCAGTGCCGGGCACGGCCAGGCCAGACACGTCGCCCTTCACATCGGCCAGGAACACCGGTACGCCCAGCCGCGAGAAGCCCTCGGCCAGGGTCATCAGGGTCACCGTCTTGCCGGTACCGGTGGCGCCGGCCACCAGGCCGTGGCGGTTGCCGAGTTTCGGCAGCAGGGTGACGGCAATATCGTCGGTAATGCCTTTGCCGAGCAGAATCGGATCCATGGTCCAGCCCTTGTGGTGAATAGCCCAATGTTAACCGCCGGCGGTGACGGGCCGAAGGTCGGCTTGCCCGGACCTTGGCGGCGCCGCTACTCTGCCTGCCTGTTTCGCACACAGTGCCATCAATGCCCGTTCCTGTCCTGATTTCCCGTGGTTGGCCGCTGCTGGCCCTGGCCGGCCTGGTTTCCCTGGCGCCCGACGCCCATGCGCAGCGGGTTTCGGCCCGGGACAAGGTGAAGGTGGATGCGCTGCAGCAGCGCATGAGCACCGCCGAGAAGCGCTACAGCGACGCCCTGCTGCTGGTCGCCAATTCCGATCCGAAGGGCAGCAACGAGGCCGATGCCGCGCTGGAGGACATGGAAGACGTCCTCAACGACTGCGTGAAGCAGAAGGGCTGCCAGATGGGCACCCTGCTGGCCAGCTACAAGCGCCTGCTCAAGCACGACGCAGATGCGGCGGGCAGCGATGAGGTGACCGACGAGAGTGGTGACCGCCTGGAAGCCGACCCCGACCATATCGGCCCGCTCACCGCCGACGTGCCCGAGGCCGCCCGCGCCGCCGCGCTGCTCAACGACAAGCGGCACGCCTTCGACACCATGGTCGAGTACAACCCGGCCGTGCAGGCCGGCATCCGCCGCTGGCTGACCGACATGCGCCCGGCGCTGCTGACCAGCTACGAGAACTACCAGAACCTGCGCGCGGTGATGTGGCCGGAGTGGGAAAAGCGCGGCCTGCCCGAAGCGCTGCTGTTCGGCATCATGGCCAAGGAATCCAATGGCCGCGTGCATGCCTCCTCGCGCGCCGGCGCGGCGGGCCTGATGCAGTTCATGCCGGCCACCGGCCGCCGCTTCGGCCTCGGCCCGGACGGCACCGGCTTCGATACGCGCTTCGATGCACGCAGCGCCGCCGAGGCCAGCGCCAGCTATCTCAACGAACGCCTGCGCGAACTGAACAACAATGTGGAGATGTCGGTGGCCGCCTACAACGGTGGTGAGGGCCGTGCGGCGCGGGTGTTCAAGCAGAGCGGCGGGCAGAGCTTCTGGACCGACAGCGTCTACAACCAGTTCCCGGGCGAGACCAAGGACTACGTGCCGATGGTGATCGCCGCGGCGTGGATCTTCCTGCACCCGCAGCAGTACGGCGTGGAGTTCCCGAAGATCAGCGCACAGCCGGCCACGCTGCGCCTGGCCAAATCCACCACCATCTACGAGCTGACCATCTGCCTGGGCAGCCACGGCACGCGTGATGGTTACATGCGCGTGCTGCGCAACCTCAACCCGCGTTATGAGGCCGACGGCTGGATCCCGGCCGGCACGCTGATCAACGCGACGACGCGCATCGCCGGCCTGTACCAGCGCAACTGCGTCAGCGGCCCGCGCGCCGATCTGGCCCGTACGCTGATCACGGCCGATCTGAACGCGGCGATCAAGCGCCCGACCGCGGCCAGCTACACCGGCAGTGTGGCCGTGGGGGGCGTGGTGCCGGTGGCCGACGCCGCGGCCTCCACCAGCGTGCCGACCACACCGGTCGCTCCGGTAGCCACGCCGCGCCCGGCGGCACGGCCGAAGCCGGTGCGCAGCCACAAGGTGGGCAAGGGCGAGACCCTGGGCGCCATCGCGGCGAAATTCCAGTGCGACGTGCCCACCCTGGCCCGCGCCAACGGCCTGAAAGCCCCGGCCTACAGCCTGCGCCACGGCCAGACGCTGAAGCTGCAGGGCTGCGACAAGTAATCCCCCACGACCCCTGGAATCCGCATGGACCTCGAAGACACCCGCAACCTGTTCGCCAACCTCCGCGAAAACACCGACTGGGACATCACCGGCCCGTTGCTGTGGGGGTACTTCTTCGTGCACTCCACTGCTGAGCCGTTGCAGGCGCTGGCTGACCATCTGCAGGCGCAGGGCTACACCTTCGTGGAACTGTTCGAGCAGGAGCCGGAAGATGGCGACGCGCCGTTCCACGTGCTGCATGTGGAGCGCGTGGAGATTCACGACGAAGCCTCGCTGGACCGTCGCAACCAGGAGTTCGCGGCGCTGGCCGCGGAGAAGGGCGTGGAAGACTACGATGGCATGGACGTCGGCCCGGCCCCGTCCCTGCAGTAACGCGCGTACCGGTAGTGCCGGCCGCCGGCCGGCATTCCGTTGTGGAAAAAGGGGACGGAGGGGATTAAGTCGTTTATGCATAAACGACTTAATCCCCTCCGTCCCCTTTTTGTCAGCGCAGCCTGGCCAACGCCTGGCCCAGCTGCACCGGACTTTCAGCGCCCAGCTGCGCGGCGAAGTCGGCCACGCCCGGCGGCAGCAGCACGATCACGGTCGAACCGTAGTTGAAGCGCGCCATCTCGGCGAAACGCTCCAGCCTGATGCCCTGGCCGCGGTAATCCTTGCGGGTGATGCGGTCACCGTAGGCCGGGATCTCCTCCCCGCTCCATACGGTTTCCACGCCGGACACCAGCAGTGCCCCCACCATCACGCTGACCATCGGGCCGAAGCTGGTATCGAAATGGCAGACCAGGCGCTCGTTGCGCGCGAACAGGCGCGGCACCCCATTCACCGCAGCCGGGCCGACGCTGAACAGGCGGCCAGGCACGTGCACGGTCTCGCGCAGGGTGCCGGTCCACGGCATGTGCACGCGGTGGTAGTCGCGCGGCGACAGGTACACGGTGGCGTAGAGGCCGTCGTTGTACGGCTTGGCGTCTTCGTCGCTGCCCAGCAGCTCGGCGGCGGTGAACGACTGGCCCTTGGCCTGGAAGATGCGGCCGGCCTCGATCCTGCCGAGCTGGCTGATGCGGCCGTCGGCCGGCATCACCAGGCTGCGCGGATCGGCATCGGCCACGCGCGCGCCCGGCTTCAGCGCACGGGTGAAGAACTGGTTGAAGGTGGCGTAGCTGCGCGGGTCCGGGTTGGCCGCTTCGTCCAGGTTGACGTTGAACTTGCGGGTGACCGTGTCGATCAGCCAGCGCGACACGCGCGGATCGTCCGAGTACGCCAGCGAACGCGCCATCGAGGACAGCAGGCGGTGGGGCAGGGCGTACGTCAGGGCGGTGGTGAGGCTCATGGGGCGGTTTTCTCGGTCAGCTTCTGCAGGTCGCGGGCAATGGCCGGCGCGTTGAACGGGGGGCGTACCAGGCCGGCAAGCCGGCCCTGCGGGTCGAGCACGGCCAGGCTGGCCGAATGCTCGACGGTGTAATCCTCGGGGTTTTCGTCGAAGTGCTTGCCCGGCACCTTCTGGAACACGAAGCCCAGCGAGGTGGCAAAGCGCTCCAGCGAGGGCACATCGGCAGTGGCGGCCAGGGTGTCCTTGTGGAACCCGTGCACGTACTCGCCCAGCCGCGTGGCGCTGTCGCGGTCCGGGTCGACCGAGATGAACAGCACGCGCGGGCGCAGGCCGTCTGGCAGGGCTTCCCACTGGTTCTGCGCGCCGGCCAGCTCGGCCAGCGTGGTCGGGCAGACGTCCGGGCAGAAGGTGAAGCCCAGGAATACCAGGGTCCAGTGGCCCTTCAGTTCGCCCGGGATCAGGCGGGTGCCGTCGGACTGGGCCAGGTTGAAGTCGGGCAGTTCACGCGGCTGCGGGTACAGCGTGACCGCTTCGGTGGCCGGGGCGTTGGCCGGCGGCTTCGGCGCAAACACCTGCTGGGCGGCCAGCAGGCCCAGGCCCGCCGCCAGGGCGATCAGCAGGATGATGCCGGCGTTGCGATTGAACATGGGTGCCCCCGCGCGAAGTAGGCTCCATCATACCGGCTGCGGCCCGATCGTTTCCGCCGCAACGGATGCCGCCGCGGGCGCCAGCCCCTATAATCGGGGGCCACTTTGCCCGCAGTACCGCCATGACCGCTGAAACGGCCGCCGAACTCCACACGATCATCGATCTGATCCGCTACGGCACCAGCCGTTTCAACGAAGCCGGGCTGACCTTCGGTCACAGCTACGACAATGCGCTGGACGAGGCCACCCAGCTGGTGCTGCACAGCCTGCACCTGCCGCACGACCTCGGCCCGGCGTACGGCCAGGCGCGCCTGCTTCAAGCCGAGAAGCTGCGCGTGCTGGAACTGTTCCAGCGCCGCATCGACGAACGCATCCCGGCTGCCTACCTGACCGGTGAAGCCTGGTTCGCCGGCCTGAGTTTCAAGAGCGACAAGCGCGCCCTGGTGCCGCGCTCGCCGATCGCCGAACTGATCGAATGCGGCTTCGAGCCGTGGCTGGCCGGCCGCGATGTCAGCCGTGCGCTGGACCTGTGCACCGGTTCGGGCTGCATTGCCATCGCCATGGGCCACTACTACCCGAACTGGGAAGTGGACGGCGTCGACCTGAGCGATGACGCGCTGTCGTTGGCTGAAGAGAACAAGGAACGCCTGCAGGCGCACAACGTCACCCTGCTCAAGTCGGATCTGTTCAACGGCCTGACCGGCCGCCATTACGACCTGATCGTCACCAATCCGCCGTACGTCACCAACGACGAGACCGATGCCCTGCCGCAGGAATACTCCTACGAGCCGGAAATGGGCCTGCGTGCCGGCGATGACGGCCTGGACCTGGTGCTGAAGATCCTGCGCGACGCCCCGCTGCACCTGAGCGAAGACGGCCTGCTGATCTGCGAAGTAGGCGAATCCGAGCAGCACCTGATCAAGCTGCTGCCGGAAGTCGACTTCGCCTGGATCGAGTTCAAGGTCGGCCAGATGGGCATCTTCGCGGTCGAGTGCCGCGAGCTGATCGCCCACAGCGCACGCATCACCGAACTGGCGGCGCAGCGCCCGTGAGCTCCAATTCGTTCGGCAAGCTGTTCACCGTCACCACGTTCGGCGAGTCGCACGGGCCGGCCATCGGCTGCGTGATCGATGGCTGCCCTCCGGGGCTGGCACTGGACGCGGCCGAATTTGCCCACGACCTGCAGCGTCGCGCGACCGGCAAGAGCCGCCACACCTCGGCGCGTCGCGAGGCCGATGACGTCGAAATCCTGTCCGGCGTGTACGAGGGCCTGACCACCGGCACCCCGATCGCGCTGCTGATCCGCAACACCGACCAGCGCAGCAAGGACTACGCCAACATCGGCCAGCAGTTCCGGCCGGGTCATGCCGACTACAGCTACTGGCACAAGTACGGCATCCGTGACCCGCGCGGTGGTGGCCGCTCCTCGGCACGCGAGACCACCATGCGCGTTGCCGCCGGCGTGGTCGCCAAGAAGTGGCTGGCCGAGCGCTTCGGCGTGACCGTGCGTGGCTACCTGTCACAGCTGGGCGACATCACCCCGGCCGGCTTCGACTGGTCGGCGGTGGAAGACAACCCGTTCTTCTGGCCGCATGCCGCACAGGTGCCCGAGCTGGAGGCGTACATGGATGCGCTGCGCAAGTCCGGTGATTCGGTCGGTGCGCGCGTGGATGTGGTCGCCGACAACGTGCCGCCGGGCTGGGGTGAGCCGATCTACGGCAAGCTCGACGGTGAACTGGCCGCTGCCCTGATGAGCATCAACGCGGTGAAGGGCGTGGAAATCGGTGACGGTTTCGCCAGTGCCGCGCAGAAGGGCACCGAGCACCGTGACCTGCTGACGCCGCAGGGCTTCGCCAGCAACCATGCCGGCGGCATCCTCGGTGGCATCTCCACCGGTCAGCCGGTCGTTGCGTCGATTGCCCTGAAGCCGACTTCCAGCCTGCGCCTGCCGGGCCCATCGCTGGATACGGCCGGCAACGTGGTTGAGGTGGTCACCACCGGCCGCCACGATCCCTGCGTCGGCATCCGCGCCACGCCGATCGCCGAGGCGATGGTGGCGATGGTGCTGATGGACCAGGCGCTGCGCCATCGCGCGCAGTGTGGCGATGTCGGCACGATCACCCCGCGCATTCCCGGGCAGATCGATGGCTGACACGCGGCCGACCGTGTGGGTGAGCCAGCCGCTGATCGACGCGGCCATCGCGCCGTTGCGCGATCGCGTACAGCTGCGCAGCACCGACACCGTCACCGCCTGGACGCCCGCGCAGATCGCCGAACAGCTGGCCAGCGCCGACGGCGCGATCATCACCCTCAACGAGCGCATCGGTGCGGCCCAGGTGGCTGACGCGGCGCAGCTGCAGGTGATCGCCAATGTCGGCGTCGGCTACAACAATCTGGATGTCGACGCGCTCAGTGCGGCCGGCATCCTCGCCAGCAACACGCCGGACGTCCTGACCGAGACCACCGCCGATCTCGGCTTCGCGTTGCTGATGGCCACTGCGCGCCGGATCACCGAGTCCGAGCGCTGGCTGCGCGAAGGCCAGTGGCAGCAGTGGTCGTTCCAGACCATGCTCGGCGCGGATGTCCATGGCAGCACGCTGGGCATCCTCGGCATGGGTCGCATCGGCCAGGGCATCGCCCGCCGCGGTGCACACGGGTTCGGCATGAAGGTGCTGTACCACAACCGTTCGCGGTTGCCGGCCGATACCGAGGCGGCGCTCGGCGCGACCTACGTGGACCTGGACACGCTGCTGGCGCAGTCCGACCACCTGGTCACCGTGCTGCCCTACACACCGGCCTCGCATCACCTCATCGATGCGGCGGCGCTGGCGAAGATGAAGCCGTCTGCCACCCTGGTGAACATCGCCCGCGGTGGCATCGTCGACGAACTGGCGCTGGCTGACGCGCTGGCCCACGGCCGGCTGGCCGCTGCCGGCCTGGATGTCTACGAGGGCGAGCCGGTGGTGCGTCCGGAGCTGCTGGCGTTGCGCAACGTGGTGCTAACTCCGCACATCGGAAGTGCATCGCTGGCCACGCGCACGGCGATGGTACAGCTGGCCGTCGATAATCTGGTTGCCGGGCTCGGCCTGGATGGCGCACCCTCGTGCATGCCGAGCGCGATCAACACTGACGCGGCCATGGCTGCGCGCGTGACCCTGGGCAAAAAAACCGGGAAACGATAGGGAACCTCCGCGCGCCCCGCTTGAGGAGGTTCCCCGAACCCAGCTGTCGTGCGTGTTTCTTCCCCATTCCCGTTTTCGTGAGAGTTTCCCCCATGAGCAATGCACAGCGCAGTTTCCACGTCGCCGTCGTCGGTGCCACCGGTGCGGTCGGCGAGACCATGTTGTCGATCCTGGCCGAGCGTGATTTCCCGGTCGGCACCCTGAGCGTCCTCGCTTCGGAACGTTCGGCCGGCGGCGAGATCGAGTTCAATGGCCAGAAGGTCAAGGTGCAGGACCTGGCCACCTTTGATCCGACCGGTGTCGAGATCGCACTGTTCTCGGCCGGTGGCAGCGTTTCGAAGGAGTACGCGCCGAAGTTCGCCGCTGCCGGTGCAGTGGTGATCGACAACTCCTCGGCCTTCCGTTACGACGACGACGTGCCGCTGGTGGTGTCCGAGGTCAATCCGGAACAGGTGGCCAACCGTCCGCGCGGCATCATCGCCAACCCGAACTGCTCGACCATGCAGATGCTGGTGGCGCTGGCGCCGCTGCACCGCAAGTACGGCATCGAGCGCATCAACGTCTCCACCTACCAGTCGGTGTCCGGCGGTGGTCGTTCGGCCACCGAAGAGCTGGGCAAGCAGACCGGCCAGCTGCTCAGCTTCCAGGAAATCGATCCGCAGCGCTTCCCGGTGCAGATCGCCTTCAACCTGATCCCGCACATCGATGACTTCCAGGACAACGGTTTCACCAAGGAAGAGATGAAGCTGATCTGGGAGACCCGCAAGATCCTCGGCGACGACAGCATCCTGGTGAACCCGACCGCGGTGCGTGTGCCGGTGTTCTACGGCCATTCCGAGTCGGTGGCGATCGAGACCCGCGACAAGGTCACCGTGGCCGAAGCACGCGCGCTGCTGGAGCAGTCGCCGGGCATCGAAGTGGTGGACCGCCATGAAGCCGGTGGTTATCCGACTCCGGTCACCCATGCCTCGGGCACCGATGCGGTGTATGTCGGCCGTATCCGTGAAGACCTGTCGCACCCGCGCGGCCTGAACCTGTGGATCGTGTCGGACAACGTGCGCAAGGGCGCGGCGTTGAATGCCGTGCAGCTGGCGGAGCTGGTCGCCGCCGAGCAGCGCTGATCACCGCGGTTGCCTGACCGGCAGTGCCGGCCGCTGGCCGGCATTGCCGAAGGTCCCCCATCGGTGGGTGCGGACCCCGGTCCGCACGCTTTATAGTGTCGCCCATGAATAAACGGGCCAGGGGCGCAAAGCGCCCGCTCCTCTATCTTTCCACCGCGCTGCTGGCCCTGGCCAGCAGCTCGGCACTCGCATTGGGCCTGGGGGACATCCGTGTCCTGTCCAAGCCGGGGCAGCCGTTGCTGGCCGAAATCCCGGTGGTGTCGGCCGATCCGTCCGAGCTGGAGAACCTGCGCGTCGCGCTGGCCTCGCCGGTTACCTTCGAACGCGTCGGCCTGCAGCGGCCGACCGGGCTGGTCAGCGAGCTGCAGTTCGAGCTGACCCGCAATGCGCAGGGCAGGGCGGTGGTACGGGTGACCTCGCAGGCGCCAGTCGAGACCCCGTCGCTGAGCTTCCTGATCGAAGCCGACTGGGGCCAGGGCCGTCTGGTGCGCGAGTACTCCGCGCTGGTCGACGCGCCGTCCAGCGCGCTGGCCGTGACCGAGCCCGAGATCGTGGCGCCGGCCGGCACCCTGTCCAATACCATCGCGCGCGAGCCGGCACCTGCACCTGCTGCAGCGTTGCCCGATCCACCGTCACGGGCACCTGCCGCCGCAGCTGCGGCGGCACCACCACGGCCGCGTGCGGAACCTGCACCGGTTGCGGCAGCGCCGGCCGACGGCAGCATCACCGTACAGCGCGGTCAGACCCTGTCGCAGATCGCCAGCGCGGTGGCGCGTGGCAACCAGGTCAGCCGCGACCGCGCGATGATCGCCCTGCTGCGCGCCAATCCCGAAGCCTTCATCCGTGGCAACGTCAATCTGCTCAAGCAGGGCGCGGTGCTGCGCATGCCGGGCAGCGATGCGCTTGCCGCTGTCGATGCCGCCGAGGCCGCAGCGCTGGTGCGCGAGCACGCCGCGCAATGGCGGCAGGCGCGTACCGTGCCGCAACCGGCCGGTGCGGTCGCGCCGGCCGCCAAGGCGGCAACCGCGAACGCTTCTTCCCCGGCTGCCGCCAACGGGGCACGACTTGAGATCGCTCCGGCGCTGGCGTCCGACGCCGCGCACGCGGGCACAACCACCGGCACCGCTGCCGGCAGCGAGGGTGACATGCTGGGCAACGAACAACTGCGCCAGGCGCGTGAGGACATCGCCACCCGCGATGCCGAGATCGGTGAACTGAAGCAGCGCGTGGCCGATCTGGAGAAGCTGAAGGAGCAGCAGCAGTCGTTGATCGCGATGAAGGACAACGACCTGGCTGCCGCGCAGCAGCGCCTGGCACAGGCGCCGGGTTCCCGTGATGCAGTGACGCCGTGGTACTGGCTGGGCCTGCCGGTGCTGCTGCTGGCAGCAGCGGCAGCCTGGTTGCTGCGCCGTCGCAAGCCTTCGCCGCTGCCACCGCTGCGCGAAGAGGGTGATGCCGCCGGGCTGGCCGCTGCGGTTCCTGCGGGTGCGGCACTGGATACGCTGGCCGAGCAGTCTTCGTGGTCGTCGGCGGTGGTCGATGGCGGCCGCCAGGAACCGGCGATGCCAGCCTGGGCGAGCGAGCCCGAGGGCCATGCCGAAGCAGCGGTCGATCCGATCGCCGACCACGCGGTGCAGGCCGACTGGAAGGCTGACATGCTGCGCGACGAAGACGTGGTCGTACTGCCCGAGGCGGTGACCGATCTGCCGCGCTGGGACGAGCCTGCGGCCGAACGCGATGACGTCGCTGTGACGCCGGTACAGGACGAATCGGCCACACCAGCGACGCCATCTGAGGTGGCGGTGCCGGACTACGCGCTGCATGCCGAACAGCAGCCGCAGTTCCGCGGCGTGTTCGATCTGCCGGACGACGCGCATCAGAACGAACCCCCGGTTGATGCCAGGCATCATGACGGAATCGACGGTCTCGGCACGTCGCATCCCGAGGAGACCGCGGCGAGCGTGGCTGCGGACAACGGCGATGCTGGCTGGCTGCCGCGTGCCGGCCAGGAGCGCCTCGAGCTTGCCATCGCCTACCTGGACCTGGGCGACGCGCAGACCGCGCGTACCCTGCTGCTGGAGGTCGCCGAAGGCGGCGATCCGCACAGCCAGGCCCAGGCCCGCGAATTGCTGGCCCGCCTGCCGTGACCGAAACTGCCGACAAGGACCCTGCCATGAGCCGCGAGCGCCGCATCGACTACGTTGAATTCGCCTCCAGCGACCCGGCCGCCAGCCGTGCCTTCTTCGAGAAGGTGTTCGGCTGGTCGTTCGTCGACTATGGCAGCGACTACACCGCGTTCGACGATGGCCGCCTGCAAGGGGGCTTCTTCCGCGGCCAGCCCCAGCGGGCCAGCGACAGCGGCGCACCCCTGCTGGTGCTGTATGCCGACCAGCTGGTGCCGGTCGAAGCGGCGGTGCGCAACGCTGGCGGTGAGATCGTGCGGCCGGTGTTTTCCTTCCCCGGCGGCAGCCGCTTCCAGTTCGTCGAGCCCGGTGGCAACGAACTGGCGGTCTGGTCCGAACGCGATCCGGCCTGAGCGCCGCCCCATACGCAAGATCGAGGTAGCACATGCGTTACGCGCTTGGCGTCGAATACGACGGCAGCGATTTCAGGGGTTGGCAGAACCTGGGCGAGGGCGGTCCCAGCGTGCAGGCCAGCCTTGAGCAGGCCCTGTCGTCGGTGGCCGATGCGCCGCTGCAGGTGGTCTGCGCCGGCCGCACCGATGCCGGCGTGCATGGCCAGTGCCAGGTTGTCCATTTCGATACCGACGTGGTGCGCGACCCGCGCGCCTGGATGCTGGGCACCACCACCCGGCTGCCGCGCTCGATCGCGGTGCGCTGGTGCGTGCCGGTGGCCGACGACTTCCACGCTCGCTTCTCGGCACGCGCGCGCCGCTACCGCTACCGCCTGCTCAACCGCGAGGTGCGGCCGGCGCTGGACCGGCAGACCCTCAGCTGGGAGCGCCGGGCGCTGGACGAGACCCTGATGCACGCCGCCGGCCAGGCCCTGATCGGCGAGAACGACTTCAGCGCGTTCCGCTCCGTGCAGTGCCAGGCGCTGCATGCGCGGCGTGAGCTGCAATCACTGCAGGTCAGCCGCCAGGGCGAGGTGATTGAAGTGGCCGTGCAGGGCAATGCATTCCTTCATCACATGGTCCGCAATATCGTCGGATCGTTGATCCTGGTGGGTAGCGGCGAAAAACCGGTGGACTGGATCGCCGAACTGCTGGCCGGGCGCGATCGCACCGTAGCCGGTCCCACCGCACCGCCGCAGGGCCTGGTGTTCCTTGGGCCCCTGTACCCCGACAACTGGCATCTGCCCGCCGAGGTCACGCTATGAGCCGCTCCTACTACCGCACGCGCATCAAGTTCTGTGGCATGACCCGTGCCGGCGATGTCCGCCTGGCCGGTGAGCTGGGCGTGGACGCAGTGGGTTTCATCTTTGCCCGCGAGAGCAGCCGCCGGGTTGCTCCTGCCGAAGCACGCGCGATGCGCCAGGCGATTGCGCCGATGGTCGATGTGGTGGCCCTGTTCCGCAACAACAGCAAGGAAGAGGTGCGCGAGGTGCTGCGCACGGTGCGGCCGACCCTGCTGCAGTTCCACGGCGAGGAGGACGAGAGCTTCTGCCGCAGCTTCAACATGCCCTACCTGAAGGCGATTGCCATGGGCGGCCGGGAAGAGGTCAATGCGCGCACGTTGCAGCTGCGTTACCCGAGCGCGGCGGGGTTCCTGTTCGACAGCCACGCCCCCGGCGGCGGCGGTGGTACCGGCGTGGCCTTCGACTGGGGCCGCGTTCCGACCGGGTTGCACCGGCCGTTCCTGCTGGCCGGCGGCCTGAATCCTGAAAACGTCTACGACGCCGTGCTGGCGACGCTGCCGTGGGGCGTGGACGTGTCCAGCGGCATCGAACTGGAGCCGGGCATCAAGGACGGTTACAAGATGCGCACCTTCGTCGAGGAAGTGCGCCGCGCGGACTGCACGGTCCTGGAATGATCGGCGTCGCCATCTGCCGTGATCTGGACCTGGATTTGAGCCTGCACGTATTCTTCACATAGGATGGACCCAAGCGCGCCAGCCATGAGGGCCGGCGCGGGGATCCACGGGGCGCGCTGTGCGCGTTCCGAACGGGCGATCGCCGCCCACAGCCCAGGAAGGCAAGCGATGCAGGAATTCCTCAGCGTTGTGTTCGGTTTCCCGACCCTGCCGTACAGCATCGTACTGGCGGTATCGCTGATCTATTGGGGGCTTGCCGCATTTGGCCTGGTCGACGATGGCTTCGGCGATCTTGGCGCCGATGGCGCCCTCGACGGCGGCAACGATCTCAGCGGCCTGTCGGCCCTGCTGCAGCGCTTCGGCCTCGGCGGAGTGCCAGTCATGGTCGTGGTCACCCTGCTGGGTTTCTTCGGCTGGGCGCTGACCTATTTCATCCATCTTTTCGTGCTGCTGCCGTTGCCGGACCTGTTGCGCTGGACGATCGGTGCGGTCGTGGCCGTGCTGGCTCCCCTGCCTGCGGTGCCGGTCACCGCGCTTCTGCTGCACCCCATCCGCCGGTTCCTGCTGCGCCTGCGGCCGGTGGCCCAGGCCTCGTTGCTGGGGCGCGTCGGTGTGGTCGCCTCACCGAAAGTGAATGCCCGCAGCGGCCACGCCACCTTCGATGACGGTGGCGCCGGGCTGGTGCTGCAGGTACGCAGCGACATCGAACTGCAGCGTGGCGAGCGCATCGTGCTGGTCGAGCACGTGGCCGCACAACACCATTACCGGGTGGTCCGCGCCGATGCGGTCGCCCTCGACTTCCAGGACAACCTGCTTCCGGGCAACAAGGAGAATCACTGATGACGTTGGCAACCATGGCCCCCTTCCTGATCGGCGTGGCCGTCCTGCTGGTCGGGCTGCTCGGCCTGGCCGGCCTGTTCAAGGCCTTCTACCGCAAGGTCGACCAGGGCGTGGCCCTGATCGTCAACGACATGAGCTCCACGCCCAAGGTGCACTTCACCGGCGCGCTGATCATCCCGGTGCTGTACCGCGCCGAGCTGATGCGGATCAGCCTGATCACCCTGCAGATCGACCGCCGCGGCAAGGAAGGCCTGATCTGCCGCGACAACATGCGCGCCGATATCGCCGTGGCCTTCTATCTGCGGGTCAATGAAACCCAGGCCGATGTGTTGCGCGTGGCCAAGGCCATCGGCGCCGACCGTGCCTCGGACAAGCACGCCGTCGACGAGCTGTTCAACGCCAAGTTCTCCGAAGCATTGAAGACGGTCGGCAAGAAGTTCGACTTCACCGAACTGTTCGAGAAGCGCCAGGAATTCCGCGACGAGATCATCGCGGTGATCGGCAATGACCTGAACGGCTATGTGCTGGAGGACGTGGCGATCGACTATCTGGAACAGACGCCGAAGTCGCTGCTGGACCAGTTCAACATCCTCGACGCGCAGGGCATCCGCAAGATCACCGAGTTGACCGCCGCGCAGAACGTGGTGACCAACGAGCTGGAGCAGAACGAGAAGCTGGCCATCACCAAGAAGAACGTGGAAGCGCGTGAGGCGCTGCTGGCGCTGGAACGCCAGCAGGCCGAGGCCGAAGCCCGCCAGAAGCGCGAGATCGAGACCATCCGCGCGCGCGAGGAAGCCGAGACCGCCAAGGTGCAGGAAGAACAGCGCCAGCTGTCCGAGAACGCCCGTATCGAAGCGCAGCAGCTGATCGAGATCCGCGACCAGAACCGCCTGCGCGAAGTGGAAGTGGCCGAGCAGAACCGCCAGCGCGCGGTGGCCATCGAAGCCGAGCGCGTCGAGCGCGCGCGCCAGCTTGAGCAGGTCACTACCGATCGTGAAGTGCAGCTGCAGGGCGTGGAGCGTGACAAGGTGGTCGAGCAGGGCAAGATGGACGTGGCCAACATCACCCGCGAACGCATCTCCATCGACAAGACCGTGGCCCAGGAAGAAGAGCGCATCAAGGAAGTGCGCGAGGTCTCCGAGGCAGACCGCCAGAAGCAGGTGCTGATCCTGGAAGCCGAGGCCAAGGCGCAGGAAGCGCTGGTGCGTGAGGTGAAGGAAGCGCAGGCGCGCGAAACCGCCTCCAAGCATCGTGCGGTGGAACTGACCACGCTGGCCCAGGCCGAGCACGAAGCGGCCGGCAAGCAGGCCGAGGCCAAGCGCCTGCTGGCCGACGCGTTCCGTGCCGAACAGGCCGCGCCGGGCCTGGCTGAAGCGCAGGTGCGCGAGGCCTCGGCACTGGCCATCGAGAAGGTCGGTATCGCCGAGGCGCGGGTGATCGAAGCCAAGGCCGAAGCCAGCCTGAAGCAGGGCAGCAACGAGGCCCGCGTGCTGGCTGAGACCCTGCAGGCGCAGGCCCAGGGTGAGGAGAAGATGGGCCTGGCCCGTGCCACCGCCACCGAATCGCTGGGCAACGCCGAGGCTGGCGTGGTGCAGAAGAAGCTGCTGGCCGAGGCCGAGGGCCTGGTGCGCAAGTTCGAGGCCATCGCCTCGCTGAGCGACCAGGCACGCGGCCACGAAGAGTTCCGCATGATGCTGGACAACAGCCTGAAGCAGGCGCTGGCCTCGATCGAAGCCGGCAAGGAAGTCTCGCGCGAGAACGCCAACGTCATCGCCAGCGCGCTGCGCAACGCCGACATCGACCTGGTCGGTGGCGACGGTGGCATGTTCGAGAACCTGGTCAAGGCGGTGTCGCTGGGCAAGTCGATCGAAGGCTTTGCCGGCAAGAGCCCGATCGTGCAAGAGCTGATGCAGCGCTACCTGGGCGTGGCTGTGGCCGAGCCGGCACCGCGCCAGATCGCCGAGGACGCCGAAGCGGTGCCCACCGTGTCGGCCACCGTGGTCGACAGCGCCCGTTGATGCATCGGGCGATGGCCACGCCGCCATCGCCCGCCCGCGCCGGCCGCAACTGCGGCCGTCCGCCCGTGAGCCGGAAGCCTGCTGATGTCTGAAACCCAACCGACCGCCGAATCCACCGCAGCGGAGGCAGGCGGCACTACCGTCGACCAGGCCGTTGCCCAGGGCGGTGCCTACGAAGTCCTGCGCCGCCGCCTGGCCGAACAGGGCCAGCGCCTGCAGGGCCTGGCCGAAACGCTCAACCGCCAGCGCCTGGCCGAGTTCGGCGACAGCCGCCTGGAAGTGGTCGGGCGTTTCCGCATCCGCAGCGAGAACAACTGCGTCGGCCGCGACATCGTGCAGGTGGGCCCGGACCGCCTGCTGTTCGGCTACAACGTGTTCATCGGGCTGAAGACCCAGACCCGTATCGAGGACGTGTTCGGCCTGTACCGGCTGGTGCAGAGCAGTGATGGCTACGACGTCGCTGCGCTGGAGCTGAAGGGCAGCTTCCTCGACCAGCCCGGCTTCGTGCACGACTTCAATGAGCTGTACGCCTACTACAAGCACGCGCGCCTGCTGCAGCTGATCGTGGTCGGCGACAAGCTGCTGGCCTCGTTCCAGATCGGCGAGCGCAGCAGCGATGTGCGCGTGTTCCGCTGGGCGCTGTCGCGCGATGGTGAACTGACCTATCTGGATGCGCGCGGCGAACGTGATATCGCGCTGCCGCCGCCGTTCGACTTCGAATGGAGCAGGGCGACCCGCGACCTGGCGGTCAATGGCCGCCATTCGCACCTGAACATCCTCGACACCCTGTTCGTGGAAACCACCGGCGGCGACCTCACCATCAAGGTGGAGAACAACACCGAGACCGGGCAGGGCATCTACAGCGAACCGGTCGAAGACAGCACGCAGTCGCTGGACGACGCCCAGTTCGAATTCGCCCGCGTCGGTTCGCTGCTGCTGTTGAAGGTGCTGCCCTATCGCGAAACCGTGTGGCGTGGGCTGATCTACAACACGCTTACCGGCGACATCGTGCGCAACGATGCGATCGTGCAGGCCTGCGTGCAGCTGCCCGAAGACCACGGCGTGATCTTCCCGGGCGGCTACTACCTGCAGGGCGGCGAGCACAAGGCGTTCGATGCCTCGATGGCGGGCATGCAGTTCAAGCGCAGCATCCGCTCGCCCAACGGCGAGGACGTGCTGTACATCTTCTACGAACGCGAGGGCGGTCGCTCGGCGTTGTTCGTCTACAACACCATCCAGCGCGTGCTGCAGAACCCCGTGTTCGGCCACGGCTACGCCTTCCTGCAGGATGGGCGCATGGTGCTGTTCCATGCCGAAGGCACCGAACCGACCCGCATCCATCCGATGCAGGTGTGGCAGACGCCGTTCAGCAGCGACGAGTTCGCTGCCAGCCGTCCGCCTGGCAACACCTTCATGGGCCGCATCGGCAATGCCGAACTGGTGCGCGGCATCTCCAACCTGTTCAACCTGGCGCGCGAGATCGACGGCCAGGACGTGTCGGTGCAGCGCTACCAGCGCCTGGTAGCCGATACCCGCCGCCTGTTCGACACCCACCACTGGCTCGGTGACGAGGCCTGCGACGGTGCCGAAGCGCTGCTGCGGCAGATCAGTGCCACCGGCGAATCGGTGCTGGACGAATACGAGAAGGTGCAGTCGATCCGCCAACAGTCGGCGCAGGCGATGGTCGACGCCGAGGCCACGCACAAGGCCCTGCTGGGCCGCCTGCAGCCGCAGAACTGGAACGAGGTGCAGGCCTTCGTCGAGGCGCTGAACGAAATCACCGCGCTGCGCGGGCGGCTGCTGACCATCCGCGAGCTGCGCTATATCGATACCTCGCGCATCGAGACCATGGCTTCCGAGCTGGTGCAGGCGCAGGACCGCGTCGGCGCGGCAACCGGTGAATTCCTGGCCGGCGATGCCGCACTGGCACCGCTGGGCAGCCGCCTGCAGGCGCTGGATGAAGCCGCCCAGCAGGCCAGCAGCGCCCGCCAGCTGGACGAGCAGCTGGACGGCATGCGCGGCATGGCCGCCGATCTGGACATGCTGTCCGAACTGATGGCCGGGCTGAAGGTGGACGATGCCACCGCGCGCACCCGCGTGGTTGAATCCATTTCCGTGCTGTACGGGCGGCTGAACCAGGCGCGTACCCGCGCCGAACAGCGCCGCCGCACCCTCGGTTCGGCGGAGGCCGTGGCGCAGTTTGCCGCCCAGTTCGCGTTGTTCTCGCAGTCCATCACCAGCGCGCTGGCGATGGCCAACGATCCGGAAAGGGCCGACGAACAGCTGTCACGCCTGCTGGTGCAGCTTGAAGAACTGGAGAGCCAGTTCGGCGAGCATGAGCAGTTCCTCGGCGACATCCTCAGCAAGCGCGAAGAACTGGTCGAGGCCTTCGAAACGCACAAGCAGGCGTTGCTGGACGACCGCCAGCGCAAGGCGCGTTCGGTGCTGGATGCCGCCAACCGCATCCTCGACGGCCTGGCCAAGCGCACCGAGCGTTTCGCCACCGCCGATGAACTCAATGCGTTCTTTGCCGGCGACCCGCTGATCCTCAAGCTGCGCGAGCTGGCCGAGCGGCTGCGCACCCTGCGCGACAACGTCAAGGCCGATGACATCGAGGCGCGCCTGAAGGGCGTGCGCGACCAGGCAGTGCGCCAGTTGCGCGACCGCAGCGACCTCTACGAAGCCGGTGGCAACGTGGTCCGGCTTGGCCCGCGCCACCGCTTCAGCGTCAACACCCAGGCCCTAGACCTGACCCTGTTGCCGCGTGGCGATACGCTGGCCATCCACCTGACCGGCACCGACTTCCTGGAAACCCTGCACGACCCGGAACTGGAGGCACTCAGGCCGTTCTGGCCGGTGACGCTGGATTCGGAATCCGATGCGATCTACCGCGGCGAATACCTGGCCGGCAGCCTGCTGCTGGCCGCACAGCAGGGCCACGATGGGCTGGACCTGGCGCAGCTGCAGCACGATGTCGCCACACCCGAAGCACTGGACCAGCGCGTCCGTGCCTTCGCTGCGCCGCGCTATCGCGAAGGCTACGAGCGCGGTATCCATGACCATGACGCCGCGCTGATCCTGCGCGCGCTGCTGCCCTTGCAGCAGTCTGCGGGCGCGCTGCGTCACGGCCCGCGGGTGCGCGCGCTGGCCCTGTTGTTCTGGGCGGCGCAGCAGCGCGAAGAAGCGGTACTGCAGTGGCCCAGCCGCCAGGCCGGGGCGGAAACCATCGCCCGCCTGTTCGGCTCGGACGAAGGGCGTGTCGCTCTGCGCGCGGAAATGGCAGCTGCGCTTGGTGCGTTCGCGCAGTCGCAGTCGTTGCCCTTCGACGAAGACGCCGCCGAGGCGGCGGCCGCCTATCTGGGCGAAGAACTGGTCAACGGCGAACCCGTGTTCAGCACCAGCAAGCATGCCCAGGCCCTGCTGGAGGCCCTGGCCCAGCAACTGGACCAGGCCGGGCAGCGCGAAGTACTGGAGCGCGCGCTGCAGCGTACGCAGGATCCGCTGGCCGCACGCTGGGCACTGGCCGGGCAATGGTTGCGTGCGCTGGCCGGTCTGCCTGCACAGGCCGCGCATGCCGGTCATGCCGACGAGGCCGCTGCGCTGCTGCTGGTGCAGCGCCAGCTGCGCACGCGGGCCAGCGACGCGCCGCTGCGCGTGGACGTACCGGGCCTGCTTGGCGAACACCCGCGCATCCACAATGGCTCGCTGTCGCTGTCACTGGATGATTTCCTGGCACGCCTGCAGCACCACCTGAAGCGATTCGTGCCCGATTTCCATGCCTACCAGGCGGTACGCCAGGGCATCATCAACCGCGAACGGCAGACCCTGCGCCTGTCCGAGTTCAAGGCGCGGCCGCTGTCTTCGTTCGTACGCAACAAGCTGATCAACGATGTCTACCTGGGCGTGATCGGCGACAACCTGGCCAAGCAGATGGGCACGGTCGGCGAGAACAAGCGCAGCGACCTGATGGGCCTGCTGATGATGATCTCGCCCCCGGGCTACGGTAAGACCACGCTGATGGAATACGTGGCGCACCGGCTGGGCCTGGTCTTCATGAAGATCAACGGCCCGGCGCTGGGTCACGAGGTGCGTTCGCTGGACCCGGCACAGGCGCCCGATGCCACTTCGCGGCAGGAACTGGAAAAGCTCAACCTGGCGCTGGAGATGGGCAACAACACCATGCTGTACGTCGACGACATCCAGCACACCCATCCCGAGTTCCTGCAGAAGTTCATTTCGCTGTGCGATGGCACCCGTCGCATCGAAGGCGTGTGGCGCGGCCGCACCCGCACCTACGACATGCGTGGCAAGAAGTTCTGCGTGGTCATGGCCGGCAACCCGTACACCGAGTCCGGTGAGGTGTTCAGGATTCCGGACATGCTGGCCAACCGCGCCGACATCTACAACCTCGGCGATGTGCTGGGTGGCATGGAAGCGTCGTTCACCCTGAGCTACATCGAGAACAGCCTGACCTCCAACCCGGTGCTGGCGCCGCTGGCCACGCGTGACATGGCCGACCTGTATGTGCTGGTCGATCGCGCGATGGGCAAGGACGTGTCCACCAATGGCCTCAGCCACGCCTACAGCAGCGCCGAGATCAACGAGATCACCGCCACCCTGCAGCGCATGCTGCGCGTTCGCGACGTGGTCTACCGGGTCAACCAGCAGTACATCGCCAGTGCCGCGCAGGACGATCGTTACCGTACCGAGCCGCCGTTCCGGCTGCAGGGCAGCTACCGCAACATGAACAAGCTGGCGGAGAAGATCTCGCCGGTGATGAACGAGGACGAGCTGCAGCAGCTGATCTCCGACCACTACCTGGGCGAGGCGCAGCTGCTGACCACCGGCGCCGAGGAGAACCTGCTGAAGCTGGCCGAACTGCGCGGCGTGCTGGATGAGGTGCAGTCGCAGCGCTGGGCTCAGATCAAGAGTGATTTCCTGCGCAACAAGGCCATGGGAGCCGACGACAGCGATGTCGGTGGACGCGTGGTCGCGCAGTTGGCGGACATCGCCAGCGCGCTGCAGTTGCCGCCGGCGGCGCCGGACGTGACGCCCGTTGCCGTTGCCGATCCAGCGCCGTGGCCGGCATTGCTCGAGGCCCTGCAGCGCCTCTCCGAAACACGCCCTGCACCCGCTGCGCCGGAGCCGGTCGCGGTGGCCCACAGCGCGCCGGCCACGCTGCTGGCCGAAGATCTGCAGGCCGGATTGGCGCCTCTGGTCGAACTGCTGGTGGCATCACAGGCGCAGCAGGCACAGGTGTCGCAGACCCTGGCGGCGTTCGCCGGTTGGGCGCGGCAGCAGGTCGAGCGCGGCGGTTCCAGCGGCGCGGTGCCGCCGCGTGCTCGCGTACGCCGTGCCACGACGCCGGAAGAGCGCGCATTGGATGAAGCGCTGATGCGCCACTTCTACGGCGAGTCGCTGCCGCCGGAAGACGGCGAAGGCAGCCTGGCATCGACACCGCAGCCGCCGCCGCTGCCGTGATCCCGCAGGCGCCACTGCCGTCACCGGTATTGCCGGACACGGCCGATATCGCCGTGCTGGGCGATTACGGTACGCCGCTGCTGCAGGCACTTGCGCAGCGGGCCGTCATGTTGCCCTCGGTTGCGGGCGAAGGCCTGGTGGCCGCGCTGGCGCGTATCGCTCTGGCCCTGCAGGCGGGGAATCCTGCGCAGATCCGGCGACAGGAAGGCTGGTGGGGGCGCCTGCTTGGGCGCGATGTTGACCGCGAGGCGGAAGGGCATGCGCTGCAGTCGCAGTTGGGGGTGCTGGCCCTGCAGGCGCGCGAGCAGGCCCAGCACCTTCAGCATTGCCAGCAGCAGCGAGCTCTGGCCATCGATGAACGTTCAGAGGCGGCCACAGCACTGGACGCCTGGGCTGAGTTGGGCGCATCACGGCTGGCGAAGTGCGACGCGGCCGGGCATGCCGCGCTGTCGCAACGGTTGGATCACCTGCGCCGGCTGGCGACCCTGTATCGCGTCGAAGCCGGTCAATGGCAGCTGCTGCAGGACCAGGACACGGTGCTGCTGCAGCGTTTCGCGCGCATCCATGATGTCCTGCTGCCCGCCTGGCGACAGGCCGCACTGGCCGACCAGAGCGCCGCAGGTGCTGCATTGACGGGGAAGGCGGCTGCGCTGCACGCCCAGATCGATGACGAGGTTGCGGCCGCTCAGGCTAGACTGCGCTGAACCGGCCACAGCCGCTTACCCATTTCAAGGAGATCGCCCGATGGCCCAGGACAGTCAGAGCCCCGGCACGCTGGTACCCACCAACACTGCCGTTTCCACGCTCGACGAAGGAACGCTGAAGGCCCTTGGCCTGGTCCATGAGGATCTGCCGCGTATCGCCGAGATCCGCCGTGAGCTGGATGACCTGCGTCCAGGCAACCTGCAGGTGTTCGGTCGCGACGCCGCCAACCGCACGGCCGCGTTCTCCAGCCAGCTGCTGGACCAGGTGCGCAATCGTGATCTCGATGCCAGTGGTGAAAAGCTGGGCGAAGTCGTGCGCATCGCACGCAGCCTCAAGCTCGACGGATTCGCGCAGCGTTCCAGGGTGCCGTTGATTGGAGGTCTGATCGATCGGTTGCGCGCATCCAAGGGTGAACTGGTGCAGAAGTTCAGCGACACCAATGCGCAGATCGAGCAGCTGCTGGGAGACGTCGGCGCGCAGCAGGTGCTGATGGGCAAGCGTGTGGGCGAGTTCGACCGCATGCACGATATCGTCCGTGAGGAACGCCATGCCCTGGGCCTGTACGCCGCTGCGGGCAAGCAGCGGCTGGCCGAACTGCAGACCGAGCAGCTGGCCGGGCAGGGCAGTGAGGATCCGCAGCAGCGGATCCGCCTGGGCGAGGTCGAAAATGCGATCCGCCTGATCGACAAGCGGGTGTCCGACCTGCAGCTGATGCAGCATGCCGCCGACCAGTCGCTGCCGATGATCCGCTTGATCCAGGCCAATGCACTGCAGCTGATCGAGAAGTTCAACACGGTCCGCGAGATCACCATCCCGTCGTGGAAGCGCCAGTTCGCGATCCAGCTGTCACTGGGCGAGCAGAAGACCGCCGCGGAGCTGGCCAGCGCCATCGACGACGCGACCAACGAACTGATGCGCCGCAACGCGGACCTGATGCGCCAGGCCTCGGTGGATACCGCACGCAGCAACCAGCGCGGCGTGATCGACGTGGCCACGCTGCGCCATGTTCACGACCAGCTGATCGCCACGGTGGAAGAAGTGCGCAGCATCCATCGTGAGGGGATGCAGCAGCGGCAGCAGGCGGAAGTGGAACTGTCGCGCCTGCGCGAAGACCTGCAGCAGCGACTGGCCACCCCGGCCGCCAGCTGAGAAAAAGGGACGGAGGGGATTAAGTCGTAAGTGGCACAAACGACTTGATCCCCTCCGTCCCCTTTTTCATTGTCAGCGCAGCTGCTGGCTCGCCCAGTCCGCCAGTGCTTGCACGCGCGAGTTGGCCGGACCATCCGGCCATGCCAGTACCCAGAAGCCGCCGGTGGCGGCAAATCCCCAGGGCGCGACCAGGCGGCCCGCGGCCAGGTCCTCGGCCACCAGCGGCTCTGGCGCGATCGCCGGACCCAGCCCGGCTACAGCGGCTTCCAGCAGGTAGTACAGGTGCTCGAAGGCAGTGCCCAGCTGCAGCTTCGACACGTCCAGAGCGTGCGCCTGTGCCCATGCCGGCCATGCCTGCGGCCGTGAGCTGGTGTGCAGCAGCGTCTCCTGCAGCAGCGCCGAGGGCGGTGCATGCCGCAGGCGCTGCGCCGCCGGATGCGATGGTGCCACCACCACGCCAACCCGTTCCGGTGCCAACTCGCATACCTGCCAGCCCCGTGGCCACGGGCCCTGCGCCAGCAGCAACACGGCGTCCAGCGCCGCCTGCGCTTCGGTGAAACTGCCATCCAGCGCCGACCACTGCAGGCGCACGCCGGGCAGGGCGGCCTGCAGCGCTGGCAGGCGTGGAATCATCCAGCGCGCCAGCACGCTGCCACTGCAGCCCAGTACCAGCGCTGGAGAGGCTGCCGGCCGTCGCAGTTCGCGCACGCAGTCTTCGATGCCGCTGAAGGCCTCGCCGCAGGCTGCCTGCAGGCGGGTGCCGGCGACGGTCAGGCGCAGGCCACGGCCGGCCCGCTGGAACAAGGCCAGGCCAAGGTGATCCTCCAGCAGCTTCAACTGCCGACTGACCGCACCGTGGGTGACATGCAGATCCTGCGCGGCGCGACCAACGCCGCCGAGACGGGCCGTGGCCTCGAACGCGCGCAGTGCATTGAGTGGAGGCAGCAGGGAACGGCTCATGTGAGATTTCCTGACGATATGCGCCAGATAATATCCATTTTCCGGTCACGACCCGTGCGCTAGAGTATCCACCTGTCTGAACCATCGGTCGTATCCATGTCTGCCTCCCCCATTGCCGACTATCACGCTTTCCCGGATGCCCAGGGCCACTTCGGCCGCTACGGCGGCAGCTTCGTCGCCGAAACCCTGGTCGGCCCGCTGCAGGAACTGGCGCAGGCCTATGACCAGGCGCGGCAGGATCCCGCATTCCAGCTGGCCTACGACCGCGACCTGGCCCATTACGTGGGCCGGCCGAGCCCGATCTACCATGCTGAACGCCTGAGCGATCACGTCGGCGGCGCGCAGATCCTGCTCAAGCGCGAGGACCTGAATCACACCGGCGCGCACAAGATCAACAACACCATCGGCCAGGCCCTGCTGGCGGCGCGGATGGGCAAGAAGCGCATCATTGCCGAGACCGGCGCCGGCCAGCATGGCGTGGCCAGCGCCACCGTCGCCGCGCGGCTGGGCCTGGAATGCGTGGTGTACATGGGCGCCACCGACATCGAGCGGCAGAAGATCAACGTCTACCGCATGAAGCTGCTCGGTGCGACGGTGGTGCCGGTCACCTCCGGCTCGGCCACCCTGAAGGACGCGCTCAACGAAGCCATGCGCGACTGGGTGACCAACGTGCAGGACACCTTCTACATCATCGGCACCGTGGCCGGCCCGGATCCGTATCCGCGCATGGTCCGTGACTTCAATGCCATCGTCGGCCGTGAGGCGCGCGAGCAGATGCTGGCCGAGTACGGCCGCCTGCCGGATGCGATCACCGCCTGCGTGGGCGGCGGCAGCAATGCGATCGGCCTGTTCCATGCCTTCCTCAACGATCGCCAGGTCGAGATCGTCGGCGCTGAAGCGGCAGGTGATGGCATCAGCACCGGCCGTCACGCAGCATCGATCGCTGCCGGTCGCCCGGGCGTGCTGCATGGCAACCGCACCTATGTACTGTGCGACGACGACGGCCAGATCATCGAGACCCATTCGGTGTCGGCCGGCCTGGACTATCCGGGCGTCGGCCCGGAGCACGCGTTCCTGGCCGATACCGGTCGTGCACGCTACCTCGGCATCACCGACGAAGAAGCACTGCAGGCCTTCCACCTGCTGGCCCACACCGAAGGCATCCTGCCGGCGCTGGAGTCCAGCCATGCGCTGGCGCAGGCGATCAAGCTGGCGCGCGGTCGTCCGCGTGACCAGATCGTCCTCTGCAATCTGTCCGGCCGTGGCGACAAGGACGTGCACACCATTGCCGCGCGCGAAGGGCTGGTGCTGTGAGCGCGCTGTTGCGGAACAGTGGCGTGCTGCTGCTGGCGCTGGGGTTGGCCGCGTGCCAGCCGCCGGAGCCGCCGGTGCTGGCACCGGCCGCCAAGGCCACTACGCAGCCGGCACAGCAGCCGGCAGCGAATGATGACCTTGACCCGATGGCGCGTACGCCGATCGTCGATCCGCCGTCAGTGGAAGACACGGACAGCGATGGCGCGCCCGCGGTGGTCTCGGTGGCGCTGGACCATGCCGGCGAGGTGCTGATCGGCCAGCATATGACCGATCTGAAGGCACTCGGGCCGTGGACTGCGCAAGGGGCCGTCGAAGCCATCGGTGGCAGTTGCGAGTACTACGACGGCAAGGGGCTGCCGCCTGGCGTGTCGATGATGACTGATGAAGATCGCGTCGTCCGTTTCGATCTCGGCCTGGATCCGGAGAGCGGGGCGCCGACCCAGCAGCCCGGTCCGTTCGGCCTGCGTGTCGGCATGACCCGCGTCCAGGCCATGGCCCAGTTTCCGAAGCCGCCGGTATCCAGCCCGCATGCCTACGACGGTGACCAGGGCGAGTACCTCACCTGGCAGGACCCGGGTTCGGACCTGGGTATCCGCGTGGAACTGTTTGAAGGGAGGGTCACTCAGATGTACTGGGGAACCAGCGATGCGATTGAACTGATTGAAGGATGTGCCTGAGATGCCTGTATCCCGACTCGATGCCTGTTTCCAGCGTCTGCGCGAACAGCAGCGCAAGGCACTTATCCCCTTCGTCACGGCCGGTGATCCCTCGTTGGAGGCCACTGTGCCGGTCATGCACGCGCTGGTCGAGGCCGGTGCCGATGTGATCGAACTGGGCGTGCCGTTCTCTGATCCCATGGCCGACGGCCCGACCATCCAGCGCAGCTCCGAGCGCGCGCTGGCACAGGGCGCCGGCAGCCGTTACGTGCTGCAGGCCGTGGCGCAGTTCCGCGAGCGTGACGCGCAGACGCCGGTGGTACTGATGGGCTACCTGAACCCGGTGGAGATCCACGGCTACGCGGCCTTCGCCAAGGCAGCCGTGGAGGCCGGCGTGGATGGTGTGCTGCTGGTCGACCTGCCGCCGGAAGAGGCCGGTGAAGCGCAGCAGGCCTTCGATGCGGCCGGCCTGGCGCTGGTGCTGCTGGCCTCGCCGACCACCAGCGAGGCGCGTGCCGACAAGCTGCTGGCGCTGGCCCGTGGCTATCTCTATTACGTCAGCTTTGCCGGTGTCACCGGCGCCTCCGAGCGCCTGGACAGCGATGCCGCCAGTGCCCGCCTGCAGGCGCTGCGCGCGCGCGCCTCAGTGCCGGTGGTGGCCGGCTTCGGCATCAAGGATGCCGACAGTGCCGCTGCCATGGCCCGCCAGGCCGACGGCGTGGTGGTGGGCAGCGCGCTGGTGGCGGTGCTGGCCGAAGCGGACTCGGTGGGAGACGCAGCCCAGCGCGCCCGAACCTTCCTGGCCCCGCTGCGGCAGGCGCTGGATGCGTAACAGGACGGCCGGCCGCTGGCCGGCACTACCCATGGGTCTGTACGTAAGGGCTGCCGGCCAGCGGCCGGCACTACCCATGGGTCTGTACGTAAGGGGCTGCCGGCCAGCGGCCGGCGCTACCCGACACCTAAACGTACGTCCCAGCATGGTTTTTTCCAGCACCCCCATGCCCGGCAAGGGGGTGCACGGGCAGGGAAAGCGGAGCTAGACTGTCCGCCTTTGCGGCCCCTGGGCCGCCCTGAACGGAAGTGTCCTCCCGCATGAGTTGGCTCAGCAAGTTGATGCCGTCCGGCATCCGCACCGACAACACCCCCAGCAAGAAGCGCAGTGTCCCCGAGGGCCTGTGGGAAAAGTGCAGCAACTGCGGCAGCGCGTTGTACCGTCCGGAACTGGAAGAGAACCTGGAGGTCTGCCCGAAGTGCGGCCATCACATGGCGATCCGCGCGCGCGCGCGCCTGGCCGCCCTGTTCGACGCCGACAGCACCACCGAGATCGGTGCGCGCCTGGGTCCGACCGACCTGCTCAAGTTCAAGGACCAGAAGAAGTACAGCGAGCGCATCAAGATCGCGCAGAAGAACACGGGTGAGTACGACGCGCTGATCGCCATGCGCGGCCTGCTCAAGGGCCGTGCGCTGGTCGCCTCGTCGTTCGATTTCGCCTTCATGGGCGGTTCGATGGGCTCGGTGGTGGGTGAGCGTTTCGCGCTGGCTGCTGAAACCGCAGTGGAGATCGGTGCGCCTTACGTGTGCTTCTCGCAGAGCGGCGGCGCGCGCATGCAGGAAGGCCTGTTCTCGCTGATGCAGATGGCCAAGACCTCGGCCGCGCTGGGCAAGCTGCGCGAAGCCGGCCTGCCGTACATCTCGGTGTTGACCCACCCGACTACCGGTGGCGTATCAGCGTCGTTCGCGATGCTGGGCGACATCAACATCGCCGAACCGCAGGCGCTGATCGGCTTTGCCGGCCCGCGCGTGATCGAGCAGACCGTGCGCGAGAAGCTGCCGGAAGGCTTCCAGCGTTCGGAGTTCCTGCTGGAGCACGGTGCCATCGACCAGATCTGCGACCGCCGCGAGATGCGCGACCGCCTGTCCGATCTGCTGGCGATGCTGGGTCGGCAGCCGGCGCCGGAGGTGGCTTGATGGGTGCTCGCAAGTACTTCGGTACTGACGGCATCCGTGGACGGGTCGGCCAAGGCGTGATTTCGGCCGACTTCGTGCTGCGCCTGGGCAATGCCCTGGGCCGTGTCCTGGTGGCCCAGCGTGGGCAGGACGGGCGCCGACCGATCGTGGTGATCGGCAAGGACACCCGCATTTCCGGTTACATGTTCGAGGCGGCGCTGGAGGCCGGCCTGGTCGCTGCCGGTGCCGATGTGCAGCTGCTGGGGCCGATGCCGACGCCGGCAGTGGCATTCCTGACGCGCACGCTGGGCGTGGACGCCGGCATCGTCATCAGTGCCTCGCACAATCCGCATTACGACAACGGCATCAAGTTCTTCTCCGCCCAGGGCGAGAAGTTCGACGATGCCACCGAACTGGCCCTGGAAGCGGCACTGGACGTTCCGTTCACCACCGTTGAGTCGGAAAAACTGGGCAAGGCATCACGGGCGCGCGAGGCGGTCGGCCGCTACATCGAGTTCTGCAAGGCCAGCGTGCCGCGCACATTCGACCTGCGTGGCCTGCGCCTGGTGCTGGATTGCGCGCACGGTGCCACCTACCAGATCGCGCCGCTGCTGTTCCGCGAACTGGGTGCCGAGGTGATCGGCATCGGTGCCGAGCCCAATGGCGTGAACATCAACGCCGGCGTGGGTTCCACCCATATCGACAACCTGGCGGCCAAGGTCCGCGAGACCCGCGCCGATCTCGGCATCGCGTTCGACGGTGATGGCGATCGCGTGCTGATGGCTGACGACCAGGGCAACCCGGTGGACGGCGATGACCTGCTGTACATCCTGGCCCGTGCGTGGAAGGCTGAAGGCCGCCTGCGCGGCCCGGTGGTCGGGACGCTGATGAGCAACTACGGCGTGGAGAAGGCGTTTGCCGACCTGCAGATACCGTTCGTGCGCAGCAACGTCGGTGATCGCTACGTGCATCAGGCACTGGTCGAAGGTGGGGGCGTTCTCGGCGGCGAGGCCTCGGGTCACCTGCTGTGCCTGGACCGGGCCACCACCGGCGACGGTATTGTCAGCGCCCTGCAGTTGCTGGTGGCACTGCGCAACAGCGGCCAGACCCTGCGCCAGGCGCTGAAGGGCCTGGAGCGGGTGCCGCAGAAAACGGTCAACGTGCGGTTGGGCAATGTCTCGGCCAAGGCCACGGTGCAGGCCGACAGCGTGCAGGCTGCGCTGGCGGCCGCGCAGCAGTCGGTTGCCGGTCGCGGTCGCGCGTTCCTGCGTCCGTCCGGTACCGAGCCGGTGGTACGGGTTACCGTCGAAGCCGATGATGCCGCGCTGATGCAGGAAACGCTGGATCGCCTGTCCGCTGCGGTGCGTGAAGCAGCGGCCTGAGTGCCGCGGGAGTCCAGCGTGTTGCACCCGACATGGCCGCGTTTGCGGCCATGTCGTTTTCTGGGGATGGTGACTGAACCGTGCGCGACCCGCGATCGCGTTCAGCTGCGGCTGTGCACTTTGTGACGCGTCGTGAACGAGGCGGGGCGTATTCCCGGCATCAGGATCCCTGGTTGCAATGCATGACCTGTGCAGGCGGGGACCCGGCCGGAGCGGACCGCGCTCCATCCTTCTTCTTTGGTTGCAAGGACCCTGACCATGAACACCTCACTGCGCTACAGCCGCTGCCTGCTCGCAGGAGCGCTGCTGGTGATGCCGTTGCTGGGTGGTATCTCCATTGCGAGTGCCGAACGCCGCCCCGAAGGAGGGCCGCATATGTCCGCACCGCGCGAAGAGCCGATGCGGGCGCCCTGGGGCTACCCACGGATGGAGCGCCCACGCGAACTGGGCAATGCGCGGCCGGTCTTCCGCGATGAGTACCGGCACAACTTCCGCGCCGATCATGCCTTCCGCATCGGGCCTTACCATCCGCCGATCGGCTATGCCTACCAGCGTTGGCACTACGGCCAGATCCTGCCGCGCCCGTACTGGGTCGGGGACTACATCCTCAACGACTTCTGGCTGTTCGGCCTGGACATGCCGCCGATGGGCTACGAATGGGTGCGCTATGGCCCGGATGCGCTGCTGATCAACACCGGCAATGGTGAGATCGTGCAGGTCGTGTACGGGCGTTTCTTCTGACCAACGGTGCCTGCCCGCATCAGCACACGGGCAGGTGCGTTGGCATTGCACCTTGCGCGGCCTGTGACATCGCCCGCTGCCATTTCCAGGTGTCCCGGCACATGTCGGTGAGATCGTGACGCGCCTTCCAGCCCAGCTCGCGCAGCGCCAGCGAGGTATCGGCGAAGCTGACCGCGATGTCGCCATTGCGTCGCGGCACGATGCGGAACGGAATCCGCATGCCGGTGGTGAGCTCGAAGGCCTGGATCAGTTCCAGCACGCTGTGGCCCTGGCCGGTGCCAAGGTTGAGGGTGATGCTGCGCCGCTGGTCACGGAGGAACTGCAGGGCCAGCACGTGGGCGCTGGCGACGTCCTGCACATGGATGTAGTCGCGCACGCCGGTACCGTCATGGGTCGGATAGTCATCCCCGAAGACCTGCACTTCCGGCAGCAGCCCGGCGGCAACCTGCGCGATGTACGGCATCAGGTTGCTCGGCGTGCCATGCGGCAGCTCGCCGATCAGCGCGCTGGCGTGGGCGCCGACCGGGTTGAAGTAGCGCAGCGTCGCGACATGCAGGTCCTGGCCCGTTGCCGCCAGGTCGGCGAGCAGCTGCTCGACCACCAGCTTGGTGCGCCCATAGGGCGTCATCGCACAGGTTGAAGCGGTCTCGGCCACCGGGCAGTGGTCCTGGTTGCCGTACACCGTTGCCGAAGAGCTGAAGACCAGCAACTGCACGCCTGCATCCTGCATGGCGCCGAGCAGGGCAATCGAACCGCTGATGTTGCTGTCGAAGTACTGCAGTGGAATCCTCTGGGATTCGCCCACGGACTTGAGCGCTGCGAAGTGCAGCACGGCATCGATCGCGTGTTCCTGCATCAAGGCGGCCATGCGCGGTCGATCCCGGATGTCAGCCTGCACGAACACCGGTGCCGTGCCGGTGATCCGTCCGATGCGCTCGACCACGCTGGCGTCGCTGTTGCACAGCGAGTCCACGATGACCACGCCGTGCCCCCGCTGCTGCAGCTCCACGCAGGCATGCGAGCCGATGTAGCCAGCACCGCCGGTCACCAGTACGTTCATTGCCTTCACTTTTCCTTGGAGTCCATTCGAAAACCGGGTGCTGCCTTGATGAGGATGGACGTGGCCTCTCAAGGGCCAGGTACCATCTTCTTCTGTCGTGCCTTGAATCCGTTGAAGATCGGCGCGATCAACGGGTTGTAGCTCCATGCTATGCGCTTGCGCAGCCAGCTGGCCGGCCGGTTGCGGATCGCGAAGCGATAGATGCGCTCCGGATCGCCACCAATCACGTTGCGGCCGAACGGGTGGGTGGTGTGCAGGTAGCGGAAGCCCTGTTCGCGTGCCACTTCGATGTAGTCATCGTCGAAGTCACCATAAGGCCAGCACAGCGTATCGGAGACTTCGCCGAGCTTTTCCAGCAGTGTCTGCTTCGCCATGGCCAGGTCGCCGCTGATGCCTTCGCGGCGCTGTGCACGGTCCAGGTCATCGCGCTTGAGCCAACGGGTGTGGCTGTGGGTATGGCAGTGGACCTCGAACGTGCCGGCTTCGATTGCCGCACGCGCTTCGCTCCAGCGCATCATTACCTCGTCGCTGCGGCCCTGCTTGTAGATCAGGTCTTCGCAGGCACGATGTTCCGGCGTGGCCGGCAGTTCGGCACCTTCGATGCCTGCATGCGGGCGGATCGGGCCTTCGTGCATCCAGCCGGTGACCACGAACACCACCGCATGCATGCCGTACTTCTGCAGGATCGGATGGGCGTAGACCCAGTTGTCCAGGTAGCCGTCGTCGAACGTGATCACGATCGACTTGCGCGGCACCGGCTTGCCGGCGAGAAAGCCGGCGTACTGGTCCAGCGTCAGCGAGGTCCAGCCGGTACGTGCGAGCCAGGCGATCTGGCTCTCGAAGTTCTCCGGGGACACGGTGATCATGCCCGGCGAGTTGCTGACATGGTGGTGCATCAGCACCGGTACGGTTCTGGCGTTAGCCATGACCCAGCTCCTTCAACCATTGGAGGTAGTAGTTTTCGGTGGCCTCGCCGTGGCCGGTCGCGCTGAACTGCCTGGCGCTGCGGATCCAGTCCCAACCGGCGCGGCCCATCTGCCGTCGACGTTCCTGATCATCCACCAGCAGCCGCAACGCGCCAGTGAGGGCGGCGTCATCACCCAGCCGGGTGAGGATGGCATTGCTGCCTTCCACCACCATTTCAGGCACGCCGCCAACGTGATGCGAGACGATCGGCAGTGCCGCCTGCGCAGCCTCGAGGAACACGGTGCCCGAGGCTTCCTTGTGGGTGGCCAGGGCGAAGATGTCGAAACCGGCCATCAGCCGGTGGGCATCGCTGCGGAAGCCGAGCAGGTGGACCTGCTGCTCCAGGCCGAGTTCGCTGCGCAGGGCCTGCAGGCGGCCCATTACCGGCTCGCCGTCACCGACCACGGCCAGGTGCAGGTCGGGATTGGCCTTGCACAGGGGGGCCATGGCGCGCAGCAGATCGGCATGACCCTTGGGCTCGCGCAGTACGGCCACGCAGCCGACCACGATGTCGCGCTCGGCGAAACCGAGTTCGGCGCGGACCTGTGCGCGGGTGTCCTGCAGGTTCTTCCAGGGATCGCCCTGCTCGGTCATGCCCCAGCGCGGGGGCGTTGCCATGGGGGGCACGATGCCGATGTGTTCGGAGGCAATGCCGCGATCGACCAGCAGGCGCTTGACGAAATCGCTGACGGTGATGATCCGGTGCGGAAGACCGGTATAGGTCAGCAGCGAATTGACCGGGCTCATCAGGTGGCGCGAGCGCACCACCAGTGGCGTGCCGCCCAGGCGTGCGCCGGCCGCGGCGATCAGTGCGTCGCGGCGGCTGGTGGTGTTGACCACGTCGTAGCGCTCGCGGCGCACCAGGCGTGACACCGACCAGATGCCGCGCAGCAGCCGTGCCAGGCCGCCCATGCGCAGGGTATGCACGGTGAAGCCATCGTCGCGCGCGAGTTGGGCCAGGCGGGCATCGGGCTGGCACAGCAGCGACACCTGGTGTCCACGCGCACGCATCACCTGCATGTGGCGGAAGATGTAGATCTCCTGGCCACCCATTCCCCGGGCGGCTTCGGTATGCAGGATCCGCAGCGAGCGTTTCATGGAATCCATCCTCTGTGGTCAGCGGTTGCGGAAGCGGGTAAGCGCTTCCCATGCGGTACGGACGGCGCCGGCATCCGGGGCCTGTTGCGGCAGCGGGCGATAGTGCAGGTCAAGCGCCGTTGCATTGCCGAACTTGTCGAACACGTAGATGGCGTTGCCGTGCCGGACGGCACGTTGTGACCAGCTTTCCACCACCAGTGCGCGCTCGCCTGCGGGTTCGGCCAGCAGATCCTGGCCGGTGCTGAAGTCGCTCAGTGCGTTCTCGCAACCCAGGGCGTGCCGCATCAGGGTCGGCACCCAGTCCTCGTGCGAACTGATGCGTGCTTCGTGGCCGCTGCCCTGGCCGGGCCAGTGCAGCACGAACGGCACCTGGAGCTGGTAGTCGGAGAAGTTGCCGTTGTGGCCCCAGTAGTTCAGCTTCAGGTCGTTGAACTCCTCGGCGTGGTCGCCGGTGACCAGGACGATGGTGTTCTGGTCCAGGCCCTGCGCGCGCAGATCGTCCAGCAGGGTGCCGACGAGGCTGTCGGCGTAATGCACGGCGGTCCGGTAGCGGTTCAGTTCCGGGGCCGGGTCGTGGTCCGGGCCGAACTTGAGGAAGTCGATTTCCTGCGCCATCGGGGTCGCCAGCGGCGGGTAGCCTGCGGGCATGTGGTAGGGCGCATGGGTGGAATCGAGGAAGACGAAGCCGAACCACGGCGTGTGCGCTGCCTGGCTGGCACGGATGTCCTTCTGAAGCGAGGCCACGATGCTGCTGTCACGGCCTTCCGAACCCAGCTCGGAAGGTCCCTGGTGCAGCTGGTCGCGGACATCCGCAAATGCAGTGCGGTCGAATTCCGGGCTGTACATCGGCGCGCTGCCGTACAGGTGCAGGTCGTACCCCTGCTGGCCCAGCACCTTGAACAGCTGTGAGCCGCGCTGCTCGTCAAGCATGCTTTGCCAGTAGCCGCCCGGCAGGCCGTAGAGCAGGCCGAACAGGCCATAGCGGGTGGCGTTGCCTGTGCTGAAATGGCGGTCATAGACGCGAGCGGACGTCGCCAGTGCCGAGGTGTTCGGCATGATCTGCGGGGTAAGCGCATCGTGGCGCAGCGATTCCAGCACGACCATCAGTACGTTGGGCCGCTGCGGGCTCTGGCAGCGCAGCGGCTGCAGCGGATACAGTAGCTGCGCATGGCGCGGATCGGGCAGGCCGACCTGTTGTTCACTGACCACGCCCAGCCTGCGCATGAAGCTCTTGGCGGTGATCGGCTGGGCCCACGGCAGGTAGTTCCACTGGGCAATCACGTCACGGTCGCCGCGTGCGTCGTAGTAGGCGGTGGCCACCTGGCCGCTCGCCATCAGCAGGGCGGCCGCGGCCCAGGCCTGCAGCACCCTGCGCCGGCGGGGCGCGGCCGGCAGCAGCTTCCAGCACGCCCAGGCCAGGATGCCCTCGGCGGTGAAAATGGCCGCCACCAGCAGGCCGACCTGCACCCAGGTCTTCCACGACAACGCAACCTGGTCCTGCAAGGCGCCGCCGAACACCATGTTCACGACCATGGCATTGAGGTGGAAGCGGTACAGGGTGAACACCTTGGCATCGACCAGCAGCAGGCACAGCCACACGCCCTGCAGCAGTACGGCACTGATGCTCAGCGTGCGCGCGCTGCGCGGCCACAGGCCCAGCAGCAGTGGCAGCGCACCGGCCAGCGCGCCGAAGGCGAGCAGGTGCCCCGGCAGGGCAATCGCGAGATAGGCCAGGCCCTGGTGGCCGCCCGGGTTGTCGTGCAGCGGCACGTTGCCGAGGGTGATCACCGTCGCCAGCAGTGCATTGCCCAGGACGAACAGTGACCACCACGCAAGCCGGCGCCAGCGAAGGGCAGGGCCTGCGGGGGGGAGGGCGATGGCGGCTGGGGCGTCGGGCATGGTGCTTCGGGTCGGGAGGCGCGGTCGGGGCTTGCGCTACCAACGTGATGGATTCGTTAAATGTGCGCAGGTCGCGCATTGTATCGATTTGTTTCCGAGGATCGAGTAGCGTCCGCCGGGCGATCTGTCACAATGTTCAGGCGGGCCATGAATGCGCGGGCCCCCCAGACCCAATGACAAGCCAGGAATCGCTGTGAGCCAGATCCCCACCCTCGACATCACCCGTTTTGACAGCGACCGCGAGGCCTTCGTGGCCGAGCTGGGCGCGGCCTACCGCCAATGGGGATTCGCGGGCATCCGCAACCACGGCATTCCGCAGGCCGACATCGACGCGGCCTACGATGCCTTCAAGGCCTTCTTCGCCCTGCCGGACGAGGTCAAGCGCAAGTACCACGTCGCCGGCAGCGGTGGCGCCCGTGGCTACACCCCGTTCGGCGTGGAGACCGCCAAGGGCTCCAAGCACTTCGACCTGAAGGAGTTCTGGCACATCGGCCGCGAGATCGCCGATGACTCCAAGTACCGTGAGGTGATGGCGCCGAACCTGTGGCCGACCGAGGTCGAGGGTTTCCGTGAGCGGGGTTACGGCCTGTACCAGGCGCTGGACAACCTGGGTTCGCGCGTGCTGTCGGCCCTGGCCCTGCACATCGGTCTGCCGGAGACCTTCTTCGCCGACAAGACCAACTTCGGCAATTCGATCCTGCGCCCGATCCATTACCCGCCGATCACCACCGACGACATCCCGAACGTGCGTGCCGGCGCCCATGGCGACATCAACTTCATCACCCTGCTGGTCGGCGCCAGCGCCGCGGGCCTGGAAGTGCAGTCGCATGAGGGCGAGTGGGTGCCGTTCACTTCGGACGCGGACACCATCGTGGTCAACATCGGCGACATGCTGCAGCGCCTGACCAACCACGTGTATCCGTCCACCATCCACCGCGTGGTCAACCCCCCGGGCGAGCTGGCCCGCCAGCCGCGCTACTCGGTGCCGTTCTTCCTGCACCCGAACCCGGATTTCCTGATCGATGTGCTGCCGTCGTGCATCACCGCGGAGAACCCGAGCCGGTACCCGGAGCCGATCACCGCCCACGGCTTCCTCGAAGAGCGCCTGCGCGAGATCAAGCTGAAGTAATGAAGAAGCCGCCGAAAGGCGGCTTTTTCATTACGGGTAGCGCCGGGCCGTGCCCGGCGAGCGCAGCGGAGGGTGTTCGGCAGGGCTGCGCCCTGCACCCGCAGAGGCCAAAGCCAAAGCGGCTCTGGGTTTCTGCGGGTTGGGCGGGGCGGTGTGGGTGGGCAGGACACGCCGTAAACCCGTCCATGGGGGCTCGTAGGCGCCATCCATGGCGCCTGCGGTCCTGCCCACCCACACCGCCCCGCCTTCGACAGTTGGCCGGTGGCCAGTAGATCCACGCCATGCGTGGATGGAATCTGTCAGATCGACGTGGGGTAGGGGTCAGATCCCTTTTCCTGCGGAAAAGGGATCTGACCCCGGAACAGGCCGGGATGCTGCTTTTGCTTCTGCTCTTCTTTTTTCTTTCCGTGGCGGCCAGAACCGCCGCGATGTGTCAGAGGCCGGGCGGGTGGGTTGCGCAGGGGCGCAGGCGCCATGGATGGCGCCTAAGAGCTTACAGGGACGTACTTGCAGCGTCCCCTGCGCAGCCCACCCGCCCGGCCAATCCCACCAACCCAACCGGGCCTTCCGCGACAACCCAACCCCCGCCACGAGGGGCTGCGCCGTTGGCTGAAAATCCATGTAACCGCTTACACGGAAACGGATTTTTGCCGTAACGGGTATCATGACCGGCTGACTTCACACAGGAGCCACCCGCTCATGCGCCGCAAGATCGTCGCCGGAAACTGGAAGCTGCATGGCAGCCGTCAATTCGCCAATGAACTGCTGGGGCAGGTGGCCGCCGGGCTGCCGCTGGACGGGGTGGACGTGGTGATCCTGCCGCCGCTGCCGTACCTGGGCGAGCTGGTCGAGGACTTTGGTGACACCGGGCTGGTGTTCGGTGCCCAGGACGTCAGCAGCAACGAGAAGGGCGCCTACACCGGCGAGGTCTGTGCCGCCATGCTGCACGAGGTGGGTGCCCGCTATGGCCTGGTCGGCCACTCCGAGCGCCGCCAGTACCACCATGAAAGCAGCGAACTGGTCGCGCGCAAGTTCGCCGCGGCCCAGCACGCCGGCCTGGTGCCGGTGCTGTGCGTGGGTGAGACCCTGGAGCAGCGCGAAGCGGGGCAGACCGAGGCGGTCATCGCCAGCCAGCTGGCACCGGTGCTGGAACTGGTGGGTGCCGCCGGTTTCGCCCAGGCGGTGGTTGCCTATGAGCCGGTCTGGGCCATCGGTACCGGCCGTACCGCCACCAAGGAGCAGGCACAGCAGGTGCACGCGTTCATCCGTGGCGAAGTCGCGCGTATCGATGCTAGAATCGCTGATTCACTGCCCATTGTTTACGGCGGTAGCGTGAAGCCCGACAATGCCGGGGAACTGTTCGCGCAGCCGGATGTCGATGGTGGGCTGGTCGGCGGCGCCTCCCTGGTGGCCGCGGACTTCCTGGCCATCGCAAGGGCGGCGGCCGCGAACTAATCCTAGAAGTATTGTCCGAGGGCGGTTTCCAATGCTGATGTTGATCCTCAATGTCGTCTACGTGCTGGTCGCTGTGGCCATGATCGCGCTGATCCTGATGCAGCGTGGCTCGGGTGCGGCGGCGGGTTCGGGCTTTGGTGCCGGTGCCTCGGGTACGGTGTTCGGTGCGCGTGGCGCCTCGAACTTCCTGTCCAAGTCGACCAAGTGGCTGGCCGTCGTGTTCTTCGGCATCAGCCTCTTCATGGCCTGGTATGCCGGTCATGGCAGCCGTCCGGCGGCCGACCAGGACCTGGGCTTGATGTCCGCCCCGGCGGTGGCTGCTCCGGCGGCTCCGGCGGGCGAACTGCCGGCCGTTCCGAAGGCCGATACGGTCCCGGCAGCCCCGGTTCCGGCCGCGAATGTGCCGGCTCAGGCGGAATCTTCGGTTTCTGGTGAAGAAAAGCCTTCGGAAGGCTCCCAGAAACACTGAAGCCGGTTACAATACGCGGCGCATCGGAAAGATAGTCTGATGTGATCGTTTGCCCAGGTGGCGGAATTGGTAGACGCACTACCTTGAGGTGGTAGCGACTTAGGTCGTAGGGGTTCGAGTCCCCTCTTGGGCACCATTTGTAAGTAAAGCGGGTTCGCCTGGCGCGCAAGGCGCCAGGTAGATTCCCGTCCACTCCCCCATGCCAAAGCGCCTGCAGGCGCAGCGGCAGAGGCAAGAGAGAATCGCTGTGCTGGCCGAATATTTGCCGTCTCTGCTGTTTCTGATCGTTGCCACCGGTATCGGCATTACGCTGATGCTGGTTGGTCGATTCCTCGGTCCCCGCCGCCCCGATCTGGAAAAGCTGTCGCCGTACGAGTGCGGCTTCGAGGCCTTCGAAGACGCGCGCATGAAGTTCGACGTGCGCTACTACCTGATCGCGATCCAGTTCATCGTCTTCGACCTGGAAATCATCTTCATCGTGCCGTGGACCCAGGTCTTCATGGAGCTGGGCGCCCGTTCGCTCGTCACCATGGGCCTGTTCGTCGGCATGCTGTTCCTCGGTTTCATTTACGTCTGGAAGAAGGGAGCGCTGGAATGGGAGTGATTCAGACTCTCGATGGCCTCATGAACAACCCCACGCCGGAAGGCCGGGTTGATGACATCCTGCGGCCGGAAGGCGACAACCCGCTGCTGGAGAAGGGCTTCGTCACCACCAGCGTCGACGCACTGCTGAACTGGGCGCGCACCGGCTCGATGTGGCCGATGACCTTTGGCCTGGCCTGCTGCGCGGTCGAGATGATGCACGCCGGCGCCGCGCGCCTGGACCTTGACCGCTACGGCGTGGTGTTCCGCCCGTCGCCGCGCCAGTCCGACGTGATGATCGTGGCCGGTACCCTGGTCAACAAGATGGCCCCGGCGCTGCGCAAGGTCTACGACCAGATGCCGGACCCGAAGTGGGTCATCTCGATGGGTAGCTGCGCCAATGGTGGCGGTTATTACCACTACTCCTATTCTGTCGTGCGCGGCTGTGATCGCGTGGTGCCGGTGGACGTCTACGTCCCGGGTTGCCCGCCGACCGCCGAGGCGCTGGTGTACGGGATCCTGCAGCTGCAGAAGAAGATCTGGCGTACACAGACCATCGCCCGCTGACCCTTCCACACTACAAGAGCGCGCCAAGCCCCCATGGCAGAGCAAGCATCCTTCATCGACCGACTCTCCGCACGTTTCGCTGGTGCGAAGGTCATCGTGGTCGAACCCCGCGGCGAAGTGACGCTGGAGGTGCCTGCCGCCGAGTGGCATGCCACCGCGCTGGCGCTGCGTAACGAGTTTGGTTTCGAGCAGGCCGTGGATCTCTGCGGCGTCGACTACCTTGGCTATGGCTCCGACGAATGGGACACCGCCGACGTGTCCTCGCAGGGCTTCAGCCGTGGTGTCGAAGGCAAGGCCCAGGGCCGTTTCGCGTGGGGCGAGTTCCCCACCGAGGAAAACGGTGCCGACGGTGCCCGCCCGCAGCACATGCCGACCCAGCGCTTCGCCGTGGTCGCCCAGCTGCGTTCGTACCAGCACAACCTGATGATGCACCTGCGCTGCTTCGCCCCTGACGAAGCGCTGCCGGTGGTGTCCTCGCTGACCGGCATCTGGCCGGGCCTGAACTGGTTCGAGCGCGAAGCGTTCGACCTGTACGGCGTGATCTTCGAAGGCCACCCGGACCTGCGCCGGATCCTGACCGACTATGGTTTCGTCGGCCATCCGTTCCGCAAGGACTTCCCGCTGATCGGCAATGTCGAAGTCCGCTACGACGAAGAAAAGAAGCGCGTGATCTACGAACCGGTCACCTCGGTGGAGCCGCGTGTCGGCGTGCCGCGCGTGATCCGCGACGACGCCCGTCTGCAGACCGCAGAAGGTGAGCGCGCGCAGGAGGCAGTGAAGTGAGCCACGTACACCAGGCCGGCGAAGCATTCGCCAGCAACACCGCCGAAAGCCGGCAGGAAATCCGCAACTACACCATGAACTTCGGCCCGCAGCATCCGGCCGCGCACGGTGTGCTGCGCCTGATCCTGGAAATGGACGGCGAAACCATCATGCGCGCCGACCCGCACGTGGGTCTGCTGCATCGTGGTACCGAAAAGCTGGCCGAGTCCAAGCCGTTCAACCAGTCGATCGGTTACATGGATCGTCTGGACTACGTGTCGATGATGTGCAACGAGCACGCCTACGTGCGCGCGATCGAGACCCTGATGGGCATCGAGGCGCCGGAGCGCGCGCAGTACATCCGCACCATGTACGACGAAATCACCCGCATCCTCAACCACCTGATGTGGCTGGGCTCCAACGCGCTCGACCTGGGTGCGATGGCGGTGATGCTGTACGCCTTCCGCGAGCGCGAAGAGCTGATGGACTGCTACGAAGCGGTCTCCGGCGCGCGCATGCACGCGGCGTACTACCGTCCGGGCGGTGTCTACCGCGACCTGCCGGACCACATGCCGAAGTACAAGGAATCGCGCTGGCACAAGGGCAAGGCGCTGAAGCAGCTCAATGCTTCGCGCGAAGGCTCGCTGCTGGACTTCCTGGAGAACTTCACCGTCGAGTTCCCCAAGCGCATCGACGAATACGAAACCCTGCTGACCGACAACCGTATCTGGAAGCAGCGTACCGTCGGCATCGGCGTGGTCACTCCGGAGCTGGCCCACCAGTGGGGCATGACCGGCGTGATGCTGCGCGGCTCGGGCATCGCCTGGGACCTGCGCAAGAAGCGTCCGTACGCCAAGTACGATGCCGTCGATTTCGACATCCCGCTGGGCAAGGAAGGCGACTGCTACGACCGCTACCTGGTCCGCGTTGCCGAAATGCGCGAATCCAACCGCATCATCAAGCAGTGCGTGGCGTGGCTGAAGGCCAACCCGGGCCCGGTGATGGTGAAGAACTTCAAGGTCGCTCCGCCCAAGCGCGAGGACATGAAGGACGACATGGAAGCGCTGATCCACCACTTCAAGCTGTTCAGCGAAGGCTACTGCGTGCCGGCCGGCGAGACCTACTCGGCGGTGGAAGCCCCGAAGGGCGAATTCGGCTGCTACCTGGTCTCCGATGGCGCCAACAAGCCGTTCCGCGTGCACCTGCGTGCGCCGGGCTTCGCCCACCTGTCCTCGATCGATTCGATCGTGCGCGGCCACATGCTGGCCGACGTGGTGGCGATGATCGGTACCTACGACCTGGTGTTCGGCGAGGTTGACCGGTAATGCCGTCCGCCACGCCAACGCCCGCTGCAGGCAGCCGGCGCAAGCCGGCGCCGCAGTTTCTGGAATTTCACGTTATGCATTTCGCTGAGGTCGGCCGATGAAGGCGACAGGTAATTTCGAGGCGGCGCGCGACGTCGACCCGATGGTGGTGCTGAGCGACAAGACCCGCGCTCACATCGATCACTGGCTGTCCAAGTTCCCGCCGGACCGCAAGCGCTCTGCCGTGCTGCAGGGCCTGCATGCGGCCCAGGAGCAGAACGAGGGCTGGCTGACCGACGAGCTGATCGCCGGCGTGGCCAAGTACCTGGACCTGCCGCCGGTGTGGGCCTACGAGGTCGCCAGCTTCTACTCGATGTTCGAGACCGAGAAGGTGGGCCGCAACAACGTGGCCATCTGCACCAACATCAGCTGCTGGCTCAATGGCGCCGAGGACATCGTGCGCCATTGCGAGAAGAAGCTGGGCATCAAGCACGGTGAATCGACCCCGGACGGCCGCGTCTACCTCAAGCGCGAGGAAGAGTGCCTGGCCGGTTGCGGTGGCGCGCCGATGATGGTCATCAACGGTCACTACCATGAGCGTCTGACCCTGGAAAAGGTCGACGAGCTGCTGGACGGGCTGGAGTAAGGGCATGGCACATCACCACGAATCCAAGGGTCCGGTCGGCCCCGCGCCGCTGCCGCACCAGGTGGTCTATACCACCCTGCATTACGACACCCCGTGGTCGTACGAAAGCTACCTGAAGACCGGTGGCTACGCCGCCCTGCGCAAGATCCTCGAAGAGAAGATCCCGCCGGAGCAGGTCATCGAGATGGTCAAGGCCTCGGGCCTGCGCGGCCGCGGTGGCGCAGGCTTCCCGACCGGCCTGAAGTGGTCCTTCATGCCCAAGGGCAACATGCAGAAGTACATCCTCTGCAACTCGGACGAATCCGAGCCGGGCACCTGCAAGGATCGCGACATCCTGCGCTACAACCCGCATTCGGTGGTGGAAGGCATGGCGATCGCCTGCTACGCCACCGGTTCGACCGTGGGCTACAACTACCTGCGCGGTGAGTTCCACCACGAGCCGTTCGAGCACTTCGAGCAGGCCCTGGCTGACGCCTATGCGAACGGCTGGCTGGGCAAGAACGTGATGGGCTCGGGCGTGGACATCGACATCTACGGTGCGCTGGGCGCCGGCGCGTACATCTGCGGCGAAGAAACCGCGCTGATGGAATCGCTGGAGGGCAAGAAGGGCCAGCCGCGCTACAAGCCGCCGTTCCCGGCCAATTTCGGCCTGTACGGCAAGCCGTCGACGATCAACAACACCGAAACCTATGGCTCGGTGCCGGCGATCATCCGCAACGGTCCGGAGTGGTTCAAGGGCCTGAGCCTGACCGCCAACGGCGGCCCGAAGTGCTTCTCGGTGTCCGGCTGCGTGCAGAATGGCGGCAACTTCGAAGTGCCGCTCGGCACCAAATTCCACGACCTGCTGGAAATGGCCGGTGGCCTGCGTCCGGGCCGCACGCTGAAGGGCGCGATCCCGGGCGGCGTGTCGATGCCGGTGCTGACCGCGGCCGAGCTGAAGGACCTGCCGATGGACTACGACACCATCCGCGCACTGGGCTCCGGCCTGGGTTCGGGTGCGATCGTGGTGCTCGACGACAGCGTCTGCTGCGTGAAGTTCGCCTGCCGCATCAGCCAGTTCTTCCACAAGGAATCCTGCGGCCAGTGCACCCCGTGCCGTGAAGGCACCGGCTGGATGCACCGCGTGCTGGAGCGCATCGTCGCCGGCAAGGCCACGATGGAAGACCTGCACCAGCTGAAGGCGGTGGCCGGCCAGATCGAAGGCCACACCATCTGTGCGTTCGGCGAAGCGGCTGCATGGCCCATCCAGGGCTTCCTGCGCCAGTTCTGGGACGAGTTCGAGTACTACATCGTCAACGGTCATTCGATGGTTGACGGCAAGAAGGTGGAGGCAGCCGCCGCATGAGCGCGCAACCCGTAAATCCGAGCGTCCCACCCGATCACGTCACCATCGAGATCGATGGCAAGTCGCTGGTCGTGCCCAAGGGCTCGATGATCATCCAGGCCGCCGACAAGGCCGGCATCTCCATTCCGCGCTTCTGCTACCACGAGAAGCTGCCGATCGCCGCCAACTGCCGCATGTGCCTGGTGGACGTGGAGAAGTCGCCGAAGCCGGCGCCGGCCTGCGCCACCCCGGTGATGGACGGCATGAAGGTCGCCACCCGCAGCGAGAAGGCACTGAAGTTCCAGCGCTCGGTGATGGAGTTCCTGCTCATCAACCACCCGCTGGACTGCCCGATCTGCGATCAGGGCGGCGAGTGCGAGCTGCAGGACGTATCGCTGGGCTATGGCCGTTCGGTCAGCCGCTTCAACGAGCGCAAGCGCGTGGTGCCGGACGAGGACATGGGTCCGCTGGTCGCCACCGAGATGACCCGCTGCATCCAGTGCACCCGCTGCGTCCGCTTCACTGCTGACGTTGCCGGTACCTACGAGCTGGGTGGCATGTACCGCGGTGAGAACCTGCAGATCGGTACCTTCGACGGCAAGCCGCTGACCACCGAGCTGTCGGGCAACGTCGTCGACGTCTGCCCGGTCGGCGCGCTGACCAACAAGGTGTTCCAGTTCCGCGCCCGCCCGTGGGAACTGACCGCGCGCGAGTCGCTGGGTTACCACGACGCGATGGGTTCGAACCTGTTCCTGCACGTGCGTCGCGGCGAAGTGCTGCGCACCGTGCCGCGCGACAACGAAGCGGTGAACGAGTGCTGGCTGTCCGACCGTGACCGCTACTCGCACCAGGGCCTGTACAGCGAAGACCGTGCGGTCAAGCCGCTGCGCAAGGTCAATGGCGAGTGGAAGGAAGTGAGCTGGGCCGAAGGCCTGGCCGCGGCCGTCGAGATCCTCAAGGCCAACCAGGGCGACAACCTGGGCGTGCTGGTGCACCCGTCCACCTCGAACGAGGAGGGCGCGCTGCTGGCCCGCCTGGCCAAGGGCCTGGGCTCGAGCAACATCGACCACCGCATCAACAACCGCGATTTCTCCGACGCCGCAACCGCCGAAGTGTTCGGCCTGCCGCTGGCCGAGATCGAAGGCGCCGACCGCATCGTCGTTCTGGGCAGCAACATCCGCCACGAACTGCCGCTGCTGCACGCCCGCCTGCGCAAGGCGCAGACCACCAACGGTGCGAAGATCCACGTCGTCAACCCGGTGGACTTCGACTTTGCCTTCAGCATTGCTGGCAAGCAGATCGTCGCGCCGTCGAAGTTCGTCGACGCGCTGGCCAACGCCGAGCTGCGCTCGGCGGTGCAGGGCGGCAACAACACCGTGCTGATCGTCGGTGGCATCGCCGAGAACCACCCGCAGGCTGCCGCGATCCGCGCTGCCGCGCGTGAGTTCGCAGCCGCCACCGGCGCCAAGCTGTGCCGCATCCCGCAGGGCGCCAACGCCGTTGGCCTGACCCGCGCCGGCGTGCTGCCGGCCGGCAAGGACGTCGCCGCGATGCTGGCGCAGCCACGCCAGGCCTACGTGGTGTACGGCCTGGAGCCGGGCCTGGACTTCGCCGACGCTCCCGCCGCGCGCAAGGCGCTGGCCGGTGCCCAGGTGGTGGCCTTCAGCCAGTTCGCCTGCGTGTCCACCCGCGACGTTGCCGACGTCATCCTGCCGATCGGCGCGCTGCCGGAAATCGACGCCACCCTGACCAACCTCGATGGTCGCGAGCAGTCGGCCCGTGCCGGCGGCAAGCTGCCGGGCGAGGCCCGTGAGGGCTGGCGCGTGCTGCGCGCCCTGGGCGGCGAGCTGGCGGTTGCCGGTTTCGACTTCACCGACCTGGCCGGCCTGCGTGCCAGCCTGGCCCCGGTGTCGGTCACCGTTGCCGCTTCGGCGCAGCCGGTGGTTGCCGGCGAAGGCCTGGAAGTGGCTTCGACCGCCGCGATCTACCGCACCGATGCGGTGGTCCGCCGTGCGCCGGCGCTGCAGTCGCATCCGCTCAACAACGCCCCGCGCATCGTGCTGAACGCTGAAGATGCCGCTCGCCTGCAGCTGCAGGAAGGGCAGATGGCCAAGGTCGGCACCGATGCCGGCAAGGCCACCCTGCCGGTGGTGGTCGACGCCCGCGTCGCTGCGGGTTCGGTCTGGATTGAATCGGGCCACGGCGCGACCGCGCCGCTGGGTGCCGCTCGTGTATCGGTGGTGGCTGCATGAACGAATTGCTGTTGAACGCGGTCGACCCGCTGCACCAGTGGCTGCTTGGCCTCGGTGACATCGGCGCGCTGATCTGGATCATCCTGAAGATCCTGGTGATCACCGTGCCGGTGATCATCTCGGTGGCCTTCTACGTGGTCTGGGAACGCAAGCTGATCGGCTGGATGCACGTCCGTCACGGCCCGATGTACGTGGGCATGGGCATCTTCCAGGCCTTCGCCGACGTCTTCAAACTGCTGTTCAAGGAAGTGGTCCAGCCGAGCAGCGCCAACAAGGCGATCTACCTGCTGGCGCCGCTGATCACCCTGGCCCCGGCTTTCGCGGCCTGGTCGGTGGTGCCCTTCGATTCGCAGATCGTGCTGTCCAACGCCAACGCTGGCCTGCTGTACCTGTTGGCGATGACCTCGCTGGGCATCTACGGCATCATCCTGGCCGGTTGGGCGTCCAACTCGAAGTATGCGTTCCTGGGTGCGATGCGCGCCTCGGCGCAGATGATCAGCTACGAAATCGCCATGGGCTTCGCCTTGGTCGGCGTGATGATCGCCGCCGGCAGCCTGAACCTGAGCAACATCGTGATGGCGCAGGCTGGCAGCTCTGGCTTCTTCGACTGGTTCCTGCTGCCGCTGTTCCCGCTGTTCGTCATCTACTGGGTGTCGGGCGTGGCTGAAACCAACCGCGCGCCGTTCGACGTGGTGGAAGGCGAGTCGGAAATCGTTGCAGGCCACATGGTCGAATACTCCGGCGGCGCGTTCGCCCTGTTCTTCCTGGCCGAATACGCGAACATGATCCTGATCAGCTTCCTGATCTCGATCTTCTTCCTCGGTGGCTGGCTGAGCCCGGTCCAGGGCTGGGTCAACTTCGGCGATGTCTCGCCGCTGGTCGACTGGATCTGGAAGGGCGGTGCACCGTGGCTGTTCGTCAAGGTGTTCTTCTTCGCCAGTGCCTACATCTGGTTCCGTGCCAGCTTCCCGCGCTTCCGCTATGACCAGATCATGCGCCTGGGCTGGAAGGTCTTCATCCCGCTGGCCATTCTGTGGATCGCGGTTACCGCCGTCATGGTGTTCTTCGGCGTGATTCAAAAGGGCGTCTAAAGTGATGAACAGGATTACCCATTACTTCAAGAGCCTGCTGCTGCTCGAACTGCTGGCGGGCCTCTGGCTGACGCTGAAGTACAGCTTCAAGCCGAAGTACACGATGATGTACCCGATGGAGAAGTTCCCGCAGTCGCCGCGCTTCCGTGGCCTGCACGCGCTGCGTCGTTATCCCAACGGCGAAGAGCGCTGCATTGCCTGCAAGCTGTGCGAAGCGGTGTGCCCGGCCCTGGCCATCACCATCGACTCGGCCAAGCGCGAGGACGGCACCCGCCGCACCACCCGCTACGACATCGACCTGTTCAAGTGCATCTTCTGCGGCTTCTGCGAAGAAAGCTGCCCGGTGGACTCGATCGTCGAAACCCACATCCTCGAGTACCACTTCGAGAACCGTGGCGAAAACATCGTTACCAAGCCGCAGCTGCTGGCCCTTGGCGATCGTCTCGAAAACGAGATCGCCGAGCGTCGTGCCGCCGATGCCGCTTACCGCTGAGGTCGAGAGATGGATTGGGTAAATATCGCTTTCTGGGTGTTCGCCATCGCGGCAACGGTTTCGGCCGGTGCGGTGATCAGCGTGCGCAACCCGGTGCATGCAGTGCTGTGCCTGGTGCTGACCTTCTTCTCCATTGCCTGCGTGTGGCTGCTGGTGGGCGCCGAGTTCCTCGGCGTGGCGCTGGTGCTGGTCTACGTCGGCGCGGTGATGGTGCTGTTCCTGTTCGTGGTGATGATGCTGGACATCGACCCCACCAAGATGCGTGAGGGGTGGGTGCGCTACCTGCCGGTCGGTCTGATCGTGGCGGTGGCGATGCTGGTGCAGATGCTGATCCTGATCGGCGTGAAGGGCAGGGCGGTCACCCCGTTCCCGGCCGACAACGCCGCTGCGGTCGCTGCCGACAGCTCCAACGTCACCTGGCTGGCGCGCACGCTGTTCACCGAATACCTGCTGCCGTTCGAGTTCGCCGCCGTCATCCTGACCGTGGCCGTGGTCGCCGCCGTGATGCTGACCCTGCGTCGCCGTACCGGCGTGAAGAGCCAGAACCCGGGTGAGCAGACCATGGTCAAGGCCGACCAGCGCCTGCGCATGGTCAAGATGGGCGCCGAAGCACCGGTCGTGCACAGCAACAGCAAGCCGGCCACCGGCGAGGAGACCCAGCCGTGATTACCCTTGGCCACATGCTTGCGCTTGGCGCGGTGCTGTTCGCCATCAGCCTGGCCGGCATCTTCCTCAACCGGAAGAACGTCATTGTCCTGCTGATGTCGATCGAGCTGATGCTGCTGTCGGTGAACATCAATTTCGTCGGCTTCTCGCGTCAGCTGGGCGATCCGTCCGGCCAGCTGTTCGTGTTCTTCATCCTGACCGTCGCCGCCGCGGAAGCCGCCATCGGCCTGGCGATCCTTGTGACCCTGTTCCGTACCCGCCGCACGATCAATGTCGGCGAAGTCGATTCGCTGAAGGGCTGATCCACAGATGGAAATCACTCTCTCCAAGAGTCTGTTGATCGCAGTGGTGCTTGCACCGCTGTTCGGCAGCATCATCGCCGGCCTGTTCGGTCGCCAGGTCAAGCGCTTCGGCGCGCAGACCATCACCATCCTCGGCGTCGCGGTAGCCTGCGGCCTGTCGATGTACACGTTCTACCAGCTGATGTGGGGCGGCGCGCAGCCGTTCAACCAGAACATCTACACGTTCTTCGAGGTTGGCCAGTATTCGGCCCATGTCGGCTTCATGGTCGACAAGCTGACCGCGATGATGATGGTGGTGGTGACCTTCGTGTCGCTGCTGGTCCACATCTACACGATCGGCTACATGCAGGACGATCCGGGCTACCAGCGGTTCTTCAGCTACATCTCGCTGTTCACCTTCTCGATGCTCACCCTGGTGATGAGCAACAACTTCCTGCAGCTGTTCTTCGGCTGGGAAGCGGTGGGCCTGGTGTCGTACCTGCTGATCGGCTTCTGGTTCAAGCGCCCGACCGCGATCTTCGCCAACATGAAGGCGTTCCTGGTCAACCGCGTCGGTGACTTCGGCTTCCTGCTGGGCATCGCCGGCGTGCTGTGGGTGTTCGGCACCCTGGACTACTCGCAGGTGTTCTCGCAGGCCGGCATGCTGGCTGACCCGCGCGCCCAGCTGCAGATCTGGGACGGCACCATCCTGGGCATGCAGCTGCTGAACGAGCCGGTGATCTGGTCGATCGCCACCGTCATCTGCATCTGCCTGTTCATCGGCGCCATGGGCAAGTCGGCCCAGGTCCCGCTGCACGTGTGGCTGCCGGACTCGATGGAAGGCCCGACCCCGATCTCGGCACTGATCCACGCCGCGACGATGGTGACCGCCGGTATCTTCATGGTCACCCGCATGTCGCCGCTGTTCGAGCTGTCGCAGACCGCGCTGAACTTCGTGCTGTTCATCGGTGCCACCACCGCGTTCTTCACCGGCCTGATCGGCATCGTGCAGAACGACATCAAGCGCGTCGTCGCGTACTCCACGCTGTCGCAGCTGGGCTACATGACCGTCGCCCTGGGCGTGTCGGCCTACTCGGCCGCCGTGTTCCACCTGATGACCCACGCCTTCTTCAAGGCCCTGCTGTTCCTGGGCGCCGGTTCGGTCATCATCGCGATGCACCACGAGCAGGACATGCGCAAGATGGGCGGCCTGCGCAAGTACATGCCGATCACCTTCATCACCATGTGGATCGGCACGCTTGCCCTGGTCGGCACGCCGTTCTTCTCCGGCTTCTACTCGAAGGACACCATCATCGAGGCGGCCGAGATCCACGCCCACATGCAGAACAGCTGGGTGGCCACCTATGGCTACTGGGCGGTGCTGGGTGGCGTGCTGGTGACCAGCTTCTACAGCTTCCGCCTGCTGTTCATGACCTTCCATGGCAAGGAGCGCTTCCGTGACGCGCATGATGACCATGGCCACGGCCATGACGATCACCATGCCGCAGATGCGCACCATGCCGATGCCCACCACGGCGATGCCCATGATGACCACGGCCATGGCCACGGTCCGCATGAGCCGCACGAAACCCCGTGGGTGGTGACCCTGCCGCTGATCCTGCTGGCCATCCCGTCGATCGCCATCGGTTTCTTCAGCATCGGTCCGATGCTGCACGGCACCGACTGGGCCGGCCACCATGCGCACGAGGCGATCAAGGGCCAGGCACAGACGTTCTTTACCGGCATCGTCGACTTCTACGATCCGGCCAAGAACACCGTCGCGTTCCTGGGTGAAGAGTTCCATGGCCCGGTCGCGTTCGCGCTGCACGGCATGATGCTGCCGCCGTTCTGGCTCACCCTGGCGGGCTTCCTGCTGGCCGCGTTGTTCTACCTGTGGAAGCCGGACCTGTCGGGCAAGGCGCGCAAGACCTTCGCCCCGATCGTTTCGGTGCTGGAAAACAAGTACGGCTTCGACAAGCTGTGGATCGATGGCTTTGCCGGTGGCAGCGTCAAGCTGGGCAAGGTCTCGCGCTGGATCGACAGCAACATCGTCGACGGCGTGGTCAATCTCTCGGCACGTGTTGTGGACGTTGCAGCCGGCGTGCTGCGTCGTACCCAATCCGGTTTCCTCTATCACTACGCCTTCGCGATGATCATCGGCCTGATTGCCCTGCTGGGCGTGCTGATGCATTACCTGCGTTGATGACCTGTACGGAATAAGAAGACGTGTCGAACTGGCCTCTACTCAGTGTCCTCATCTGGCTGCCGATCATCGGTGGCGCCCTGATCCTTGCGATCCGTGATGCACAGACTGCCCGCTGGGCGTCGCTGGGCGTCGCGGTGCTCACCTTCGTTGCAAGCCTCTCGCTGCTGAGCGGCTACAATGCGGGCATCGACGGTCTGCAGTTCGTCGAGACCCATGCGTGGATCCCGGCGTACAAGATCGGCTACAACCTGGGCGTGGACGGCATTGCCGTGGCGCTGATCCTGCTGACCACCCTGGTCAGCGTGCTTGCCCTGATCGGTGCCTGGAGCGCCATCGACAAGCGCGTGAACCAGTACGTGGCCGCCTTCCTGATCCTGGAAGGCGTCACCGTCGGCATCTTTGCCGCGACGGACGCGATGCTGTTCTACGTGTTCTTCGAAGCCATGCTGATCCCGATGTTCCTGATCATCGGTGTCTGGGGCGGCCCGCGCCGCATCTACGCTGCGCTGAAGTTCTTCCTGTACACCTTCCTCGGCTCGGTGCTGATGCTGGTGGCGCTGATCTACCTGTACATGAAGGGCGGCAGCTTCCAGCTGGCCGACCTGTACGCGCTGCCGCTGTCGGCCAAGGAACAGACCTGGATCTTCTTCGCCTTCCTGATCGCCTTCGCGGTCAAGGTGCCGATGTTCCCGGTCCACACCTGGCTGCCGGACGCCCACGTGGAAGCGCCGACCGCCGGTTCGGTGATCCTGGCCGCCATCGCCCTGAAGATCGGTGGCTACGGCTTCCTGCGCTTCAACCTGCCGATCGTCCCGGACGCGTCGCAGGAATGGGCCTGGCTGGTGATCGCGCTGTCGCTGATCGCGGTGATCTACGTCGGCCTGGTCGCCCTGGTGCAGGACGACATGAAGAAGCTGATCGCCTATTCGTCGATCGCGCACATGGGCTTCGTCACCCTGGGCACCTTCATCGCCCTGTGGCTGGTGCGTGAAGCCGGCAACGCCGATGCGGCCCGCCTGGGCCTGCAGGGCGCCATGGTGCAGATGATCTCGCACGGCTTCGTGTCCGGTGCGATGTTCTCCTGCGTCGGCGTGCTGTACGACCGCATGCACAGCCGCCGCATCGCCGATTACGGCGGCGTGGTCAATGTGATGCCGTGGTTCGCCACCTTCGCCATGCTGTTCTTCATGGCCAATGCGGGCCTGCCGGGCACCAGCGGTTTCGTCGGCGAGTTCATGGTCATCCTGTCGGCCTTCCAGCGTAATCCGTGGATCGCACTGGGTGCGGCCACCACCCTGATCATCGGCGCCGCCTACACCCTGTGGCTGTACAAGCGCATCTTCTTCGGCGAAGTGGCCAACAGCCACGTGGCCGAACTGAAGGACATCAGCGGCCGCGAATGGCTGGTGCTGGGCGTGTTCGCCATCGGCGTGCTGGCCCTGGGCATCTACCCCAAGCCGCTGACCGACCTGATGGAGCCCTCGATCGCGAAGCTGGCGATGCAGATCGCATCCAGCAAGCTGCTGTAATTCCAGGATTTGATGATGACCACCTCGCCGCTGCTGCCATTGACCGCCGCTGACCTGCCACCGCTCGCTCCCGAGCTGGTGCTGATCGGCAGCGCCTTCGCCCTGATGATCCTCGACCTGTTCGTCAGCAACCGGAACAAGATCGTCACCCACCTGTTCTCGCTCGCTGCGCTGGCCGTGGTGCTGTTCATGCTGGCCACCGGCGTGGGCGGGCAGGGGGAGGTCTTCCATGGCATGTTCGTGCGCGATACCGCCGCGGACGTGATGAAGACCGGGATCGTGCTGCTCAGCGGCCTGACCCTGGTCTATGGCTGGCGCTACCTGCGTGACCGCAACCTGTTCCAGGGCGAGATCCCGGTGCTGATCCTGTTCGGCACCGCCGGCATGATGATCCTGGTTTCGGCCGGCAGCCTGCTGATGGTCTACCTGGGCCTGGAACTGCTGGCGCTGTGCTCCTACGCTCTGGTCGCCAGCAACCGCGAGAACGGCCTGGCCTCCGAGGCGGCGATGAAGTACATCGTGCTCGGCTCGCTGGCCTCGGGCCTGCTGCTGTACGGCATGTCGCTGATCTACGGCGCCACCGGCAGCCTGCATCTGGACGTCATCCGTGACGCCATCCCGCACTCGGAAGAGCGCGTGCTGCTGATCACCGGTGCGGTGTTCATGATCGCCGGCGTCGCCTTCAAGCTGGGTGCCGCGCCGTTCCACATGTGGCTGCCGGACGTGTACCAGGGTGCCCCGGCACCGATCGCACTGTTCATCAGCTCGGCGCCGAAGCTGGCCGCCTTCGGCATGGCCTACCGCCTGCTGGAAATGGGCGTGGGTCCGCTGTCGACCGAACTGCAGCTGCTGATTGCCGGCCTGGCCGCGGTCTCGCTGGTCATCGGCAACCTGATGGCCATCGCGCAGAGCAACCTCAAGCGCATGCTGGCGTTCTCCACCGTCTCGCACATCGGCTTCCTGCTGATGGGCATCGCCGGTGGTGGCGCGCAGGGCTATGCCGCTGCGCTGTTCTACGCACTGGCCTACGCCATCATGTCCACCGCCGCCTTCGGCGCGATCATCGCGCTGTCGCGTGCCGGCTTTGAAGCCGAGAACATCGAGGACTTCAAGGGCCTGAACGCCCGCAACCCGTGGATGGCCGGCCTGGTGCTGTGCATCATGGCGTCGCTGGCCGGCATCCCGCCGTTCCTGGGCTTCTGGACCAAGCTGGCGGTGCTGGGCGCAGCCGTCAATGGCGGCCTGCTGTGGCTGGCCATCCTCGGCGTGCTGTGCGCCGTGGTCGGCTGCTTCTACTACCTGCGCGTCATCAAGGTCATGTACTTCGATGAGCCGGTGGGCGAGGCCATGCCGCGCAGCAACGACCGCGTGCTGGGCGTGGTGCTGGGCGTGAATGCACTGGCGCTGCTGGCCCTGGGCCTGTCCTGGAACCCGATCATGCTGTGGTGCCAGAAGGCTTTTGCGCATCTTGCATAAAAGTTGACACAAAGCTGCGCGATTCGTGTAATATGCGCAGCCTGAGTTGTCACTGCAGCGGTTCAGCCAGAACATCGTTGCGGTAGCCCTCCTCGAAAGAGCAGGGCAGCAGTTCAAACACTTCCGGTGCGGGGTGGAGCAGTCTGGCAGCTCGTCGGGCTCATAACCCGAAGGTCGCAGGTTCAAATCCTGCCCCCGCTACCAACATCGAACCGGCGCCAACCGGGTTGATGAATGAGGGAAGGCTTGCATGTTTTGAAGCTATCACTCATAATTCCGCTTCTGATGCGGGGTGGAGCAGTCTGGCAGCTCGTCGGGCTCATAACCCGAAGGTCGCAGGTTCAAATCCTGCCCCCGCTACCAAGTAAAGAGATCGCCTTCGAAGTCCTGCTTCGAGGGCGTTTTTCTTTGGGATTTGTGTCGTTCCTGCGTGATCGGGGGCAGATCCCTTTTCGCGGGAAAAGGGATCGGACCCCTGGCCCCGCACCTTGCACCAGCGCGGTGCAGCCGCTATCATCAGCGGCCTAGCAGTACCCCTGAAGGCGGTCTCCCGGCGGGAGGCCGGACCCGGAAGGAGGGCCGCAACCGGCAGGCAATGCAGGTTGCAACCGGAATCCAGTCACCGGAGTCTTTCCGGAAAAGGGGCCCAGCGGGCCCTTTGTCGTTTCCGGGGCGTCATGTTTTCACGCCGGCCAAGGCCGGCACCCAACCAAGAGATCAAGGCAGGCTGTGAGCGACAAGGCAACCGACATCGCGAATCTGCTCGCCCCGACCGTTGTGTCGCTGGGCCTGGAGCTGCTGGGCGTTGAGTATCTGCCGGCCCCCGGCGGTGCGACCCTGCGCCTTTACATCGACGTGCCGCTGGCTGAACAGCCAGAGCGCATCATCAATGTCGACGACTGCGAGCGGGTCAGCCGCGAAGTGTCGGCGCAGCTGGACGTCGAAGACCCGATCAGCGGCAATTACACGCTGGAAGTGTCGTCGCCTGGCGTGGATCGCCCGCTGTTCAACCTGGAGCAGTTCGCTCGCCACCAGGGTGAATCGGCCAAGGTCACGCTGAAGCTGCCGCAGGACAACCGTCGTCGCCTGCAGGGCCGTATCGAGGCGACCGACGAGGTCGCAGGCACCATCACCTTCATCGTCGACAAGACCGAAGTGGTGGTGTCGGCCGACAACATCGACAAGGCACGGATCATGCCCGACTGGGTGGCGCTGGGGCTGGCCCCGAGCAAGCCGACCGGTCCGGCACCGAAGCGTCCGAAGCCGAACACGAATTCTTCTTCCAACGAGCCGGCGGCAAAGAAGCCGCGCGCGGAGTGAGCCAATGAGCAAGGAACTGTTGCTGGTAGTCGACGCGGTCGCCAACGAGAAGGGCGTGCCGCGTGAAGTGATCTTCGATGCCATCGAGGCCGCCCTGGCCTCGGCAGCGAAGAAGCGCTATCCCGACGAGGAAGTGCTGACCCGCGTGGTCATCGACCACAAGGATGGCAGCTACGAAACCTACCGCCGCTGGGAAGTGGTGGCCGATGACGTGGTCATGGAATCGCCGGACCGCCAGATCCGCCTGATGGACGCCGTCGATGAAGCCGAAGGCGTGGACGTCGGCGACTACATCGAAGAGCAGATCGAGAACCCGGACTTCGGCCGCATCGCTGCCCAGGCCGCCAAGCAGGTCATCGTCCAGCGCGTGCGCGAAGCCGAGCGCCAGCAGGTCGTGGATGCGTGGAAGGATCGCGTCGGCGAACTGATCACCGGTGTGGTCAAGCGCGCCGAGCGCGGCAACATCTATGTCGACCTCGGTGGCAATGCCGAAGGCTTCATCCCGAAGGACAAGGGCATCCCGCGCGACGTGCTGCGCGCCGGCGACCGCGTGCGCGGCTACCTGGCCGAAGTCCGTTCGGAACCGCGTGGCCCGCAGCTGTTCATCAGCCGTGCCGCTCCGGAATTCATGATCGAGCTGTTCAAGCTGGAAGTGCCGGAAGTCGGCCAGGGCCTGGTGGAAATCAAGGCCTGTGCCCGCGATCCGGGCGACCGCGCCAAGATCGCCGTGCTGGCCCACGACCAGCGCACCGATCCGATCGGCGCCTGCATCGGCATGCGCGGTTCGCGCGTGCAGGCCGTGTCCAACGAGCTCAATGGCGAGCGTGTGGACATCGTGCTGTGGAACGACAACCCGGCCAACTTCGTCATCAACGCGATGGCGCCGGCCGAAGTGCAGTCGATCATCGTCGATGAAGACAAGCACTCGATGGATCTGGCCGTCGCCGAAGACCGCCTGGCCCAGGCGATCGGCAAGGGCGGCCAGAACGTGCGCCTGGCCAGCCGCCTGACCGGCTGGCAGCTCAATGTGATGACCCAGGACCAGGTCACTGCCAAGTCGGAAGCCGAGCAGGCTTCGGCCCGTCAGCTGTTCATGGACAAGCTGGAAGTGGACGAAGAGATCGCCGGCATCCTGGTCAGCGAAGGCTTCGGCACCGTCGAGGAAATCGCTTATGTCCCGGTCGGCGAACTGCTGGCCGTGGAAGGTTTCGACGAAGACATCGTCGAAGAGCTGCGCGCTCGTGCCCGCGATGCGCTGCTCAATGAGGCCCTGGCAGTCGAGGAAGGCCTTGAAGACGGCCAGCCGGCGCAGGACCTGCTGTCCCTGAAGGGCATGGACGAAGCCACCGCATATGCGCTGGCCGGCCACGGCGTGCGTACCAGTGAGGACCTGTCCGACCTGGCCGCCGACGAGGTCATGGACTTCGGCATCGAAGGACTGGATCAGGCGCGCGCCGCTGCGCTGATCCTGGCCGCCCGTGCCGAAGAGATCGCCCGACTGGAACGCGGCGAATGAGCCGGCAATGAACAGGGCCCTGAGCCGCTCAGGGCGTAGAATCCGCGCCACCTCCAGATGCGGGGGGGCGCCCACAAGATCATAGGATCCGAATGTCGCAGCAAACCACCATCCGCAAGCTTGCCGAACTGGTCAACACGCCGGTCGAAAAACTGCTGGAACAGCTGGCCGGTGCCGGCATGAAGTTCAGCGGTCCCGACCAGGTCGTGACCAGCTCCGAGAAGGTAAAGCTCCTGGGCTTCCTTCGTCGTTCGCACGGCAAGCCCGAGCAGGCCCCGGAAGAGACCGATCAGTCTGCAAAGAAGATCACGCTCAACCGCCGGAAGCAGCAGGAAGTGACGGTCAATTCCGGTCGCAGCAAGACGACCGTGAATGTCGAGGTCCGCCAGAAGCGGACCTACGTCAAGGATGGTGCGCGCGCCATGACGCCGGACGAAGAGCGCGCCGACATCCTGCGCAAGCTGGAAGAGTCGCGTGCCCGCAACCTCGCCGAACAGCAGGCCCTGGCCGAGAAGGATCGTCTGCGCGACGAAGCCATCGTCCGTGCCCGTGAGGAAGAGGTTGCGGCCAAGGAGCGCGCAGAGGCCGAGAAGAAGGCCGCCGAGGAAGCTGCGGCCGCCGCCAAGGCCGCCGAGGCGCTGGCTGCCAGCAAGCCCAAGCGTGCTCCGATCGATGAAACCGCACCGCGCCCGCCGCGTGCTCCGGCTGCCGCTGCGGCTGCGCCGCGCAGTGCACCGCCGCCGCGCAACGACGACCGCAACAACCGCAGCGCGCCGCGCAACGAGCGTGGCCCGGGCGACCGTTTCGCCGGCCAGATGCACCTGTCGGCTGCCGACCGCGCGCGTCGTGGCAACAGCAACAACAGCAACACCCGGGGTCGTCCGGGCGGGCGCAACCAGGCCGGTGGCCGTCGCGACATGTCGCGCGGTGGCAACAATGCCGGTCCGCACGCCTTCGAGCGTCCGACCGCGCCGGTGGTGCGTGAAGTGGCGATCGGCGACACGATCACCGTGGCCGACCTGGCGCAGAAGCTCGCGCTGAAGGGCGGTGAGGTGGTCAAGGCGCTGTTCAAGATGGGCGTGATGGCCACCATCACCCAGTCCATCGACCATGACACCGCCGCGCTGGTGACCGAAGAACTCGGCCACAAGGCGATCCGTGCCAACGACAACGACGCCGAAGACGCACTGCTGGCCTCGACCGGTGAAAACCAGGGCGAAGCTACCCAGCGTCCGCCGGTGGTCACCATCATGGGCCACGTCGACCACGGCAAGACCTCGCTGCTGGATTACATCCGCCGCACCAAGGTCGCCACCGGCGAAGCCGGCGGCATCACCCAGCACATCGGTGCCTACCACGTGGATACGCCGAAGGGCGTGATCAGCTTCCTGGATACCCCGGGCCATGCTGCCTTCACCTCGATGCGTGCCCGCGGTGCCAAGCTGACCGATATCGTGGTGCTGGTCGTGGCCGCCGATGACGGCGTCATGCCGCAGACCAAGGAAGCGATCCAGCACGCCCGTTCGGCGGGTGTGCCGCTGATCGTGGCGATCAACAAGATCGACAAGTCCGACGCCGACCCGATGCGGGTCAAGAACGAACTGCTGTCCGAGCAGGTCGTGGCCGAAGATTTCGGTGGCGATACCCAGATGGTGGAGATCTCGGCCAAGACCGGCCTGGGCATCGACGACCTGCTGGACGCCATCTCGATCCAGGCCGAACTGCTGGAACTGAAGGCCGTCGACGAAGGCCGCGCCTCGGGCGTGGTGATCGAATCGTCGCTGGACAAGGGCCGCGGCCCGGTCGCGACCGTGCTGGTGCAGCAGGGCCGCCTGAAGAAGGGCGACTACCTGGTGTGCGGCATCCAGTACGGCCGCGTGCGTGCGCTGTTCGACGAAACCGGCAAGCAGCCGGAGTTCGCCGGCCCGTCCATCCCGGTGCAGGTCCTGGGCCTGTCCGGCGTGCCGGAAGCCGGTGACGACTTCGTGGTCGTCGAGGACGAGCGCCTGGCCAAGGACGTTGCCCAGCAGCGTGAGACCAAGCGCCGCGAATCGCGCCTGGTCGCCACCGCTGGCAGCCGTATGGAAGACATCATGGCGACCCTGGGCAAGGGCGAGGGCCAGCAGGTTCTCAACCTGGTCATCAAGGCCGACGTGCAGGGTTCGGTGCAGGCCCTGAGCCAGGCACTGGTCGCGCTGTCCAACGAAGACATCCGCATCAACGTGATTCACTCCGGCGTGGGCGGCATCACCGAATCGGACGCCAACTCGGCGGCCGCTTCGAAGGCCACCGTCATCGGCTTCAACGTGCGTGCGGATGCTTCGGCCCGTCGCATCATCGAATCCAACGGCGTGGACCTGCGTTACTTCTCGATCATCTATGACGTGATCGATCAGGTGAAGCAGGTAGCCTCCGGTCTGCTGGGCGTGGAGATCCGCGAAGAGATCATCGGTATCGCCGAGGTCCGCGACGTGTTCCGCAGCTCCAAGCTGGGCGCCGTTGCCGGCTCGATGGTCATCGAGGGCGTGGTCAAGCGCAACAAGCCGATCCGCGTCCTGCGCGACAGCGTGGTGATCTTCGAGGGCGAGCTGGAGTCGCTGCGCCGCTTCAAGGAGAACGTCGAGGAAGTCCGCAACGGTACCGAATGCGGTATCGCGGTGAAGGCCTACAACGACGTCAAGCCGGGTGACCAGATCGAGTGCTTCGAGCGTATCGAAGTGCCGCGCACCCTGTAATGTGATGTGGCCCGACCAACGGTCGGGCCCCACCATGCACATGTAGCGCCCGACCGTTGGTCGGGCGACAATCGAATCAAAGGTAGCGCCCGACCGTTGTTTGGGCGACAACTGAACCAAGAGCTCCTCGTGCCCAAGACTTTCCATCGAACCGACCGTGTCTCCGCCCAGCTGCGCCGTGAACTCGGCACCCTGGTGCACAACGCCGTGCGCGAGCACGGGTTGCCCTCGGTGAGCGTGTCCGACGTGGAAATCACCCGCGACATGGCCCATGCCAAGGTATTCGTCACCGCGCTGATGCCGGAGCGTTCGGCCGAGGCCGTGGCCGGCCTGAAGGAGCTGGGCTACCGCCTGCGCATGGACCTGGCACGCGCGATGAAGCTGCGCCACGTGCCGGAGCTGCATTTCCACTACGACGATTCGGTCGACCGTGGTGAGCACATCGACAACATCCTGCGCGACCTGCCCGATACGCTGGCCGCGGAGAAGCGCCGCGAGAGCGACGAAGAATAACCGCGCGACGCCGGGCATGCCCGGCGTTGTTGCATTCCGGCTGTGCGATGTCTGATGCAGACCGCGCTGCGCGCTCGCCGGGCATGGCCCGGCGCTACCCGTACCTGTCATGACCCGAATTCAGTTCCGCCGCCTGGATGGCATCCTGCTGCTCGACAAGTCGACCGGCATGAGCTCCAACGCCGCCCTGCAGGTGGCCCGTCGCCTGTTCCGCGCCGAGAAGGGCGGCCACACCGGCAGCCTCGACCCGTTGGCCACCGGCCTGCTGCCGCTGTGCTTCGGCGAGGCGACCAAGATTGCCGGCCTGCTGCTCGGCTCGGCCAAAGCCTACGACGCCGAGATCGTGCTGGGACAGACCACCGATACCGATGACGCCGAAGGCCAGGTGCTGCTGCAGCGCCCGGTGCCGGCCATCAGTGCCGAGGCGCTGCAGGCCGCACTGGCGCCGCTGACCGGCAACATCCGCCAGCGTGCCCCGATCTATTCGGCGCTGAAGCAGGGCGGTGAGCCGCTGTATGTGAAGGCCCGCCGTGGCGATGTCATCGAAGCGCCGGAACGCGAGGTCCAGGTGCATGCCATCGCGGTGCTGGAGCAGCAGCCGGAACGGCTGCGCCTGCGCGTGACCTGCGGCTCGGGTACCTATATCCGCAGCCTGGCCCGCGATCTGGGCGAGGTGCTGGGCTGTGGCGCCCATATCAGCGCGCTGCGCCGGCTCTGGGTGGAGCCGTTCCGCGAACCGGCCATGGTCACCCTGGACCAGCTGCGGGCAATGGTCGAGGCCGGCGACGAGGCGGGCATGGACGCGCTGCTGCTGCCGCTGGCGGCCGGGCTGGCGGAATACCCGCGGGTCGACCTCGATGCGGACCAGACCCACCGCTTCTGCGTTGGCCAGCGCCAGCGCGACCCGTCCTGGCCGCATGGCCTGGTCGCCGTGTTTGGTCCGGACGATGCTGTCCAGGGGCTCGGGCAGGTCGATGACAGCGGGCTGCTGGCCCCGCAGCGCCGCTTCAACCTCTGAACCGGGCAGGGCGGTTCAGCACCGGACCTTGTTCCCGGCCCCCCCGACCGTTACAATTTCGCGGCCGTTTTCCGGCAGCCTGCCTCGCGCAGGTTTCATCCTCGTAGTCCACGGCGAGCCTGGCGGTGCGCGAAGCGCGTTCCTGCCGGCCACGCATCACAGAGAAAAAAGAAATGTCGATCGACACCCAGAAGGTCATTGAAGACAACAAGCGCAGCTCCGCTGACACCGGCTCCCCGGAAGTCCAGGTTGCCCTGCTGACCGCCCGCATCGAACTGCTGACCGGCCACTTCAAGACCCACAAGAAGGACCACCACAGCCGCCGCGGCCTGCTGCAGATGGTCAACCGCCGTCGCAGCCTGCTCGACTACCTGAAGAAGAAGGACGTCGAGCGTTACAAGGCCCTGATTGAAAAGCTTGGCCTGCGTCGCTAAGCAACGAATCCCCCGCGGCGCAGCGATGCGCCGCGGTTTTGTTTTGTAGCACCGCAATCCCCGATTCAGGCCGGAACGATCCGGCCACCCGCTGGCGGCAAGGGTCGCCGACGGTCCAAATTCGCAGACAGCATCCCCAAGGACACCCTCCGTGGCAAAAATCACCAAAACCTTCCAGTACGGCAAGCACACCGTCACGCTCGAGACCGGCGAAGTCGCCCGTCAGGCCAGCGGTGCCGTCATCGTCAAGATGGACGACACCGTACTGCTGGTCACCGCCGTCGCCGCCAAGAGCGCGCGCGAAGGCCAGGACTTCTTCCCGCTGACCGTCGATTATCAGGAAAAGTTCTACGCCGGCGGCCGTATCCCGGGTGGTTTCTTCAAGCGTGAAGGCCGTGCGACCGAGAAGGAAACCCTGATCTCGCGTCTGATCGACCGTCCGATCCGCCCGCTGTTCCCGGAAGACTACAAGAACGAAGTGCAGATCATCGCCACGGTCATGTCGCTGAACCCGGACGTGGACGGCGACATCCCGGCCCTGATCGGCGCCTCGGCTGCCCTGGCCCTGGCCGGCACCCCGTTCATGGGGCCGATCGGCGCTGCCAAGGTCGGTTACAAGAACGGCGAGTACATCCTGAACCCGACCGTCAGCGAACTGGCTGACTCGCAGCTGGAACTGGTCGTCGCCGGTACCTCCAACGCCGTGCTGATGGTCGAATCCGAAGCCGCGCTGCTGTCCGAAGAAGTGATGCTGGGCGCCGTGACCTTCGGTCACCGCGAAATGCAGAAGGTCATCAACGCGATCAACGAGCTGACCGTCGAAGCCGGCACCAAGCCGTCGACCTGGGAAGCCCCGGCCAAGAACGACGCGCTGATCTCCGCCCTGAAGGAAGCCATCGGCCCGCGCCTGGGCGAAGCCTTCCAGGTGCGCGACAAGCTGCAGCGCCGCGACGCCATCTCGGCGATCAAGAAGGACGTGGTCGAAACCTTGGCTGGCCGCGTGGCTGCCGAGGGCTGGAACCCGGCGGAGCTGTCGAAGGAATTCGGCGAGCTGGAATACCGCACCATGCGTGACTCGGTGCTGGACACCAAGGTCCGCATCGACGGCCGTGCGCTGGACACCGTCCGCCCGATCGCCGTGAAGACCGGCGTGCTGCCGCGTACCCACGGCTCCTCGCTGTTCACCCGCGGCGAAACCCAGGCCATCGTGACCATCACCCTGGGCACTGCCCGTGACGGCCAGGTCATCGACGCCGTTGCCGGTGAGTACAAGGAAAACTTCCTGTTCCACTACAACTTCCCCCCGTTCTCGGTGGGTGAGTGCGGCCGCATGATGGGCCCGAAGCGCCGCGAAATCGGCCACGGTCGCCTGGCCAAGCGCGGCGTGCTGGCTGTCATGCCGTCGCTGGAAGCCTTCCCGTACACCATCCGCGTCGTCTCGGAAATCACCGAGTCGAACGGTTCCTCGTCGATGGCCTCGGTCTGCGGTTCCTCGCTGGCCCTGATGGACGCCGGCGTGCCGGTGAAGGCGCCGGTTGCCGGTATCGCCATGGGCCTGGTCAAGGAAGGCGAGCGCTTCGTCGTCCTGTCCGACATCCTGGGTGACGAAGATCACCTGGGCGACATGGACTTCAAGGTGGCCGGTACCGCTGAGGGCATCTCTGCCCTGCAGATGGACATCAAGATCGAAGGCATCACCGAAGAGATCATGAAGCAGGCCCTGCAGCAGGCCAAGGCTGGCCGTCTGCACATCCTGGGCGAAATGGCCCACGGCCTGACCGCTCCGCGTGAAGAACTGTCGGACTACGCGCCGCGCCTGCTGACCATCAAGATCCACCCGGACAAGATCCGCGAAGTGATCGGCAAGGGTGGTTCGACCATCCAGGCCATCACCAAGGAAACCGGCACCCAGATCGACATCCAGGATGACGGCACCATCGTCATCGCTTCGGTCAACGCGATCGCTGCCCAGGCCGCCAAGGCCCGCATCGAGCAGATCACCTCGGACGTCGAGCCGGGCCGCATCTACGAAGGCAAGGTCGCCAAGATCATGGACTTCGGTGCGTTCGTCACCATCCTGCCGGGCAAGGACGGCCTGGTCCACGTGTCGCAGATCTCCAGCGATCGCGTCGAGAAGGTCGGCGACGTGCTGAAGGAAGGCGATGTGGTCAAGGTCAAGGTGCTGGAAGTCGACAAGCAGGGCCGTATCCGCCTGTCGATGAAGGCCGTGGAAGAAGGCGACGCCGTCAGCGCCGAGTAATCGGCGGTGGGTGTCAACCTTGGTTGACACGCTCCTGGAATCGCTGAAATGAAAAAGCGGGCTTCGGCCCGCTTTTTCTTTGCCTGCCGCCATCAGGTAGCGCCGGGCCATGCCCGGCGGGGCAGCTACGCTTTCTCGTCTTCCTCCTCCCCCAGCCACCACACCTGACCCGGCTCGGGGTCACTCAGCGGATGCTCTCGCTGTTCGATGGCCTCCAGCACGCGTCCCGGGGCCGCGGCGGTCCACGTCGCCAGCAGCTTCTCCACCGCAGCCCGGCCCTGCGCGGCAATGCCCAGATCTCGCCCGCGCGCCCAGGTACCTTCTTCGACGGCCTCTGCATCGTCTTCATGTTGATGCGGGGTGCCATAGCTGCAGCGGCGGCATAGCCGGCGCACGGTCGCGGTCCAATCCTCGACCATGCCGATGCCAGGCAGGTTCATGGCCCCCAGGGCAGCGATGTCATCGGCTGAATCGCACTGCACGAACACGGTGAAGGTCGCCATGTCCGATGGCTGCAGGCGCTGCATTGCATTGAACACCGGTACCTCGTGATCGCCGTACGTACGTCGGCCGGTCGATGCACCGTCATGCAGCACGATGTCGCCGAAGCGGAAGCCGCTTTCGGGCAGCGGCACGTTGTCGATGCGTGCACGCACCGGATCAATGCGGCTCATATACACCACTTCGGCATCGGACCACGGTGCCAAGCGCACACAGGCCACGCCGAAGTTGCCCTCGATCGGACCTTCGCCCTCGGGCAGGGTGATGCCGCAGCGGGTCCACTGGCGTCGTGCTTCGGCCCAGTCCGCCATGCCGGTGGCCGCGATCCCGGCATTCCAGGCGGTGGCGACATCGAATTCCCCGCGCAACTGCTCCGATCGCAGGTTGTCCTGCAGCGACGCCGGCCAGTCGCGCAGGTACTTGTGCGCCAGCCCGCGCATGTAGTGCAGGTAGGGCACCTCGGGAGCGATGGCGATCAGTTCGCCGAACAGCTCCACCGCCTGCGGCAGGTCGCCTTCGTGGAATGTGTCGTAGGCGCGCGCTTCCAGTATCTGGTGTTCGTCGAGGATTTCGTCGTCCAGCAGGTCGCCGTCGTCAATGTCGTTGTGGTCGGTGCTCATGTCCATGCACGGTTGGAGGTCCGCGGCTACCTTAGCCGATGCATGGGAGACCGGCGTCGGTGTGTGTCCTGCTGCAGTGCATGACGGCAATCGCATGTCTGCCCCGATGTCGTCAAGGGATGCGGCGCGCCTGTCCACTGGACGACATGCCGCGACAACCGTCCCACAGCCGCATCCGTTTGCTAACGTGGCTGCGCCTTCGAACCGGGAGATCCCATGTTCCGCCAGACCGTGGCTGTCCTTGCCGTGCTGATTGCCGGTGCCTTGCCCATTGCCGTGCATGCGGCGCACGCGCAGCCACCGATCTTCGGTGCCTACTACCCCGGTGGTTCGGCCGAGCGCTACCCGGTGTCGAGCATTCCGGCCGAGCGCCTCACCCACCTGTTCTACGCGTTCTCGACCATCAAGGACGGGCGCTGCACGATCGGTGCCGAAGCGCCGAAGAATTTCGCTGCGCTGGCCGAGCTGAAGAAGGCGCACCCGCATCTGCGCACGCTGATCTCAATCGGCGGATGGGGCGCAGGTGGATTCTCCGATGCAGCGCTGACCGAGGCCAGCCGCAAGCGGTTGGTGGATTCGTGCATGGCGCTGTTCTTCGATCGCCACGCCGGCAGCTTTGATGGGGTGGATATCGACTGGGAGTTCCCGGTCAGTGGCGGCCCCAGGGAGCTGGCGCACCGTCCGCAGGATCGCGCCAACCTGACCCGGCTCGCGCAGGCGTTCCGCGTGGCACTCGATGCGCGCGGTCGCAAGGCGGGGCAGCCGATGCTGCTGACCGCCGCGCTGGCCGCCGGTCGCCTGCAGACCGATGGCCCCTACGATCCGGCCGCCAGCTACGACCTGCCGGCGCTGGCCAAGGTGTTCGATTTCATCAACCTGATGAGCTACGACATGGGCACCGGCTTCTCGGCGGTGTCGACCTTCAACGCGCCGCTGCATGAGGTGGCGGCCGACCCACTGGCACCGGAGCTGCGGCGCTGGAACAACGTGGCCGGCGCGGTGCAGTACTACCGCGAGCACGGCGTGCCGGCCGGCAAGCTGGTGCTGGGCGTGCCGTTCTACGGGCGCGGCTTCAAGGTCACCGGCGACGCCCCGGATGGGCTGTACCAGGCCTACAGTGCACCGGCCGATGCCGGCGACTGGCGGGTGATCAAGGCGCGCTATCTCGACCAGCCGGGCTGGACGAAGCACTGGCAGCCGCAGGCACAGAGCCCGTGGCTGTACAACGCCGCGCAGAAGATCTTCATCAGCTATGAGGACCCGCGCTCGATCGGCCTGCGTGCGCAGTTCGCGCGCGAGCAAGGCCTGGCCGGCGTGTTCATGTGGGAGCTGACCGGCGACGACGAACAGGCCAGCCTGCTCAACGCCATGCTCGCCCCGTGGCAGAAGGCACGCGTCGGCGATTGAGCCACCCGCTGGCGGTGGGTCATGCCCGACGGATGCCGCAACGTCATCGGCCCAACCCCGCACATCGAAGCAATGCCCGCAGCGCTAGGCTGCGGGCATGATCCATCTCGAACGCCTGGACCATCTGGTCCTCACCGTGGCCGACATCGAACGCAGCTGTGATTTCTACCAGCGCGTGCTCGGCATGCAGGTCGTGCGCTTCGGCGCCGGCCGTACCGCGCTGCAGTTCGGCCGGCAGAAGATCAACCTGCATCCGGCCAGTGCCCCGCTGCAGCCGCATGCGCTGCAACCCACGCCGGGCAGCGCCGATCTCTGCCTGATCACACGTACCGCCATGGCCGATGTGCTGGCGCACCTGCAGGCGCAGGCCGTCGCGGTGGAGGAAGGGCCGGTGGCCCGCACCGGCGCACTGGGTCCGATCGAATCGGTGTACTTCCGCGACCCGGATGGCAACCTGATCGAAGTCAGCCGTTACCCGGACGAAGCGCACCTGCTCCGATAGCGCCGGGCCATGCCCGGCAAGGCTTCAGTTCGCCCAGACGCTGTTCGGATCGCCGTTGCGGGCGCGATGCTGGCTGGCGACTGCCAGGCGGGCGAAGCCAAAGGCCATGGCCAGCGCGATGGCATCGATCCAGAACAGCGGCCAATGGCCCTGCGCGGCGGCGCGCCACAGCCAGTCGCCACTGAGTGTGCCGTGCAGCACCGGCACCAGCGCGGTGCTGATCGCCGCAGCCCACAGCAGCTCGCGTGCGGCCTGTGCCGGGCGGCGCAATGCCGCCCACAACGCACAGGCTGCCCAGCTGCCGAAGCAGGCCCAGCGGATGCCGTGATCGACCGCCGCCGGTGCCAGCCGTTCCAGCACCAGCGCGCTGGCGAATGCCACCGAGATCGCCACGCACAGGCCGATGCACACGCCGACCGTGGCCCGCGCCATGTTCACACCGGCGCGTGGCTGCTGCGGCTGGCGTCGCTTGCGCCGCGACTCGATCCACAACAGGTTGCCGGAGTAGAACAGGAAGGCGCCGCCAAGGCCGAGCAGGAAATACAGCCAGACCACCACGCCGTTGCCGAACTCGCCGAAGTGCAGCGCATAGGCGGCGCTGAGCGTGGCGTGGTTGGCGTCACGCTGGCCCGGCAGCTGGGTCGCCAGTACATTGCCGGTGGCAACGTCCAGCGCCACGGCGCCGAGTGGGCCGAGCGTGCCAGTGGATTCACCGGTGATCTCGATGGTGGCGTTGGCGTCGCCGGCGTTGGCCAGCTTCAGGTAGGCCGGCTCGAAGCTGGTCACGCCCTGCGCGCGTGCTACTTCCAGCGCCCGCGCATGCAGCACGCGCAGGCTGCCCGGCGGCGACGGAATGCCGGTGGCTTCCCGGACCGGCGCGGTGTCCATTGCTGTTGGCACCGCCTGCAGGGCCTTGCCGTCGAAGATCAGCGGGTTGAGCAGGGCCATCTGCACGAATACCAGGCAGAGCAGGGCGCCGGTCACCGCGAACATCAGGTGGAAGGGCAGGCTCAGCACGCCGATCACGTTGTGCGCGTCCTGCCACAGCTGCTTCAGGTTGCGGCCCGGACGCAGCGCGAACAGGTCACCGAACAGCTTCGGCAGATGGATCACCAGGCCGCTCAGCAGCGCCATGCCATACAGCAGGCTGACAATGCCCATCACGTAGATGCCGGCCACCGGCAGGCCCAGGCTGTAATGCAGCTCGTTGACCAGTTCCGCCAGCCCGGTCTGCGGTGGTGTGGGGCTGCCGGCGATCTGCCCCGGCCAGGCGTAGCGCCAGCTGCCGTCATCGGCCTGCCAGTACGCCAGAGGTTGCGGATGGTCGGCGCCGGGGAAGGTCATGCCGACGTGGCGGCGGGCTTCCGGATGTGTGGCCAGCACGTCCTCCAGCAGGTACTGCGCATCGTCCAGCCCGGCCGGCAGCGCGGTGGCTGCGCCAGGCGTCTGCCACAGCGGCAGGTCGTGGTGGAACAGGGTCAACGCGCCGGCATAGAAGGCCACGAACAGGCCGAAGCCGGCGACCAGGCCGACCCAGGTGTGCAGGGTGGTAAACGTGCGCAGGGTCTGCGAACTGAATTTCATGGGGCGGGTCTCATTGCACCGCGCCGGTGAGGCGCAGCAGCCCGAGCACGGCGAAGCCGGCGGCGGCGCTGCCGGCCAGCACCAGCCAGGCGCGCAGCGCGCTGCGGAAACTGAACGCCCACAGGGCGGCCAGCATCCACAGCGGGATGAAGGCGATGAGGGTCGGCACCAGCGCCCGCTGCCAGGGGCCGGGCGGCAGCCACGCCAGCAGGCCGGTGGCGGCTGCGGCGAGGAGGAAGCCGGCGATGATGCCGGCAAGGGCGCGCGGCCACATCAGGGCGACTCCGTGCCGGGGCGGTGCCAAGCGGCCAGCGCCGGTAGCAGCATGGCGGCCAGCATCCAGGTGCACAGCATCGCCACCAGGCCTGCGGCAAAGCCGAGCTCGGCCATCCACAGCCACAGCGCGGCGGCAGCGGCGACCAGGCCGATCTGGCGGCCAAGGCGGCCGGCGCGGCGCAGGCGCGGCCAGCGGCAGTGCGGCGAGGCGGCATAGAAGGCCAGCGCCGAGAACATCGCTGCCAGCATGCCCAGGCTGCAGAAGCCGAGCGTGGAAAGGCCGACGGTGATCATCGCGGGCGGCCAGCGTGGCAGCGGGCCGGCGAACGCGGGGCACGGGCGGGGCCGGCGGGAGCCGGTCGGAGCGGGTGGCGCATCACGGGGTCCTGGGGGAAAGCGGGCAGGCTGGCACGGGGCGGCCTGCGCCGACATGGTAATCATTGCAATTTCACGCCGCCAGCGAGACCCATTCAGGGGACCGTACGGTGGGCCTTGGGCTTTCCCGTGCACTGGTTTAAGATCATCGCCGAACCCTGACTGGAACAAGGTGGCCCGCGCCCAGCGCCGGCCGAGCGTGTGACATGAGCACTACCACCGCCCACTGTTGACCTGCCCCCGAAGGCCCTGTGTTCCAGGCGCCCTCGCGGCGCTTTTTTATTGCCCGGGCGCCGCCCCGGGAACGCTTTCCAGCCCGCCCCGCGGGCCCCGCACGAAGCCACTGCGATGATCAACATTACTCTTCCCGACGGCAGCCGCCGCGAATTCGAAAACCCCGTCAGCGTCATGGACGTCGCCCAGTCGATCGGCGCCGGCCTGGCCAAGGCCACCATCGCCGGTGCCGTGGATGGCGTGCTGGTCGATGCCAGCGACGTCATCGACCACGATGCCAGCCTGCGCATCATCACTGCCAAGGACGAGGAGGGCGTGGAGATCATCCGCCACTCCTGCGCCCACCTGGTCGGCCACGCCGTCAAGCAGCTGTACCCGGACGTGAAGATGGTGATCGGCCCGGTGATCGCCGAAGGCTTCTATTACGACATCTACTCCGAGCGCCCGTTCACCCCGGACGACATGGCCGCGATCGAGAAGCGCATGGGTGAGCTGATCGCCCAGGACTACGACGTCATCAAGAAGATGACGCCGCGCGCCGAAGTGATCGAGATCTTCAAGTCCCGCGGCGAGGACTACAAGCTGCGCCTGATCGAGGACATGTCCGACGACATCCAGGCGATGGGCATGTACTACCACCAGGAATACGTGGACATGTGCCGCGGCCCGCACGTGCCGAACACGCGCTTCCTGAAGGCCTTCAAGCTGACCCGCATCTCCGGCGCCTACTGGCGCGGCGACGCGCAGAACGAGCAGCTGCAGCGCATCTACGGCACCGCCTGGGCCGACAAGAAGCAGCTTGAGGCGTACATCAAGCGCATCGAAGAAGCTGAAATGCGCGACCACCGTCGCATCGGCAAGCAGCAGGACCTGTTCCACCTGCAGGAAGAAGCGCCGGGCCTGGTGTTCTGGCACCCGAAGGGCTGGGCGCTGTGGCAGGTGGTCGAGCAGTACATGCGCAAGGTCTACCGCAACAGCGGCTATGGCGAAGTGCGCTGCCCGCAGATCCTGGACGTGAGCCTGTGGAAGAAGTCCGGCCATTGGGACAACTACCAGGACAACATGTTCTTCACCGAATCGGAGAAGCGCACGTACGCGGTCAAGCCGATGAACTGCCCGGGCCACATCCAGGTGTTCAACCAGGGCCTGCACAGCTACCGCGACCTGCCGATCCGCTACGGTGAATTCGGTTCCTGCCATCGCAACGAGCCGTCCGGCGCGCTGCACGGCATCCTGCGCGTGCGTGGTTTCACCCAGGACGACGGCCACGTGTTCTGCACGGAAAGCCAGATCGAGTCGGAAGTGACGGCCTTCCACCAGCAGGCGCTGGCGGTCTACCAGCACTTCGGCTTCGACGAGATCCAGATCAAGATCGCCCTGCGCCCGGAATCGCGCCTGGGCGACGACGCCACCTGGGACAAGGCCGAAGGCGCGCTGCGCTCGGCGCTGACCGCCTGTGGCGTGGAATGGCAGGAGCTGCCGGGCGAGGGCGCTTTCTACGGCCCGAAGATCGAGTACCACCTGAAGGACGCCATCGGCCGTACCTGGCAGCTGGGTACGATGCAGGTCGACTTCATGATGCCGGGCCGCCTGGGCGCCGAGTACGTGGACGAGAACAGCCAGAAGAAGCACCCGGTCATGCTGCACCGCGCCATCGTCGGCTCGATGGAGCGCTTCCTGGGCATCCTGATCGAGCACCATGCCGGCCAGTTCCCGGCCTGGCTGGCGCCGACCCAGGTGGTGGTGGCCAACATCACCGACGCCCAGGCCGACTACGTCTCGGGCGTGACCAAAACCCTTGCGGAGCAAGGCTTCCGCGTCAGCTCGGATTTGCGTAACGAGAAGATCGGCTATAAAATCCGCGAGCATACGTTGCAGCGCGTGCCCTACCTGCTGGTCATTGGTGACCGCGAGAAGGAAAATGGGGCTGTGGCGGTGCGTACGCGTTCTGGCGAAGACCTGGGCAGCATGAGCCTGCAGGCCTTCATCGAGCGGCTCCACGCCGAGGGCGCGTAAGCAAAGGTCCGGTCCGGGGGCACAGGCACCCGGGCCGGTTCGATACCCTTGGGAGAACGTAATATCAGCACCCCTGACAACAAACAGAACCGCAAGAATCAGGAAATCCGTGTGCCGCGCGTCCGCGTGATCGGCAGTGACGGAGAAATGATCGGCGTGTTGTCGCGCGACGAAGCGCTGTCCATGGCCGAAGATGAAGGCCTGGACCTGGTCGAAATCCAGCCGCAGGCCGATCCGCCGGTCTGCAAGATCATGGACTTCGGCAAGTTCAAGTTCGAAGCGCAGAAGAAGGCCAGCGAGGCCAAGAAGAAGACCAAGCAGGTCGAGATCAAGGAAGTGAAGTTCCGTCCGGTCACGGACGAGGGCGACTACCAGATCAAGCTGCGCAAGATGCGCGGTTTCCTTGAGGAAGGCGACAAGATCAAGGTCAACATCCGCTTCCGTGGCCGTGAAATGAGCCACCAGGAACTGGGTCGCGAGATGGCCAACCGGATCGAGACCGATCTGGGCGAGGACATCGTCATCGAATCCCGTCCGCGCCTGGAAGGGCGTCAGATGGTCATGATGATCGCGCCGAAGAAGAAGACCTGAGGCCTGACGGGCCGCCTTCCGGGGCGCCTGGCTGAATGGTTCAGGGTAAGGGGGCGCCGCTGGCGTCCCTTTGCTTTTGCGGCAGGCCGGTGAATTGCCGGCGAAAGGGTTGCGGGGGCTGGTGGCAGGGCGGTTTTGCCTGTATCATGCCCGGCTCGACCCACCCAGGACGGGTCGTACGCCGATCATGGCAGGACGGAAAGAGCGGCCCAGGCCGCCGCCAGATCAGTCAGAAACCAGGGTCATATCCCATCAAGGACATTGCAATGCCCAAGATCAAGACCAACCGGGCAGCGGCCAAGCGTTTCCGCAAGACCGCCTCGGGCAAGTACAAGTGCGGCCACGCCAACCGTAGCCACATCCTCACGAAGAAAGCGACCAAGCGTAAGCGTAATCTGCGTCAGACGGGCCATGTCCGTGCAGAAGACGCAGGCCGTCTGGACCGCATGCTCCCTTACCTCTGAGGAACTGAAAAATGGCACGAGTTAAGCGTGGCGTACAGGCGCGTCGCCGCCACAAGAAGATTCTGGATCTCGCCAAGGGCTATTACAACGCCCGTCGCAAGGTCTTCCGCGTCGCCAAGCAGGCGGTCATCAAGGCACAGCAGTACGCCTACATCGGCCGTAAGCAGAAGAAGCGCAACTTCCGTTCGCTGTGGATCACCCGTATCAATGCGGCTGCCCGCATCAACGGCCTGAGCTACAGCCGCTTCATGAACGGTCTGCTGAAGGCCGGCATCACCCTGGACCGCAAGGTCCTGGCTGACATCGCCGTGCACGACGCAGCCGGTTTTGCTGCGCTGGCCGAAAAGGCCAAGGGCGCGCTGGCGGCATAAGTCCTTCCCGATGCCGTAACCGTTCACTCGGAACGGTGTCAGGTCAAGGCAATGCATGGGGAAGGGCGCAAGTCCTTCCCCATTCTTTTTTGGGTCCCGGCGAGGCCACGACGGCAGCGCGGGGACGGCGGTGGCGACAGGGGTCGGCCCTTCGCGCATCGCGATGGCAGATCGACTGGAGTTCCGGCCCCCCCATGAGCGACATCCAATCCCTCACCACCCAGGCGCTGGCCGATGTGGCCGCCGCACAGAGCCCCGACGTGCTGGAACAGCTGCGCGTGGCCCTGCTTGGCAAGAGTGGCAGCATCACCTCGCAGCTCAAGCAGCTTGGCGCCTTGCCGGCCGACGAGCGCAAGGCCGCCGGTGAAGCGATCAACCAGGCCCGCGACGCGCTGACCCGCGCGCTGGGCGAGCGCAAGGCGCTGCTGGAAGACGCGGCACTGGATGCGCGCCTGGCTGCCGAAGCCATCGACATCACCCTGCCGGGCCGCAATGGCGACCGTGCCGGCCTGCACCCGATCACCCGCACCCTGGAGCGCATCACCGGCATCTTCGGCCGGCTGGGCTACGAGCTGTCGGAAGGACCGGAGATCGAGGATGACTGGCACAACTTCGAGGCGCTGAACTTCCCGCCGCACCACCCGGCGCGCGCCATGCACGACACCTTCTACTTCGGCGACGGCCGCCTGCTGCGCACGCATACCTCCGGTGTGCAGGTGCGCTACATGGGCGACCACGCGCCGCCGCTGCGCATGATCGCCGCCGGCAAGGTGTACCGCAGCGACAGCGACCAGACCCATTCGCCGATGTTCCATCAGGTGGAAGGCCTGCTGGTGGACGAGCATTCGACCTTCGCCGACCTGAAGGGCACGTTGGCCGAGTTCGTGCGCGCGTTCTTCGAGCGCGACTTCGAGATGCGCTTCCGCCCCAGCTACTTCCCGTTCGTTGAACCGGGTGCGGAAGTGGACATCGCCTGGCAGCAGCCCGATGGCAGCACCCGCTGGCTGGAAGTGCTCGGCTGCGGCATGGTGCATCCGAACGTGCTGCGCAATGTCGGCATCGATCCGGAGCGCTACACCGGCTTTGCCTTCGGCATGGGCGTGGAGCGCTTTGCGATGCTGCGCTACGGCGTCAACGATCTGCGCGCGTTCTTCGAGAACGACGTGCGCTTCCTGAAGCAGTTCGCGTAAGCCGCAACCGTGTAGAGCCGAGCCATGCTCGGCTGCTTTTCTGGATGGACGCATCCTTGCGCATGCGCTGGGCGACCACAAAAACCGCAACGGGAGGCACGCCTCCCACCAGGGTGACACCATGAAATTCTCCGAAAACTGGCTGCGCAGCCACGTCCCGACCTCCGCCCCGCGCGATGAACTGAGCGCGGTGCTGACCGCCATCGGTCTGGAAGTGGAAGAGGTGACCGCGCTTGGCGACGGCCTCGACCACGTGGTCGTGGCACGCATCGTCGAAGCCGTACGCCATCCCGAAGCCGATCGCCTGCAGGTGTGCAAGGTCGATGCCGGGCAGGGCGAGCTGCTGCAGATCGTCTGCGGCGCACCGAACGCGCGTCCGGGCCTGGTCGCGCCGCTGGCGATGGTCGGTGCGCAGATCGGCGAGCTGAAGATCAAGCCGGCCAGGCTGCGCGGCGTTGAGTCCAACGGCATGCTGTGCTCGGCCAAGGAGCTGGGCCTGGACAATGATGCGTCCGGCCTGCTGGAGCTGCCGGACGGCGCACCGGTCGGCCAGTCCCTGGTCGAGTACCTGGGGCTGCCGGACGCCAGCATCGAGATCAAGCTGACCCCGAACCGCGCCGACTGCTTCAGCCTGCGTGGCATCGCCTACGACGTGGCTGCGGCCACCCGCAGCGCAGTGCTGGATTTCGCCGCCGATGCCATTGCGCCGGTCGGCAGCCGCGAACTGTCGATCCAGCTCGACGCCGGCGCCGAAGCGCCGCGTTACCTGGGCCGCGTCATCGAAGGCGTCAACGCCGCCGCCTCGACCCCGCTGTGGATGGCCGAACGCCTGCGCCGCAGCGGCGTGCGTCCGGTCTCGCTGCTGGTCGACATCACCCAGTACGTGATGCTGGAGCTGGGCCAGCCGATGCATGCCTACGACCTCGGCACCCTGCAGGGCAGCATCGCCGTGCGTCGTTCGCGCGCTGGCGAGAGCCTGAAGCTGCTGGACGGTCGCGATGCCACATTGGACGACAGCTTCCTGGTGGTTACCGATGCGGACCGTGCGGTCGGCCTGGCCGGCCTGATGGGCGGCTTCGACACCCGTGTCACCGATGCCACCACCGCCGTGTTCCTGGAGGCCGCGCACTTCGCTCCGGCCGCGATCATGGGCCGTGGCCGCAAGCTCGGCCTGCACACCGATGCCGGCCACCGCTTCGAGCGCGGCGTCGATCCGGCGCTGCCGCGCACCGCCATCGAATACGCCACCCGGCTGGTGCTGGACCTGGCCGGCGGTACCCCGGCGCCGGTCACCGAGGCCGTGCGCGTCGATGACCTGCCGCAGCCGGCGACGATCGAGCTGCGCCGCGCCCGCATCACCCGCGTGCTCGGTATCACCATCGACGACGCCGAAGTCGAGCGCATCCTGCGCGCGCTGGGCATGGACGTGGTCGCCACCGCCGACGGCTGGCAGGTCGCCGCGCCGAGCCGTCGCTTCGACATTGCCATCGAAGAAGACCTGATCGAAGAACTGGCCCGCATCCACGGTTACGAGCAGATCCCGACCACGCTGCCGGGCGGTGCCTCGCGCGTGGCGATGCCGAGCGAGACCCAGCTGGACGCGCTGAGCGTGCGTCGCCAGCTGGTCGCTCGTGACCAGCAGGAAACCGTCAACTTCGCCTTTGTCGACGACGCGCTGCTGACCCAGTGGCAGCTGCGCGACGGCCTGGTGCCGCTGGCCAACCCTCTGTCGGCGGAGTTGGCGGTGATGCGTCCGTCGCTGCTGCCCGGCCTGGTCGCCACGCTGGGCCGCAATGCCGCGCGCCAGCTGGGCCGCGTGCGCCTGTTCGAGATCGGCCGTGTGTTCGCCCAGCAGGCTGGCGACGGCCAGCCCGCACCGCTGGAAACCCCGCGCGTGGCCGCTGCCGTCTGTGGCGATGCGCAGGCGGTGCAGTGGGGCCTGCCGACCCGCAAGGTCGATTTCCATGACCTGAAGGGCGACCTGGAATCGTTGGCCGCCGCCAGTGGCGCGCAGCTGGAGTTCCGTCCGTCGGCCCGTGCCTACGGCCACCCGGCCCGTTCGGCCGAGGTGTTCCGTGATGGCGTGGCGATTGGCTGGATTGGCCAGGTCCACCCGCGGCTGGCCAAGGCGATGGACATCGAAGCCGATGTGTACGCCTTCGAGCTGGACCTGGAGCCGCTGACGGCCCGCCGCCTGCCGCGTGCCGGCGAGCTGTCGCGCTTCCCGGCGGTGCGTCGCGACCTGGCGTTCCTGGTGCCTGAACAGGTGGCCTGGGCCGATCTGGCGGCCACCGTCCGCCAGGCTGCCGGCCCGCTGCTGCGCGACCTGAACCTGTTCGACCGTTACGTCGGCCAGGGCGTCGAGCCGGGATTCAAGAGTCTCGCTATGGGCTTGATTTTGCAGGACAAGTCGCGCACTCTGACGGACCGCGACGTGGATGCGGTGGTGGCCGAGGCGGTCACTGCCATCGAGCGTGAACACCACGCCCGGATCCGCGGCTGAGCGGGCAGCACTCGGGGGTAGCAGGCAATGGCATTGACCAAGGCGGAGATGGCGGAAAAGCTGTTCGACGAAGTCGGTCTGAACAAGCGGGAAGCCAAGGAATTCGTCGACGCGTTTTTCGATGTGCTGCGTGAAGCATTGGAACAGGGACGTCAGGTGAAGCTGTCGGGCTTCGGTAATTTCGATCTGCGGCGCAAGAACCAGCGCCCGGGTCGCAACCCAAAGACCGGCGAGGAAATTCCGATTTCCGCCCGTACGGTGGTCACCTTCCGTCCGGGCCAGAAGCTCAAGGAGAGGGTGGAAGCTTATGCTGGATCCGGGCAGTAACCGCGAACTACCGCCGATCCCGGCCAAGCGCTACTTCACCATCGGTGAGGTCAGCGAGCTGTGCGACGTCAAGCCGCACGTCCTGCGCTACTGGGAAACCGAGTTTCCCAGCCTTGAGCCGGCCAAGCGCCGAGGCAACCGCCGCTACTACCAGCGCCACGACGTGCTGATGGTGCGGCAGATCCGCAGCCTGCTGTACGAACAGGGCTACACCATCGGTGGTGCACGCCTGCGCCTGGACGGCCCCGATGCCCGCGAGGAATCGGCGCTGAGCAACCAGATCATCAAGCAGGTGCGCATGGAGCTGGAAGAAGTGCTGCAGTTGCTGCGCCGCTGATCCCATTTCCATCGTAATCCGCTATACTTCACGGCCCGCCGCACTGGCGGGCACATCGCAGCATCAGTCGGGGCGTAGCGCAGCCTGGTAGCGCATCTGCCTGGGGGGCAGAGGGTCGTCGGTTCGAATCCGGCCGTCCCGACCACTGTGATGAATCAAGAAGCCTGCGCAGCGATGCGTGGGCTTTTTTGTGCGCGCGGTGTATGCTGCGCGCCACTCGTACTACCGCGGCTGCTGAACCCGGTACTCACGAGAACACATCATGGAATCTGCAAGAAACCGTGCCTGGCGTCGCAGCCAGGCTCGCAACCGCGGTGGCGACCGCGCTACGACCGCCTACAGCTACAAGCCCGAGAAGAACTGGAAGCTGCTGTACACGCGCGATGCCAAGCTCGCGCGTGCACGCCAGCTGGGCTTCACCTATCCGGTCCTCGGCGCCCGCCAACTGCAGGAACAGGAATGATCAACCTGCTGTTCGTCTGCAGCCGCAACCAGCTGCGCAGCCCGACCGCCGAAGCCATGTGGCGACGGCGGCCCGGCTTCGCAGCGCTGTCGGCCGGCACCAGCCCGCATGCACGACGCCCCATCGGCCCGGCGGATATCCGCTGGGCCGATGTCATCTTCGTGATGGAGGCCAAGCACCAGCATCGCCTGCAGGCCACGTACGCGCGCCTGCTGGAGCACAAGCGCCTGCATTGCCTGGACATCCCCGACGACTATCGCTGCATGGATCCGGTGTTGATGGACCTGCTGGACGCCAAGGTGGCCGTGTATCTCGAGCAGCTGCCGGCAAAGCGGTAGATCAGCTCCGGATCGCCTTCGTCCAGTCCATGCACGATGCCGTGGTCGATGAAACCGGGCGTGGCGAGCAGGCGTTGCATGCTGGTGGTGGATGCATGGGGCGAAGTGAAGCGCTTGCCGTGGTCCTGCAGCGCGATGGCGTGCGCATGACCAATCGCTGCAGCCAGCGCGCGGCCGGCAGTCAATACACCCGGAACTCGGCCCTGCAGCCATCGCTGACCCAGATACCACGGCGGTCCCAGCCCCAGTTGTGGTCTTCGACGCAGGTCGTCACCGATTTCTGCTTGACCATGCGCACCTCATGACGCACGCGGATGCGGCATTCCTTGTCCTTCTTTTCGTAGGACTCACAGACCAGGCGTTCACCCTCGTCGTCGCGATCACGGCCCCGGCCGCGTCCCGGCCAGTGGCCATGGTCGTCGGCGACGAACTCGGCACGGCAGCCATCGGTCACCCACAGCATGCGACGGCTCTGGCCCCAGTTCTGGTTTTCCACGCAACGGGTGACCGACAGTTGCCTGGCCAGGCGCATCGGGCCCGCGATCGGGCATTGCTCGGTCTTGTTGAACTGGGATTCGCAGCGAAGCGCGGGAATGTGCGCTGCGTCGTAATCCTGGGCGGCCACGGTGGTGGCTGCAAGCAGCATGGCCAGGGAGATGCCGCCAATGGGCAGCAGCAGGCGATGGGTCATGGGGGCCTCGTTGAGGGAACGGGGCGGCAAGAATGACCCAGCCCGGGTCCATTGGAACGCTTCGTTCCCGACGTGGCTCAGTGGGGATTTAGTAGTGCGCGCGGGTCCATGCAGAGGCTTACATCCCGTATCATCGCTGCACATCCGATCGCATCGGGTTACACCTTATTACACGTCTTCCACGCCTGTTGGCGCGGCCTGTGGCGGCCGTCACTGGCGCGCGGCCGGGCTGTGGAGGACGATGCGCGGACCACGACGACCACAGGGGGTTGCGTTGATCAGCAGTATCGTCATTCATCGCTCGGTAGGCGCAGGCGCCGCCGAGGTGCAGGTCCTGGACACCACGTTCAAGGGCAAGCATGTGTTCGTTGCCTGGGGGCTGCGCGGGCCGGAACTGACCCGCAGCGCGGACCCGGCTGCCACTGTGGCTGCGCGCAAGGCGTTGCAGGCCGTGGCAGGCCACAGCGAGGGGCCGCGCAGCCCGGAAGTGTTCATTGCCAACCAGTCGGCGGTGGCGATCACCGTCTATCGCCTGCTCACCGAAGCGCGCTCGGGAGATGGCGTCTTTTTCCTGTGTGATTCACAGGCCGTGGTCGACTGGTTGATCACCGCGCTGGAAGTCCGCGACGCAGGCTGATTCCGCGTCGCGCATTGCGCCGTCTCAGCCGAGTGCTGCATCCACCGCAGCCAGCGCATGCAGGGTGGTGGTGTCGAACAGCGGTACTGCGCTGTCTTCCGGCCGTACCAGCAGCATGATCTCGGTACAGCCCAGGATGATCGCTTCAGCGCCGCGCTCGACCAGGCGCGCGATCACGCCGGCGTAGAGCTGCCGCGAGCGCTCGCTGACCACGCCGGCAATCAGCTCCTGATAGATGATGTCGTGCACGTTGCGGCGGTCATCGGCATCAGGCACCAGTACCTCCAGGCCGAAGCGTTCCTGCAGGCGGCCTCGATAGAAGTCCTGCTCCATGGTGAAGGCAGTGCCGAGCAGGCCCACTTTGCGCGCACCTGCCTGCAGGATCGCGGTCGCGGTCGGATCAGCGATGTGCAGCAGCGGCAGCGTGCAGGCCGCCTCGATGCGATCGGTCAGCTTGTGCATGGTGTTGGTGCAGATCAGCAGCAGGTCGGCGCCACCCGCCTGCAGGCGGCGCGCGCCATCGACCATGTGATCGCCCAGGGTGTCCCAGTCGCCGTCGTGCTGCAGCTGCTTGATACCGGCGAAATCCACCGACCACAGCAGTAGCTGTGCCGAATGCGCGCCACCGAGGCGATGCCGCACCGCCTCGTTGATGAGCCGGTAGTACTGCGCCGAGCTTTCCCAGCTCATGCCGCCGATCAGGCCAAGAGTCTTCATGCGCTGCTCCAGGGAAGAGGCTGTCATTGCAGCACAGATGGGCACGGGCGTGCGGTGCGTGCCATCTGTAACCTCCACATCCGTGCCGTGCTGTATGTGCCGCGCGGCGCGCCCACGGCCTATGCTGGTGCGGTCTTCCGAGGTGGGTGTCGAATGGCCCTGCATACCTGGTGGTGGTTCCTGGCCACGGTCTTTGTCCTGTGCGGCACGCCGGGGCCGAACATGCTGCACATCCTGGGCCGCAGCGTCGGGCTGGGTTTCCGTGGCAGCGTTCCGGCGATGGCAGGATGCCTGCTGGCGATGCTGCTGGTGCTGGCCGCGTCCGCTGCCGGCCTGAGCGCGCTGCTGCATTCCTCGCCGATGCTGTTCGAAGTGCTGCGCTATCTGGGCGTGGCCTACCTGGCCTGGCTGGGCCTGAAGGCATGGCGCGACAGCTGCCGACCTGCGCCACCGGTGGCGGTGGATGCCGCAGTGCCGATGACACCGGCGCTTGGTGCCTGGACGGTGTTTCGAGGTGGGCTTCTGGTTGGCCTGAGCAACCCCAAGCTGCTGTTGTTCGCTGCTGCGTTCCTCCCCCAGTTTGTCGATCCGTCGCGCAGCCAGGCCGTGCAGTACAGCGTGCTGGTGGCCACCTTCGCCGCCTGCGAACTGTTCTGGTACGTGATGTACGCGGCGGGTGGGCACGGCCTGCGCCGCTGGTTGGCCAGGCCGTTCGCGCGGCGCTGGTTCGAGCGCCTGGTCGGAAGCGTGTTCCTGGCATTCGCGGTCGCGCTGCTGCGCTTCCGGCCGCGTTGATTCACGCCGCGCACGCGGCCTGTTCACGATTGCGGCATCGGCCAGGGCCTAGCCTGATCATCCAGTACGCAGTCCCCGCAGGGAAAGGTTTGACATGATCAAGTGGGCCATCATCTTCGCCGTCATCGGTGTGATCGCAGGCGTGCTCGGCTTCGGCGGCATTGCCGGTGCGGCGGTCGGCATCGCCAAGTTCCTGTTCTGGGCCGGCATCATCATCGCCGTGGTGCTGTTCCTGCTCGGCATGACCGTAGCGAAGAAGGTCAGCTAGTGTTGATCGCGCAGCAGCGTGCTCAGTGTGCGCTGCTGCGCGAGAACAGGTTGATCACCAGGACGCCGGCGCAGATCAACCCGATGCCGATCAGGGCCGGCGCATCCAGGCGCTGCTTGAACACCACCAGCCCGATCAGCGAGATCAGCACGATGCCGACGCCGGACCAGATTGCGTAGGCGATGCCGGTCGGGATCGACTTCATGGTCATCGACAGCAGGTAGAAGCACAGCCCGTAGCCGACCAGTGCGCCCAGTGTCGGCGCCAGTCGGCTCATGCCGTCGGACGCTTTCAGCAGTGATGTGGCAATCACTTCCAGCACGATGGCAGCGGCAAGGTAGAGGTAGGGATTCATCGAGCGCTCCAGCTCACTGCGGGTCGCACAGTTTCAGGGCCTGTTCGGCCATGGCCAATGCGTTGGCACGTTCTTCCTCGTCCAGCGGACGTCCATAGGCCGTGGCCCAGTAGCCGTCGGCAGCGCAGCGCGCCGCATACAGTCGGGGATCGTTGGCTTCGTCGGCGAATTCGGCCAGCATCGCGCGCTTCCATGTACGCCAATGCGCGAGCAGGGCCGGTTCCATCAGGTTGCCCAGGGTCAGGCCGATGTCGTTGTCCTGTTCCTGCTGCAGCAGATGCTCGAAATTGGCCTGCACATAGGCGCGGCTGAAACGGCCATGGCCTTCGGGGTTTTCCTGCAGCAGGGCACGAACCCGCGTTTCGAACTCGCCGATGAGTGCGCCGATGGCTTCATCCACCAGTGCCTGCTTGCTGCTGAAATGATGGAACAACGCACCCTTGCTGACACCGGCGGCCTGCGCGACGTCCTGCACGGTCAGCGCGGCCAGGCCGTTACGGCCGATCACTTCAATGGTGGCCTGCAGCAGTGACTGGCGCACGCTGTCGGGCGCCTTGCGGCGCGAACGGGAGGGGGATGCGGACATGGCAGGAAGAAACCGACTGGACGGTACGATTGTAACGCAGGCCCCGCCGCGTTACCGCGTGCTGCCGGCCAAGGCCGGCAGCGGAACCGTCATGCGTCGATGCGGGCGAAACGCGGTTGCGGTCCGTGCTCGCCGGGCACCTGCTCGACGAACATGGCGTACGGGCGTACCCACAGGCCACCTTCGCCATACAGCGCGCGGTACAGCACCATCGGCTGCAGGGTCTCACTGCTGCGGACGATGTCGAGCACTTCGTACTCGCCGCCCTTGAAGTGGCGGTAGCGGCCTGGGGCCAGGGTGGGTAGCGGACTCAGCTCAGCCATGGTGGGCGCGACTCACTTGCGCGCCGGGCTGGCCGGCTTTGCGCAGTAGGCATTGATGGCCTCGGCGGTATTGGCCAGGCCCTGTGCCTGCGCCAGTTCCCACGGGCGCTCGCAACGCTGGCTGTGCTCGCACCACTGGTAACCGGCCGAACCGATGCAGCCATGGGCATCGCGATCGCCACCGACGACCGGTGTGGCGGCTGCAGCATCGGCGCGCGCAGCTGCCTGATCCTGGCTTGCGCAGGCGGCCAGGGCCAGCAGGGCTGGAATCAGAAGAAGCGCTTTCATCGGGTGGGCTCCGTGCCTAAAGCAACAGTGTCTGCCGCAGCCTTGCCGACAGCAAGCGCTCAGTGCACGGCGGCTCGGATCAGTTCCTCGATCAGCACGAGGTAGCTGGCCACGAAGTAGAACTTCAGCAGCGTCCAACGCTGCTGCGAGAAGAAGGTGCGCATGTGGAAGGGGCCCCTGTTGATGACGGTAGTGTGAAGCCCTGCCAACTCCGTGACAAGGGTCACGAAAGGGATTCACTAAACGGCCTCAGGGATGTGAGGGCGGGGCGGTCTGACAGTGTGGCGCGGCATTTTCGTACAAATCTGATGGGCCATCCCGGAGGCACTCGCTAGCCTGATGGTGTACCGGCGCTCAGGGTCTTCCGCTGCTGGCGTGCCTTCATTCCGCAGGAGTCTTCCAATGGTCATTACCGTTCAATGCAACGCCCGGCACTGGTCCGTGCTGGATCCGCAGGCGCATGACGCCACCCGTTATGCACGAGGCACCGAGGCCTTCGATGTCGCCGCGGCGCGGGCCCTGGAGCACCACCGCCGTACCGGCCAGCGCAGCACGGTACGGGTCGAGGCGTTCGGCAGTTCCGTGGACGCGCTCCACGTCGGAGGTTGACGCCATCGGCCGGGGCCGCAGTCAGCCACGGTTGAGTTGTTTGAATGGGGAAAAAACCGCCATGGGGCGCCCCCCTGTGCGCCGCGCCACGAATCCCGGATGCTTGCGCCATCGTATTCATCTGGAGATATCGATGGGCAAGGCACTCACCTGGCGCACCCTGGCCTGCACGCTGCTGCCGATGCTGGCCGCCGCAGGCGGCGCGCAGGCGCAGAGCTATGGCTACGGTTACGACGATGATCGCTATGGCGGTCGTGATGGCGGCGGCATCGTACGCTGCGAATCGATCAAGAACCGCAGCAATGAATGCCGCCTGGAAGGCCGTGCCCGGATGATCCGCCAGTTGTCGGGTTCGCCGTGTGTCGAGGGTGAGACCTGGGGGCAATCCCGCTACGGCGTCTGGGTGACCCAGGGCTGCCGGGCCGAGTTCGTTGGCGAGTACCGTCGTGGCGGTGGCTGGGGTGGTGGCCATGGCAACGGCTGGGGCAATGGCGGCAGTGGCTGGGGTGGGGGTGAGGTGATCACCTGCCATTCCAACGGCCACCGCCAGGAGTACTGCGATGCCCGCATCCGTCGTGGTGTGCGCCTGGTCCGCCAGGATTCGCGCAGTGCCTGCATCGAAGGCCAGACCTGGGGCTGGGACCGCCGTGGCATCTGGGTCAGCGACGGCTGCCGGGCGCAGTTCCAGGTGAATTGAGCGCGCCACTCGAAAATCAGAATAATCTGATACAGCTCACATTTTGAACGTCGTATCTTCTGCGATCAGGGCACCCCTGCGTGCCCCTGATCCGTCGTGATGAAGTCTGCCGTAACCGGCACGCCGTCCCGCTACCGTCGATACGCTGCCTCAAGGAGTGAGCCGCATGTTGATCCGCCTGCAATGCGAACAGCGCCAATGGCGCGTGCTGCATCCGGACCGGCCGGAGCCGATCGATTTCCGCGACGGTGCCCGGGCCTTCGACTTCGCTGAAACCCTCGCACGCCTCCACTTCGTCGACACCGGGCAGCGCGCTGCCGTGCGCGTGGAAGCCAGCGGTGCCTTCGTGGAAGCGGTCAGCTACGGCTGAGGGCTGGGGCTCCCGGCCAGATCCTGTTCCCGGAGCCCGCTATCCACGCATGGCGTGGCTCTACTTCGCATTTGCTTCCACGCATGGCGTGGATCGACCCTTGTTCCGCAGTAGAACCACGCCATGCGTGGATCCACTGGGTCGTGGCCGGCTCAGCCTGCCGCGCTGAGCGGCGGGGTGCCGGCGGCCAGCTGTGGCCAGCGCTTGAGTACCGCCGCGCGGATGCCCGCGGCATCGATACCGGCTTCGGCCAGCAGGTCCTCGCGGCTGGCATGGTGCTGGTAGCTGTCGGGCAGGCCCAGGTGCAGGATCGGGCGCAGCACGCCCTCGGCATTGAGCAGCTCACCGACACCGGAGCCGGCGCCACCGGCCACCACGTTGTCTTCGATCGTGACCAGGCCCTCGTGCTGAGCGGCGACAGCCAGCACCAGCTCGCGGTCCAGCGGTTTGATGAAGCGCATGTTGACCACGCTCAGGCCCAGTTCGCGGCCGACCTGTTCGGCAGCGGCCACGGTGCTGCCAAACGCCAGCAGGGCGACGCGGCTGCCCTGCTGGCGCAGCTCGCCCTTGCCGATCGGCAGGGTGGCCAGATCGGTGCCGGCTGCAACGCCGGTGCCGGTGCCACGCGGATAGCGCACAGCGGCCGGGCCCGGGTGCTGCAGGCCGGTGCTGAGCATCTGGCGGCACTCGGCTTCGTTGGATGGCGCCATCACCACCAGGTTTGGCACGCAACGCAGGAAGCTCAGGTCGAGGTTGCCGGCATGGGTTGCACCGTCCGGTCCGACCACGCCGGCGCGGTCGATCGCGAACAGCACGTCCAGGTCCTGGATCGCCACGTCATGCACCAGCTGGTCGTACGCGCGCTGCAGGAAGGTCGAATAGATCGCCACCACCGGCTTGCCGCCCTGGGTCGCCATGCCGGCGGCCAGCGTGACCGCGTGCTGTTCGGCAATCGCCACGTCGAAGTAGCGCTGCGGGTATTCCTTGCTGAAACGCACCAGGCCGGAGCCTTCGCGCATCGCCGGGGTGATGCCGTACAGGCGCGGCTCGGCGGCGGCGGCATCGCACAGCCAGTCGCTGAACACATCGGTGTAGGTCGGCTTCTTGGCGCCGGCCTTGGCCACCAGGCCCTTGTCCGGATCGAACGGGCCGACGGCGTGGTAACCGATCTGGTCGCCCTCGGCCGGCTCGTAGCCCTTGCCCTTGGTGGTCATCACGTGCAGCAGCTTCGGGCCCTTGGAGGCACGCAGCGTCTTCAGCGTGGACAGCAGGGCCGGCATGTCGTGGCCGTCGATCGGGCCGGTGTAATGGAAGCCCATTTCCTCGAACATCGTGGACGGCACGAACATGCCCTTCCAGTGCTCTTCCCAGCGCTTCACGAAGCGTGCCGGGTTGTTCTTCTTGTCGCCGAGGATCTTCTTGCCGCCTTCGCGCAGCGCGTTGAGCGTGCGGCTGCCGGTGGCACGGCCGAGCATCTTGGTCAGGCCGCCGACCGCCTCGGAGATCGACATGTTGTTGTCGTTGAGGATCACCAGCAGGTTCGGTTCCGGGTCCATGCCGCCGGCGTGCATCAGCGCTTCGAAGGCCATGCCGGCGGTCATCGCGCCGTCACCGATCACCGCCACGATCTTGCGATCGTCGCCTTCGGACTGGCGCGCGATGGCCATGCCGAGTGCGGCCGAGATCGAGGTGGAGGAGTGGCCGACGCCAAAGGTGTCGTACTCGCTTTCCTCGCGCTTCGGGAATGGCGCGACGCCGTCCTTCTGCTTGACGGTATGGATCTCGTCGCGACGGCCGGTGAGGATCTTGTGCGGGTAGGTCTGGTGGCCCACGTCCCAGACCAGCTGGTCGTGCGGGGTCTGGTACAGGTAGTGCAGTGCCACGGTGAGTTCGATCACGCCCAGGCCGGCGGCGAAGTGGCCACCGCTCTTGCCGACCGATTCGATGAGGTAGGCGCGCAGCTCGTCGGCGACCGCCCTCATTTCGGATTCGTCGAACGTGCGCAGGTCATCCGGTGTCTGGATGCGCGCGAGGCGGGGATAGCGGGCAGAGTCGATCATCATGTTCGCACTTGTTCTGAACGCCCATTTTCGCCCTCAAACGGGGGTGGGGCAAGCAAACGCCGCCGCCCGTGACAGGACGGTGAGGGTTGCATTTTCGGCGATTCAGGTGCTCAGTTTTGACCGCTTCGGCAATTGCGCCTTCAGGAAGGCCATCTGGTCGGCCAGGATGTTGCGGTTGGACAGGATCAGATGCTCGATCCAGCTGGGCCGGTAGGGCACCGCCAGCAGTGGCATTCCGGCCTGCTGCGGGGTGCGGTCGCTCTTGCGCGAGTTGCAGTGGAAGCAGGCGGTGACCACGTTTTCCCAGCAGTCCAGGCCACCCTTGGACAGTGGCATGACGTGGTCGCGGGTGAGCGTGGGGCGGTTGAACTGCTGGCCGCAGTACATGCACAGGTGGGCGTCACGGGCGAACAGGGCCGGGTTGGTCAGGTTCGGCGTCGGATCGATCGCGCGGGAGCGGGCGTGGCCGCGCGCGGCGATGATCGGGTGCAGGTCCATCCCGCTCTGCAGGCCGCTGAAGCGGTTGGTACCGCCGTGGATGTGCAGGCAGGGATCGCCGAGTGTCCAGGCGACGGCTTCGCGGGCGTAGAGGCACGCCGCATCCTGCCAGGTGATCCAATCCAGTACGCGTCCGTGGGCATCAAGTGAGAGCAGCCGGACGGAACCGGGTCGATGCAGCGTCGTGGCGTTGGGCGATGCTTCGGCGCCCGGAGCAGAAAACGGAGCTCCGGCTTCGATCAGACCCAAGCGTGTAGTGTCTGTCTCCATCGGGAGAACAGCTTATACCTGAATGTTGACGATTTGTGTATCGCCTGTCGGCGATACGCAAATCGTCAACATTCAGGTCCGCGCATTCGGCATCCCAGCCCGCCGTCGGCGGGCTGGGATGCCCACGCATTCTTCCTATTCCCCGCACCTGTCGGTGCGCCCCCTTTAACAAAAGGGGGCTTTTCTCCAGAGGGATGATCGAGGGCTGCCGGGCCGGGGTCGGATCCCTTTCCGCAGGAAAGGGCTCTGACCCCTTATCCACGCGTGGCGTGGATCTACTGTGTCGACCAAGGTCGACATCTACCAACAGCAGCAGAAATCTGTCGAGGACGGGGTGGGTCCGGTTGCGGGAGTGTCCGCGGCATGGGCCCGAGGCATGCCTCGGGCGGGTTGGGCAGGACGCCCAACCCCGGTCCTGCCGTGTGCGCAGGACAGCGCACACGAGCAAGCGGCGACCGAGGCTACAGGGACGTACTTGCGCCGTCCCCCGCAATTGGATCCGCCTCGCCATCCCGCAGGAAGCCGGCTTTTGCGGTTGCCGGCCAGCGGCCGGCACTACCGCGGGTGCCGGGCGGCCGCCCGGCTCAGGCGCCGAAGCGCTCGTCGTCCATGGCCATCAGCGGGGCGGCACCGGCCTGGATCGCGGCGGCGTGGCTGAGGGTGCGCGGCAGCACCCGGGCGAAGTAGAACCGTGCGGTCTCGCGCTTGCCCTGGGCGAAGGCGGCGCCGTGCGCGCTGGCATCGGCGGCGGCCACGCTGCGGGCCCACCAGTAGGCCAACACCACGTAACCCGAATAGAACAGGTAGTCGTAGCTGGCCGCACCCAGTTCGTCCGGGTTGGCGGCCGCGCGCTGCAGCACGTCCAGGGTCAGCTTGCCCCATTCGGCAGCCTTGGCGCGCAGTGGGCCGATGAACTCGGCCAGCGCTTCGTTGCCTTCATGTTCCTTGGCGAAGGCTTCGATCTCGGCCAGCATCAGCTTCAGGCCGGCGCCCTGGCTGGAGGCGGTCTTGCGGCCGATCAGGTCCAGTGCCTGGATGCCGGTGGTGCCTTCATACAGCGTGGTGATGCGGGCGTCGCGCGCCAGCTGCTCCATGCCGTGCTCGCGGATGTAGCCGTGGCCACCGAAGCACTGCAGGGCGTTGTAGGTGTTCTCGATGCCCCATTCGGTCTGGCAGGCCTTCGAGATGGGCGTGAGGAAACTCACCAGGGTGTCGGCGCGCTCGCGCTCGGCGGCGTCCTCGGCGTGGTGGGCGACATCGATCAGGGTGGCGGCGTGCAGGGCCAGCAGGCGGCTGCCCTCGACCAGTGACTTCACCGTCAGCAGCATGCGGCGCACATCCGGGTGGACCAGGATCGGGTCGGCCGGCTTGTCCGGGAACTTGGCGCCGCTGAGGGCGCGCGACTGCAGGCGCTCACGGCTGTACTTCAGCGCGTTCTGGTAGGCACGCTCGGACAGGCCGATGCCCTGCAGGCCGACGCCCAGGCGCGCGGTGTTCATCATGGTGAACATCGCCTGCAGGCCCTTGTGCGGCTGGCCGACCAGGTAGCCCTGTGCGCCATCGAAGTTCATCACGCAGGTGACCGAGCCCTTGATGCCCATCTTGTGCTCGATCGAACCGCAGCGCAGTGCGTTGCGCTCGCCGACGTTGCCGTCGCGGTCGACCTTGAACTTCGGGGTGACGAACAGCGAGATGCCCTTGGCGCCCGGAGGGGCGTCGGGCAGCTTGGCCAGCACCAGGTGCACGATGTTGCCGGTCAGGTCATGCTCGCCGGCAGTGATGAAGATCTTGGTGCCGGTGATCGAATAGCTGCCATCGGCGTTCGGCTCGGCCTTGGTCTTCAGCAGGCCCAGGTCGGTGCCGCAGTGCGGCTCGGTCAGGCACATGGTGCCGGTCCAGCGGCCCTCGATCAGCGGCTTGAGGAAGGCTTCGTGCTGCCAGGCCTCGCCGTGCTGCTTCAGTGCTTCGATGGCGCCGTGCGAGAGCAGCGGGAAGTTGCCCCACGCCAGGTTGGCGGCGTTGATCATTTCGTTGAGCGGCACGCCCAGGGTGTGCGGCAGGCCCTGGCCACCCAGTTCCGGCGAGGCGGTCAGGCCGGTCCAGCCGCCATCGACGAACTGGTCGTAGGCCTGCTTGAAGCCGGGCGGGGTGGTCACTTCACCGGTGGCCTGGTCGAGCACGCAGCCGATCTCATCGCCAACGCTGTTGAGCGGGGCCAGCACGGTGGCGCTGAAACGGCCAGCTTCTTCCAGCACGGCATCGACCACGTCGGCGGTGGCGTCGGTGAAGCCCAGGCGGGCGAACAGGGGTTCGACCTTGAGCACGTCGTGCAGGGCGAAACGGAGGTCGGAAAGCGGGGCGGTGTAGCTGCTCATCGGTACGTCTCGATTTGATCAGGGCAGGGGAGAGCGGCGCCAGGCGCCGCGACGGAAGGTGGAAATCAGCGCAGCACGCCCGGCAGGCCCGGAGCCTGGTTGAGGGTGCTGCGGCTGCTGATATCGAAGCTGCGCTGCTTCTTTTCCTGCGGCGTGGCCGCGACCGTTCCCTTCAGGCCATAGGCCAGGGTACGGTTGCTGGCCAGTGCATCGGCCACCACCAGGCGTGCGGCCGAACTGGGTACCAGGTCGACGTTGATGACGTCGGCCGAGGTGCCTCCGATGGAAATGCCCGGCTTGGCCTGCAGGGTGCCGGCGTCGCTGTCGCCAACGGTCAGCGCCAGCGAGACATCGTCGAAGGTCATCGGCATGGAGCTGAAGTTCTGCAGGCGCAGGGCCACGGTCCAGTTGCCGTCGGCGCGCACGGTCAGCTGCTGCAGGCTGGCCGCCGGTTCCGAAACACGCTTGACGATGCCGTTGCCACAGGCGGCAAGGGCGAGGGTGCTCAGGACGATCAAGGCGATACGGAAACGGTGGAGCATGGGCGCAGGTCCTCTGGAGGCGGTGCGTTGGAATAAGCATACTACGGCGTATGGTCGTTTGGATCGCCTGTGGCGACCCGTCGCAGAGGGTAGCGCGTGAAGGTGGCGGCCGGGCATGCGCAGCGCTGGATCTTCGGGCGCACGGTGCGCGTGCGGATTGAACTGCAGTTCAATCGGCGGGCGTATCGCGAAGCGGGGCCATCAGGCGCAGCGGGCCCAGGTCGTAGCCCATGGCTTCTGCTTTTTCTTTCAACTGTTCGAACCGGGTGCGATCCATTTCCGGCAGGCGCGAGAGAATCCACAGGTATTTCCGGTCCGGTTCACCAACCAGCGCCCACTGGTAGTCCGGGTCCAGCGCCAGCACCCAGTAGTCGGCCCAGACCAGTGGCACCCAGCTGAGCCAGTCCGGCACGAAGCGCACCTGCAGCTGGCCGGGATGGCCGGCCACCGGGCGTGCCACGCCTTCAGCAACCACGCGTTCGCCATCGCCGTTGCGGCAGGCGTTGGTGACACTGATGCGGCCATCGCGGCGCAGCCCGTAGTTGGCGGTGATCTCGCCGACGCACTGCCTCTGGAATGACACCGGCAGGTGCGCGATCTCGTGCCACTGGCCTGCGTAGCGATCGATGTCCAGCGTATCGACCGCGCGTACCGGCTCGGCGGCGATCACCGGGGCGGTGGCCAGCAGCAGCCAGGTGAGCAGGGTGGGGCGCAGTTGCATCGGCAGGCTCCGGCAGGAATCTGCAGCGTAGGTGCCGCGCCGGGTGCCGGTGTAAATGTTTCGTCAACCAGAAGGCGGTGGCCTGGCATGGATCGACGCCATGCCTGGATAGCGGATGGCGCCAGCGCCAGGTAGATCCACGCCATGCGTGGATGGCAGGCCGCAGACAAAAAAAAGACCTGCATTTCTGCAGGTCTCTGAAACTGGTGGCCGAAGACGGAATCGAACCGCCGACACGGGGATTTTCAATCCCCTGCTCTACCAACTGAGCTACTCGGCCAAATTGTGTGGCGACCGCATTGAACGCGGTATCCGGAAAAAAAAGACCCGCATTTCTGCAGGCCTTCGAAAGTGGTGGCCGAAGACGGAATCGAACCGCCGACACGGGGATTTTCAATCCCCTGCTCTACCAACTGAGCTACTCGGCCACATGTTTCGTAGCAGCGAGGTCGCTGCCAAGGAGGCGTATATTACGGAGGTCGGCAGTCTTCGGCAAGCGTTTTGCCAAGAATTCTTCACATTGCCGTCTGCGCACCTGCAAGTTCTTGATCCGCCGTCGCTGTGCAGGGTGGGAAGGGCCAGGAATCGATCCGGGCGCCCGGCGCGATCCTGATCATCCCCTGTGGCGGAAATCAGCGGGCCGCGGTGATCGGCAATGGCGCAACGGCAAGGCTTGTGCCGGTGCCGTGCCGGGGCGGGCGATGGAACGCTGTTTTCGTGGCCGTTGCCGGCGATCGTTGCGGCGTAGTGTCGGCATTCCTTTCCTGATGCTGGCAACAGCAGAGCCGGTCACCATGTCCGATTCCCTCGTTACCTCCCGTATCGTGCTGGCCTCGCGTCCACAGGGCGCACCAAGCGCGGCCAACTTCCGACTGGAGCAGGCTGCACTGCCGGAGCTTGCAATCGGCGACGTGCTGCTGCGCAACCGCTATCTGTCGTTGGACCCGTACATGCGTGGTCGCATGGACGAGGGCCCCTCGTATGCCGCGCCGGTGGCCATCGATGCGGTGATGGAAGGCCAGACCGTGGCCGAGGTGCTGCAGTCGAAGGCTGATGGCGTGTCGGTGGGCGACCTGGTACTGGCGCCAGGCGGATGGCAGACCCATGCGGTACTGCCGGGCAAGGCGCTGGGGCGTCGCCTCGATCCGGCCGGGCTGCCTCTGAGCACGGCACTGGGCGTGTATGGCATGCCCGGATTCACTGCGTATTCCAGCCTGCATGAAATCGCCCGTTTGAAGCCGGGCGAGACGCTGGTGGTGGCCGCCGCGACCGGACCGGTGGGCGCGACCGTGGCCCAGCTGGCCAAGCTGCAGGGCGCGCGCGTGGTCGCCATCGCTGGTGGCGAAGCCAAGCGCGCCTATCTGCAGACGCTGGGGGTGGACGTGGCGCTGGATCATCGCGCCGCTGATTTTGCGGACCAGCTGCGCGCGGCAGTGCCTGCGGGCATCGACGTGTACTTCGAGAATGTCGGTGGCCATGTGCTGGATGCAGTGCTGCCGCTGCTCAACGACTTCGCCCGCATTCCGGTGTGCGGCACCATCGCCACCTACAACGAGCGGGGCGTCGAGCAGCCCGGCCCGGACCGGTTGCCCGCGCTGTTCAGCCAGATCCTGCGCCAGCGCCTGACCGTGCGCGGTTTCATCGTGCACGACTTCAACCATCTATGGCCGGACTTCGAACGCGAGATGCCGCAGTGGTTGCGCGAAGGTCGCATCCAGTACCGCGAGGATGTGGTGGAAGGGCTGGAGAATGCGCCGGAGGCGTTCTTTGGGCTGTTGCAGGGGCGCAACTTCGGCAAGTTGGTGGTGAAGCTGGATTGAGGGCTTGGCGGTGTGCCGACCAAGGTCGGCACCTACCGGAAGCTGAGCGTGCCGATCAAGGTCGGCACCCACTTCAGGCAGTCGAGGCCTTTTCCCGGCGCAGCAGTTCGCGCTTGCGCGCTACGCCCCACGCATAGCCGGACAGGTCGCCGTCGCGGCGTACGACCCGGTGGCAGGGCACTGCCACCGCCAGCGGGTTGCTGGCGCATGCGCGGGCAACCGCACGGCTCGAGCGCGGGGCGCCGATGCGCGCGGCGACATCCGCATACGACGCGGTCTGCCCGCGCGGAATCTGCTGCAGTGCCTGCCACACCCGTTGCTGGAACGCGGTGCCGCGGATATCCAGCGGCAGCGTGGCGCCTCGCGAAGGATCCTCGACCAGGCCTACCACCTGTGCCACCAGTTGCTCATAGCCCTGGTCGGCACCGACCAGTTCGGCCTGGCGGAAGCGTTGCTGCAATGACTGCAGCAGCGTCTCCGGATCGTCGCCGAGCAGGATCGCGACCACCCCGGTGGCACTGCTGGCCACCAGCACGCTGCCCAGTGAACTTTCGGCAAGCGCGAAGTGGATGACTTCGCCGCGACCACCTGCACGCCATTGCTTGGGAGTCATGCCCAGCAACTTCGGTGCGTTCTCGTAGAAACGTCCACTGGAACCGAAGCCGGCATCGTGGAAGGCGTCGGTGATGCGTTCCTGTTGTTCCAGCCCGGTGCGCAGGCGGTCGGCGCGCAGCGCGGCAGCGTACTGCTTCGGGGTCAACCCGGTGGCTTGCTTGAACAGGCGATGCAGGCGCGTGGGGCTGCAGCCGGCGATGTCGGCCAGTTCCTGCAGCGAGGGTTCGTCGAGGCTCGCCTGAAGGTGGCGGCAGACCCGTTCGACGCGGGCATCGAGGGCGGTGGTGGCGGTACTGTCCATGGCCGGATTCTGGCACGTGCCGGTTCTGCGGAAACTCCGTTTCCTGCACCGACGGGCCAGGCCCGGAAACGGAGTGTTGGCAGGGGAGAGGCGCGGCATCGTGGTGGCTACTTCACAACCGATACCACGACCATGCGCCTGAACAACAAGATCGCCCTCATCACCGGTGCCAGCGCCGGCATCGGCCGCGCCAGCGCGCTGCGTTTCGCTGCCGAAGGGGCAAAGCTGGTGCTCAACGCACGGCGGCCGGAGCCGCTGCAGGCGCTGGCCGAGCAGATTCGTGCCGCCGGCGGCGAGGTGGTGGTGCATGCCGCCGATGTGGCTGATCCGGGCACGGCACAGGCGCTGGTCGATCTGGCCCAGCAGTCATTCGGCGGCCTGGACATCGCCCTCAACAATGCCGGCATGCTCGGCCCGGGCGTGCCGGCGGCGGAGTTCCCGGTGGACGCCTGGCGCGAGGTGATGGCGACCAATCTGGATGCGGCCTTCCATGCCGCACGTGCGCAGTTGCCGGCACTGCTGGCGCGCGGCGGCGGCTCGCTGGTGTTCGTCGGCACTTTCGTCGGCCACACGGTGGGCTTCCCCGGCATGGCGGCCTATGCGTCGAGCAAGGCCGGGCTGATCGGCCTGAGCCAGGTGATCGCCGCCGAATACGGCGCGCGCGGCGTACGCAGCAACGTGCTGTTGCCCGGTGGCACCGATACCGAGATGGGCCGGCAGGCTGCACCCACCGGCGATGCCCGCGACTTCGTGCGCTCGCTGCACGCACTGAAGCGCATGGCCGAGCCGGAGGAGATCGCCAACGCGGCGCTGTTCCTGGCCAGCGATGAAAGCAGTTTCGTTACCGGTACCGCGATGCGCGTGGAGGGGGGAGTGTCGATCACCCGTACCTGAGCGGGGTCAGGGGCGTGGCGCGTAGCGGATACCGCTGCTGGCCATGAAGCCTTTCGGATCGAAACGGGCCCAGGCTTCGCCCCAGTCGAACCGGGCGTGGCCGCCGGCCAGTTTGCGACCCAGCGCCGCACCCAGGGTGCGACGCATGAAGGCGACTTCGGCATCGATCGCGGCCTGGGTCGGTCAGCCGTCTTCCAACGTCGCACCAGGCAGACTGACACCCATTGTCACCATGTCGAGCTGTTGCCCGTGGAAGCACAGGCTGATGCCAGCGGGTGCGCCGCCCAGGCTGAGCCGGTGCAGGCTGAGCCAGACGTAGCCGGTGCCGACGTCGCGCTCGCCATGCATCAGCGTGGCCAAGGCGACACGCGCCTCATCCCGTGACAGGGCGGGGCCGATCAGTGTTGGCAGGTTGCCGAGCCGGATGCTGCCGTCGGTCGCATCGAGGAGCATCGGCAACGCGTGGGCTGGGTGCTGGGCAGAAGAGGGCATGGCATACCGGTGGGCGTGGTGCCTCGGATTCTGGCTGCGCGGATGCCGCGGCGGCAAGCCAGTGCCTGCACATGACGTTGGCGCAGGGCTGACCTGCGGCTTACCCGGCAACCTCTAGCGTGGTGGGCAACGTGGGCCCGCCGCCGGCGTGGGAGATTTCGATGAACGAGCGAGGCAAGGATCAGGACCCGAAGCAGGGTATCCAGGAAAGCCGCCAGGACAGGAAGCAGGACGATGTGGCCAAGCAGCGGCCGGGGCAGCACGATCAACAGGTGCGTGATGCGCACTCGCGCAGCCCCCGGCGCAAGGATGGCGGCCAGGAGCCCGGCTGAGCCGCGGGCGCTAAAAGAAAAAACCCGCAGATCACGGAGATCTACGGGTTCTTCTGAATAGTGGTGGAGCCAAGGAGGATCGAACTCCTGACCTCGTCATTGCGAACGACGCGCTCTCCCAGCTGAGCTATGGCCCCACGGCAGGCTTTCAGTGTAGCGCTGCCTGCCGGGCTTGCCAAGCGCCGGGCCGGGACGGCGGCAGGCGTGGGTCTGCCGCCGCCCCCAGCCGGTTCAGGCCAGGGCCCGGCGCAGCAGATCGCCCGCGCGCTGTACCGCTACGCCGGTGGAATCAGCCACTCCCTGCAGATGGATGCAGGCGTGGATCATTCCGGGCAACCGCTCGAGCGTGCAGTCGATACCTGCCGCCTGCAGCCGCCGCGCATACTGCTCGGCCTCGTCACGCAGCGGGTCGTGCTCACAGCTGAGCACGGAGGCCGGCGCCAGTCCCCGCAGGTCGGTTGCGTGGGCGGGCGAGGCCAGTGCCAGCGGCGGGTGCAGGTCACCAAGATAGGCCTGCCAGCAGCGCCGCATCAGTTCGGCGCTGAGGTAGTAGCCACTGGCGTACTCGCGATAGGAGTCGCTGCTCATGCCGGCGTCCAGTGCCGGGTACAGCAGCAACTGGTGGCACGGTTGCGGCAGGCCCCGTTCGCGCAGCAGCAGGCAGCAGGCGGCTGCGAGGTTGCCACCCGCGCTGTCGCCACCGATCGCCAGCCGCTGTGGGTCCAGCCCGAGGCGCCTGGCGTTGTCCTGCAACCAGTGCCAGGCGTCGGCGACGTCATGCAGTGGAACCGGGAACCGGTGTTCCGGCGCCAGCCGGTAGCCCACGGCGGCGATCACGCTGCCGCTGGCACTGGCCAGGGCGCGGCAGGGACCGTCGTAGACCGCCAGCGAACACTGGAACCAGCCGCCGCCATGGGCGAACAACAACGCCGGCGCCGGTCCATCGGGCAGCCCTTCCGGTGTGTAAAGGCGGACGTCCAACGCATGCCCGTCGCGTGCGATCACCGTGTGTTCGATCACATGTGCAACCGGCTGCGGCGCCCCCTGCAGCTGTGGCAGCGCGCTCTCGCTGATCGCCCGCAGTTCGCGCAGGTCCTCCGGCAGCGGATGGGCCGCGACGGCGTCGACGAACTGCTGCAGCGCCGGTTCAAGCTGCATGGTGTGCCTCCTGCAGGAACGGCAGCAGCTGTGCAAGAAATGCCTGCGGCGATTCTTCCATGATGAAGTGGCCGCAGCCCGGCACGATGCTGCCGCGCACGTTGTCGGCATGCGGTTGCAGGGTCAGCATCGGCGCATCGCCGGTGGCGTGTTCGGCGCCGATCGCCAGCACCGGCATCGGCAGGCGACGCCGCGCGCGCAGCTTGTTCTGGCGGATCGTTTCCGGAATCGCGCGGTACCAGGCGAAGCCGGCGCGCAGCGCCCCGGGGCGACTATAGGCAGCAATGTAGGTGTCGGCAGCCACGGCATCGCGGCGATACGACCAGCGATCGAACATGAATTCCAGGTAGGCGCGCTCGCGCCCGCTGATCAGTGCTTCGGGCAGGTCGGCCACCTGGTTGAACATGAAGTGCCAGAGGAAGATGTTGTCGGCCGGTGCAGCGAAGATGCCCGGCTCCGGCGCCAGGCCGGGAATCACCGCTTCGGTGACCGCCAGCTGGCGCACGGCCTGCGGCTGATCGCTGGCCAGTGCATAGGCAATCCACATGCCGATGTCATGCCCGACCACCTGGTAGCTGTCGTGGCCCAGTGCCTGCATGGTCTGGTGCAGGACGGCGGCGGCACTGCCGGTGTCGTAGCCGTGGGCGGGGCGGTCGGATTCGCCGATGCCCGGCGGATCAACCGCGATGGCTTCGAAACCGGCCTCGGCCAGGGCGTGCAGCACATGGCGCCAGGCATACCAGGTCTGCGGCCAGCCGGGAATCAGCAACACCGGTTCGCCCTGGCCGGCGGCGACGCAATGCACGCGTTGGCCATCGATGCGCAGGTAGTGGTGGCGCAGAGCGTCGTCGCCGGCAGCGCCAGCGGGAAGGGAAGTCGTCATGGGGGAGTGCTCCGTTGGGGGCTCAGGCAATGCCGAGCATCTGCTGCATCTGCGCGGTGCTGATCGGTGCACCGGCGAAGTCGTCGAAAATCTTGTCGGTGACCGGAATGATGTGGTCGCGGATGAACGCGGCGCCCTCGCGCGCGCCAGCTTCCTGGTCCTTCAGGCAGCACTCCCATTCCAGCGTTGCCCAGCCCGCGTAGTCGTACTGGGCCAGCTTGGAGAAGATCGACTTGAAGTCGACCTGGCCATCGCCCAGCGAGCGGAAGCGGCCCGCACGTTCGGTCCAGTCGGCATAGCCGCCATAGATGCCCTGGCGCCCGCTCGGACGGAATTCGGCGTCCTTGACATGGAACATGCGGATCAGCGGGTGGTAGATGTCCAGGTACTCCAGGTAGTCCAGCTGCTGCAGCACGAAGTGGCTGGGATCGAACAGGATGCGGCAGCGCTGGTGCTGGCCGACGCGCTCGAAGAAGCGCTCGAAGCTGGTGCCGTCATGCAGGTCTTCGCTGGGATGGATCTCGTAGCAGAGGTTGATGCCGTTGTCCTCGCAGGTATCGAGGATCGGCTGCCAGCGTCGTGCCAGTTCGTCGAACGCGGCGTCGATCAGGCCCGGTGGGCGCTGCGGGAACGGGAACAGGTAGGGCCAGGCGAACGAGCCGGAGAAAGTGCCCATGTCCTGCAGGCCGAGACGGCGTGACGCGCGGGCGGCCAGGTGCAGCTGCTGCTGCGCCCATTCGCTGCGGGCCTTCGGATTGCCGCGCAGTGCTTCGGGTGCGAAACCATCGCAGAGTTCGTCGTAGGCGGGATGCACGGCGACCAGCTGGCCGAGGATGTGGGTGGTCAGCTCACTGACCTGCAGGCCGTGCTCGGCCAGGGTGCCGCGGAGGTCGTCGCAGTAGTCCTGGCTGTCGGCAGCGGTGGCCAGGTCGAACAGGCGTGCATCCCAGGCCGGGATCTGCAGGGCCTTGAAGCCGTGGCCGGCGGCCCACGCGGCAATGCCGGCAAGTGAGTTGAATGGGGCCTGGTCGCCGGCGAACTGCGCCAGGTGCAGGCTGGGGCCCTTGAGGGTCTGCATGTGTTGCTCCAATTGTTTGTCGAGTGACAAAGAATAGGCACGGCCCTCGCGGTGGTCAACACCCGCGTTACACTGCGCGCCTCACTGGAGCAGGCAGGCAGATGGCAGGGCGACCGCGCGAATTCGACAGGGACCAGGCGTTGCGCAAGGCGATGCTGCTGTTCTGGCAGCACGGCTATGAAGGCACGTCGATGTCGGCACTGGCCGAAGCACTGGGCATTGCCTCTGCACGCATCTACGCCGCGTTCGGCAGCAAGGAGCAGTTGTTCCGCGAAGCCGTTGCGCTGTACGAGGAAGGCGAGGGCGGCTTCGCGCCGCGCGCGCTGGAGCAGGCCACGCTGCGTGAGGCGATCGGCTCCATGCTGCGCGAAGCGGTGCTGACCTACACCCGGCGCGGGCGGCCGCATGGTTGCCTGGTGGTGTCCTCGGCCAGCAGCGTCTCGCCCGATGGCGAGGGCGTGCGGGACTGGTTGGCCAGCCATCGTCGCCAGCGTACGGCGGCGATCATCGCGCGCCTGCAGCAGGCGCAGTCCGAAGGGGAGCTGGTCGGCGATGTGGCGGTGCAGGCACTGGGCGATCACTTCGCCACGGTGCTGCACGGCATTTCGGTGCAGGCGCGTGACGGCATCAGCCGCGAGCGGCTGCTGGCGATGGTCGATGTGGCGTTGGGCCCGCTGCCCTGAGTCAAGCCTTCAGGGCGTGCGGAATGCCCGGTGACTGTGCCGAAACCGCTTGTTTCGCCGGGTTTGGGTGCCGCGCAACGAAATCGTAACAATTTGGGGGATAATGGCCGCTTGCGCAGTTTTCCTCCTTTTTGCCGCCCGGCTCGCGCAGGCCGCACGGACGCCTCCTCAGAGCATTGCATGCCCTCCCATACCGATTCCCGCCGCCTGTCGGGTCTGTCGTCTTCCCTTGTTTCCTTCCGCCGCCACCCGCTGGCACTGGCCTGTGCCGGCCTGGCCCTGGTTGGCAGCTTCGGTGCCGCCGCGCAGGAAAGCGCGCCGACCCCGACCGGGCTGGACACGATCACCGTGACCGCCGAACACCGCGAGCAGAACCTGCAGGAAGTGCCGGTCTCGGTCGGCGTGGTGCAGGGCGAGCGCATGCGCGACTTCACCGCAGGCGGCGACGACACCCTGCTGGCGCTGTCCGGCCGCGTGCCGAGCCTGTATGCGGAAACCACCACCGGCCGCATCTTCCCGCGCTTCTACATCCGCGGCCTGGGCAACATCGACTTCTACCTGGGTGCCTCGCAGCCGGTGTCGATCATCCAGGACGACGTAGTGCTGGAGCACGTGGTGCTGAAGTCCAACCCGGTCTATGACGTCGACCAGGTGGAAGTGCTGCGCGGCCCGCAGGGTTCGCTGTTCGGCCGCAACACCACCGCCGGCATCGTCAAGTTCGACACCCTGAAGCCGACCCAGGACTACACCGGCCGCGTCAGCGCCAGCTATGCGACCTACAACAGCGTGTCGATCGACGGCGGCTTCGGCGGCCCGATCAACGACATCGCCTCGTTCCGCGTGTCGGCCCTGTACCAGCACCGCGACGACTATGTCGACAACACCTACAAGGGCCCGAGTGCCGATGGCACGGTCAGCCCGAAGAAGAACGCCATGGGCGGCTTCGATGACCGCAACGTGCGCGCGCAGCTGCTGCTGACCCCGAGCGACCAGTTCTCGATCCTGGCCTCGGCCCACGCCCGCGATTATGAAGGCACCTCGACCCTGTTCCTGCGCGGTGCGCTGACCAAGGGCTCGAACAAGACCGACGTGCCGCGCGACAAGGTCGCCTACGACGAAGCCGACAACAACCCGCAGGCGTACAAGACCTACGGCGGCTCGGTGAAGGCACGCTACGACTTCGGTGCGATCGACTTCACCTCGATCACCGCCTACGAGACCACCTCCGGCTACAGCCGTGGCGACACCGACGGCGGTGCTGCGGTGAACTTCCCGGTGAACGGCGTGCCGAACGGATATGGCCAGTCGATGGGCCGCATCCGTGATCTGGACCAGTGGACCCAGGAATTCCGCCTGGCCAGCCATGATGACAGCGCCCTGCAGTGGCAGGCTGGTGCGTTCTACTTCAACGGCAGCGACACCACCGACTTCTACCAGCGCGCGTGGTTCCTGCAGGGCGCGGCACGTAACCCGAACAACTGGGTGCGCCTGCGCAACAAGAACACTTCGTGGGCCGGTTTCGGCCAGATCAGCTACGCATTCACCGACAAGTTCACCGTCACCGCTGGCCTGCGCCAGACCAAGGACGAGAAGCACACGCGCCTGCTGAAGACCGCTGATACCGCTGCCGGCGTGGTTACCTACAAGGGCCGCACCGACGTCAAGATGTCCGACACCACCCCGAGCTGGGATCTGAGCGCGATGTATCAGATCACGCCGGACGTGAGCGTCTACGCCAAGGTCGCACGTGGCTTCCGCGGCCCGACCATCCAGGGCCGTTCGGCGGTGTTCAATGCCGATTTCACCACCGCCGATTCCGAGACGATCCTGTCCTGGGAAGCGGGCGTGAAGAGCAGCCTGTGGGACAACCGCCTGCGCCTGAACGCCACCGCGTTCACCTACACCGTCAACGACATCCAGCTCAACGGCAACGATTCGGACGGCAATGGCGTGCTGTTCAACGCCGACAAGGCCAAGGCCTACGGTTTCGAAGCGGACATGGAACTGCGCCCGATCCCGAACCTGACCCTGAGCGCTGGCCTGAGCCTGCTGCACAGCGAGATCAAGGACAAGCGCGTGTACGCGCAGGTCTGCGGCCTCAACGGCCAGGTGGTCTGCACGGTGAATGATCCGACCATCAAGGTCGGCGCCAACACCTTCGCGCAGATCGACGGCAACCCGCTGCCGAATGCGCCGAAGTACAACGTGAACCTGGCCGCCCGTTACGACTTCCCGGTCAGCGACGCTGGCACCATGTTCGTCTCCACCGACTGGAACAAGCAGGGCTACACCAGCTTCGTGCTGTACGACAGCAAGGAGTTCAACTCCAAGGGTGACTTCGAGGGTGGCCTGAAGATCGGCTACTCGGGCAACTACGGTGCCTACGAAGTGGCGCTGTTCGCGCGCAACATCACCAACGAGAAGAACCTGAAGGGCGTGATCGAGAACTACATGGCCGCGGTCTACAACGAACCGCGCACCGTGGGTGTCTCGCTGAACATGAACTGGTAAGGCGCTGGCGCGGTGACGGGTTCTCCCGTCATCGCACCGCTGGAATGCAAAGGGCGGCCCGGAGTTCCGGGCCGCCCTTTTCGTTGTTTCAGACTGCGGTAAGGTCGCTGTCCTGGCTGCGCTGGCCGAAGGTCAGGGCCCAGGTGGCGCTGTCCACCTGCTGGCGGTCCTGCGCCTGCTGCTTGCGCGCGCGGCTGGCGCCGAACCAGCGGCCTTCGCCGTTGATCAGCGGCGCCATGCGCACCACATCCACGTACTCCGTGTCGATCTCGCTGGCGCGCTGCAGCCAGGTCAGGGCAAGGAAGGCGTTGGCCGGCACGCCGTTGCCGAAGTGGTACACGTCGGCCAGGTAGCCGGCCGCCCACAGCTTGTCATCGTCCTCACCGCGCCACCACAGCGGAATCAAGGCGCGTTCGACCGCTTCGCGCTTGTGCGCGTCGTTCTGGCCATCGAAGGCCAGGCAGGCCAGGTTGCGGCAGGCCGGGCCCCACACGCGTTCACCGGCGTCGGCTTCGCGCAGGCAGCGCAGGTACAGTTCGCGCGCACGCGCTTCGTTGTCAGCGCCACCGGCGGCAACCAGGCGCACGCCAAGGTTGTAGGTGGCGATCAGGTCGCCGCCTTCGACGGCACGCTCCTGCCAGTACAGGGCTTTCTGGGCATCAACGAAGTCCGGCTGGTCGCGGCCGCCCAGCCGGCCCTTGTACAGGTCGCACAGCGCGGCCATCGCACCGGCGTCTCCGTCGTCGGCCATGCGCTGCAACAACGACAGTCCCGCGTCCTGCGAGACATCGCAGAACAGGTTGGACGCAAAGGTAACCGTGGAGGTCTTCTGTTGCGCCGCCAGTTCCAGGGCGCGCTGCAGCAGGGGCCGGGCACGTGCCGGATCGGCTGCCTGGCCCAGCATCCCATGCTCGATGGCGGTGGCCGCCCAGAGCAGGCCGAGCGCCGAATCGCCTTCGCGCGCGGCGTAATCCACGACCTGCGCGAACAGCGCTTCGGCGCCGTCAACATGGGCGAACCAGGTGCAGGCCTCCAGACTGCTGAAACCACCGTGCAGGACCATGTCACGATCCAGTGCCCACGCGTGCTGCAGGTCCTCAAGCGCGGCCTGCATGCATCCGGTGTCCCATTGCACCTGGTCTTCGATCTCCTCGATGCGCCCGAGATGAAAGCGGAGTGCGGCACGCTGGGTCAGGACTTCAGCACGCACGTAGCCCTCCAGGTGCCAGTCCAGGATCTGTTCATACGCGCGCTCGTGCACGGCCACCGCTTCGGCATCGCCGCGACGCGGCAGCTCGCCCATCCAGTCCTGTTCCTTGCACCAGCGCAACGCATTGCGCTGTGCCAGCTCCAGGCCGCGGCACCAGCTGCCTTCGATGAAATCCTCCATCGCCTCGTGGCTGCCGCCCCAACGCGGGTACAGGTAGTAGAGGGTGTCTTCCAGCGTGCCCAGGTCGTCCGGACGCTGTTCCAGCACCAGGCGCATCCAGTACGCGAGGGGGGCATCGAAATCGTCCTCGCTGCGATCGCGCAACAGCGGCGGCAGGCATTCCGGCAGGTGCTGCAGGGGCGAACCGAAGCGCGACAGCAACTGCAACGCCTGCGGCCACGCCTGCGGATAGTGCTCGGCCAGGGCGGCTTCATCGGACTCCGGCGGTTGCCCCGCCTGGAGCGCGCGCAGCCAGTTTGGTTCGCGCAGGTAGCTGGTGATGCGCTTGATGCCATCCAGCGCCAGCGCCGGGCGCTGCGACAGCGCAATTGCCTGCAGATAGGCATGCACGGCGTGGTCGCGCGCCTGCTGTGCGGCCAGCCACTGGCTGTCTTCCACCAGTGCGGCCACGTCGGCGCTGCGCAGGGCCCCAGCGGCCGATTCCCAGCAGGCACCCAGGCGCAGGTGTGCGTAGTAGCTGTGCGGAGCGGCGGCAACCCACCGTTGCGCCTGCTGCAGGCGTTCATCCAGGGGCAGCGCCGCGTCCTGCAGGTTGCGCAGGCGCCAGCGGATGCCGGGCAGCGGCCGGGCGCCGTTCAGCCAGGCCTGTTCGTGTGGGGCAAGCAGCGCCTCAAGTGCTGCATGGTCGTGTTCCTGCAGTGCGCTGCGCGCCTGCACGCGCCAGGCCAGGTCGTCCATGGAAAGGCCGTCTTTCGCAAGTCCATTTGTCATCTGATGCAATCCAACAGTAGCGGGGACGCTATTGGACAGGTCCACGCGCACGCCGGCAAGCGTGGCAGATGCTCATGTTTGCGGTACCGGCGCCGGGTTGCCCGGCGCCGGTTGATCTCAGTGCGCGGGCAACAGTGCCTGCAGCCGCGACTCCAGTTCCTGCTGGCGCCAGCCGGCCAGTGCGGCCGGCCATTGGCGACGTTCCAGATAGCTTTCCAGATGCTTGCGCGAGGCGAGGATGCCATCCGGCAGCCCCAGCTCACGGCTGCGCTCGGCCACCGCATCCTGCAGCTTCTTCAGGGCCTGCTTGTTGCTGTCGTTGGCCGGCAGTGCCAGCGGCGCGTCGGCTTCATCGGCCAGCGGCGTCTCCAGTGCCTGCCACACGGCGCCGGCCAGCTTGCGCGGTGCCTTCGGGAACTGCTCGAACAGCTTGCCCAGCGCCGCCGCGTCGGCCGGAGGCGTGCGCGCGAGGGTGGCGGCCAGCTCGTTGTCCAGGATCCAGCTACGCGGGCGGTCGCTGCTGCGTGCCTGCACATCGCGCCAGCGCAGCAGGCGCAGCAGGCGGCGCTGTGCAGCGGCATCAAGGAACTGTGCCGAGCGCATCGCCAGGTGCGGCCAGCGGTCTTCATCATTGGCGACGCTGGCCAGCAGCCGCTCACCATCGTCGTGCAGCCACTGCTGGCGGCCCAGCGCCTGCAGCCTGGCATCGATGGCGTCGTGCAGTGCGAACAGATGCTCGACGTCGTCGGCGGCGTACTGCAGTTGCGACTCGGACAGCGGGCGGCGCATCCAGTCCGAACGGGTCTCGCCCTTGGCCAGCGCCACCCCGGTGATCTCCGCGACCAGCTTCTGGTAGCCCATGCCGCCGCCGATGCCGGCCAGCGATGCCCCGATCTGGGTGTCGAACAGCGGCCGCGGCAATACGCCGCAGGCCCACTTGAAGGCAACCAGGTCTTCGCTGGCGCTGTGCATTACCTTGGTGATCGATTCATCGGCCAGCCAGGGCGCAAGCGCTTCGGTCATGCCGGGAATCAGCGGGTCGATCAGCAGGATGTCCTGCCCAACGGCCATCTGCACCAGCGCCAGCTGCGGCCAGAACGTGCGTTCACGGATGAATTCGGTGTCCAGGCCGATGCGGGTCGGTCGCTGCTGGAAGTACGCATCCAGCTCGGCGGGGGTGGTGATCCAGGTTGCCACGGGTCAGGGCCTACTACTCGGGTTTGCTCAGGCAGGGGAGAATAGCCTAACGTCGGTCCGCGTCCGTGCCGAAGGAGGCTCTGCTTGCGTTTTCCGTTGTCGCCCGTGCTGTGCACCGCCCTGGCCGTGGCCCTGGCCGGCTGCACGCCGTCGCCGTCCGCGCCGGCGGACAGGGCCGCCAGCGGAGAGGCGCCCGCGGCCGAGGGGGCCGACACCGGCACCGATGCCAGTCCGCAGGCCCGGCAGGGCAGCGTGACCATCGCCGGTGAAGATGCCGCCGAGGACGTACAGCAGTGGACGCCGCCACGGGTGGACCGCCAGGGCCGCAGCCTGGTCCAGTTGCGGCGTGCTGCCGAGCAGGCGTTCGCCGAAGGGCGGCTTTATGAAGATGCGGATGCTGCCATTCCGTTGTGGCTGGCGGTGCAGGAAGAAAACCCGGATGACCGCCAGGCCCGGCTGGGCCTGCAGCGTGCCCGTCAGCGATTGCAGCAGTTGGCCGATGCCCTGCTGGTGCGGCCGCTGAAGCAGCGCGAGGCACTGGCCGAGGCCAGCCGCCAGGCACTGGTGTTGCTGACGCTGGCGCCGAAGGATGAGAAGGTGCGTGCGCTGCAGGCGCGGGTGGAGCTGGCGCAACGCGTGGTGGCCTACAACCGCGCTGGCGAGGAAGACCTTCGCTCGGACCGTATCGGCGAGGATGGCGACGGTGCCATTGGCAATTTCCGTGAGGCACTGGCGCTGGATGAAGGCAACAGCCGCGCACGGCAGGGCCTGGCCGCTGCCGAGAGCGGGTTGATCCGCCGTGCCGAAGATGCCGCGCGGGCGCGCGATTTCGCCAGCGCGGGTACCTGGCTGGCCGAAGCCAGCAAAGTGCGCGATTCGTCGCCGACGATCGCCGACGCGTTCGAGCGCATCGAGCAGATCCGCGCCGCCACGCTGCTGCAGCTGCGTGATGACGGCCTGCGTGACCTTGCCACCCCACAAGGGCTGAAGCCGGCGCGCGAGAAACTGGCCGAGGCACTTCGCATCGCTCTGCCGGGTGATGCAGTGGTAGGCCAGCTGCGCGAGCGCATCGACCTGGCCACCCATTACGGCAGCTTCCGGCCAGGACAGGTGTTCAGTGATGCGATGCGCGATGGTGGGCGCGGACCGCAGATGGTGGTGGTGCCCCACGGTGGCTTCCAGATGGGCGCGGGCGATGCCGAACCGGGCTCGAGTGATGCCGAGCGTCCGTCGCACTATGTGCGCTTCGATCGCGGCTTTGCCATGGCGATCACCGAGATCACCGTCAGCGACTTCGAGCGCTACGTGAAAGCGTCCAATGCGCGTCCACGCGCGACCCGGCGTGGCCATTCGGTGGTCTACGACGAACGCAGCGGCAATTTCATCCGCCGCAGCGGCGTGGACTGGCGCTCGGACTATGACGGCGGCCGCGCGCTGGGCAACTCGCCGGTGATGCACGTCAGTGTGCGTGATGCCGAGAACTATGCGGCGTGGCTGTCCGAGCAGACCGGCCGCAGCTACCGGCTGCCCAGCGAAGCCGAGTTCGAGTACGCGCTGCGCGCTGGCAGCAGTGGCCGCTATCCGTGGGGCGATGCCGGCGTGCCGCCGCCGGGCAGCGGCAACTTCACCGGCAGCAAGGACGTTTCGCCTTCGGGCCGGCATTGGCACAACGCGTTTATCGGGTACGGCGATGGCTGGTGGGGGCCGGCGCCGGTGGCCAGCTTCCAGGCCAATGCCTTCGGCCTGCACGATATGGGCGGCAACCTCAGTGAATGGGTGGCCGACTGCTGGCATGCCAGCTACCGCCGCGCACCGTCCGATGGCGTCGCCTGGTTCAACCCGGGCTGTCGGTCGCGGGTGATCCGCGGTGGCAACTGGGCCAATGCCCCCGAGCAGACCCGTGCGGCCTGGCGGCAATCCCAGGATTCGGATACCACCAACGCCCGCATCGGCTTCCGCCTGGTGCGCGGCATCTGAGCGGCACCCGGCTTCACCCGCTGCGGGCAGTGGCGCACTAAGATTGCGCCGTGCCCGCCGGCCGGCGGGGCCAGCAGGAAGTCCCCCGATGCGCAACGATCCGTTCTCCCGCTCGTCGCAAGGCCCGCAGCGGCGTGGCCTGTTCGGCAACATCCGCTGGTGGGTGCTGCTGCTGGCCGCCGGCTATGCGCTGTTCTACTGGTTCTCCAACCGCACGGTCGATCCGTACAGCGGCGAGAAGGTGATGATCGACAGCAGCCTGGACGCGCGCCAGGAAACCGCGCTGGGGCTGCAGGCCTACCAGCAGATCCTGTCGCAGGAACGGCCGATGGACCCCAATGCGCCTATCGCGCGCGATGTGCGCGACATCGCCCAGCGGCTGATCGCCAAGGTGGACGTGGTGGAGACCGCGCTGGCGCAGGAGCATGGCGTGCAGCCGGCGCATTTCGCGCGGGATTTCCAGTGGGAAGTGAACGTGATCCCGTCCGAGCAGGCCAATGCGTTCTGCCTGCCGGGCGGCAAGATGGCGGTCTACACCGGACTGGTGCCGGTAGCGCGCACCCGCGATGCGATGGCGGTGGTGATGGGCCATGAGATCGCCCATGCGCTGCTGCGCCATGGTGCACAGCGCATGGCCCAGCAGAAGCTGACCCAGATCGGGCAGGTGGCCGGCGCCGCCAGTGGCATGGATGTGCAGCAGCAACAGATGATGATGTCGGCGATGGGCTATGGGTATCTGCTGCCCTATGCGCGCAGCCACGAGACGCAGGCGGATGAAGTGGGGCTGATGCTGGCCGCAGCTGCCTGCTTCGATCCCCGCGAGGCGGTGCCGCTGTGGCAGCGCATGGGCCAGGCCAGTGGTGGCCAGGCACCGCCGGAGTTCGCGTCCACCCACCCGAACCCGGGCACCCGCATCCAGAACCTGCAGGCGCTGATGCCGAAGGCGCTCGAGTACCGGCAGAAGTTCTGCGAGCAGGCGAAGTAGGAGGTTGGTCGGCAGGGCTTGCAGCCCTGCACCCGCTGCGAACCAAGGCAACAGCAACAGCCGAAGCAGAAGCGGGTTTCCTGTTGGTAGGCGGGGTGGGTCCGGTTGCGGGGGCCGCTGCAAGTACGTCCATGTAAGCTCGGTCGCCGCATCCATGCGGCTCACGCCCCCGCAACCGGACCCACCCCGCCTTCGACAGATTCTCGCGATCTGTCGGAATGGCGTGGGGTCAGATCCGTTTTCCTACGGGAAACGGATCTGACCCCGAATTGATTCGATATCTGACAGAGATTCATCCACGCGTGGCGTGGATCTACCGACCGTCATCGGGAAACTGTCGAGGGTGGGGCGGTGTGGCTGTGCAGGACCGTTGGCGCCATGGATGGCGCCATCGAGCCCCCAGGGATGGGTTTACGGCGTGTCCTGCACAGCCACACCGCCCCGCCAAACCATCAGCAATCCAGAGCCGCTTTGGCTGTTGCTTCGGCCGTTGCTTGAAGCCTCTGCAGGTGCAGGGCGCAGCCCTGCCGAACACCCCTTTACTTGACCTGCACGTCGATCACGCCGTCGCCGACGCGCGCCTGCAGCGCATCGCCAGGCTGCACCTGGCCGACCTTCCGTACCAGGGTGCCATCGTCACTGCGGGTCAGGATGCTGTAACCACGGGCCACGGTGGCCAGCGGGCTGACCGCCTCCAGCGAACGCGCCAGCCCGCGCAGGCGCAGCGCATCGCGTTCCAGCAGGCGCTGCATTGCAGCCTGCGGACGGCCACGCAGGGCGGCGAGGCGGCGCTGCATCGAGTCGAGCTGGCGCTGTGGATGGTGCCCGCGCAACACCGCCGCTGCATGACGCAGGCGCGCGGCACGACGCTCCTGCTGCTGGTTGAATGCAGCATGCAGGCGCCGGCCCAGTTCCAGCTGGCGGCGACGCAGCAGATCCAGTCGCGCCTGTGGGCTTTGAGCGTTCAGGCGCAGCAGGGCGCGATCGGCGCGCTGCATCGCCTGCTGCATCGCGTGCCGTTGCAGCTGCACCATGCGTGCGGCCGTGCGGCGCAGGCGCAACGCCAGTTCGCGCTGGTCCGGGACCAGCAGTTCGGCGGCCACCGACGGTGTCGGCGCGCGCAGGTCGGCGGCGAAGTCGCTGAGGCTGAAGTCGGTTTCGTGGCCCACCGCCGACACAACTGGCGTGTGGCTGGCCGCAATCGCGCGGGCCAGCGCTTCATCGTTGAACGCCCACAGGTCTTCCAGCGAACCGCCACCGCGGGTCAGCAGGATCACGTCGTAGCGGCCACTGGCATCGGCGGCCTGCAGCAGGCGGGTGATCTGTGCAGCGGCGCTGCTGCCCTGGACCAGGGTCGGCAGCAGGTCCACTTCCAGCAGCGGGAAGCGGCGGCCGAGCACGCTCAGCACGTCGCGCACGGCGGCGCCGGTGGGCGAGGTGATCACCGCCAGGCGCTGCACGTGCGCCGGCAACGGCCGCTTGCGTGCCGGGTCGAACAGGCCCTCGGCCTCCAGGCGAGCCTTCAGCTCTTCGAAGGCGCGGCGCAGCGCGCCTTCGCCGGCTTCCTCCATGTGGTCCAGCACCATCTGGTACTCGCCACGGGCGTCGTACAGGGTCACCTTGCCGCGCACCAGCACGCGCATGCCTTCGCGCGGCACGAACTTCAGGTACTGCGCCTTCATCCGGAACATCGCCGCACGCAGCTGGGCGCGGGCATCCTTCAGGGTGAAGTAGAGGTGCCCGGAGGCGGGGCGTGCCACGCTGCCCAGCTCGGCCTCGACCCAGATCGCCGGAAAGCTGCCTTCCAGCAGGTCGCGGGCCAGGGTGTTGAGCTGGCTGGGGGTGAGGATGTCGTCGTTGCGTGGCTGCATGGGAACGGCGTGCTGCGGGCGGAACGGGGGCTCAGGATCGCACGTCAGCGCACCGTGTGCTGGCCCAGCGCCCACTGCACGTGTTCGCGCACCAGGGGGGATGGATCGTCGGCACGGGTGTGCAGTGCGGCCAGCGTTTCGGCCGTGGTCGGCGCATTGCCCAGTGCCACGGCGATGTTGCGCAGCCAGCGCTCATGGCCGCTGCGGCGGATCGGGTTGCCTTCGGTGCGGCGCAGGAACTCGGCTTCGTCCCAGGCGAACAGCTGGTCCAGACGGGCAGTGTCGAGGTTGTTGCGTGCGCGGAAGTCGGCTTCGTCGGTGCGCTTGGCGAACTTGTTCCAGGGGCAGACCAGCTGGCAGTCGTCGCAGCCGTAGATGCGGTTGCCCATCAATGGCCGCATGTCTTCGGGAATGGCGCCATCGTGCTCGATGGTCAGGTAGGAAATGCAGCGCCGTGCGTCCAGTCGATGCGGGCCGGTGATCGCACGGGTGGGGCAGACATCGATGCAGCGCGTGCAGGTGCCGCAGTGCGCAGTGGCCGGTGTATCGATCGGCAGCGGGATATCGATGTAGATCTCGCCGATGAAGAACCACGAACCGCCGTGGCGGTCGATCAGGCAGGTGTGCTTGCCGATCCAGCCCAGGCCGGCGTTGCGCGCCAGTGCGCGTTCCAGCACGGGGGCGGAATCGACGAATACGCGGTAGCCCAGCGGTGCCACTTCATCGTTGATCTGCGTGGCCAGCTTCTGCAGGCGGTTGCGCATCAGCTTGTGGTAGTCGCGGCCCAAGGCGTAACGGGCCACGTAGGCGCGGCCCGGGTCGGCCAGGGTTGCCCAGGCTTCGGTGTCGTCCTTGTGGCTGTAGTCCATGCCCACCGAGATCACCCGTACGGTGCCGGGCAGCAGCTCGGCCGGGCGCGCGCGCAGGGTGCCGTGGCGCGCCATCCAGTCCATCGTGCCGTACAGGCCCTGGCCCAGCCAGTCGGCCAGATGTGCCTCATCCTCGCCCAGCTCGATGCCGGCGATGCCGCAGCGCTGGAAGCCATGCGCACGGGCCAGTTCGCGGATGCGCTGTACGGCCTGGGCCGGATCGACAGGGGCGGGGACGGGGGACATGTGCACCAGTATAAAATCCCCGCATGGCCAACCTTGCCGATCTGTTCGATTCCGCTGCCGCGCGTGCGCTTGATGCGCAGGCCTCGGCGCTGGCCGCCGAGGGCGGTTGGGGCCTGATGGCGCAGGCCGGCCAGGCCGCCTGGCAGTGCCTGCTGCAGCATTGGCCGCAGGCGCGGCGGATCGGCGTGGTGGTCGGTGCGGGCAACAACGGCGGCGATGGCCATGTGCTCGCCCGTCATGCGCTGCAGGCCGGGCGCGAGGTTCTGGTGATCGCCATGCCGGGGAAGTCGCCGTCAACCGTGCTGGCGCAGCGTGCAGCATCGGAATTCACGTCCGGCGGCGGCACCATCACCGATTTCGACGGCGCGCTGCCCGAGGCCGACATCTGGGTTGATGCCCTGTTCGGTCTGGGCTTCGATCGCGCGCCGGAAGGCGTGGCGCAGGCGCTGATTGTCGCGCTCAACGCGCAGGCGGCACCGGTATTGGCCCTGGACGTCCCCAGTGGCGTCGATGCCGACCGCGCTGCCGTACCGGGCGTGGCCGTGAAGGCCGCTTTGACCCTGCAGTTCATCGTGCCGCATCGCGGGCTGTATACCGGCGACGCGCTGGATCATTGTGGTCAGAAGGTGCTGGCGCCGCTGCAGCTACCCGCGGCCGCATGGCAGGGCGTGTCATCCGCCGCAGAGCATTGGACCCAGGCTCGCTTGCCGGCACTGCTGCCGCCGCGCCGCGCCAACACTCACAAGGGCGAATCCGGGCACGTGCTGTGCGTCGGCGGCAACCATGGCAGCGGCGGTGCCATCGCCATGGCGGCCGAGGCCGCTTTGCGTGCGGGCGCGGGATTGCTGAGCCTGGGCACCCGCCGCGATCACGTCGGCCCATTGCTGGCGCGCCTGCCGGAGGCGATGACCCATGCGCTGGAAGACGGCGATGTGCTGCCGGCATTGCTGGACAAGGCCAGGGTGGTGGCGATCGGCCCCGGGCTGGGCCAGGACGAATGGGCGCGCGCACTGTTTGCACGGGTATTGGCGTGTGGCAAACCGCTGGTGGTCGATGCCGATGCCCTGAACCTGTTGGCGCAGGATCCGCGCGCCCTGCCCGACGCCATCCTTACGCCGCATCCGGGCGAGGCCGCACGCCTGCTCGGCTGCAGCACCGCCGACATCCAGGCCGACCGCTACGCCAGCGCGCAGGCACTGGCCGAGCGCTTCCACGCCGTGGTGGTGCTGAAGGGCGCCGGCAGCATCGTTGCGGCGCCCGGGCAACGGCCACGAGTGATTGCCGCAGGCAATCCCGGCATGGCCGTGGGGGGCATGGGCGACCTGCTCACCGGCATCATTGCCAGCCTGTGCGCGCAGGGGCTGGCCGCCTTCGACGCCGCCGCCGCTGGTGCACTGCTGCATGCGCTCGCTGGCGACGCTGCGGCCGCCGACGGCGCCCGCGGCCTGCTTCCCACTGATCTGCTGGTGCCGCTGCGGCGACTGGCCAACCCGGAACGCTCTTCATGACTGACTTCTTCCTTGCCGACAGCGACGCAACCGAACTGCTCGGGCAGTGGCTGGCGGCGACCCGACCGCCGCAGGCGCTGATCGAACTGCGCGGCGACCTCGGGGCCGGCAAGTCCACCACGGCCCGTGCACTGCTGCGCGCGCTGGGCGTGCAGGGTGCCATCCGCAGCCCGACGTATACCCTGGTCGAGCGCTATCCGCTGGCCAGTGGCGGCGAGGCCTGGCACCTGGACCTGTACCGCATCGGCCAGGCTGGCGAGCTGGATTTCCTCGGCCTGGACGAGGGCAGTGCGGTGCTGTGGCTGGTCGAATGGCCCGAGCGGGGCGCCGGCGCCTTGCCGCCGACCGACCTGGTGGTGGCGCTGGAAATCGAGGGCCAGGGGCGTCGCGTGCGTCTCACTGGATCCAGCGACGCAGGGAATGAATGGCTGAAACGGCTCCCTCAAGGGGGTGACTTGCAGGCCATTTCTGTCGGCTGACGAGAACAAACACCGGCAGGTTACGGATTATTAAGGAAAAAGGTGTTGCATTCCGTTCAGCGCGGTGATTGAATGCTGAGCCATGCGCCCGGGGAACCGTCTCATCGCCATCTGTGCCGCCGTCGGACTGGGTCTGGCGAGCGTCAGTGCGTGGGCCGGTGAAGTCCGCCAGGTCCTGCTGAATACGGGCGCCACCGGCACCCGTGCCGAGATCTCGTTGGTCGGCAGTGGCGGTTACAAGACCCTGTCGCTGGCCGGACCGAACCGCCTGGTGGTCGATTTCCCGGACTCCAGCGCCGTACGCAACCTGAAGATGCCGGCCGCGCAGGGCGTGGTGACGGCGGTGCGTACCGGACAGCCGGTGCCGGGAACCTTCCGTGTCGTTTTCGACCTCGCTGAATCGGTGGCGCCGTTCCGCCCGCAGATGCAGCGCGAGGGCAATGAATCCAAGCTGGTGATCGAATGGCCCGGCGATGGCCCTGCCGTGGCCGCCAGCCGTCCGGCAGCGACGCCGGCGGTGCAGCCGCAGGCACCAGTCAACACGCCCGCGCCGACGCCGGCGGAGAGCGCGCAGTCGCGTTCCGATGCCGCGCGTGCGACCGCGCTGCTGACTGCCCAGGTTCGCCAGCAGGCCAGTGCCACTGCCGCCGCGCCAGCCACGCCCACCCCGGCGCCGTCCACCGCGCCGGCCCAGGTTGCGGCTGCCGGAACCGTGGCCAGCAGCTCGCCTTCCTCCTCGCCGGCCGCGATCCTCGCCGGCCAACGCACCGCCGCCGTGGTGACCACGCCGCCGGCGACCGTGCCGGCACCGGCACCGACGCCGGTGGAACCGCCGCGTCCGGCCATGCCCAGTGATGCCTCGCGCATCCGCATGCAGGCCGGCATGCGTCATCTGGTGGTCGCCATCGATCCCGGCCACGGTGGCCAGGATCCGGGCGCGATCGGCCCGACCGGCAAGCGCGAAAAGGATGTCACCCTGGCGGTGGCCCGTGAGCTTGCCCGCCAGGTCAACGCCACGCCGGGCCTGAAGGCGTACCTGACCCGCGACAGCGACGTGTTCATCCCGCTGCCGATGCGCGCGCAGAAGGCGCGTGCGAACAAGGCCGACATCTTCATTTCGATCCACGCCGATGCGGCTGAAAACCGTTCGGCCACCGGCTCGTCGGTCTATGTCCTGTCGACCAAGGGTGCTTCTTCGCAGCGCGCCCGTTGGCTGGCGGACAAGGAGAACGCGGCCGATCTGGTGGGTGGCGTACGCCTGCAGCAGACCGAGGGCACGCTCGCCAACGTGCTGCTGGACCTGGCCCAGAGCGGTTACATGAAGGCGTCTGAAGATGCCGCCGGCCACGTGCTGGGCGGCCTGAAGCGGATCGGCAACAATCACAAGCCGAACATCGAACGCGCCAACTTCGCCGTGCTGCGCACCTCGGACATGCCGGCGATGCTGGTGGAAACCGCGTTCATCTCCAATCCGGACGAAGAGCGCCGCCTGATCGACCCGGCCTACCAGCGCAAGATCGCCGGTGCCGTGCTCGATGGCGTGCATACCTTCTTCAGCCGCCAGCCACCGCCGGGCACGCTGTACGCGGCCCGCGCCCAGGCCGAGATCGACGCTGCCGGGACCATGGCCGGCGGCAGCAAGTAGAATCGACTGTCGATCGACTACGCGCGTAGCGCGGGGTTTCCGGTGCCCGGCGAAGAGCAGTCGACTGACAGTCGACTCTACATGCGGCGCCTCCGCTATCATCGACCCATGAAGTCTGCTGCCCATCCTCTCCCATGAGCGCGCCCGGCCCGCGTCCGATCCGGCCGTTGCCGGAAATCCTGATCAACCAGATCGCCGCCGGCGAAGTGGTCGAACGTCCTGCATCGGTGGTCAAGGAGCTGGTCGAGAACGCGATCGATGCCGGTGCCAGCCGTGTCGATATCGACCTCGAGGAGGGGGGTGTCCGCCTGATCCGCATCCGCGACAACGGCAGTGGCATCGCACCGGAACAGCTGCCACTGGCGGTATCGCGCCATGCCACCAGCAAGATCGCCGACCTCGACGACCTCGAATCGGTGGCCACGCTCGGTTTCCGTGGCGAAGCACTGCCCTCGATCGCCTCGGTCAGCCGCTTCACCCTGTCCTCGCGCCGCGCGCACGACGAGCACGGTTCGGCACTGCAGATTGAAGGCGGCAAGATCGGCGAGGTGACCCCGCGCGCGCATGCACCGGGCACCACGGTGGAAGTGCGCGAGTTGTTCTACAACGTACCGGCGCGACGCAAGTTCCTGCGCGCCGAGCGTACCGAACTGGGCCATATCGAAGAATGGCTGCGTTCGCTGGCGCTGGCGCGACCGGATGTCGAGCTGCGCGTGTCGCACAACGGCAAGGCCTCGCGCCGCTACAAGCCAGGCGATCTGTACTCCGATGCGCGGCTGGCCGAAACGCTGGGCGAGGACTTTGCCAACCAGGCCGTGCGCGTTGACCACAGCGGTGCCGGCCTGCGCCTGCATGGATGGATCGCGCAGCCGCATTACTCGCGGGCCAGCGCTGATCAACAGTACCTGTACGTCAACGGCCGTTCGGTGCGGGATCGCAGTGTCGCCCACGCAGTGAAGATGGCTTATGGCGATGTGCTGTACCACGGCCGGCAGCCGGCCTATGTGCTGTTTCTGGAGCTGGATCCGACCCGCGTCGATGTCAACGTGCATCCGGCCAAGCATGAAGTGCGCTTCCGTGATTCGCGGCTGGTGCATGACTTCGTCTACCGCACACTGAAGGACGCGCTGGCTGATACCCGCGCCGGCACGTCGGTGCAGGAGATCGGTGCGGGTCCGTTGCATCCGGTGGACGCCGCCGCTGCACCAATGGCATCGAGCGCGGGCGCGTCGGGTTTCGGGCTGGTGCGTGGGCCTGCGCCCGGTGCCGGCCCAGGCGGCGGTGGTGGTGGTTTTTCCGGCTGGCGCCCGCAGCAGCCCCTTGGGCTGCAGGTGGCTGACGCGCCGGCGGCCTACGCCGCACTGTATGCCACGCCGTCCGGTGCCGAACGCGGGGCGGCGCTGCCGCCGATGCCCACCGAGAATGGCCTGCCGGTCACCAGTGCCGATGCCGGTGTGCCGCCGCTGGGCTATGCGATCGCGCAGCTGCACGGCATCTACATCCTGGCCGAGAACGCAGAAGGCCTGATCGTGGTCGACATGCATGCCGCACACGAGCGCATCGGCTACGAGCGCCTGAAGAACGCGCACGATGGTATCGGCCTGCAGTCGCAGCCGCTGCTGGTGCCGATCACGCTGGCAGTGGGCGAGCGCGAGGCCGACACTGCCGAAAGTGAAGCCGGAACGTTGGCGGCGCTCGGCTTCGAGGTGACCCGTGCCGGTCCCGGATCGCTGCACGTGCGCAGTATTCCAGCGCTGTTGGCGCATGCCGAACCGGAGGGGCTGCTGCGCGATGTGCTGACCGACCTGCGCGAGCATGGCCAGAGCCGCCGCGTGGCCAGCGCACGTGACGAACTGCTGTCGACCATGGCCTGCCACGGTGCGGTGCGTGCCAACCGGCGCCTGACCGTGCCGGAAATGAACGCGCTGCTGCGCGACATGGAAATCACCGAGCGGTCTGGCCAGTGCAACCACGGCCGACCGACCTGGGCCCGTTTTTCGCTGGCGGAAATCGACCGCTGGTTCCTGCGCGGACGTTGAGGGGAGCATCGATGCGTTATCGGGGAATGGGCGGCCTGCTGGCCGCCTTGCTGTTGGCCGCGTGCAGCCCGGCGACACCGCCGGCGCCGAAGGTCACTGAAGATCCGGCCTATGCGGCCGCGCAGCAGCAATGGCGGGTGGCCCGCTACCAGGACCTGACCCGGCCCGATGGCTGGACGGCCCTGGTGGGCCTGCATTGGCTGCAGAACAAATCACATTTCGTCGGTAGCGGCGCCACCAATGGCATCCGCCTGACGGTCGGCCCGGACAAGCTGGGCCTGCTGCGTCGCGAGGGCAGCCAGTGGTGGTTCACGCCCGAAGCCGGTGTGGACGTCAGCCATGACGGCCAGCCGGTACGCGGCCGTATCCGCATCGACACCGACAAGGATCCGCAGCCGACCCTGTTGGCCTTCGACGGCGGCAAGGGCCAGCTCAGCATCATCCGGCGCGGGCCGCGCGATGCACTGCGGGTCAAGCACGCCGATGCGCCGGCGCGCCGTGATTTCGCCGGCCTGGAGTACTGGCCGGGTGGCCCGGACTGGCAGGTGCAGGCACGTTTCATCCCGCATCCGGCGGGCAAGACCCTGCCCATTGTCGACATCACCGGTCTGACCACCGAAATGCCCAATGCCGGTGCGGTCGAATTCGAACGTGACGGCCGCACATGGCGGCTGGAGGCGATCGGAGCCGCCGGGCAGCCGTTGTTCCTGATCTTTGCCGACCGGACCAGTGGCCGCGGCAGTTATCCGGCCGGTCGCTACCTGGATACCGACGCGCCCGCTGCCGACGGCACGGTACGCATTGATTTCAACCATGCCTACAACCCGCCGTGTGCATTCACCGCCTATGCCACGTGCCCGCTGGCGCCGCCGGAAAACCGGCTGGACCTGCGCATGGAAGCGGGCGAGAAGGCCTACCACCTGTCTGAAGGAGAAGGCTGAGATGCCGTTGAAGCGACTGTTCCGTGCAACGCTGCTGATGGCAGCGTTTGCAATCGCGCCGCTGGCACCGGCGCGCAATGCACCGGCCACCGACACCACGGCGGCGGCCAAGCCGCCGGTGCCGCTGCTGTGGAAGGTGACCGGCCCGGGGGATTCACGCGTGTACCTGCTTGGATCATTCCATCTGTTGAAGCCGCAGGACTACCCGCTGTCGCCCGATGTCGAGCAGGCCTTCGAGGCTTCGCAGCGGGTCGTGTTCGAACTGTCGCCGGAGGACATGCAGTCGCCGCAGCTGGCCAGCCGCATGGTGCAGGCCGCGGTGCGCACCGATGGCAGCGAGCTCAAGCGCGATCTTGACGCGGCCACCTGGCAGAAGCTGCAGGCGTTTGCATCCGAGAACAAGCTTCCGCTGGCACAGATGCAGGGCATGAAGCCCTGGTTCGTCGGCCTGAGCATTTCGGTTGGGCAGATGCAGAAGATGGGCCTGGACCCGGCGCTGGGCCTGGACCGTCATTTCATGGAGCGTGCGCAGAAGACCGGCCGCAAGACTGCCGGGTTGGAAGACATCGATACCCAGATCGGCATGCTCGACGGCATGACCGTGCAGGAGCAGCGACAGATGCTGTCCGAGGCGCTGGATCAGGCGGGCAAGGGCGATGAGCAGGCACGTCAGCTGCACGACGCATGGCGGCGCGGCGATGAGCGCGTGTTGTGGACGAAGATGGCCGCGGAAATGCGCCAGCAGTACCCGCAGCTTTACCAGCGCATCAACACCGGGCGCAACGATGCCTGGGTGCCGAAGCTGCTGCCGTACCTGCAGGCCGGGCAGGGCGGCACGCTGGTGGTGGTCGGTACCCTGCACCTGCTGGGCAACGACGGCGTGGTCGAGAAGCTGAAGGCGAAGGGCTACAAGGTCGAGCGCGTATGCACGGGGTGCAAGGCGAAACGCTGACGTATCGTTGGCACGATGCCAAACAAAACGGCGCGCCAGGGGCGCGCCGTTTTCGTATCAGCCGATGCCGCAGCTCAGCGGCGGGTCTTGCCGCCGGTGCCGGTGCCCGGCTCGTTCGGCTTGTTGCCGGTACCTGCGCCGGTTCCCGTTCCGGTGCCACCCGGTCGCGGACCACCGAAACCGGTGCCCATGCTGCGCTGGAATTCCTGCCACAGCTCCAGGTTGCGCTCGGTCAACTGGTTCATCATCGCCCACGGGGTCTGGCCCAGCAGGTTGCCCATCTGCTGGCGGAACTGCTGCTGCTGGTCGAGGAAGACCTGCATGCTGCGCTCCAGGTAGTTGCCCATGAAGCCCTGAAGGGAGTCGCCGTAGAAGCGGATCAGCTGGCTCAGCAGCTGGGTGGACAGCATCGGTTCGCCGTCCTGTTCCTGGTCGGCGATGATCTGCAGCAGGACCGAACGGGTGAGGTCGTCGCCGCTCTTGGCGTCTCGGACTTCGAAGTCTTCACCGTCCAGGATCAGTTGGCGCACGTCCTCGATGGTGATGTAGCTGGAGATCTCGGTGTCGTAGAGACGGCGGTTCGGATACTTCTTGATGATGCGGGTCGCAGCCATTGAAGCGGTCACTCGTCACAGTAGATGCGCAGCATGGCGCAGTGCAGCAGCCGTTGCAACCGCCTCAGCCCCCGCCAGGCTTGGCTTTCACGGGGGATCATGTTGCGCAACAAGGGTTTGCGTGCTGCGCAGCATGACCATCGGCAGGGGCGGCGGGTGTGCGCCGCTGTGGCCGTTGGCGCGGCTTACCAACCCATATGGTGGCCGCCATTGATGTCCAGGTTGCTGCCGGTGATCCACGAGGCTTCCTCCGCCACCAGGAAGGACACCCCGTAAGCGATTTCCTCCGGCTTGCCGAGGCGCCCGGTGGGAATGTCGGCGACGATCTTGGCGCGCACTTCTTCCGGCACCGCCATCACCATGTCGGTGGCCACGTAGCCGGGCGAAATGGTGTTGACGGTAATGCCGAAGCCGGCGTTCTCGCGGGCCAGCGAGATGGTGAAGCCATGCATGCCGGCCTTCGCGGCCGCGTAGTTGGCCTGGCCGTACTGGCCCTTCAGGCCGTTGATCGAGCTGATCTGGATGACCCGGCCCCAGCCCCGCCGGCGCATGCCCTCGATGACCGGGCGGGTGACGTTGAACACCGAGTTGAGGTTGGTGTTGATCACATCGTGCCACTGGTCCGCGCGCATGCGATGGAAGGTGGTGTCGCGGGTGATGCCGGCGTTGTTGACCAGGATTTCGACCGGGCCCAGTTCGGCCTCGACTGCACGCACCAGTGCTTCGGCACTGTCCGGATCAGAGACATCACCCGGGAAGATCGACACGCTGTAACCGCGTTCGGCCATCGCCTGCTGCCAGGCGCGGGCCTTGGCCTCGTCGCGGTAATTGGTGGCGACCCGGTGGCCCTGGTCGGCCAGGCGCTGGCAGATGGCGGTGCCGATGCCGCCGGTTCCGCCGGTGACCAGTGCGACGCGAGATGTCATGGAATGCTGTCCGGAAATCAGGTGGGGGAGGGGTGATTCTGCAACATCGGCGCAGAAAGTGCGCCGGGTGGCAGCAGGATGTCGGTACGTGGCAGTAGTGCTGGGTCGAAGGCCTGCCGGGCGGCCGCCAGCAGCGTGTCCAGATCGTGCGCAGGTTCCAGCGCCCCGGGTGCCTGGCCGAGCAGCTGCCAGAGCTGGCGCAGCACCGGCAGTGGGCGCGAACTGTCCACCGCCAGTGCCGCCAGCGACTTGGATAGTTTGTGGCCCGGCGCATCCAACAGCAGCGGCAGGTGCCAGTAGTGCGGCACCGCCAGCCCCAATGCCTGCTGCAGCAGGATCTGCCGCGCTGTAGAGTCGAGCAGGTCGGCACCACGTACCACCTCGGTCACGCCCTGTGCGGCGTCATCGACCACGACAGCCAGCTGGTAGGCCCAGCAGCCATCCGCACGGCGCAGCACGAAGTCGCCGACCTCGGCATGCACGTCCTGCTGCTGCGGTCCACGCAGGCCATCGGTGAAGCGCACGATGCTGCCGCGTGGAACACGGAAGCGGACGGCGGGGTCCGGCCGAGGTTGACGGGCGACGCAACGATGGTGGATGCCACTGCTGGCAGCCAGGTCGCTGCGGCTGCAATGGCAGACAAAGGCCTGGTCGCTGGCCAGCAGCACGTCCAGGGCGGCCTGGTAGGCCTCGCCGCGCGCGCTCTGCCAGAGGATCGCACCATCGTGGGCCAGCCCGAACGCTGCCAGCGCCTGTAGTTGTGACTCGGCGGCGCCGGGAACGGTGCGCGGTGGGTCGACGTCTTCGATGCGCAGCCGCCACAGGCCGCCGTGATGGCGCGCGAGCAGCCAGCTGCCGAAGGCGGCGAGCAGGGATCCGGGGTGGAGCAGGCCGGTCGGCGAGGGCGCGAAGCGGCCGCAGGGAATGGGGGAGGTCATGCTGGCTGAATCGTCGGTCAGGTTGGCGCTTGAATTCAAGCTGACCACACCGCAAATTGACCGGTATCGACCCCTTCCGAGCCGGATTTTCCCATGTTTACCCGCATTGCCCTGTTCCTGGCGACCAATTTCGCGGTCCTGATCCTCGCCAGCATCGTGATGTCGTTGCTGGGGGTCAATTCGAACCAGATGAGCGGCCTGCTGGTCATGGCCGCGATCTTTGGTTTTGGTGGCTCCCTCATCTCGCTGCTGCTGTCCAAGTGGATGGCCAAGCGTTCCACCGGCGCGGTGGTGATCACCGAGCCGCGCAACCAGACCGAACGCTGGCTGCTGGCCACCGTCGAGCGCCAGGCCAAGGCGGCCGGCATCGGCATGCCCGAAGTGGCCGTGTACGAAGGTCCGGAGATCAATGCCTTCGCCACCGGCGCCAACCGCAACAATGCGCTCGTGGCGGTGTCCACCGGCCTGCTGCACAACATGAGCGAGGATGAGGCCGAAGCGGTGCTGGGCCACGAGATCGCCCACGTCGCCAACGGTGACATGATCACCATGGCGCTGTTGCAGGGCGTGCTGAACACCTTCGTGATCGTGCTGGCCCGCGTGGTCGGCGGCATCATCGACAGCGCGCTGTCGGGCAACCGCGAAGGCGGCGGCCGCGGCTTTGCCTACTACATCATCGTGTTCGTGCTGGAGATGGTGTTCGGTCTGTTCGCCACCATGATCTCGATGTGGTTCTCGCGCCACCGCGAGTTCCGCGCCGATGCCGGCGGTGCCTCGCTGGCCGGCCGCCAGAAGATGATCGCTGCGCTGGAGCGCCTGCAGCTCAACCACGGCCAGAGCACGCTGCCGACCCAGATCGCGGCCTTCGGTATTGCCGGTTCGACGGCGAAGAAGCTGTTCATGAGCCACCCGCCGCTGGAAGAGCGCATCGCCGCGCTGCGGGCGTCGACGGTGGCGTAAGCCTCCGCTTCCACGGTAGTGCAGGAACGCCCGGCCCCGCGCCGGGCGTTTTTGTTTGCGCGCACGCATCGGTGACGCCGGGTACGACTCGGCGAGAGTCATTTCCGCGACTGCGGAGGGGTGTCACTTTCTTTGCGCGCAAAGAAAGTAACCAAAGAAACGCTCCGCCGGCCGCGAGCCGACGTGCTGCGCACGCCGGTACCCTGCGCTTCTCGGAGAATCAGGGGACGGCGCCGAACTCGCTGCGCTCAAACACCGGCGCCTCTCCGCCCCTGATTCCCCTGCGATGCTCGGCTCGCTCAAGGCGGACTGGAAGTCAAGATCAACGGCAAAGCATCCACGCGTGGCGTGGATCTACTGGGTGCAGCTGTGGCGTTTGACCTTGGGTCCGCCTTGAGCGAGCCGAGCACCGCAGGTCCGGCGAGGGCGAAGAGGTGCGGGTGTCTGAGCGTAGCGAGTTCCCGCACCGTCCCTCGGCGGGCCGAGGAGCGCAGGGTACCGATGCGCAGCATCGGCTCGCGCCCTGGCGGCGTGTTTCTTTGGTTACTTTCTTGATGGCGCACATCCATGTGCGCCACCCTACGGGCCGGCTACGCCGTTCCACGCTGCTCCTGCAGCGCGGTGCACGAGCAAAGAAAGTGACACCCCTCCGCAGTCGCGGAAATGATCCCCAGGCATCGCCTGGCGCGCCAATGCGTCGGCGCACAAACGAAAACGGCACCCTCGCAGGTGCCGTCTCCATGAACCGCTTTACACGGAACCTCAGAACTTCGCGTCGAACTCCGCCGCGTAGCCAGTGTTCACCAGCACCTTCTGCAGCGACTCGGCCACCTTCAGGTTGCCGGCCACGATCTGGTGGGTCTCCGGGCCGCGGTTGTCCATGCGGCCCAGGGTGGCGCCCTTGAAGTCGCAGACCTTGCCGCCCGCTTCGCGGACCAGCAGCAGGCCGGCGGCGATGTCCCACGCCTTCACACCGGCCTCGAAGTAGGCGTCGGCACGGCCGCAGGCCACGTAGGCCAGGTCCAGCGCGGCCGAACCGGTGCGGCGGATGTCCTCGCCGTGCACCAGCAGGGCGTCGACCGCCTTCAGCTGGGCGCTGGCGCGGCTGCGCTCGCGCGGGGCGAAGCCGGTGTGGATCATGGTGCCTTCCAGGTCCTTGCGGTCGGCCACGCGGATGCGGCGGTCGTTCAGCACGGCACCAGCGCCCCGGCTGGCGGTGAACAGTTCATTGCGCAGCGGGTCGAAGATGACCGCATCGGTCGGCTCGCCGTTCTCGACCAGGGCGATCGACACGCAGTAGTGCGGCACGCCGCGCAGGTAGTTGCTGGTGCCATCCAGCGGGTCGATGACCCACATCTGGCGGCGCTCGCCCTGCACGCCACCTTCTTCACCGAAGATGCCGTAGTCCGGGTAGGCGCGCTTGAGTTCCTTGACGATGACCTTTTCCGCGTCCGCATCCACTTCGCTGGCGTAGTCCATCCGGCCCTTCTGCACCACGTTCAGTGCCTCGAGCTTGTTGATGTTGCGCAACAGGACGTTGCCGGCGAGGCGGGCGGCCTTGACCATGACGGTGACGGCGGGTTTCTGCATGGCGTGGGCTCCCGGAAAGGCAGAAGAGATGGACTGGCGGGGGAAAAGAGCGGGTCCGGCGCAGTGGCCGGCCGCACAGTTTACCATTGGTCATCGTCCAGCTCGACCTTTTCCCTGTTCATGTCCCAGTTTCCTGCCGCCACCCGCCTCCGATTCGTCCTGGTCGGTACCCAGCACCCCGGCAACATGGGGGCTGCCGCCCGCGCCCTGAAGACCATGGGCCTGGCCCGCCTGGTGCTGGTCGCCCCCGAAAAACCGCTCGACGAAGAGGCCTTCCGCCGTTCGGCCGGTGCCGAAGACGTGCTGGGGGACGCCCCGGTGGTGGCTACCCTGGCCGAGGCTGTGGCTGACTGTCGCCTGGTACTGGGCTGCACGGCCCGTGCCCGCCGCGTCCAGCTGGAGGAATACCTGCCGGCCGATGCTGCCGCCCGTGCGGTGGCCAAAGCGGGCGAAGGTGCCGAGGTGGCACTGGTATTCGGCCGCGAGCGCACCGGCCTGACCAACGAGGAACTGCAGCTCTGCCATGCGGCGGTGCATATTCCGTCCGACCCGGAGTTCAGCTCGCTCAACCTGGCCGCCGCGGTGCAGGTGCTGGCGTACGAAACGCGCATGCAACTGCTTGGGGCGCAGCCGGTTGCAGAAACCGAACCCAGCTTCCGCGAGCAGGCGGCCAGCCATGAGCAGATGGAGAGCTTCTTCGCCCAGCTTTCCGACACCCTGGACGAGATCGATTTCCACAAGGGGCGTGCCCCGGAATCGGCGATGCGCAAGCTGCGCCGCCTGTTCCTGCGCAGCGAACCGAGCGAGCAGGAAGTGCGCCTGCTGCGCGGCATCCTCGCCGACACCCAGCGCATGGCGCGTCTGGCACAGGCCGGTAGCAAGGACAGCTGACGGCGTTCTCATTTTTTCGGGTAGTCTGTCTGGATACCCAGGGGGGATGACGTCTGTGTCGGGTCTGCGAAAGGCAATGCAGGGGGGACTGCTGAGCCTGGCCATGGTCCTGCTGGCCGGAGCCGTGCATGCAGCACCGGATCCGGTGCTGGTGCTGGGCCGGATCAGCGATGACCCCAAGGCCCACTGCGAGCAGCTGCAACCCCTGCTGGACTACGTTGTGGCTCGCATGCATGACGTCGGCATCCAGGAGGGGCGGATACTGATGGCCCGCGACCCGCAGCAGATGGCGAGCTATCTGCGGCGGGGACGGGTCGACTGGGTCACGGAAACCTCCGGTACGGCAGTGGCGTTGGGCCAGCGCAGCGGCGCTCGCCCCTTGCTGCTGACCGAACGCAACGGGGTGCGCGAGTACCAGACGGTGTTCTTCGTGCGCAGCGACAGTCCCATCCAGCGGGTGCAGGATCTGCGCGGCCATCGCCTGGCCCTGCAGAACACGGCTTCCACCAGCGCCTACCTGGTGCCGGTGATGACCCTGCTGAACCATGGCCTGTCGCCACAGATCCTGGCCGGGGTCTGGGACGTGCCAGGGCGTGACAGCGTGGGGTATGTGTTCGCGCGCAGCGAGTTGAACATCGCGACGTACGTGCACAAGGGGATGGCGGATGTGGGGGCGGTGAGCAGCGTGGACTGGAATGACGAGCGGCGGGTGCCGGCTGCATTCCGGCGCGATTTCCGCGAACTGCTGCGTACCGAACCGTACCCGCGTGCGGTGGAGATGGTCCGCGCCGACCTCGATGCCCGGGTGCGTGATCGCCTGCAGGAAGTCCTGCTGCAGGCAGCCAGCGACCCGCAGGCGCAGGGCGCGTTGCATCGGTTTTTTGGCACTTCCGGTTTCCACCGTGTCGATGCGCATGCGCAGCAGCGGTTGGATGAATTGAAACAAGGATTGACGCGCGTGCGGATGGAAGTGGAATGAAGTGGCTCGGCTCGGGGATGCAGGCCCGGTTCCTGCTGGCGATGGGCGGAGCGATGGTCGTGGTGGTCGCGATCCTGGCGGTGCTGCTGGGGCGCCAGACGGCGATGCAGAGCGAGGTGCGCACCCTCAGCGGTGGCGTCATCCATGAATTGTTCGACCGCAGCGTGCGCAGCCGCGGCGAAGCGATGGCGCGCGAGTTGTCCGATGCGCTGGCCAACCCGCTGTATTACCGCGACCTGGACCAGGTCGGCGTACTGGTGCGCAGCACGGCGCGGCAGCCAGTGGTGCGTTATGTACTGGTGTTCGACGAGCGTGGCCGGCTGGTGCACGACGGCTCGGTCGAGGTCCCGGGATTCGGCCAGCCGATGGCCGATCCCCTGGCGCCCAAGGCTGCGGCGGCGCAGGCATTGCTGGTGCAGGAATCGCCGAAGGTGCTGGACAACACGATGCCGATCATGGTCGGCAACCAGCGCATCGGCGGCGTCCGCGTCGGGATGGCGCTGGACGAGGTGCAGCAACGCGAACAGGCGGCCAATGCCACCCTTGGCGAGCGCCTGCAGCTGGTCGGCAGCCGCCACCTGGGATGGTTGCTGCTGATGCTGGGGTTGCTGGTGGTGATTGGCGTGGTGGTGATCCTGTACGTGCAGCGCACGCTGGTCGCGCCGATCCGCGACCTGGCCGCGGCCGCGCGTCGCATCGAGGCGGGGGACTATCAGACACCGCTGGCCGAGAACACCCGTGACGATGAAGTGGGTGAGCTGGTGCGCGGCTTCGCCCGCATGCGCGATGCGATCGCCCGCCATGACCGCGAAGTGCGGCACATGGCCTACACCGATGCATTGACCGGGCTGACCAACCGGCTGGCGTTCCGCGAAGCGCTGGACCATCGGCTGATGGCGGCGCGTGCCGCCAATCATCGGTTGGGACTGCTGTTCGCCGACATCGACGATTTCAAGCGGGTCAACGACACGCTTGGCCATGAGGCCGGTGACGAGGCGTTGCTGCAGTTTGCACAGCGCATCGGTCGCGCGGTCGCGGAAGCGGGCGGTGACGAGGCCCTGCTGGCCCGCTTCGGTGGCGATGAATTCGTGATTCTGGTCGGCGACGGTGACGTGGCCGCCAACGCGCGGCTGCTGGCCGAGGTGCTGGTGCGTGAGCTGGGCAGGCCGCTGGTGGTGCAGGGCCGGGAGCTGTTCCTCGGTACCTCGATCGGCGTGACCTTGTTCCCCGATGATGCGGCCGACGCGACGACGCTGCTGAAGAACGGCGACATCGCCATGTACCAGGCGAAAATGGCGGGCAAGAACTGCTACCGCTACTACAGCCGGGCGATGGACCATGCGGTCGAGCGTCGTGTGCACATGGAGCAGGAGCTGCGCGGGGCCTGGGAGCGCGGGGAACTGCGCCTGGCCTACCAGCCGATCTTCCGCATGCGCGACCGTCGCATGGTCGGCGTCGAAGTGCTGCTGCGCTGGCAGCATCCGACCCTGGGCACGATTCCGCCGTCGGTGTTCATCGAAGTGGCCGAGCAGAGCGGGTTGATCGAGATCATCGGCCCGAAGGTGCTGCGTGCGGCCTGCATGGAGGCCTCGCAATGGCCACGTGGCGTGGCAGGCGACGACCTGTTCGTATCGGTCAATGTGTCACCGCGGCAGCTGCGCGGCGGTGAACTGCCGGCGCTGGTCGCGCAATGCCTGCATGAATCCGGGCTGCCGGCCTCGCGCCTGCACCTGGAGCTGACCGAGACCGCGGTGATCGGTGACGAGATGGTCGCCGCGCAGCTGCTGGACAAGCTGCATCGCACCGGCGTGAAGGTCTGGCTGGACGATTTCGGCACCGGCTTCTCCGGCCTGAGCCACCTGCGCCAGGTGCCGGTGGACGGCGTGAAGATCGACAAGAGTTTCGTGGCCGACATGCAGCGTGATCCCGATGACCTCGCGCTGACCACGGCGATCATCGCCATGGCCCACGCGCTGGGCATCACGGTGGTGGCCGAGGGCATCGAGCAGCAGGCGCAGTTTGAACTGCTGGCGCAGCGCGGCTGCGATCTGGGGCAGGGCTACTGGCTGAGCCACCCGGTCACCGCCACCGAAGTGGTGCGGATGATCGAATCGGGCCTCTGACCCCAAAAAAAGGGGACGGAGGGAATTAAGTCGCAAATGCATAAGCGACTTAATTCCCTCCGTCCCCTTTTTTGTTACAGCGGGCGCTTGCTCGGGTCGCCGGGCAGTTCGCGCACCAGCTTCGGGATCAGATAGCCGGACAGGCGTGCGGTCAGGCTGGCAATCAGCGCCTTGGCCTGGGCATCGTCCACTTCGAAGTGGGCCACGCCCTCGACCCGGTCCAGCTGGTGCAGGTAGTAGGGCAGCACGCCGGCGGCGAAACTGCGCTCGCTCAGGTCCTGCAGGGCCTGCACGCTGTCGTTGACCCCGCGCAGCAGCACCGCCTGGTTCAGCAGCTGGGCGCCGGTGCCGCGCAGGCGTGCCATCGCGGCGTCCACGCTGGCGTCGAATTCGTTGGCGTGGTTGGCGTGGACCACGATGGCCAGCGGCCACGGCAGGCCACCCAGCCAGGCCAGCAGTTCCTCGTCCACGCGCTCGGGCAGCACGATCGGCAGGCGGCTGTGGATGCGCAGGCGGCGGATGTGCGGAATCGCGCGCAGGGCATCGGTCAGCTCGACCAGCTTGTGCGTGGCCAGTGACAGCGGATCGCCGCCGGACAGGATCACCTCGTCGATGTCAGGGTCGGCCGCAATGGCCGACACCGCGTCCTGCCAACCGCCCTTGGCAGCATTCTCCGCGCCATAGTCGAAGTGGCGGCGGAAGCAGTAGCGGCAATTGATCGCACAGCTGCCCGTCGCCACCAGCAGGGCGCGGCCTCGGTACTTCTGGATGACGCCGGTGGCCTTCTTGGCCGCGCCATCGCCCACCGCATCGAAGCTGAACCCGGGCGCGGGACGCATTTCCTCGTCGATCGGCAGCACCTGCCGCAGCAGCGGATCGGCCGGATCGCCCTTGCGCATGCGGGCCACGAACCCCTCCGGCACGCGCAGCGCGAACTGGGCCATGGCCGCGTCCGAGACGCCCAGCGCAGCCGGGTCCAGCTGCAGCCGGGCCAGCAGGGCCTGCGGGTCGCGCAGTGCCTGGCGCCAGAGCTGCTGCCAGCGCGCGGGCGCGCCTGGCGACTGGGGCCGGGGGAAGGCGGAAAGCTGCATGGAGAGGGGGCCTGCGGTTATCATGGGGGCAGAAAAACAGTCGCCCACCGGCATCCGGTGGGCTTTCCATTCTAACGGCTCGCCGCACCCGCGGCGTTTTTGCCACTCAGGAGTTTACGCATGGCCAGCTACGGCATGAACGACGTCAAGAACGGGATGAAGATCCTGGTCAACAACCAACCGGCCGTCATCATCGACACCGAATACGTCAAGCCGGGCAAGGGCCAGGCCTTCACCCGCGTGAAGTACCGCCTGATCAAGGACGGCCGCACCCAGGAAGTGACCATGAAGTCGACCGACTCGCTGGATGCAGCCGACGTCGTCGATACCGACATGAACTTCATGTACAGCGATGGCGAGTACTGGCACTTCATGGACCCGGAATCCTTCGAGCAGGTCCAGGCCACCAAGGCCGGCATGGGCGGCGCCGAGAAGTGGCTGAAGGGCGAAGAGTCCTGCGTGGTCACCCTGTGGAACGGTGAGCCGATCTTCGTGCAGCCGCCGAACTTCGTCGAGCTGAAGATCACCGAAACCGATCCGGGCGTCCGTGGCGACACCTCGGGTGGTGGCGGCAAGCCGGCCACCCTGGAAACCGGCGCCGTGGTCCGCGTGCCGCTGTTCGTCAACCAGGATGAAATCATCAAGGTTGATACCCGTTCGGGCGAGTACTCCGCACGCGTCAAGTAAGGTTCCGGCCATAGGCCGACCTTACTGTAGAGCCGAGCCATGCTCGGATACGCGCCATCGCATCCGCGCTGGCGCTCCCATGATCTGCTTCGGCAGATCATGGGTCCCGCTTCACGAGTCTCCAGACCCCGCCGCTTCGCGGCAGCCCCTGACTCAGGGGCGTGTCCCCCAGAAGTATCTCGCCGCCCCCCAGCCAGTGAGCCAGCATGAGCGATAGCCCGCACCTCCCCGAAGCCTGCGACCTGCTCATCGAAGCCGGTTATGTCGTTCCGATCGAGCCGCATGCGGTGGTGCTGGAAGACCATGCCGTTGCCGTGCGTGGCAGCGAGATCGTTGCCATCCTGCCGCGTGCCGAGGCGCGTGCGCGCTTCCGCGCCGCGCAGGTGGTCAGCCGGCCCGAGGCGGCGCTGATGCCGGGCCTGGTCAACGCGCACACGCACAATCCGATGACCCTGCTGCGCGGCGTCGCCGACGACCTGCCGCTGATGACCTGGCTGCAGCAGCACATCTGGCCGGTGGAAGCGGCGGTGATCGGCCCCGAATTCGTCGCCGACGGCACCACCCTGGCCATCGCCGAGATGCTGCGCGGCGGCACCACCTGCGCCAACGAGAACTACTTCTTCGGCGACGTGCAGGCTGCGGTCTACAAAAAGCACGGTTTCCGCGCGCTGGTCGGCGCGGTCATCATCGATTTCCCCACCGCCTGGGCCAAGACCGACGACGAGTACTTCGCCAAGGCCGGTGAACTGCATGACCAGTGGCGAACCGATCCGCTGATCGGTACTGCGTTCGCGCCGCACGCGCCATATACGGTCAACGATGCCAACTTCGAGCGGGTGCGGATGTTGTCCGACCAGCTCGACATGCAGGTCCACCTGCACACCCACGAGACCGCGCAGGAAATCACCGATTCGATCAAGCTGCACGGCCAGCGCCCACTGGCGCGGCTGGATCGGCTCGGCCTGGTCAACGACCGCCTGATCGCGGTGCACATGACCCAGCTGACCGACGCGGAAATCCACCTGTGCGCCGAACGCGGCGTCAGCGTGGTGCATTGCCCGGAATCGAACCTGAAGCTGGCCTCCGGTTTCTGCCCGGCCTGCGCCCTGCAGCGTGCCGGCGTGAACCTGGCGATCGGCACCGATGGCTGCGCCAGCAACAACGACCTGGACATGTTCAGCGAGAACCGCACCGCGGCGATCCTGGCCAAGGCCGTGGCCGACGATGCCACCGCGCTGGACGCGGCCACCACGCTGCGCGCCTCCACCCTGGGCGGCGCCCGCGCACTGGGCTTCGGCGAGCGCATCGGTTCGATCGAAGTCGGCAAGCAGGCCGACCTGGTCTGCGTTGACCTGTCGGCGCTGGAAACCCAGCCGCTGCACAACGTGCTGTCACAGCTGGTGTACGCCACCGGCCGCCAGCAGGTCAGCGACGTCTGGATCGCCGGCAAGCCGAAGCTGGTGCAGCGCGAGCTGGTCGGCATGGACCTGCCGGGCATCATCGCCAACGCGCGCCAGTGGCGCGAGCGTATCCGTCATATCCGCGCCTGAACCCCGGCGCTGCAAGGACTTCCCCATGACTGCCCCCCACGCATCCTCCAATTTCGATCAGGCCGAGCTGGACAAGTTCGCCGCACTGGCCAACCGCTGGTGGGACGCTGACGGCCCGCAGAAGCCGCTGCATGCGCTGAACCCGGTGCGGCTGAAGTACGTGGCTGACCGCGTGCCGCTGCGCGGTGCGCGCGTGCTGGATATCGGCTGCGGTGGCGGCCTGCTGAGCGAGGCGCTGGCGCAGTCCGGTGCCGACGTCACCGCCATCGACCTGGCCCCGGAACTGGTCAAGGTCGCACGCCTGCACGCGCTGGAAAGCGGTGCCAAGGTCGAATATCGCGTCCAGGCTGCAGAGGACCTGGCTGCCGAGCAGCCGGGCAGTTTCGATGTGGTCACCTGCATGGAAATGCTCGAGCACGTGCCGGATCCGGGCGCGATCATCGAGGCCTGCAAGCGCCTGTTGAAGCCGGGCGGCCACCTGTTCCTGTCGACCATCAACCGCACCGCTGCCGCCTTCGCGGTGGCGATTGTCGGCGCCGAGTACGTGGCGCGGCTGCTGCCCAAGGGCACCCATCACTACCAGGAATTCATCAAGCCGGCCGAGCTGGCGCGCTGGCTGCGCGAGGCCGACATGCAGCTGGTGGATGTCAGCGGCATGGCCTACGAGCCGTGGCGCAATCATGCCCGCCTGAGCAGCCGCACCGACATCAACTACCTCGCCTACGCGGTCAAGCCGGCATGACCTCCACCGGTTTCCCGCGTGCGGTGCTGTTCGACCTGGACGGCACCCTGCTGGACAGTGCGCCGGACTTCGTCGCCACCTGCGATGCGATGCTGGCCGAGCGTGGTCGTGCACCGATCGATCCGGCGTTGTTGCGCCCGGTGGTGTCGAAGGGCTCGCGTGCGATGGTCTCGGCAGCCTTCCCCGATCTGGACACGGCGGCGCGTGATGCGCTGATTCCGGAGTTCCTGCAGCGCTACGAGGCGTTGATCGGCCAGCACGCGGTACTGTTCGATGGCGTTGCAGACATGCTTGCTGCACTGGATGACGCCGGTACCGTGTGGGGCATCGTCACCAACAAGCCCGAGTACCTGGCGCGCCTGATCCTGCCGCAGCATGGCTGGCAGCAGCGCTGTGCGGTACTGGTGGGCGGTGACAGCCTTGCCGAGCGCAAGCCGCATCCGCTGCCCCTGCTGCACGCCGCGCAGGCGATTGCCGTTGCCGCCGAAGACTGCGTGTACGTGGGCGACGACGAGCGCGACATCATTGCTGCGCGGGCTGCGGCCATGCCGTCGGTCGCGGCGCTGTGGGGTTACCGCCTGCACAGTGACGACCCGCTGGCGTGGCAGGCCGACGTGCTGGTCGAGAACGCCGGACTTCTGCAACTGGCCAGCCTCTGGCCGACCCGGCCGGCAACCCCGGCCCAGCCGTAAGGAATGACGTAGTGAGCAGTACCGCGCTGGACAGTTTCCTCGACAAGTGGCGCAGCCGCTGGCCGGAATGGTCGGTGGCCGCCCCGTTCGTGGCCGAATCGCAACGCGAGCTTGCAGTGGCGTGGTTCGCGCTGCTGCAGGAATTCGACGACATGCTCAACACCAGTGGCGACCCGATGCCAGCCGATGCCAAGCTGGCCTGGTGGGGCGAGGAGCTGCGCAGCTGGGCTGCGCACCGGTCGCGTCACCCGTTGGGCCGCCTGCTGGAGCCAGTGCGTGCGCCGTGGGCGCAGCTGGCCGAGGCGCTGCCGGATCTGGTTGAAGCGCGCACCGTCGCACTGGATGCGGCCAGCGCCGAGCGCGCGTTGGCCAACTACGCCGACGCGGTTGCCACGGTGGAAGCGGCGCTGTTCAACGACAGGCCGCGCACCGGCGCCGGTCGCGCGGTGCAGCTGCAGACCCTGGCCCAGCGCCTGCAGGATGCCGGCGTGGCCGGTGTGCCGCGCAGCCTGTTGGATGAGGATTCCAGCACGGCCGCGCAGCGCTGGGCGCAGTACCTGTTGAAGGGCTGGGGCAGCCGCGTATCCGGTCCGCGCCCGCGCCGTATCTGGTCCAGCCTGGCCCGCGCCCGCGTGGCCGCGCAGGCTGCAGGCAAGCCGATTGAAGCGACACCGGTGCGCACCTTGCTGCGCGTGTGGTGGGCCGCGCGCGGTTGATTCAACTGCCTGGTAGTGCCGGCCGCTGGCCGGCTGCCCGGTCGTGCCGCGAAGGGTCATGCGGTTGCCGGCCAGCGGCCGGCACTACCGCCCTCTGGCGTCTCAGAACGTCCTGACCTCATTCATTGCAGCGCGCAGTACTTCGCGGTCCAACGCGATTTCACTTCGCGCATCCACTGCATCGACGATGCCCATCCACGCCGTGTAGATCTGCTCGCGTTCCTCGGTTTCGATGAAGCCGCTGCGGCGGTCCAGTGCGTTGAAGCCCTCGGTGTAGGCGCGGCCGATCTGCGCCAGGGCTGCGGTCAGTTCCGCGGCATCGCCGCCGCCGGTGTCCAGCTTCAGGGCATCGGTGCAGGCGTTGCGATACAGCGCGGCTGCCTTTTTCGCCTGCGCAGTACTGATATGCGTGCCGCCCTCCCAGTCGCGGAAGGGATTGTCGAGGTTGGCGGCCAGCCATTCGGGCTTGCGCAGTTGTCCTACGTCCAGATCCAAGCCTTTCGCCACCTCGCCCTTGTACGCCTTGCGGATGGCGCTGCCGAGCGCGGCCGGCAGGCTGTGCAGCCACAGCCGGCAGAGGCTGGGCCAGCACTCCGGTGCGGGAAACACGGCGTCCTCCGCTGGAAATACATCGCTGGCGCTGAGCGTATGCAGCTGCCGTAGATCGCCCAGGTGCTGCAGGCCCTGCAGCACGCAGGGGGCGCCGGCGATTCGCAGCGCCCGCAGCTGCGGGAAACGCGCGGCGATGCGGCTGGCATCCACCTCGCGCACCTCGCGCAACTGTAGTTCGCCCAGCTGCGGCAGACCGGACCACGGCAGGCCGGCGTCGCTGCTGATCACGGTCAGCCAGCGTCCGTCGTCCTCGCCGTGGATGACCAGGTCGGGGCTGATCGAACCCTGCAGGGTGAGCCGGGACAGACTGGCATTGAGGTGCAGGCTGCGCAGGCCGGTGACATCAATGACCAGTTGCAGCAGCCCGGTACCGCGCAGGTCCAGCGCGGGTGCGTACTGGCCGCTGATGTCCAGGGAATGGATCAGCGGCCGCGTGCGCAGCCACGGCAGCAGGTCGGGCACCGGTTCGGCGATATCCAGCCGGGTGAGCAAGGGCAGGGCATCAAACAGGGCCAGCGAAGGCGCCAAGTTCATGGCCTGGCCATCCAGCCGCGTGGCACTGCGGCGTACCGGGTACTGGCCGCGTTCCAGCAGCACCGTGTGGTTTTCGGGCGCGCGCGCGGCGGTCTTGAAGGCCTGCACGGCCGCCGCGTCCTGCGCATTCCAATGGCGTTGCCGTTCCACTTCCGAGCCGTCCGGCCAGGTGCCGTAGCTGTCGGGTGCGCTGCCGACCAGCGGCGCGCGCCAGCCCATATGCTGGAAATCGCGCGGCACGCGCCTGCCCACCCACAGATGGTCCAGGGCGTTGTCCTGGTGCAGGTAGTCGAAGCGCGCGGGCTGCATCGCCGCCACGGCGGCCGGGTCGGGCAGGGTGGTGCCGGTCCAGTCCAGGGTCAGGATGGCGAAGCCGCCTTCGCGATCGTCCTGATGGGTCAGCTGGTAGGCGACGAACGCCTGCAGGCGTGCGTTGTGGACAGTGTAGATATCACCCGGGGCGGGCATGCAACGTTCCTTGTTTCCTTGTTCGCCGGGCATGGCCCGGCGCTACCGCGCGCGTCGATCGGCCGGCGCCGGGGCAAGCCCGGCGACGGTGCGCGCGCGTTACTTGCGTTCCAGCACCAGCAACGGATCGATACGGGTATCGAACCAGTTCATGCCCCAGTGCAGGTGCGGGCCGGTTGCACGGCCGGTGGCGCCGACGGCGGCGATTACCTGGCCCTGGCTCACCCGGTCACCCACCTTCACGTCGATGCGCGACAGGTGCAGGAAGTTGGAACTGACCCCGAACCCGTGGTCGAGCAGCAGCGTGCCGCCGGTCAGGTACAGGTCCGGGCCGGCGAAGGTGACGATGCCGGCGGCCGGTGCCTTCACCGGAGTGCCGGTCGGCACCGCGATATCCATGCCGGAATGGCCGGCACCGGGCTGGCCGTTGTACACGCGCGCATTGCCGAAGCGGCCGCTGATGCGGCCCTGCACTGGCCAGATGAAGGTCTGGGTGAAGTCGGTGCGGTCATCATCGCGGGCACGCGCGGCGGTCACCTGCGCCTGTTCGCGCTTGATCCGTTCGGCAATGGCCGGCGGCGGATTGACCGTCTTCGGGGGCACGCCGTTGACGCGCTCGGTGGGCCAGTCGCGCGGGGTCACGGTGATGGTGGCGGTCTCGCTGCCACCGTCGGGGCGTTGCACCTGTACGCGCAGCGGACCCTTTTCGTCGCGGCCGATGCCGAACACCACGCTGCCGTAGCTGCTCACCCGCAGCTGGCGGCCGGCGTACTGCACGCGGCTGCCGGCGGGCACCTTGCCGATCACCAGCGCGCCCTGCGACGCGCTGGCCGGGAATACCACGCGGCTGTCGATCAGGCTGCCGATGCCATCCTGGGCCTGCGCTGCCGGTGCGGTGAGCAGGGGCGCGGCCAGCAGCAGCGCCCCGATCATCAGTGCCGAACGCATCAGCGGTCGTAGGTCATGCGCTGACCGGCCGGTTCGCCGACCAGTTTGCTGCCGTCCCACACCAGCTGGCCGTTGACCCAGGTCGAGGCCACGCGCGAACGGAAGGTGGTGCCTTCAAACGGCGACCAACCACACTTGGAAAGTACGTCCTCGCGCTTGACCGTAAACGGCACGTCTTCCACCAGCACCAGGTCGGCGAAGTAGCCTTCGCGCAGGAAGCCGCGCTCTTCCACGTCGAACAGCTGTGCCGGCGCGTGTGCGAATTTCTGCACCACCTGTTCGCGGGTCAGCTTGCCTTCGTGCACGCGCTCCAACGCGGCCACCAGTGCGTACTGCACCAGCGGCAGACCCGACGGCGCCTGCGCGTAGGGCTTCTGCTTCTCTTCCCAGGTGTGCGGTGCGTGGTCGGTGGCCAGCACGTCCAGTACGTCGTCGGCCAGCGCGGCGGTGATCGCTTCGCGGTCGGACACTTCCTTGATCGCCGGGTTGCATTTGATCAGGTTGCCCTTGGTCGCGTAATCCGGGCGCGCGAAGTGCAGGAAGTGCACGCAGGTCTCGGCGGTGATCTGCTTGCGGCTGCCGTCGGCACGGATCAGCGGGCCCTTTTCGAACAGCGCCAGCTCATCGGCGGTGGAGATGTGCAGCACGTGCAGGCGGGTGCCGTGCTTGCGCGCCAGCGACATCGCCAGGCGGGTGGACTTGATGCAGGCCTCGCGCGAGCGGATGTCCGGGTGCATGTCCGGGGTCAGCGCGTCGCCGTACTTTTCCTGGAAGGCCTTCAGGTTGGCGTCGATCATCGGCGTGTCTTCGCAGTGCGTGATGATCGGGGTCGGGCATTCGCGGAAGATCGCATCCAGTGTTTCCGGGTTGTCGACCAGCATGTTGCCGGTGGAGGCGCCCATGAACACCTTCACGCCCGGGGCCTTCTTCGGGTCCAGGGCGCGGATCGCGTCCAGGTTGTCATTGCTGGCACCGTGGTAGAAGCCGTAGTTGGCCCAGGCGCGGCCGCGCGCGAGCTCGTACTTGGCTTCCAGGATGGTCGAATCCAGCGTCGGCGGGTTGGTGTTGGGCATGTCCATGAAGCTGGTCAGGCCACCGGCCACGGCCGCCGCCGATTCGCTGGCGATGTCGCCCTTGTGGGTCAGGCCCGGTTCGCGGAAGTGCACCTGGTCATCGATCATGCCGGGCAGCAGCCAGCGTCCGGCCGCGTCCACCACCTGCTCGCCGTCGCGCGGCGCCAGCCCACTGCCTATCTGCGCGATGCGGCCGTTCTCGATGCGCAGGTCGCCGTCGAAGGTGCGGCCTTCGTTGACCATGCGGGCGTTGGTGATGAGGGTGGAGGACATGTCAGTGTTTTCCTGTGCAACGGCAAGAGGGGGCGTTGGGAGACTCGGGCACGGGGTCGAAGCCGCCGGGATGGAACGGGTGGCAGCGACCGAGCCGACGCGCAGCCAACCAGCTGCCGCGCAGCGGGCCGTGCCGCGAGATGGCTTCCATCGCGTATTCAGAACAGCTCGGCACGAAACGGCAGCGTGGCCCCAGCAAGGGGCTGATGAAGCGCTTGTAGAAGCGCAGCAGGGCGATGAGCAGGCGCGAGATCACCCAGTCATCTTATGCCAGTTGGCATGAAGGCCGCATTTGTGCAGGATGGGCCGTTGGTCGCATGTCGCCGATGGCCTGCGACCGGTACCAGCACTCTCGGGTGCTGGCCAGGTTCCGTACCGCGCAAGGCGGTCCGTGTTCGTCGGACCGCCCCTTGGCTGGCTTGGCTCCAGGACTGAATGGAGCAGGGTCGCTGAGGTTGCTGCTGCGGGTCGGGTAGGCTATAAAGGCCCGCTTTCCCGGGCCCCGGGGAATCCAAGGAAGAGCGTTTCGTGGCTGCTAAAAAAACTGCAAAGAAGGCCGCAACGGCCGCCAAGAAAACCGCCAAGCCTGTTGTGAAGAAGTTGGCGGCAAAGCCCGTTGCCAGGAAACCGGCCAGCAAGCCGGCGACCAAGGCAGCGTCCTCGCAACCGGCGGCCAGGAAGGCCACCGCAAAGAAAACGCCGGTCAAGGCAACCAAGCCGGTGGCGAAGAAGGCCGCTGCGCCCGCCAAGGCCAAGCCTGCCGCTGCCAGCAAGAAGGCGCCGGTGGTGAAGAAAACCGCCAGCAAGGCCGCGCCGGTGAAGAAGGCCGCCGCCAAGCCGGTGGCGAAGAAGGCAGCAGCCAAGCCGGCGCCGAAGGCGGTGGTGAAGAAGGCTGCAGCCAAGCCGGTCGCCAAGCCCGCGGCAAAGAAGGTCGCTGCAGCTAAACCGGTTGCCACGCCTGCCGCTGTAAAGAAGGTTGCCAAGAATGTTGCCGCGCCGGCCGTCAAGCCGACCCCGGCCCCAGTAGTGAAGTCCGCACCGAAGCCAGCTACCAAGCCGGCTCCGGCCAAGCCTGTCCCGGCCAAGACCGTGGCAGTGGCAGCAGCCCAACCGGCCTCCAAGCCGGCCCCGGCCGCCGCTCCTGCCGCTTCGAAGGCCCCGCAATCCAAGAATCCCGTGCCCGTTTCGAAATCGCCTGCCAAAACCGCCGTGAAATCCGATTCCGCCCCGAAGACCGTGTCGCGCCCTGTCGGCAAGGTTGCCGTGGCCGTCGCCGCCCGCTCGGCGGCACCGGCCCCGCGCAGCAAGTACAAGGTGGTCGAGTACAAGACCGACGAGGCCACCGGCCGCCCGATCCTGCCGGCTGGCTACAAGCCGTCCTCGGAAGAGGAATACATGAGCTCGCTGCAGCAGGAGTACTTCCGCCAGCGCCTGCAGAACTGGCGTGCGGACCTGGTGGAAGAGTCCAAGCAGACCATCGAGAACCTGCGCGAGGAAGTGCGTGACATCGGCGACGAAGCCGAGCGTGCGACCCGCGAGACCGAGAACTCGCTGGAACTGCGTACCCGCGACCGCTACCGCAAGCTGATCGGCAAGATCGACAGCACCCTCAAGCGCCTGGAAGCAGGTGACTACGGCTACTGCGTCGACACCGGCGAAGAAATCGGCCTGGAGCGCCTGGAAGCGCGCCTGACCGCCGAGCGCACCATCGACGCCCAGGAGCGTTGGGAGCATCTGCAGAAGCAGCAGGGCGACTGATTCCCGGTTGTTATCTGGTCATGCGAAAAACCCGGCCTCGGCCGGGTTTTTTGTTGGGTTCGAGTTGGCTGTCTAGAGCAGCGCCTTCCGGGTATCGGGTGGAGCCTGCGGGTGGGTCCGGGCAGGACACGCTGCAAGTACATCCCTGTAAGCTCGGCCGCGGCATCCATGCCGCGGACGGTCCTGCCCGGACCCACCCGCAGGCTCTAGACGGTTTCCTGCGTGCGCGGCTGATGTAGATACCGTGTCGCCCTTGCCTAGGCAAGGGCGACACGGTATCTACCAGGAGCGGTCATACGTGCGCTCGCGGCTGTTGAGTCCGCCTTGTAGCGAGCCGAGCACCGCAGGGGAATCAGGGGCGAAGAGGCGCCGCTGTTTGAGCGCAGCGAGTTCGGCGCCGTCCCCTGATTCACCGAGGAGCACAGGGCACCGGCGCGCAGCGCCGGCTCGCGGATGGCGGAGCGTTTCTTTGGTTACTTTCTTTTCGCGAAAAGAAAGTGACACCCCGCCGCGGTCGCGGAAAAGGGCCGCCGGGCATGGCCCGGCGCTACCAATGCGTCGGCGCACGTAAAGCGGCTGTCGCGGAAACGACGAGCCGACGCTACTGCAGATCACGCAAATTCAACTTCCGCAGCGTCGGGTTCTTCCATGCGGTAATTCCGGCCACGCTCAGCACCGCGAACCCACCCAGCACCACTGCCGGTACCAGACCGAGCAGCTTGGCCATCGTGCCGGCATAGAACGCGCCCAGCTCGTTGGACGAACTGATGAAGATGCCGTTGATCGACGACACGCGACCGCGCATCTCTTCCGGCGTGGCCAGCTGCAGGATGGTCGAGCGGATCACCACCGAGACGCCGTCGAAGGCCCCGTAGAACAGCAGGATCAGCGCCGACAGCCAGAAGTGCTGCGACAGGCCGAAGCTGATCACGCACAGGCCGAACCCGGCCACCGCGAACAGCAGTACGCGGCCGGCATTGCGGTGCAGTGGGTGGCGGGCCAGCCACAGGCCTACGCACACCGAACCCAGCGCCGGCATCGCGCGCAGGATGCCCAGGCCTTCCGGGCCGTGGTGCAGGATTTCGTGCAGGAACGCAGGCAGCATCGCCACCACGCCGCCCAGCAGCACCGAGAACATGTCCAGCGCCATGGCACCGACCATGATCCGGTTGCCGACCACGAAGCGCGCACCCTCGGCGATGCTCTTGAAGATCGGTGCAGCTGGACCGGTGTGCACAGGCTCTTCCACTTTCAGCGTGGCCAGGCAGGCCATCGCCACCAGTGCGAAGCCGGTAGCCACGGCATAGGACAGGCCCTTGCCGCCGAAGCCGACCAGCACGCCGCCCAGCGCTGGGCCGGCGACCATGCCGGCCTGGAACACCACTGCGCCGAGCCCGGCACCGCGCGCGAACTGATCGCGCGCCAGCACGCGGGCGAACAGTGCGTTGTAGATCGGCGACAGGAACGCACGGACCATGCCGGTCAGGGCGATGGCCGCATAGATCGGCCATACCCCTTCAAACGGCAGCCAACCCGTGGCAACGCCGGTCAGCACCAGCGCCGTGGCGATCAGCCCGGAACAGGCCACCATGCCCAGCCGGCGCCGTGGCAGGTGATCGACCAGATAGCCAGCGAACGGGGCCACGCAGAAGAACGGCAGCACCTCGGCCAGGCCCACCAGGCCCAGCGAGAACGGATTGCGGGTGACTTCGTAGATGTGCCAGCCGACGGTGACCGCAACCACCTGGTAGGACAGCATCGCGAAGATGCGGTAGGCCAGCAGCTTGGCGAAACCGGGCCGGGACAGCAGGCCCAGCGCGGTGTCTTCGGCTGTGGCAGGCTCGCTCACGACGGGTCGCGCTGCAGCTGGGCCTGCGCGGTCTCGCGGATGAACGCCAGCATCGCCGCCACGCCGTTGCTGCGGGTGGGTGAGAGGTGACGGGCCAGGCCGATGTCCTGGATGTAGCTGGGCTCGGTATCCAGGATCTCCTGCGCCGAGCGCCCGGAGTACACGCGCAGGGCCAGGAAGATCAGGCCGGAAACGATGGCCGAATCACTGATGGCGTGGAAGCGCAGTGACTGCGCGTTGCCTTCCGGCACGATCCAGACCATCGACTGGCAGCCCAGCAGACGGTGCTCTTCGGTCTTCCATTCGTCCGGGAAGGCGGGCAGCTTGCGGCCGAGGTCGATCAGGTACTGGTAGCGCTCGGACCAGTCGCCGAAGAAGCCGAATTCCTCGGCGATGGCGGTCTGGGCCTCGGCGGCGGTGGGTTCAAGCGGGAACGGGGAGTCGGTCACAACAGTCTCTACAGTGGGGGCGTGGCCGGCAGGCCGGCCACGGGGCAGGGCGGGTCAGCCGCGCTTGCGCGACCAGCGAACGCCCTGCGGAGTGTCGTCCAGCACGATGCCTTCGGCGGCCAGCTGGTCGCGGATGGCGTCGGCACGGGCAAAGTCACGCGCCTTCTTGGCCGCAGCGCGCTCGTCGATCAGGCCCTGGATGCGCGAATCGTCACCATCATCGCCGGCGGCGGTACCGAACCACTGCGCCGGATCGGCCTGCAGCAGGCCCAGTGCCAGGCCCGCACCGAGCAGCTCGCCCTTCAGGCGCGCCTGTTCGGCCGGATCGGTGGCACGACGCGCGTCGGCGGCAATGCGGGCCACTTCGGCCAGCGCCTGCGGGGTGTTCAGGTCGTCATCCAGGGTCGCCTCGACGGTGGCCGGGATCACCGCGCTGGCTTCGATCGACGCCAGTTCGCGCAGGGTGCCGTACAGGCGGTCCAGGGTGCGCACCGACTGCTCGATCAGGCCATCGGACCAGTCCAGCGGCTGCCGGTAATGGGCCGACAGCAGGGCCAGGCGCAGTGCCTCCGGCGGATGCTGGCGCACCAGGTCATGCACGCGCTCGATGTTGCCCAGCGACTTGCTCATCTTGGCGCCGCCGAAGTTGAGCATGCCGTTGTGCAGCCAGTAGCGGGCGAAGATCCTGCCGCCGTGCGCGCATTCGCTCTGCGCGATCTCGTTCTCGTGGTGCGGGAACTGCAGGTCGACGCCGCCGGCATGGATGTCGATGGTCTCGCCCAGATGGGCGGCGGCCATCGCCGAGCATTCGATGTGCCAGCCCGGGCGGCCACGGCCCCAGGGCGATTCCCAGCCGGGCAGGTCGTCGGTGGACGGCTTCCACAGCACGAAATCGCCCGGATCGCGCTTGTAGGGGGCGACATCGACGCGGGCGCCGGCCAGCATCTCTTCCGGGTCACGGCGCGAGAGCTTGCCGTAGCCGTCGAAGCTGGCCACCGCGAACAGCACGTGGCCCTCGGCGGCATAGGCATGGCCGTTGGCGATCAGCTGCTCGATCATGGTGATGATCTGCGGCATGTGCGCGGTCACCTCCGGCTCGATGTCCGGCGGCACCACGCCCAGCGCGGCCATGTCTTCACGGTAGGCGGCGGCGAACTTGTCGGTGATGGTGCTGATCGGCACCCCCTGCTCGCGCGCGGCGGTGTTGATCTTGTCGTCCACGTCGGTGATGTTGCGGGCGTAGCGCAGTGCGCCGAAACGCCGCCGCAGCAGGTCGGCCAGCACCCCGAACACCACCGGGCCACGGGCGTTGCCGATGTGCACGTAGTTGTAGACCGTGGGGCCGCACACATACAGGGTCGGACAGGCCGGATCGAGCGGGGTGAACGGTTCGAGCTGGCGAGTCAGGTTGTTGTGCAGGCGCAGGGTCATGGGGGTGTGGCTGGGGGACAAGCCCGTGATTTTAGAACGTGTCGGCCCCCTTTGGGTGCACCGGTTGCCACCGGTGGACGCCGGCTTCACCCAAGGTGGGGTGGGCAGGAGCGGCGTGGACGGGTAATGTTCAGCCCCTTGCGCTCGTCACTGCCTACACTATTGCCGTGTCCTTGCTCCCGTCGCCACTGAAATCCACCGTGTTGCTGACCCTGGCCTGCCTGTCGGCGACGGCCGCCGTGGCCCAGGCGCAGGACGCCGAGCCGCGCAACCGTGTGGTGATCGTCGAGAACGTGAAGTTCGACTATGCGCAGGTGCTGAACGTCGAGCCGGTGTTCCAGACCCTGCGCGCGACCCGCACCGAGGAGCACTGCGAGCCGATCTCGACCCGTACCCTGGCCCCTGTCAACGTGACCGGCGAAGAGCCTGTCGAGGACAAGGGCCGGATCGGCCGCTTCTGGGATTCGGTGCGCTCGATGTTCAAGCGCAGTGACGAGGAGATCCCTGAGGAGGCCGCGACCGAGACGCCGACCCCGGCGCCGGCCAACAATGGTCCGATGCTGACCCGTGACTGCCGCATCGTGCCGGTCGGGCGTGAATTCCGCCGCCCCATCGCCTACGACGTGGACTACGTCTACAAGGGCACCAAGTACCGCTCGCGGCTGCCGGAAGACCCCGGCAACCGGCTCAAGATCCGGGTCTCGATCACCCCCTGGGTCGGCCCCGAGCAGGGCGCAGCCGGCAATCCCTGATTCTGCGACCCCGGCCCCTTGCGCCGGCTCCGGCCGCATGCAAAGATTGTCGACCATGAAGCTCACCGACTTCCAGCACGACAGCAGCGCAGCCCGACAGGCGTCGGGCATGACCTCGCGTGCGCGTCGACCGGAACCCCACATCCTCGCTGGGTAACCGGAGCTTTTTGCTGTTCGTCCGAAAAAAACCCAGCCCGCCGGCTGGGTTTTTTCGTTTCCGCGTTCTGAAAGCTGCAACTGCAACCTTTTCGATCCACCTTTGGTTCCTGCTTTTCCCTTCCACTGCGCCGAACCCGGCGCCGCCACGCAAGGAAAGATGATGTCCCCCAAGCACTTCCTGAACACCCAGGACTGGAGCCGCAGCGAACTTGACGCGCTGCTGACCCAGGCCGCGCTGTTCAAGCGCAACAAGCTCGGCGACCAGCTCAAGGGCAAGTCGATCGCGCTGGTGTTCTTCAACCCGTCCATGCGCACCCGCACCAGCTTCGAACTGGGCGCGTTCCAGCTCGGCGCCCACGCGGTGGTGCTGCAGCCGGGCAAGGATGCGTGGCCGATCGAGTTCAACCTCGGTACGGTGATGGACGGCGACACCGAAGAGCACATCGCTGAAGTGGCCAAGGTGCTGGGCCGTTACTGCGACATCATCGCCGTGCGTGCGTTCCCCAAGTTCATCGACTGGGCCTACGACCGCCAGGACATCGTCCTCAACAGCTTCGCCAGGTATTCGCCGGTGCCGGTCATCAACATGGAGACCATCACCCATCCGTGCCAGGAGCTGGCCCACGTCATGGCCCTGCAGGAGCACTTCGGCACCCAGGACCTGCGCGGCAAGAAGTACGTGCTGACCTGGACCTACCACCCCAAGCCGTTGAACACTGCGGTGGCCAACTCGGCGCTGACCATCGCCACCCGCATGGGCATGGACGTGACCCTGCTGTGCCCGACCGCCGACTACATCCTCGATGACCGCTACATGGGCTGGGCCGAGCAGAACGTGGCCGAGAGCGGCGGTTCGCTGAAGATCAGCCATGACATCGACAGCGCCTACGCCGGCGCCGACGTGGTCTACGCCAAGAGCTGGGGCGCGCTGCCGTTCTTCGGCAACTGGGAGCCGGAAAAGCCGATCCGCGACCAGTTCAAGCACTTCATCGTGGACGAGCGGAAGATGGCGCTGACCAACAACGGTGTCTTCAGCCACTGCCTGCCGCTGCGCCGCAACGTGAAGGCGACCGACGCGGTGATGGATTCGCCGCAGTGCATCGCCATCAACGAAGCCGAGAACCGCCTGCACGTGCAGAAGGCGATCATGGCCGCGGTTGCCGGGCGCTGATTCCCAAGCATTGAAACAATCCGCCGGGCATGGCCTGGCGCTACCCCACCTGATTGGACATTACCCCCATGAGCAACAAAGACGTCGTTCTCGCCTTCTCCGGCGGCCTGGATACCAGCTTCTGCGTGCCGTACCTGCAGGAGCGCGGCTACAACGTGCACACCGTGTTCGCCGACACCGGCGGCGTGGATGATGAAGAGCGCGATTTCATCGAGAAGCGCGCCGCCGAACTGGGCGTGGCCAGCCATGTCACCGTCAACGGTGGCCCGGCCATCTGGGAAGGCTTCGTCAAGCCGTTCGTGTGGGCTGGCGAGGGCTACCAGGGCCAGTACCCGCTGCTGGTGTCCGACCGTTACCTGATCGTCGATGCCGCGCTGAAGCGTGCCGCCGAACTGGGCACCAACATCATCGCCCACGGCTGCACCGGCATGGGCAACGACCAGGTCCGCTTCGACCTGGCCGTGAAGGCCCTGGGTGACTACCAGATCATCGCGCCGATCCGCGAAATCCAGAAGGAGCACACCCAGACCCGCGCCTACGAGCAGAAGTACCTGGAAGAGCGCGGCTTCGGCGTGCGCGCCAAGCAGCAGGCCTACACCATCAACGAGAACCTGCTGGGCCTGACCATGTCCGGCGGCGAGATCGACCGTTGGGAAGCCCCGGGCGAGGGTGCCCGTGGCTGGTGCGCACCGCGCAGCGAGTGGCCGGAACAGGCGCTGACCGTCACCCTGAAGTTTGTCGAAGGCGAAGCCGTTGAACTGAACGGCAAGGCGCTGCCGGGTGACCAGATCCTGGCCCAGCTCAACAAGCTGTTCGCCCCGTACGGCGTTGGCCGCGGCGTGTACACCGGCGACACCGTGATCGGCCTGAAGGGCCGCATCGTGTTCGAGGCCCCGGGCCTGGTTTCGCTGCTGGCCGCACACCGCGCGCTGGAAGATGCGGTGCTGACCAAGCAGCAGAACCGCTTCAAGCCGGACGTGGCGCGCAAGTGGGTGGAGCTGGTGTACGAAGGCTTCTACCACGACCCGCTGAAGACCGACATCGAAGCCTTCCTGAAGTCCTCGCAGGCCAAGGTGAACGGCGAAGTGGTGCTGGAAACACGTGGTGGCCGTGTTGATGCAGTGGCGGTGAAGTCGCCGCACCTGCTCAACACCAAGGGCGCCACCTACGCGCAGTCGGCCGACTGGGGCGTGGAGGAGGCGGAGGGTTTCATCAAGCTGTTCGGCATGAGCTCGACGCTTTACGCGCAAGTCAATCGCTGAGCGATTGAATTGCGCGCGCGTCTCCCGCGCATTCCGCCTTAACCCTGCGCCGTTGGCGCGCCCCCTTCAACAAGAAGGGGGCTCTCCACCAGACGCATCACGGTAGCGCCGGGCCATGCCCGGCGGAATTCCACAGGATCTTTGTTTCATGCTTGAACAGACGCTCGATCACCTGCAGGCGCTGGTGTCCTTCGACACCCGCAACCCGCCGCGTGCGATCACCACCGGTGGCATCTTCGATTACCTGCGCGCGAACCTGCCCGGGTTCAACGTCGAGGTGATCGACCACGGTGCAGGTGCAGTCAGCCTGTACGCCGTGCGCGGGACGCCGAAGTACCTGTTCAACGTGCACCTGGATACCGTGCCGGACTCGCCGCACTGGAGTGCCGACCCGCACGTGATGCGCCGCCTGGATGACCGCGTGGTCGGCCTGGGCGTGTGTGACATCAAGGGTGCGGCCGCTGCGCTGGTGGCTGCGGCCAACGCCAGCGATGGCGATGCCGCCTTCCTGTTCTCCAGCGACGAAGAAGCCAACGATCCGCGCTGCATCGCCGCGTTCCTGGCGCGTGGCCTGCCGTACGAAGCCGTGCTGGTGGCCGAGCCGACCATGAGCGAGGCCGTGCTGGCCCACCGTGGCATCAGTTCGGTGCTGATGCAGTTCGCCGGCCGTGCCGGCCATGCCTCGGGCAAGCAGGATGCGGCCGCCAGCGCGCTGCACCAGGCCATGCGCTGGGGTAGCCGCGCGCTGGACCATGTGGAATCGCTGGCCTCGGCACGTTTCGGTGGGTTGACCGGCCTGCGCTTCAACATCGGCCGCGTCGAAGGCGGGATCAAGGCCAACATGATCGCACCTGCGGCTGAAGTGCGTTTCGGCTTCCGCCCGCTGCCGTCGATGGACATCGACGCCCTGCTGGCAACCTTCGCCGGTTTCGCCGAACCGGACGCCGCGCTGTTCACCGAAACCTTCCGTGGCCCCAGCCTGCCGGCCGGCGACATTGCCGAAGCCGAGAACCGCCGCCTGCTGGCGCGCGACGTGGCCGATGCGCTGGACCTGCCGATCGGCAACGCGGTGGATTTCTGGACCGAAGCCTCGCTGTTCTCCGCCGCCGGTTACACCACCCTGGTGTTCGGCCCGGGTGACATCGCCCAGGCCCACACCGCCGATGAGTTCGTGACGCTGGACCAGCTGCAGCGCTACACCGACGCCGTGCAGCGCATCATCGCCGCCGGCGCCTGATTCTTCCCTTTCCGACGAAACCGAAATGTCTCCTGCCCTCCAGCCCCATCGCCAGACCCGCCAGACCATCGTGCGCCTGCTTTCCAGCATGGCCAGCGCGAAGGAGATCAGCCAGTACCTCAAGCGCTTTTCGCAGCTGGATGCCAAGCGCTTCGCCGTGGTCAAGGTCGGCGGCGCGGTGCTGCGCGATGACCTCGACGCGCTGACCTCCTCGCTGTCGTTCCTGCAGGAAGTCGGCCTGACCCCGATTGTGCTGCACGGCGCCGGCCCGCAGCTGGATGCCGAGCTGTCGGCGGCCGGCATCCACAAGCAGACCGTGAACGGCCTGCGCGTGACCTCGCCGGAAGCGCTGGCGATCGTGCGCCGGGTGTTCCAGCAGTCCAACCTGCGGCTGGTCGAAGCCCTGCAGCAGAACGGCGCGCGTGCCACCTCGATCACCGGCGGCGTGTTCGAGGCCGAGTACCTCGACGTGGACACCTACGGCCTGGTCGGCGAAGTGAAGAAGGTCAACCTGGCACCGATCGAGGCCAGCCTGCGTGCCGGCTCGATTCCGGTCATCACCAGCCTGGGCGAGACCGCCGGTGGCCAGATCCTCAACGTCAACGCCGACTTCGCCGCCAACGAGCTGGTGCAGGAACTGCAGCCGTACAAGATCATCTTCCTGACCGGCACCGGTGGCCTGCTGGATGAGCAGGGCAACGTGATCGATTCGATCAACCTGTCCACCGAGTATGACCACCTGATCGCGCAGCCGTGGATCCACGGCGGCATGAAGGTGAAGATCGAACAGATCAAGGATCTGCTCGACCGCCTGCCGCTGGAATCGTCGGTGTCGATCACCCGCCCGGCCGACCTGGCCAAGGAACTGTTCACCCACAAGGGCTCGGGCACGCTGGTGCGCAAGGGCGAAAAGGTGCTGCGCGCCACTGCCTGGAACGAACTGGACCTGCCGCGCCTGAAGGGCCTGATCGAATCCAGCTTCGGCCGCACCCTGGTACCGGAGTACTTCGAAAAGACGAAGCTGCTGCGTGCCTATGTCAGCGAGAACTACCGCACCGCGGTGATACTCACTGACGAAGCCGAAGGCGTGTACCTGGACAAGTTCGCCGTGCTCGACGACGCACAGGGCGAAGGCCTCGGTCGTGCGGTCTGGAACGTGATGCTGGAGGAAACCCCGCAGCTGTTCTGGCGCTCGCGCCATGGCAACCCGATCAATCACTTCTACTACGCCGAGTCCGATGGCTGCTACAAGCAGGATCAGTGGAAGGTGTTCTGGTTCGGTGCCGATGGCATCGATCGCATCCGCACCTATGTCGACCACTGCGCCAAGCGCACACCAAGCCTGCAGGGCTGAGCGATGAGCAACCCCGACGCCTGGAGTTCGGTACCCACCCTGCGCGGCCAGCACGTGATGCTGCAGCCGCTGCAGATGGAACATGTGCCGGGCCTGCGCGCTGCGTTGGACGGCAGCGGGCTGGACCAGCTCTGGTACACGCAGGTGCCGTCGCCGGAGCGGGCCGAGGCCTATGTGCAGGCCGCGCTGCAGGCGCAGGCCGAAGGCAAGGTGCTTCCATTCGTGATCCGCGATGCTGCCGGTGAGATCATCGGCAGCACGCGCTTCTACGATATGGATGTCGGCGTGCCGAAACTCAGCCTCGGCTACACCTGGTACACGCCGCGCGTGCATCGTACCGGTGCCAATACCGAAGCCAAGCTGTTGTTGCTGCAGCACGCCTTCGAAACGATGGGCTGCATCAGCGTGGTGCTGGAAACCAGCTGGTTCAACGCCACTTCGCGTACCGCCATTGCCCGCCTCGGCGCCAAGCAGGATGGCGTGCTGCGCAACCACAAGCGGCATGCCGATGGCACGCCGCGCGACACCGTCATCTTCTCCATCATCGATGCGGAATGGCAGGGCGTGAAGCGCCACCTGCAGTACCGCCTGGACAGGCACGCATGAACGATTCGACTTTCACCCTGGGCATCGTCGGTGCCCGCGGCCATACCGGCGCCGAGCTGATCAAGCTGGTGGCAGCCCATCCACGCCTGAAACTGGCCTTCGTGTCCTCGCGCGAGCGCGCCGGGCAGCGCCTGTCCGATCACCATCCGGAATTCCAGGGTGACCTGCAGTACGAGAACCTGGACGCCGACGCGGTGGCCGCCAAGGGCGTGGATGCGGTGATCCTCGCCCTCCCCAATGGCCTGGCCGCACCGTTCGTGGCCGCGCTTGAAACCGCGAAACCGGACACCGTCATCGTCGACCTCTCGGCCGACTACCGCTTCGACAGCAGCTGGTACTACGGCCTGCCGGAGCTGACTCGCGGCCGCTACAACGGTCAGAAGCACATCAGCAACCCGGGCTGCTATGCCACGGCGATGCAGCTGGCGGTGCAGCCGCTGCTGGACCTGCTGGCCGGTCCGCCGCAGTGCTTCGGTGTCTCCGGCTATTCCGGCGCCGGTACCACGCCGTCGGACAAGAACAACGTCGAACTGCTGGCCGACAACCTGATGCCGTATGCGCTGACCAACCACGTGCATGAGCGCGAGGTGTCGGTGCAGTTGGGCGTGGCGGTCGAGTTCATGCCCCACGTCGCGCCGCATTTCCGTGGCATCACGCTCACCGCCAACCTGTGGCTGAACCGCGTGCAGACCCGCGAGCAGATCATCGAGCGCTTCCAGCAGGCCTATGCCGGCGAACCCCTGATCGAAGTGATGGATGAAGCGCCGTGGGTCAGCCGCATCGCCGGCCGCCACGGTGCCCAGGTCGGTGGCTTCACCCTGGCCCCGGGCGGCAAGCGGGTGGTGGTGGTGGCGACCCTGGACAACCTGCTGAAGGGCGCGGCCACCCAGGCCATGCAGAACCTCAACCTCGCGCTGGGCATCGACGAACTGACGTCGATCCCGCACTGATCCCGCCTTCCGGAGCCCCCATGGCAGACCTTCTTTGGCAGAAGCCCGGCGTCGCTGTCGACGCCCAGATCCAGACCTTCCTCGCCGGTGACGACGTGATCCTCGATCGCGAGTTCTTCCTGCATGACATCGCCGCCAGCGCAGCGCATGCGCAGGGCCTGCAGCACATCGGCATCCTCGGCGCCGATGAGCTGGCCGGCCTGCTGCGCGAGCTGGAGGTGCTGGCGCAGGACTTCCGCGAAGGCCGCTTCGTGCTCGATGCCCAGTACGAGGATGGTCACTCGGCGATCGAAGCGCGCCTGACCGAACGGCTCGGCGATGCCGGTCGCAAGATCCACACCGGCCGCAGCCGCAACGACCAGATCCTGGTGGCCACCCGTCTGTGGCTGAAAGAGAAGCTGCAGCGCGTGGCCCAGCTCAGTGCCGAAGTGGCCAAGGTCGCGCTGGACCGTGCGCAGGCCGAGAAGGACCTGCCGATTCCCGGCTACACCCACATCCAGCGCGCCGTGGTGTCCTCGGCCGGCATGTGGTGGGCGGGCTGGGCCGAGGCCTTCATCGACAACGCCGTCCGTGCCCGCGACACCCACGCGCTGGTCGACGCAAATCCGCTCGGCACGGCTGCCGGCTACGGTGTGAACCTGCCGCTGGACCGCGCACACACCACGGCTGCACTCGGCTTCGCGCGCATGCAGATCTCGCCGATCTACGCGCAGCTGTCGCGTGGCAAGTTCGAACTGGCCGCGCTGGAAGCGCTCGGTGGTGCCACGCTGGACCTGCGCCGCATCGCCTGGGACCTGTCGCTGTTCACCAGTGCCGAGTTCGGTTTCGTCGCGCTGCCGGCGCAGTACACCACCGGCAGCTCGATCATGCCCAACAAGCGCAACCCGGACGTGATCGAGCTGATGCGCGCGACCCACGCCAGCGTGGCCGCTGCACGTACCGAGATCGAGCAGCTGCTGTCGCTGCCGTCGGGCTACCATCGCGACCTGCAGTCGTCCAAGGGCGCCATCTTCCACGGCTTCGGCCGCGGTCTGGCTGCGCTGGAACTGCTGCCGGCGTTGCTGGCCAACCTGGAATGGCGTGACGACAAGCTCCGCGCGGCGATTGATTCAGGCATGTATGCCACCGACGTTGCCGTGGAAGCGGCCGTGGCCGGCGTGCCGTTCCGCGAGGCCTACAAGGCCGCTGCGGCCGGTGCGGACAGTGCAGGGCAGGGGCGCACGCCGGAAGGCAGCCTGGCCGCCCGTGTGTCGCCGGGTTCGGCCGCCGACCTGCGCCTGGATGAACTGCGCGCGCGCTGGCAGGCGCTGGCCTGATGGCGACCACCGTCTATCTGGTGCTGGCCATGCGCCGGCCCGATTTCAATGCCGCCGCCGTGCAGCCGCACCGTGACTTCCTCGATGCGTTGCAGGCGCAGGGCAAGCTGCAGCTGACCGGCGGCTTCGCCGATGGCAGCGGTGGCGCCTACGTCCTGTGCAACGTGGACAGCCTGGCGCAGGCACAGGCCATCGTTGCCACCGATCCGCTGGTGACGATGCAGGCCTCTGACCTGACCGTGCACGAATGGAACACCCGCTGAGACCCTGACCGATGACCCTGCACGCTGCCAACGCCGCTTCGCCGTTCCCGCAACAGGCGCTGCCACCGTGGCGGCGTGCGGTGCTGAAGGTCGGCAGCAGCCTGCTGGCGGCCGATGGTGGCGGACTGTCGCCACGTCATGCGCTGGGCCTGGCGCAGTTCGTCTCGGCCAACGTACTGGCCGGGCGCGAAGTGGTGATCGTGTCATCCGGCGCAGTGGCGGCCGGGCGCGCGATCCTGCCGCGCGCCGATGAGCCGGGCGCAGCGATGGCGGCGCGGCAGGCCTTGGCGGCCCTTGGCCAGGCCCAGCTGATCGGCCTCTGGCAGCGCTTCTTCGAGCGCCCGGTGGCGCAGGTTCTGCTGACCCATGACGACCTGCGCAACCGTCGCCGTTACCTCAACGCCCGCGCCACCCTCAACGAACTGCTGCGGCTGGGCGCGTTGCCGGTAGTCAACGAGAACGACACCGTGTCGGTGGACGAGCTCAAGCTCGGTGACAACGACAATCTGGCGGCGACGGTGGCGGCGCTGGTCGATGCCGATGCGCTGTTCATCGCCACCGACATCGATGGCCTGTACAGCGCCGACCCGCGCACCGTGGCCGATGCACGGCCGCTGCACGACGTTGCGGAATTGAATGATGAAGTGCTGGCGATGGCGGGGGGGGCGGGATCACGTGCCGGTACCGGTGGCATGCGCACCAAGCTGGAAGCGGCGGCCAAGGCGGGCCGCCTCGGCATCGAGACCTACCTGTTCAATGGACGCAGTGGGGAGGTGGTGCGCGCGCTGGCACAGGATCGCCTGTTCGGCACCCGCATCCACGCCGCGCGCAGCCGCGAGGCCGCGCGCAAACACTGGCTTCGGCACGCACCGCTGGCCGAAGGCGCGATCCTGGTCGATGCCGGTGCTGCACAGGCGATGCGCGAGAAGGGCGCTTCGCTGTTGCCTGGCGGCATCACTGGTGCGGAAGGGACGTTCCGCCGTGGCGATATGGTGCAGGTGTGCTGGGACGCATCGCAGGGGCGCGTGTGCATCGCCCGCGGTGTCAGCCAGTACGCGGCCGACGACGTGCGCCGCATTGCTGGCCGCCATTCGCGCGACATCCAGGCCGTGCTCGGCTACAACTACGGCGGCAGCGTCGTCCATCGTGACGACCTGGTGCTGCCATGACCGCATTGAAGGACATTCCGATGAGCGACATCGAAGCGCAGGCGCGGGCCTGCCGTGACGCGGCCCAGGTGGTCGCCGGTCTCGACAGTGACGCCCGGCGCGCGCTGCTGCTGGCGATGGCACAGGCACTGGAAGTGAACGCCGGGCTGATCCTGGCCGGCAACGCGCGCGACCTTGCCGCTGCACGCGGGAAAGGCGTGGGCAGCGCCATGCTTGATCGGCTGGCACTGGATCCGCCGCGCCTGTTCGCGATGGCCGAGGCCGTGCGCGAAGTGGCCGGATTGCCAGATCCGGTCGGCCAGGTGACCCGCGATGACGTGCGCCCGAACGGGATCCGCGTGCAGAAGGTGCGCGTGCCGCTGGGCGTGATCGCGATGATCTACGAGGCGCGCCCGAACGTGACCGCCGAAGCCGCTGCGCTGTGCCTGAAGGCTGGCAATGGCGTGATCCTGCGTGGCGGCTCCGAAGCGATCCATTCCAACACCGCCATCGCGCAGGCGCTGGCGGGAGCACTCAAGGCCAACGGCGTGGCACCGGCCGCAGTGACGGTGCTGACCGACCTGCGCCGCGAGGCGATGCTGGAACTGCTGCAGCTGCACGAGCTGATCGACCTTGCGATTCCGCGTGGTGGCGAAGGCCTGATCCGTTTCGTCGCCGAACACGCACGGGTGCCGGTGATCAAGCACTACAAGGGCGTCTGCCACCTGTTCGTGGATGCCAGTGCCGACCTTGGCAAGGCGCTCGATCTGCTGGTGGATGGCAAGTGCAGTCGTCCTGCAGCCTGCAATTCGCTGGAGACGTTGCTGGTGCACCGTGACGTCGCCGGTTCGTTCCTGCCGCGCGTGGCGAAGGCGTTGGGCGAGCGCGGCGTGCAGCTGCGTGCCGATGCGGGTGCGCAGTCCCTGCTGCCGGGCAGCACGCTGGCCACCGAAGACGACTACGCCGCCGAGTTTCTCGACCTGGTACTGGCGGTGCGCGTGGTGGACGATCTCGATGCGGCCATCGCGCACATCCGTGCCTACACCTCCGACCATACCGAAGTGATCGCCACTGAAGATGCCGGTCAAGCCGAACGCTTCGTCAACGCGCTGCGCTCGGCGGTGGTGATGGTGAATGCCTCATCGCGCTTTTCCGATGGCGGCCAGCTCGGCCTGGGCAGCGAGATCGGCATTTCCACCACACGGCTGCATGCGTATGGCCCGATGGGCCTGGAAGCACTCACCGTCGAACGATTTGTCGTGCGCGGTGAAGGGCAGACGCGCAAGTAGATCCACGCCATGCGTGGATGCTCTTCGCGGTAGACCCCGGTGCCGACCAAGATCGGCACCCACCAGGCCAAAGCGCCGACCAAGGTCGGCAGCTACCAAAGCGAGCGCCGACCAAGGTCGGCAGCTACCAGACTGTCGGGCTACACCACCTCGCGGCGGATGCCCACCGGCCGCGCATGCTCATCCATGTGCAGCGTAGCGGACTTGCAGCCCAGCAGCCGCTCGGCCAGGCCGGTGCTGGCGCCGAGATCGGCGGCTACTTCATTGAGGCTGGCCAATGGCCGTGGCAGGCGCCGTTCGTGGCCACGGAAACGCGCACGGTTGTACTCGGCCCAACCGATCAGCAGCACGCTTGCACACAGCAGCATCAGCGGCAGCGCGACCAGCACGTAGGGGTCGAACTGGTTCTTGCGTTCATACAGCTGCTGCCAGGCCATCTGTCCGCCGATCAGCCACGACACCAAGGTCACCAGTGGCGCCCACAGGTAGAAGTAGAACCCCCAGAACGCGAGGGTGACAAAGCCCCAGGCGGTGCGCTGGAAGCGCGGTTGATGATGTGGCTTGCGGATCATCCGCGAGTCGAAGCGGTTGGACGGGTGTTGTGCGTTCATCGGATCCCCCGGTCAGGGCTGGTCCAGGTAGCGCGCTTGCTGCGACGGCGCAGCAGGGTCTTGGGAAGCGCCACCAGGGTGGTGGAAAGGCTGATCAGCCAGTACGCCATCGGGTACCAGATGACCCAGAAGTAGTTGCGTCCAATCTGTGTTTCGTAACGACGGTCGATGATCAGGCTGCTGGCGAACTGCAGCAGGCAGACCAGGGCCAGAATCACGCCATGCCATTGCGGCAGCAGGCTGGCGATGTACAGCTGCGGCGGCATGTCGATGAGCTTGCCCAGCACCCACAACACCACGATGAACAGCATGGTGTAGGCCCAGATGACGCTCAGCACATACTCCAGCAGCACGCCCCACATGCGCCGCTCCTTCCAGTGCAGCAGTGAACGCGCATGCCGCAGCATCACTTCCACGCCGCCCTGCGCCCAGCGCAGCCGTTGCCGCCACAGGCCTTTCAGCGTTTCCGGCATCAGGATGAAGCACAGCGCGTTGGGCTCGTAGCGGATGTCCCAGTGCGCACGCTGCAGGCGCCAGCTGATGTCGATGTCCTCGGTCACCATGTCGTCCGACCACCAGCCGACCTGGTGCAGTGCGGTACGACGGAAGCCGGCGATGACCCCGGAGATCGTGAAGATGCGCCCGTAGACACGTTGCGCGCGCTTGATCATGCCGATGATCGAAGAGAACTCGGCCACCTGCAGGCGCCCGAGCAGGGTGGAACGGTTGCGGATGCGTGGGTTGCCGGTGACCGCGCCGACCCGGCTGCCACTGACCAGGTGCCAGACCATCCAGTGCAGGGCGTGTTCCTCCAGCATGGCATCGCCATCGATGCACACCAGGTACTCCGAGCGTGCCGCCAGCGCCCCCATTCGCAGCGCATTGGCCTTGCCGAGGTTGCGGTCCAGGTGCAGCACGCGCAGCCGGGGATGCTTCGCCGCCAGCACATCGAGCCGGGCGCCGGTGTCGTCACTGCTGCCATCGTCGATGGCGATTACCTCGTAGTCGGCCGGATAGCGCTGCGCCAGCGCGGCCCCCAGGGTGTCGTCCAGGTTCTCCGATTCGTTGTGGCAGGGAATCAGCAGGCTAGCGAACGGTGGATCGACCATCAACGGAGGATCATTGCGCGGCCGCGAATGGCGTTCGCGCCGGAAGTAGTAATACAGACCGCCCGACATCCAGAAGAACGCCATCACCATCGGGTAGTAGAAGGCGAACTGGAACAGGACCTGCAGCAGCGGATGCATGTCCATGTCACTTCTCCGGGTACGGGAAGTTGCCGGCGGACATCGCCGCGCGGGCATCATGGGTAGAAGGCTGGCCGGCGATGAAGTCATCCGGGTACCAGGCGAAATGGTGGACGCCCTGCGCCTGCAGCTGGCGGATCTGCGCGCGCAGACGTTCGGCGGGAATCGGCTGGCCGCTGCGCCAATCCACGGTCTGCAGTTCGAACAGGGTGTGCTGCAGCTGGGGATCGTGCGCGCGCACCGCGGCCAGCAGCTGGTCAAGCCAACGTTCCGGGTGCCTGCTGCCTTCCATCCATGGCATCGCCATCAGCGCGGTCTGGTCGTAAGCCTTGTTGAACAGGTCCAGGCGCTGTGCAAACCAGGCCTCACTCTGCGGGCGCAACACCGGCTCGGCATACAGGTTGCGCACTGTCGCCAGCTTCGGTCGCCAACGCTGCGCACTGTCACGCAGGGCCAGGGTGAAGTCGATCAGCGCCCGGGTGCGTGCGCTGCCATCGTCGCCTGCTGCCAGCGCCGGCAGTTCTGTGTCGCGCAGGTAACCATCATCATGGAAGAGCAGGCCTTCGAAGTACGAGTTGACGGCCAGATCCTCGTAGATGTCGAGCATGATCTGGCGTGCCTTCGGGTTGGTGAAGTCCAGCCGGTACATGCCGTCGGCATCACCGTTTTGGATCGCCAACGTCTTCCGCTGCACCGGATCGGGCAGCTCGAACCCGAGCACCGGCAGCCAGGCGTACACCTTCACCCCCGCGCGCGACTTCAGCTGCCAGGCGACCCGGCTGAACAGGTCCGCGCGCATCGGCATGTGCCGGTTGGGGAAGTACAGTGCGTCGGCGGTGTTGTTGCCGTCGGGGTCGGCGAAGGCCTGCAGGTAGACGTGGGTGGGCGAGATGCGCTTGACCCGCTCGATCAGCGCATCGAGGTTGCGCGCCTGCTGTGCCGGGTCCGGGTCGTATACATCATCCAGGTCGACCTGCAACGCGCGGATGCCATCGAGCGCAACGTCGCGGCGCAGCTCGTAGGCCAGGCCCTCCACGGTCGGGTTGTCGCTGACCAGGAAGCGCGCCAGCCCATGCAGGTCGCTGGCCACCGGTGTGCTGCGGCCTTCCAGATCGAAGGATACCGGCATGCCCAGCTGCTCGGCGATGTCGTTGCTCAGCTGGTTGTAGGCGGCATAGGGCCAGACGATGGCGCGCGGGCGGATGCCCAGGTGCTGCTGGATGCGCTGCACGCTGCGCGAGAGGTCGGCGCGCAGGCGTTGTTCGTACTGGGCTTCGCTTTCGTAGCTGTGGGTGGCCGGGCTGTAGACGCGGGTCACCACGGCCGGCGTGGAGTTGCCCTGTGGATTGGCAAGCACACCGTGATGCAGGTCGTCGGTATGGCTGGCCACTTCGATCAGGCCGCTGCCGTGCATCTGCTTCAGCTGCGCCCAGGTAACGAAGTCATCGTGGCCGAACGGGCGGTAGCCATAGTCGATGGTGCGCCCGGGCGCCATGTCCACGTAATCGGTGATCACTGCCACCAGCGCCGGGTAGCGGTAGGCCTGCAGCAGCGGGAACGCTTTGTCGTAGACGCTGCGCAGGCCGTCATCGAAGGTCAGCAGCACGGGCTTTGGCGGCAGCGTGGCGCGGCCCTGTGAGGCGTCGATCACCTGCGACAACGACACCGGGTGATAGCCGTGCGCACCCAGCCAATCCAGGTGCGCGGCGAAGTTCTGCGTGCTCACCGCGTAGGTATCGGCATCACCCTTGGCCGCGACCTGGTCGCGGATGTCGTGGTAGCTGAGGATCAGCAGGCCGTTGTCAATGGCATCGAGATGCAGGGCCTGCTGCGCGAACGCCGGCGGTGCGGCAGCCAGCAGCAGGAGCACGATCAGTCGCAGGATGCGGGCCATGTCACTCTCCCCAGCGCAGTGCGGCTTCGAAGCCGATATGACGCTCGCGGTGGCCGTCGTAGACCGGCCGCGACCAGCGCACGCCGTACTCGAACACGCGGCCCTGGCCCAGCTGCCATTCGTGCATGTAGGACACCGAAGGGACCAGCGCGCTGCCGAAGCCATCCTGCCAGTAGTCACCCAGCGAGACCGTCAGCCGGTGCCGGAAGTGGCGCTCGTAGTGCCGCCACAACTGCTGGTCGATGCGCATTCCGATCTCGACCATGCGGTCGCGCTTCGGGTTGAAGTAGGGCGCGTCGTCGCGGCTGCCCCGGCTGGTGTAGGCACTGGCGAGGCCATCGATCAACCAGCGTGGGCGGGTCAGCAGGCGCTGTTCAATGCTGGTGCTGAACAGTTCGCGGTGGTTGCCGTCGTCGTAGCGGAAGCGGCTGGCACCGAACGTCCAGTGGGTCAGCTCGCTGCGCCGGTAGTCCACCTGCGCGCTCACGCTGTCAGCGGTGATGCCGGCTACGCGCGCCTGCATCGAGGCTTCCGGATCGTTGCGCACGGCCACCAGCCCGGCATGCCAGTAATCGTTGAACTGCCAGCCGACACCGAGACGCAGACCGGTATCGCCGACGTGGTCGTTGGCACGCAGCGCGGCGGCTTCGGCATCCAGTCGGCCGAAGCGGTAGCGCACGCCCGCACCCAGCCACAGCGGGTCGATGCGCTGATCCTGGAAGTCGACCGAGCGCCTGTCGGCGAAGGCGAACAGCCGCCAGCGGTCGTCGAGCACCGGCGTCTGCACTTCCATGCCGTAGTGACGGTCGTTGTTGCCCAGCGGCGATGTGCCGCCGCCGCCGGAGCTGCGGCCAATGTCGGTCCATGCCTTCAGCTGCCAACCGCGATGTACGCGCCAGGCCTGGTCCATGCGCTCGACGGCGGGCTGGGTCGGGTAGCGTGCTACCAGATCGTCGTGCAGCGGCCGCGCCAGATCATCGCGTTGCAGGGCAACGTATGCCTCTTCCATGCCGAGCCGCGGCTCGATGTCGCGTGGGTCCAGCGCATGTGCCATCTGCTGGCGCTGCAGGGCCATGCGTGGCCATCCGCGCATCATGTACACGCTGCCCAGTGCGCTCTGCAGGCCGCCGTTGCCCGGTGCGATGTCGACCATCGATTCCAGGTCGTGCTGTGCGGTGCGCAGGTCGCCGCTGTAGGCGCGCACCATTGCCAGGTTCAGGTCGGCCTCGTAGCGCGACCAGTTCGCATACGGCGACTTGCCGTTGCTCCAGCGCCACGCGGGTTCCTTGTCGCGCCATGCCTGCAGCAGGTCGATGGCCTTTTCCTGCTGTTCGCTTTCCAGATAGGCGTACGCCAGTTCCGAGTGCGAGGCATCGCGCGTGGGATCGCCGGCGACGGCTGCCTGCAGCACCGGAATGGCTTCCTCCGGGTGCAGGGTGCCCATCAACGAATCGCCTACTGCGGGCAGCACGTAGTCGGGCAGAGTGTGGCCTTCGGCCTGCAGTGCCCGTGCTTCCTCGCGGACCTGCGCATGGCGGCCCAGCCGGTTGAGCAGGATCAGCCGGTCGATGCGGATCCGCAGGGGGGCCTGGGCGGGCGGTGTGCCTTCGCTGCCGAGGTAACGCTGCATGCGCGCCAGGGTCGATTCAGCCTCTTCCAGGCGGCTGTCCTCGCTGCTGCTGTAGGCCAGGCTCCACACCACCAGCTTGGCCAGGTAGTCGCCTTCCAGGCGTTGCTTCTGGGCCGCATCGAACAGCTGCGGGCGCTGCTGGTACAGCTCCCATGCGCGCCAGGCATTGCCGATGTCGCCCAGGGTCAGCACGCGCAGCTTGAACAGTAGATCGTCGTTGGGCTGTTGCTGGCTGGCACGCTCGATGGCGCCCAGCGCATCCAGCCATCGGGCCTGGTCGCGGTAGCGGCCGATCTCGGCCAGGGCCGCCTCGCGATCGGGCGGGGCAGCGCCGCTGGCCCAGGCCAGGGCAGTGCAGGCGAGGCCGACGCAAAGCGCCAGCCGGCGGTGGACAACCATTGGGGACCCCCTTGGCTTCCTGACCAGACAACTGTGAAAAATGTGACGCACATCACATGCCAGTTTTGGGGATGGCCGTGCCCTGCGTCACTCCCTTCGTGCACTCCCGTCCAGCAAGGACGGGTACAACCCGGACAGCGACCTGCAATGTCTTGTCTGAAGCGAGAATCCCCCGCACACCGAGTGGTGGCCTGGGCGGCCAGGCCGCCCCCATGCCCAATGCCGGCACGCGGCAAGGATGGGCATTCGTGGGCACTATCCGCCCGGAATTGTCAGTCCGGCGTCAATTTTCCTGGAATGGCTGACCAGCGGCAGGCGGGGCCGGCGCGCGGCCCCTCAACGGCTTACCAGAGGTCTTCCAGCTTGCGTGGCTTGCAGGCCACCCAGGAGGCGCACAGCATCAGGGTGGCGCAGCCGAACAGGAAGCTGAACGGGAGTGTCCAGCCGTCGCTGACCGTGTGCAGCCAGCCGACCAGGAACGGCCCCAGGCAGCTGAAGCTGTAGCCCACGCCCTGCATGAAGCCGGACAGCGCCGCCGAGCCGGTGGGGGTGCGCGTGCGCAGGTTGATCAGGGTCAGCGCCAGCGGGAAGGTGGACGGACCGACGCCGAGCAGGCAGGCCCACAGCAGCGGGGCCTTCATCGGTGCCAGCAGCAGGCCGGTGAAGGCGATCACGAACGAGAAGAAACCGATCAGCACCAGCGGGAACGGGTTCTGCAGGCGCACCGCCATCGATGGGATGACCAGCGACGGCAGCAGGCCCAGTGCCGAGAACACGGCCACCATCACGCCGCCGAACGCGGGCGTGCCCCCGGCCTCGACCACGATGCGCGGCAGCCAGGTGAACATCGAATAGGTCATCAGCGAGGTCATGCCGAACATCAGCGTCATGCTCCAGCCCAGCGACGTGCGCCAGACCTTGCCGTGCGGTTGTGCGGTGGGGTCGGTGGCGTCGGCCAGTGGCTTCGGCGCGCGCCTGGCCAGCAGCAGCCACGGCAGTGCGGCGGCGAGCGCCAGCAGCGCCCACATGCCCAGCGACACGCGCCAGCCCGCAGCATTGGCCACTGGTACCGCCAGCAGTGCCGGCAGCATCGTGCCCAGCTGCAGCACGCTGATGTACAGCGTGCTCATGGTGCCGACCTTGTTGGCGAAATAGCGCTTCACCAGCGGCGGCACCACCACGTTGCCGATGCCCATGCCGGCCAGCGCCACCACCGAACCGAGCAGCAGCGTGCCGACGTTGCCGGCGCTGGAGCGCAGAAGCAGGCCGGCCATCGCCATCACCATCGCCAGCAGGGTGGTGCGTTCCAGGCCCAGGCGCCGCGCCAGTGCCGGCGTGGCCACGCCGAACAGCGCGAACGAGGCGGTCGGCAGCATGCCCAGCACGCCGGTCATGGTGGTACCGAAGCCGAACTGCTGGCCGAGCACGTCCAGCAGCGGGGTGATCGAGGTGACCGCAGTGCGCAGGTTGACCGCTGCCAGCAGGATGGCGGCGAAAGCCAGCACGCGCCCGTGCAGCAGCGACGGCGAATCGGAAGTGGAGGAACTCATCGGTGGTCCTTGCAGGTGTCGCACGCCGGGGCGATGGCATGCAGCGCCGGCATCGGTCTACGCCGAAGCGGCAGGTGGGGGAGTGGCTGCAGATGGGCCGGCAGCGCGGCCATTGTACGTGTGCGCTCCGGCAAGGTCCCGTCATGCGGGCGGCCTGGCACTTGGTACAAAAAAACCCGGAGGACAGTGATGTCTTCCAGGCTTCTTGGTGACCACCGAAGTGGTCGGGGAGACAGGATTCGAACCTGCGACCTCTACGTCCCGAACGTAGCGCTCTACCAGACTGAGCTACACCCCGAAGGGAGCCGCCTATTCTAGCGATTCACCCCGATGGCGGCAAGGGGAGAATGCTGTTTTCTTCACACTGCCGAAGCAGTGCCACTTCAGGGAACAAAAAAGCCTGGACGACTTCACCAGGCTTCAATGCGGCCACGTGAGTGGTCGGGGAGACAGGATTCGAACCTGCGACCTCTACGTCCCGAACGTAGCGCTCTACCAGACTGAGCTACACCCCGAAGGAGCCGCCTAAGATACCGTGTGAAGGCCAAGGCGGCAAGGCTTTTTTACAGCTCAGCGACGATTTTCCTTCTCGATGCGGTTCTGCTCGCGGGCTTCGAACCACATGCCGTTGAGGATGGCCACCGTCGAGGCGAGGCCGGCACCGAGAATCCAGGCGAAATACCACATGATCAGTCTCCTTCATTCCGGGTAGGTGCCGGCCGTTGGCCGGCACACGTGCAAGCAATCAATACGCGTTGGGGTTGTTGCCCATCTCTTCGGTGGTGGTCTTGCCCTTCAGCACGCGGTACACCCAGGTGGTGTAACCGATGATGATCGGCAGGAACACCGCCGTGGCCAGCAGCATGATCCACAGGGTCAGGTGGCTGGACGAGGCGTCCCACACGGTCAGGCTGGAGGTGGGCTGGCTCGAGGACGGCAGCAGGAACGGGAAGATGGCGAAGCCGACGGTCAGGATGATGCCGGCGATGGCCGCACCGGAGGCGATGAAGGCCAGGCCACCACGACGGGCACGCAGCAGCACCGCACTGGCCAGCAGGCCCGCCAGGCCGAGCAGTGGGGCCAGGATCGTGGCCGGCATCGTGCTGTAGTTGCGCATCCAGCCACCGGCGGCGCCGAGTTCGGCGGTCTTCAGCAGCGGATTGGTGGCGCCATCTGTAACCACCTGCGAGGTGATCTGGTACCCCGGCAGGCCGAAGGCCACCCATGCGCCGCCCACGGCGAACAGCACGAAGGCGATGATCGCAGCGATGCTGCCAAAGCGGGCTGCACGTTCGGCCACCGGGCCGTCGGTCTTCAGTACCAGCATGGCGGCACCGTGGGCGACCAGCATGGACACGCTGAGCAGGCCGGCCAACAGTGCGAAGGGCATCAGCAGGCCGAAGAACGAGCCGGTGTAGAAGATGCGCATGCTGTCATCGAAGTGGAACGGCACGCCCAGCAGTACGTTGCCCACCGCCACGCCCATGATCAGCGCCGGGATGAAGCCGCCGATGAACAGCGCCCAGTCCCAGGTGTTGCGCCAGCGCTCGCTCGGCATCTTGCTGCGGAACTTGAAGCCGACCGGACGCAGGATCAGGGCGAACAGGATCACGAACATCGCCAGGTAGAAGCCGGAGAAGCTGACCGCATACAGCGGCGGCCAGGCGGCGAAGATCGCACCGCCACCGAGCACCAGCCACACCTGGTTGCCTTCCCAGACCGGGCCGATGGTGTTGATCACCAGCCGGCGCTCGGCGTCATTGCGGGCAACGAAGGGCAGCAGGGTGCCCACGCCCAGGTCGAAACCGTCCATCACGGCGAAACCGATCAGCAGGATGCCGAGCAGCAGCCACCAGATCACGCGCAGCGTGGTGTAGTCCAGAAGAATGAAATCCATCTTGGTTCTCCTGCCTCAGGCCTGGCCGGCGGCCGGCGCCGAGGCATTGTGGGAAGCATGCGGCTGGGGGGACTGCAGCGACGGCAGCACCTCGTCCGGACCCTTGCGGATCGCCTTGAGGATCAGCTTGATCTCGACCACGATCAGCGCGGTGTAGATCGCGGTGAAGCCGGCCAGGGTCAGCACGATTTCGTGCAGGGCCAGGCCCGATGCCGCATAGAAGGTCGGCAGCACGCCATCCACCGCCCACGGCTGGCGACCGTACTCGGCCACGAACCAGCCGCACTCGATCGCGATCCACGGCGCCGGCAGCGTCCACAGGGCCAGGCGCAGGAACCAGCGCTTGTCCTGGAAGTTGTTGCGGCAGGAGTAGTAGAAGGCCAGCGCGAAGAACGCGATCAGGTAGAAGCCGAGACCGGCCATCACGCGGAAGGTCCAGAACAGCGGCATCACGCGCGGCACGGTGTCCATCGCCGCCTGCGAGATTTCCTGCGGGGTGGCGTTGAGGATGTCGTCGCGGTAGCGCTTGAGCAGCAGGCCGTGGCCCAGGTCCTGCCAGTGGCGGTCGAACATCTCGCGTGCTTCAACGTCGTTCTTGTTGGCGCGCAGGCGTTCCAATGCACCGTAGGCCAGCTGGCCGCCGCGCACGCGGTGTTCGGCGCGCTCGACCAGTTCCAGGATGCCCGGAATCGGCTGGTTCAACGAACGGGTGGCGATCAGGCCCATCAGGTACGGGATCTTCACCGCGTAGTCGTTCTGGTGGGTTTCCTGGTTCGGGATGCCGAAGGCGGTGAAGTCGGCCGGTGCACGCTCGGTTTCCCACATCGCTTCGATCGCGGCCAGCTTCATCTTCTGGTGTTCGCTGGCGGCGTAACCGCTCTCGTCACCCAGCACCACCACCGACAGCGAGGACAGCAGGCCGAACGCAGCCGCCACCGCGAACGAACGACGGGCCAGGTCCTTGTGCTTGTTGCGCAGCAGGAACAGGGCACTGATCGCCATCACGAACACCGCACCGGTCACGTAGCCGGCACTGACGGTATGCACGAACTTGGCCTGTGCCACCGGATTGAACACCACGGCCATGAAGTCGACGACTTCCATGCGCATGGTTTCCGGGTTGAACACCGCACCGGTCGGGTTCTGCATCCAGCCGTTGGCGATCAGGATCCAGATCGCCGACAGGTTGGTACCCAGCGCCATCAGCCAGGTCACCATGAGGTGCTTGACCTTGCTCAGGCGGTTCCAGCCGAAGAAGAACAGGCCGACGAAGGTGGCTTCCAGGAAGAATGCCATCAGGCCTTCGATCGCCAGCGGCGCACCGAAGATGTCACCCACGTAGTGGCTGTAGTAGGACCAGTTCATGCCGAACTGGAATTCCATGACGATGCCGGTGGCAACACCCATGGCGAAGTTGATGCCGAACAGGACGCCCCAGAACAGGGTCATCCTGCGCCAGATCTCCTTGCCGGTCATCACGTACACGCTCTCCATGATGGCCACCATGAAGGACAGGCCGAGGGTGAGCGGTACGAATAGGAAGTGGTACATCGCGGTCAGCGCGAATTGCAGCCGCGACAGTTCTACGACTGTCTGATCAATCATGGCCTGGCTACCTCGTTGGATAGTGCCGTTGCAGGTGGCGGGAAGGGTGGTCTACGACGTGAATGATGTGACCGACTACTTCAAACAGCCTTGATCCAGATCAATGTATGAACAGGTGCCCCGGTTGATCGTATGCCAACCTGATGAAGACTGCGACCGCTGGCCGCAGAGGCCGGCTGTTGCCTGCGCCTACAATGCCGTGTCTCCCCCGATGCCCGTGAAGACCCCTTGAGCGCTGCCGAAACGACCCCTGACGGCCTTTCCCCGGAAGCTGAAACCGCCCGCCAGCGGCGCGTACGCGCGGCCTGGCTGGCTGATCTGGCGCGCGCCGCTCGAGGCCGCCAGCGCCTGGCGGCGCTGTGCATCAGCCTGTCCGGAGCGCTGCTGATCGGCCAGGCTGCCGCCATTGCCTGGCTGGTGCAGCAGGTGCTGGTAGAGCGCGCGCCGTTGGCATCGGGCCTGCCGGTGCTGGGTGGGCTGGCGGCGATCCTGGTCGTGCGCACGTTGCTGGGCAGTGCCACCCAGGCGGCTGCCGGTGATGTGGCCGATGCCGCGCGGCTGGCCCTGCGCGAGCGCGTGTTCGCGCGACTGCTCGGGCATGGCCCGCTGTGGCTGCGGCAACGCCGCACCGGTGAGCTGGGCGAACTGATGCTGCATCACGGCGATGCGATCGAGAGCTATTACAGTGGCTTCCTGCCGGTGCGCACCGAAGTGGTGGTGGTGCCACTGCTGATCCTGGCCGCAGTGGCCTGGGTGGACTGGGTGGTGGCGCTGATCCTGCTGTTCACCGCACCGCTGGTGCCGTTCTTCATGATGCTGGTGGGCTGGGGCGCGGAAGCGGCCGGCCGTGCGCAGCTGGGCGAGCTGGCGCGGATGAGCGGCCACTTCGCCGACCGCATCAAGGGCCTGGGCCTGCTGCGCCTGTATGGCCGCGGCGAGGCCGAACTGGAAGGGATCGAGGCCGCCGCCGAAGGGGTGCGCGTGCGCACCCTGAAGGTGCTGCGCATCGCCTTCCTGTCGTCCACGGTGCTGGAATTCTTCGCCTCGGTGAGCGTGGCAATGGTCGCGTTGTACCTGGGCCTGAGCTACCTGGGCATGATGTCGCTGCATGCGACCGTGCCGACGTTGGGCGCGGGCCTGTTCTGCCTGCTGCTGGCACCGGAGTTCTACGCGCCGCTGCGGCGCCTGGCCGCGCACTACCACGACCGCGCCAATGCACTGGCAGCGGCGGCCGAGGTGGAACGCCTGCTGCAGTCTCTGCCCGAGGAGCAGGGCCTGATCGAGAACGAGATCGCACCGCTGGTGGCGGAACCGGCCGAAGCTGCATTGCCGCCGCTGCAGGCACAGGATCTGGTTCTTCGTCCGTTGGGCGCGCCGCACGATGTGCTGCAGGATCTGGATGTGCTGCTGGAACCGGGCCAGCGTCTGGCCCTGGTCGGCCCCAGCGGGTCCGGCAAAAGCACGCTGCTGGAAGCGCTGGCCGGCTGGCTGCCGCCGCGCGCCGGCAAACTGCAGCTGCGTCCTGGTGTGCAGGTGGCCTATGCCAGCCAGCGCCCGTACCTGTTCCACGGCAGCATTGCCGACAACCTGCGCCTGGCCGATCCCGGTGCCAGCGATGCGCGGTTGCGCGCAGTGGCCGAGGCCTCGCAGGTGCTGCAGTTCGCGCAGCGCCTGCCGCAGGGACTGGATACTGTGATCGGTGAGCGCGGCTTCGGTCTGTCCGGTGGTGAAGCACGCCGCATCGGCCTGGCCCGCCTGCTGCTGCGCGACCCGCAGGTGCTGCTGCTGGACGAACCCACTGCGTTCCTCGATGCCGATACCGAAGCCGCGCTGCTGCGCAGCCTGGCCGCCTATGCCCGCGGGCGCAGCGTGGTGGTCGCCACCCACAGCCCGGCGGTGATCGCCTGGGCCGACCGCTGCCTGCTGTTGCCGGAAGGCCGCCTGGTGGAACCGTCACAGGCGGTGCGCGCATGAGCCGTTCGCCCGATTCGCTGCGCGCCGTGTTCCTCCGCCATCGTCCGCGCCTGTTGCTGACCGTGCTGCTGCTGTGGACCACGATGCTGGCAGGCACCGCACTGCTGGGCCTGTCCGGTGGTTTCCTCACTGCAGCCGCGCTGGCCGGTGCGGCGGGCCTGGGGCAGGGATTCAATTTCTTCTCGCCATCGGCGGGTATCCGCGGCTTGACCATGGCGCGCATCGTGTCGCGCTATTTCGAAAAGCTGGTCGGTCACGATGCCACGCTGCGCATCGCCCGCGATCTGCGCGTGTGGTTCTTCCGCCGCGCGCTGCCACTCGCACCGGCGCGGTTGGGTGCCACGCGTACCGGCGAACTGCTGGCACGCCTGCTGGGTGACATCAATGAGGTGGATGGCCTGCTGGTGCGTGCGATCGGGCCGCTGGTGGCATTGGGTGCGCTGACGCTGGTGGCGGTTGTATCGGCGGCGCTGATCCTGCCGGCGGCGGCGGTGCTGCTGGCGGTGCTCGCCTTGCTGATCGCCTTCGGCGTGCCGTGGCTGGGCGTGCGTGGCCACGACGATGAAGAGGCGGACCGTGCCGCGCATCGCGCTGCCCTGCGTACCGCGGCCTTCGAAGGACTGGAAGGCGCGGGTGACCTGGCCGCGTTGCACGCCGATGCAGCGTGGCAGTTGAAGGTGCGCGTGGCCGCCAAGCAGCTGGCTTCTCGGGATCGCCGTCGGCGCTGGCGCCTGATCGCGGCCTCGACCCTGCATGGCCTGGTCGCCGGGCTGGGGCTGGTGGCGATGCTGGCACTGGCCCTGCATGCGGCCGAACAGCAGCGCATTCCGCCGGAAATGGCGGCGGGCCTGGTGTTCCTTACCGTGGCACTGATCGAACTGTGGGCGGGCATGGGCCTGGCCTGGCAGTCGCTGCAGTCCGGGCGCATCGCCGCCGATCGCCTGCAGGCCATCGTCGAGCAACCGCCGACGGTGGAGGATCCGCAGGCGCCGCAGGCGGTGCCGCAGGCCGCGCGCGTGCATTGGGATGACGTGCATTTCCAGTGGCCGGGTGCAGCGCGGCCGGTGTTGTCCGGCCTGCAGCTGACCCTGGCGCCGGGCGAGCGCATCGCGATTCGCGGCGACAGCGGCAGCGGCAAGACCACGCTGTCGAGCCTGCTGTTGCGGCTATGGGATCCGCAGCAGGGACGGCTGACCTACGGTGGCCGCGATCTGCGTGATTTCGCCCAGGCCGACTGGCACCGGCAACTGGCGTGGCTGCCGCAGAACGCGCCGGTGTTTGCCGGCAGTGTGGCCGAGAACCTGCGATTGGGTGATCCCGATGCCAGCGACGCAGCGTTGTGGGCGGTGCTGCGTCGCGTGCGCCTGGGCGAATGGGCCGAGCGCAACGGCGGCCTGCAGACCTGGGTGGGCGAGAACGGCGCGACGATGTCGGCCGGCCAGGCACGACGTCTGGCGCTGGCGCGTGCGCTGCTGCGCAATGCGCCGATCCTGCTGCTGGACGAACCGACCGAAGGCCTGGATGTGGATACCGCACGTGCGTTGCTGCAGGACCTTTCCGGGTTGCTGGACGGGCGCAGCCTGTTGATGATCACCCACGACGACCTGCCCGAAGGCGTGGTCGATGCGCAGTACCGCCTGCGTGACGGCGTCCTGGCGCGGGAAACGTGAATGGTAGTGCCGGCCGCTGGCCGGCAACCTCATGGGCTTCACACCGATACGTGATTGCCGGCCAGCGGCCGGCACTACCCGTTCGAACGGTTACCGCGAGAACTCGCGCAGCATCACCGCGATCGAGGCCACGTTGGCCAGCACGCACAGCCAGAACACCCACTGGAACGCGGCTTTGCGGTGCTTGTGGCGGAACATCGCCTGGCCCAGCAGCGCGCCAGGCCAACCGCCGGCAAAGGCCAGCAACTGCAATGTGCGCTCGGGAATGCGCGACTGCTTTCGCTGCGCCGCACGCTTGTCGTGGCCGTACAGGCCGAACGACACCGCGCTGGCCAGCAGGCACCAACCACCCAGCCACAGTGGCAGCACGCCGCTGATCATCAGCGCGACCAACGCGCCGAACGCGGCCAGCGCGAGATTACGCCGCCATGCCACTTACAGCGCGTCGAGGAAGCCGCGCACGGCCGGGCCGAAACGCTCGAAATCGACGAGGAAGGCATCGTGGCCCTGCGGCGACTCCAGGCCGATGAAGCGCGCATCGGCGCCGCCGGCACGCAGGCCGTCGGCGACCTGTTGCTGCTGCTGCACCGGGAACAGGATGTCGGTGTTGGCGCCGATCGCCAGCGCCTTCTGCACCCGGATCTTCGCCAGCCCGGCCAGCACGTCGCCGTCGGCATACTCAGCCAGGTCGAACCAGTCCATCGAGCGGCTGAGGTACAGATAGCAGTTGGGATCGAAGAAACGCACGAAGCGCCGTGCGTGGCCTTCCAGATAGCTTTCCACCTGGAATTCCAGGCCGAACGGATCGTCATCGGTCTGGTCCGAATCCAGCCGCACACGGCCGAAGCGGCCATCCCATTCCAGGGCGGAGCGGTAGGTGATCACGCCCAACTTGCGCGCCATGCGCATGCCGGACTCGGGGTATTCGGCATCGTCGTAGTGGCCACCGTTCCAGCGCGGATCAAGACGGATCGCCTCGCGCTGCAGCGAACGGATCGCGATCGAGAAGGGAAGCGCCTGCGCACTGCCGGAAATGTTGACGTGGCTGCGCGCGATGCCCGGGTGCAGCATCAGCACGGCCAGTGCGGTCATGCCGCCCATCGAATTGCCGACCACGCAGGCCAGCTGTTCGATGCCCAGGGCACGCACGACTTCGATCGCGGCGCGCGCGCCGTCTTCGATCGACAGCTCGGGGAAGTCGAGGCGATACGGTTCGCCTGTGGTCGGATTGAGCGAAGCGGGGCCGGTGGAGCCTTTGCAGCTGCCCAGCGAGTTCACGCAGACCACGAACCAGCGGTCGGTATCGATCGGCTTGCCGGGACCAACCATGCCTTCCCACCAGCCCGGCGCCGGATCGGCGTCGTTGGCCGCTGCGTGCGCATCCGGCGAAAGGCCGGTCACGATCAGGATCGCGTTGCCTGCGTCGGCCGCCAGTGTTCCCCAGGTTTCATAGGCCACGCGCGCGCCGTGCAGGGCGCCGCCGCGCTTGAACGGGAAGGGCGAGGGCAGGGCGTGGAAGCGGCTGCCGGGCGGGATGAATTCAGTCATGCGGGCATTCTAGCGGGGCAGACAACGGTAGTGCCGGCCGCTGGCCGGCAAGCGCGTCGTTTGCCGGCCAGCGGCCGGCACTACCGGTGGTGGGTACGCATGCATCCGCCGGGCCATGCCCGGCGAGCGCAGCGGCACGGGATTTACGGGAACCGCAGCTCCACCAGGCCGTCATGCGGCAGGCTCACCTTCACCGGCACGCTCTGCAGGTCGCCCTCGCTGCGGTTGGCGCTACCGGTACGCGAGATGCGTGCCAGCACTTCCACCTCGCGATGTGCCGACAGCGGTGCGGTTGGCATCGGACTGTCACCGTCGCCCAGCCCGACCGTGGCCGGGAAGCCGGCCAGCGGCAGCTTGCGAGCGGCCACCGGCATCGGCGGTCCACCCACGGCGCGGGCCAGCACGAACACCTGGGTGCTGGCTGGCCACTCGTTCGCCTTCATTGCAGGCAGCTGCACGCGTACCTGCAGCAGTGCCGCCGCCGCAGGGGCAGTACCTGGCGTCTGGCCTGCGGCTTCGCGGGCGATGGCGATCTGCGCCTGCAGTGCCTGCGCGGCACCCGGCTCCAGTCGCGGCAGCAGGCTGCTCCAGACGTCGGCGGCTTCGGCATTCCGGCCCCGCTGGCGCAGGGCGATGCCCAGCAGCCAGCTGGTGCGCTCGGCATCGGGTGCCAGCGTGCGCGCCTGCTGCAGCCATGCCATTGCGGTGTCATCGAACTGCTTGCCGGCATCGGCCTGCGCACGTGCCTGTGCGGCTTCCACCAGTACGCCCGGATCATCCGGTGCCAATGCTGCGGCACGCGCGAACGCGTCCGCCGCAGCTGAGGTATTGCCCAGTTCGGCCTGCGAACGACCCAGCAGGGTCCAGCCATCGGCCCGCTGTGGGTCACGCTTCAACGCATCCTGCAGGGCCTGCACGCCATCGCGCAGGGTGGCCACCGACGGCGGCGGCTGCACCTGCGCAGCACGTGGATCACCGACCAGAAGGTAAAGGCAGGCGCCGGCCACGCCGAGCGCAATCACGCCCACCGCGAAACCACGACGACCGTGGTGGCGCAACGGCCACAGCACCAGCGCTGCCATCAGCGCAGCAACCAGCCCGGCCAGCAGCGGCAGCCAATGGCTCACCATCCGTCTCCTTCTTCGGCCTTGCCGGCCGGTGCTGCGCCAACGGTACGGCCACGGCGGCGGACAATGCCCAGTACCACCAGTGCGCCGGCGCCGAGCATCAGCAGGGGACCGCCCCACAGCAGCCAGGTGCCCGGCTGCAACGGTGGCTGATAGAGCACGAACTCACCGTAGCGCGCGACCAGGAACTGCTTGATCTGCGCATCGTCGTGGCCCTGCTGCATCAGCTGCAGCACCTCGCGGCGCAGGTCCTGGGCGATCTGTGCGTTGGAATCGGCCAGCGACTGGTTCTGGCACTGCACGCAGCGCAGCTGCGCGGCCAGGTCGTGGAAGCGGCGTTCTTCGGCGCCATCGCGGAACTGCAGCGGCTGCGGATCATGCAGCGGCTGCTGTGCCACCACGGCCAGCGGCAGCATCAGGAACAGCAGCACCAGCAGCCAGCGCATGGGCTCAGGGCGCCGTGTGCAGGGTGTTGCCGGCATTGCCCTGGGCCTTTTCGATCTTTTCCAGCGCCGGGATCAGCTTCTCGTCGACCACGCGCTGGGTCATCGCGCCGCTGTATTTCCAGCGCACGATGCCACTGCCGTCTACCAGGAAGGTTTCCGGTGCAGCGGTCACGCCCCAGTCGATCGCCGTGCGGCCTTCGACATCGCTGAGCACCACCATGAACGGATTGCCCAGCTGTTCCAGCCAGTGCAGCGCGTCGGTGGGGTCGTCCTTCCAGTTGTAGCCGATCACGCGCACGCGCTTGCTCTCGGCGAAGCGGGTCAGCACCGGGTGTTCCTCGCGGCAGGCCGCGCACCAGCTGCCCCACACGTTCAACAGGTAGGGCGCGCCGCGCAGTTCGTCGCTGTGCACGATCATTTCCGGGTCGTGCAGCACCGGCAGCGCGAACGCTGGCGCCGGCTTGTCGATCAGCGCCGAGGGCAGCACGTCACGCTGCGGATCACCCGATTTCATCACCCCGTAGATCATCAGCCCAAGCAGGCCGAAGAAGAACAGCACGCCGATCACGATGGCTACCGGCGGCAGCGGGCGGGAAGGGCGCGGGGCGGGGGACTCGGACATGGGAACTCCTACGGACGACGGAAACGGCGGTCGGCGGCGGTGATGAATCCGCCCAGGGCCATCAGCAGCGCGCCCAGCCAGATCCAGCGCACGAACGGCTTGATGTGCACCCGTACCGCCCACGCATTGTTGCCCAGCGGCTCGCCCAATGCCACGTAGACATCACCGTCGAAGCGTGCATCGATGCCGGCCTCGGTCATCACCTGGCCGCCGCTGGCGTACTGGCGCTTCTCCGGGTGCAGCAGGGCCTGCTCGCGGCCGTCGCGGAACACCCGCAGATGGCCTCGATCGGCGATGAAATTCGGCCCTTCGCGATGGTCCACGCCTTCGAAGCGTACTTCGTAGCGACCGACCACCAGCTGCTGGCCCGGCGCCAGCGCCACTTCGCGCTGCACGTTCAAGGCTTCCACCAGCAGCGCGCCAGCCAGGAACACGGCGATGCCGGTGTGGGCGACGATCATGCCGAGCATTTCGGCGGTGAAGCGGCCGTTGCCGCGCAGGCGCTGCCAGACGAAGCGCGCAGTGCCGATTCCAACCCAGGCCGCCGCGGCGACGCCAAGGCCTGCCTTCCAGCCGTTCTGCGGCGCCTTCCACCAGGCCAGCGCGCCCAGCAGCACTGCAAGCCCCAGCCATGGCGCCAGCAGCGCGAATGCACGTGAAGGTTGGTCGCGCTGCCACTTCACCAGCGGGCCGAACGGCAACAGCAGCACCATCGGGGCCATCAGCAGCAGGAACAGGCTGCCGAAGTAGGGCGGGCCGACCGAGATCTTGCCCAGCGACAGCGCATCGGCCAGCAACGGATACAGCGTGCCGAGCAGCACCATCGCACAGGCGGTGGCCAGCAGCAGGTTGTTGGCCAGCAGCAGGGTCTCGCGCGAGGTGGCGGTGAAGCCACGGCGCGGATCGTCGGCGTCCACGCTGAGCTGGCTGGCGCGCAGCGCGTACAGCAGCAGGCTGCCGCCGACCAGCACCGACAGGAACACCAGGATGAACAGGCCGCGCGACGGATCGGCGGCGAACGAATGCACGCTGGTCAGCACACCGGAGCGCACCAGGAAGGTGCCCAGCAACGACAGCGCGAAGGCGGCGATCGCCAGCAGCAGGGTCCAGCTGCCGAAAGTGCCGCGCTTTTCAGTGACGGCCTGCGAATGGATCAGTGCCGCACCGACCAGCCATGGCATGAAGCTGGCGTTCTCCACCGGGTCCCAGAACCACCAGCCACCCCAGCCCAGCTCGTAGTAGGCCCACCAGCTGCCCAGGGCGATGCCCAGGGTCAGGAAGCCCCAGGCGACGTTGGTCCAGGGCCGCGTCCAGCGCAGCCAGCGCGCATCCACGCGACCTTCCAGCAGCGCGGCCACCGCGAACGCGAACGGCACCGCAAAGCCCACGTAACCGATGTAGAGCATCGGCGGATGGATGATCAACCCCGGATCCTGCAGCAGTGGATTGAGATCGCGCCCTTCCAGCGGCGCCGGGTTCAGGCGCAGGAACGGGTTGGAAGTGAAGATCAGGAAGGCGAGGAAGCCGACGCTGACGATGCCCATCACCGCCAGCACGCGCGCCTGCACCTGCGCTGGAAGGTGCCGTGAGAACAGCGCCACCGCGCCGGTCCACAGCGCCAGCACCAGCGCCCACATCAGCAGCGAGCCTTCATGCGCACCCCATACCGCCGAATAGCGGTAGATCATCGGCAGCAGCGAATTGGAGTTCTCGGCCACGTAGCGCACCGAGAAGTCCTGCTGCACGAACGCGACGGTGAGCGCCGCGAACGCACCGGCGAGCAGCAGCAGCTGCGCGAAGGCCGCCGGCCGTGCCACCGCCATCCACGCCGTGTTGTTGCGCTGCGCGCCGACCAGCGGCAGGCCGGCCTGCAGCAGCGAGGCCAGCAACGCACACAACAGCAGGATCTGACCCAGTTCGGGCAGCACTCAGCGCACCTCGGGTGCCGTCACCGGCACGTCGTGCTTGCGATGGGCATCGCCCATCTTGTCGGCCACTTCCTTCGGCACGTATTTTTCATCGTGCTTGGCCAGCACTTCGTCGGCGACGAAGACACCGTCCAGCAGGCGGCCACTGGCGACCACCGCGGTACCTTCGGCGAACATGTCCGGCAGGATCCGCGACGTGGTCACTGCCAGTTGCGCGTCGCCGTCGGTGACTTCAAAGCGTGCCTCCAGCGAGCCTACCGGTCGGTTGAAGGAGCCTTTCACCACCATGCCGCCCAGGCGGAAGCGCGATTGTGCATCGACATCGCCGCGCAGTACTTCGGCAGGCGTGTACAGGTAGGCGATGTTGCGCTCCAGCGCCATCGCCACCAGCGCGGTGGCCAGGCCGGAGGCGAGCAGGGCCAGCAGCACCCACACCAGGCGGCGGCGTTGTACGGGCGTCATCGTTCCAGCTCCGTCGGCAGCGATGCCGCTGCGTCCTGCCTGCCGGCGCGGGTCTGCTGCCGTTGCTGGCGGGCCAGTGCCAAGCGGCGCGCCACGCGCAGGCGCAGCCACGAACCGATGGCATCGGCGCCGAGCACCAGCACGAACACGGCGTAGGCGCCGATCACATAGGGCAGGTGGGTCATGATCGGGCCTCCCCGGCCGCGCGTGCGGCATCGACCCGGCCACCGACCCAGGCCTTGCCGGCCTCGCGGTCGAGATTGTCGGCGCGGGCCTTGGCCAGCACCGAACCGGCGAACCAGAACTTGGTGCCGATCACCATCCACCACAGCGGCGCGATCATCGCGCTGCTGATCGCCGATTCACCGAATACGTTGATCGACTGGCGCTGATGCAGGCCGCCCCACCAGTCCACCGAATAGCGGATCACCGGCAGCAGGCTGACGCCGACGATGGCCAGCAGGCCGGCCGCGCGCGCGGCGCTGCGGCGGTCCTCGATGGCGTGGTACAGGCCGATCACGCCCAGGTACAGGAACAGCAGCACCAGTTCACTGGTCATGCGCGGGTCCCAGTCCCACCAGGTGCCCCACGTGCCCTTGCCCCAGATGCTGCCGGTCAGCAGGGTGATCAGGGTGAACCCGGCACCCATCGGCGCGCAGGCCATGGCCAGGATCTCGCAGACCTTGATCCGCCAGATCAGCGCAATGGCCGCATACAGCGCCATCAGCGCGAATACGAACAGGCTCATCCAGGCACTGGGCACGTGGATGTAGAGGATGCGGAAGCTGTCCAGCTGCTTGGCTTCCGGTGGCACCACCAGCAGCGCCTGCCACATGCCGACCAGCAGCACCGGCACCGCCGCGAGGTAGAAGACCCGCGACCAGCGGGCAGCGAAACGGTCGAACGTGGGGGGCGAACCGAGTTGGTGGAACCAGCGGACAATCGGATTCATGCGTGGCGGCTATCCAGCAGGGGTGGATTGGCTCTCAGCTCGGTCAACTCAGAGAAATGCGTATTGCAGCGGCGGTGGCCAACGGCGCCAGCACCAGCGCGACCAGCAGGCCGGCGCCCAGCATCAGCAGCGCACCGACCGGATCCTGTCCGCGTCCGGCTGCCGCCAGGCTGCCCGCGCCGAACACCAGCACCGGCACGTACAGCGGCAGCGACAGCAACGCCACGAGAATACCAGAGCGTCGGATGCCTACGGTCAGCGCGGCGACCACGCCACCGATCAGGCTCAGCAACGGCGTTCCCAGCAGCAACGATGCCAGCAACATCGGCAGCTGGTCATGCGGCAGATGCAGCATTTCGGCCAGCAACGGGCTGACGATGATCAGCGGCAGGGCAGTGGTGGCCCAGTGCAGCAGCACGCGCACCAGCACCAGCCAGGCCAGCGGCACCGGCGCCAGCAGCCATTGTTCCAGCGAGCCGTCTTCGGCATCGGAGCGGAACAGCGAATCCAGCGACAGCTGGCCGGCCAGCAGCACCGCAAGCCACAGCACCGCGCCTGCGGTGGCGGCGAGAAGTTGCGGCTCGCGGCCTTGGGCCAGCGCGAACAGCACCACCACCAGCACCGCGAACAGCAGCGGCTGCAGCGCATCGCCGCGACGGCGCCAGAGCAGGCGCACGTCGCGCTTGAGCAGCGCGCCCGCGGTCTGCCACAGGCCCGGTTCGGTGCCCGGCGCGATCATGCGGCACCGCCGAGGTCGAGCTGGCGGGTACGCACCGGCGGTGCGGCATAGGCGCCGTGGGTGGTGACCAGTGCCGCGCCACCGGCGCGCAGGTGCGCGGAAATCATCCGGTTGACCAGGGTGATGCCCTCCAGGTCGAGGTTGGCGTAGGGTTCGTCGAGCAGCCACAGCGGCGCCGGCGACAGCCAGATGCGCGCCAGTGCCAGCCGGCGCTTCTGCCCGGCCGACAGGTGGCGTACCAGGGTGTCCTCGAAGCCGGCCAGGCCGACGATGGCCAGCGCGTTACCCGGCATCTGCCGCGCACGGCGACCGTGCAGGCCACACAGGAAGTGCAGGTTCTCCAGCGTATCCAGGTCCGGCTTCAGGGCCGGCAGGTGGCTGAGGTAGGCCACATAGCGTGCACGCTCGGCATTGCTGGCCGGCTTGCCGTCGATCCGCACCTGGCCGGCGCCGGGCCGGGCCAGGCCGGCCAGCACGCGCAGCAGGGTGGTCTTGCCGGCGCCGTTGCCGCCCTGCACCAGCAGGGCTTCGCCGGCGTCCACATGGAAATCCAGCGGGCCGAACACCGGCTCGTCATTGCGGGAGAAGCTCAGGCCGCTGGCGGCCAGCAATGCAGGGGTGTTCAAGGGCCAGGGGTCTTCATGCCGGAGTGCGGCGGCAATTGTAGCGGTGAATTCACAGGGTAGTGCCGGCCGCTGGCCGGCAGGCGCGACCAAGCGTCGCAGATCGTCCCGGGGTTGCCGGCCAGCGGCCGGCACTACCGAAGCAGGGATTGCGTAAACTCAGTGGCCTGTCTCCCCATATCCCAGGCCGATGCAACCCAACACCAAGCTGCCCAAGGTCGGTACCACGATCTTCACCGTGATGTCCCAGCTCGCCGCCGAACACGGCGCGGTCAACCTGGGCCAGGGTTTTCCGGACTTTTCCGCGCCGCAGCGCCTGATCGACGAAACCACCAGGGCGATGGCCGCCGGCCTGAACCAGTACCCGCCGATGACCGGCGTGGCGCCGCTGCGCCAGGCCATCGCGCAGAAGGCGCTGGATTGCTACGGCGCGCAGGTCGATGCGGACAGCGAGATCACCGTCACCAGCGGCGGCACCGAGGCCATCTTCAATGCCATCCACGCCGTGGTGCGTGCGGGCGAGGAAGTGATCGTGCTCGACCCGGCCTACGACTGCTACGAGCCGGCGATCGACCTGGCCGGTGCCAGGGCCGTGCACGTTTCGCTGGACCCGCAGACGTTCGCGGTCGATTGGGACCGCGTGCGTGCGGCGATCACCCCGCGTACCCGCATGCTGATCGTCAACACCCCGCACAACCCGTCCGGTGCGATGCTGTCGGCCCAGGACATGCAGGCGCTGGCCGAACTGCTGCGCGGCACGCAGATCTACCTGATCTCCGATGAGGTGTACGAACACATCATCTACGACGGCCGCCGCCATGAATCGGCGCTGCGCTACCCGGAACTGCGCGAGCGCGCGTTCGTCATCTCCAGCTTCGGCAAGACCTACCACTGCACCGGCTGGAAGATCGGTTATGCGATCGCCCCGCCGGCGCTGACCGCCGAGTTCCGCAAGGTGCACCAGTACAACACCTTCACCAGCTTCGGCCCGGCGCAGTACGGTTTCGCCGCGATGATCCGCGACGAGCCGGAACACCATCTGGAGCTGGGCGCGTTCTACCAGGCCAAGCGCGACCGTTTCCGCGAGCAGCTGGCCAGTACCCGCCTGAAGGCGCTGCCGGTGCCGGGCGGCTATTTCCAACTGGTCGACTACTCGGCCATCAGCGATCTGCCCGACCACGAATTCGTGAAGTGGCTGACCATCGAGAAGGGCGTCACTGCCATCCCGCTGTCGCCGTTCTACGAGAATCCGCCGGCCGGCCAACGCCTGGTGCGCCTGTGCTTTGCCAAGAATGAAGCGACCATGGACGCGGCGATCGAACGCCTGCGCCTGCTGTGAGCGGAGGCGTGGACATGCAGGACCTGCGCATTTCCCTCGTCCAGGGCGACACCCGTTGGCACGACCCGGCCGGCAACCGCACCTACTACGGCGCGCTGCTGGCACCGCTGGCCGGCACCACCGACCTGGTGATCCTGCCGGAGACCTTCACCAGTGGCTTCTCCAACGAAGCCATCGCCCAGGCCGAAGGCATGGATGGGCCGACCGTGGCCTGGGTGCGCGAACAGGCCAAGGCCTTGAACGCGGCAGTGATCGGCAGCGTGCAGTTGCGTGATGGCGAAGGCGTCTACAACCGCCTGCTGTTCGCCACGCCCGATGGCAACCTGCAGTACTACGACAAGCGCCACCTGTTCCGCTACGGCGGTGAACACGAACGCTATGCCGCCGGCCGTGAGCGCCTGAGCGTGGAATGGAAAGGCTGGCGGATCAATCCGCAGGTCTGCTACGACCTGCGTTTCCCGGTGTTCTGCCGCAACCGCTACAACGTGGAGCGGGCAGGGCAGATGGATTTCGACCTGCAGGTTTTCGTCGCCAATTGGCCGTCGGCACGCGCCTACGCGTGGAAGACCCTGTTGCGCGCACGGGCGATCGAGAACCTGTGCTTCGTGGCGGCGGTCAACCGCATCGGCGTGGACGGCAACCAGCTGCACTACGCCGGCGACAGCGCGGTGATCGATTTCCTTGGCCAGCCGCAGGTGGAGATCCGCGAACGCGAACAGGTGGTCACCACCACCATCTCGGCCGAAGCCTTGGCCGCGCACCGCGCGCGCTTCCCGGCCATGCTTGATGCCGATGCCTTCCACCTGGACGAACAGGCCTGAACGACGGCCTGAACGTTGCCGCACCAGGGCGCGCGCCTGCATCCAACCTGCACGCGCGCGCTGCTAGATTCGCGGCCAGTCCGACCGAACTGGAAGTCCTGCCATGAACACGTCCTTCGCCCTGCTGCTGGCCCTGTCCGCCGCATCGTTGGCCCCGGCCGCGCACGCTGCCGGCAATCTCGATTGCGAGCTGCGCTACAACCTGTCCGGTTGGTCGCTGATCTACAAGACCGCATCCGGCAATGGCACGGTCTCCTGCAGCAATGGCGCCAGCATGCCGGTGCGCATCCAGATGAAGGGCGGTGGCCTGACCGTGGGCAAGTCGAAGATCACCAACGGGCGTGGCAGCTTCACCGGCGCCGTGAGCGTCAACGAGCTGCTGGGCACTTATGCATCGGTTGGCGCGCATGCGGGCGCGGTGAAGTCCAGCAATGCGCAGGTGATGACCAAGGGCGATATCTCACTGGCCCTGTCCGGCACCGGCAAGGGCTGGGATCTGGGGGTGGACGGCACGGCGTTCACCCTGAGCCGGCGTTGAGCAGGGCCGGCCGCTGCAGCCACAGTGCAAGCAGGCCGCACACGATGAGTGTCGGTGCCAGCAGTTGCAGTGCACCGACCACGGCCATCGCTACGCCGATCAACAGGTAGTAGAGCAGTCCGAACAAGGCGCCCGCACTGCCCAGGCAGTGCGGGTATCCGCGCAGGGCCTGGCCCAGCACATTGGGGATGGCCAGGCCGAAACCGGCCACCACCGGCACCATCGCCGCGACCAGTGCTGGTTGATTGCGCAGCAATCCAGCCAACAGGCCACCGGCCAGGACCAGCCCTGCGGCGAGCCGGATACGCGTGACGGAAGCAACGCCCGCGCGCAGCAGGCGACCATTGCCCCAGGCACCCAGCGCCGAACCCAGTGCAAGCACCGCGCCGCTGGCGCCGAACCAGGCCAGCGGCCAGTGCAGGCGTTCGAACACGAACGGGCCCAGCGCGTACCAGCTGTACATGGCTACGTTGAACGCCATCACCAGCAGTGCCTGTGACCAGATCCAGCGATCACGCAGCAGTTGCCGCAGCAGTGGCAGCAGTGGCGTGTGCACGACTTCGGCAGGGCGGCTCTCCTGCAGGCCGGATGCGCATCCGAGCATCAGCAGGATGACAATCAGCAGCAGGCCGGCCTGCACGCCGGCATAGCCATGGCTGTCCACCAGCAGCACACCCAGTGCCAGCCCGATCGCCGGGCTCAAGGCCAACGCCATGCCGATCCACGAGAACGCCTGCGCCAACGCCGGTCCCTCCAGGTGGTCGCGCAGTACGGTCTGGGTTACCACCGAGGCCGCTGCCGCACCCAGTGCGGCCAGTGCCTGTGCCAGCAGGACCTGGCCGAATGTGCTGGCCAGCAGGCCGCTGCAGGCCGCCAGTGCGAACACGGCCAGGCCGCAGAGCAGGGCAGGGCGACGGCCGATATGGTCGGCCAGCCGCCCCCATAGCAGGACACCGATGGCAAAACCGAACAGGTACAGGCTCATGGCCTGGCTGGCGGCGCCGGGTGGCAGTGCGAAGCGCCCGGCGAGATCAGCCAGGGCAGGGCTATACAGGGTCTGCGCGAGCTGGGGGAACATCAGCAGCGCGATGGTGAGCAACAACAGGCGACGCGACATGCGGGCGCTCCGCAAACAGGGCCGCGCATTGTGGTGGCTGGCGTACTGGCGTACTCTGTCGATCCGGTCAGGAAGTGGATGAAATCGGACATGGCCTGGCTGCAGCCGGATGCACACTTCGATGCCGACGCCTGGAGCGCACCGGTGCTGGGCATCGCGTCGTCGCTGGCCGATCATGATTCGGGTTGGCACCAGCACGCGCGGGCGCAGTTGCTGTACACGCGGCGGGGCTGCACGCGTCTGACCTTCGGTGACCGCATCAGCCTGCTGCCGCCCTCGCGCGCGGCGTGGATTCCCGGCGGGCTGCGTCATCGGGCACAGATGCGCCAGACCGTGGACTACCGTTCCTTGTATTTCGATGCCGCATTGTCGGCACAGCTTCCGCAGCAGCCTGTGATCATCGGCGTCGGTCCCCTGCTGCAGGCTCTGCTGGAGCCGATCGCGCAGGCACCGTTCGACCATGACTGGCAGTCGCCGCGCGCGCACCATCAACTGGCGTTGTGCGTGCTGGAAATCGCCGCTGCACCGGTGGCGCCGATGGATCTGCCTTTACCGCGCGATCCGCGGATCGCACGTTGCCTGCCGCTGGCCGGACAGCTGCCGCCCGAACTGGACGAGTTGGCCGCGCGTGCGGGCCTGAGCGTGCGTACCGTCGGCCGGCTGATGCAACGCGATACCGGCATGGGCTACCAGGCCTGGCGCCAGCAATGGCGGCTGATGCGGGCCATGGAGCTCCTGCTGCTGGGTCATCGCGTCGCACATGTTGCGCAGGACATCGGCTTCTCCGCGGAAAGCCCATTCATTGCGTTCTTCCGCAGCATGGTGGGCACCACGCCTGCCGCTTTCCAGCGTCATGCAAAAGGGGACGGAGGGGATTAAGTCGTTTTTGCCTTGCCAATTCGCAATGTGGCAAAAACGACTTAATCCCCTCCGTCCCCTGTTTTACATCAGGCGCCGTCGGTGTTCGTGCGTACATTGAGTTTCCAGCGGATGCTGCCCTGCTGGGTGGAGTGCTGATGATGCGACTGGGGCGGGAAGGGGTCGTTCTGATTGCTCGTGATCTCGCGTCTGCAGCCGAGGCAGACGTAGATGCCTGAAACGGGAACAATGTTGCCCGGGCCGTAGACTGTGTTCCACCAGGTATTGGTGGGGTTTACCGCTGTCAGCACAGAGCCGCTGGTATGCCATGCCATCGTCGTTTCCTTGTACGGGGATGAGGGGTCACGATAGGCGTTCATCGCGTTGCCCGCGTCGACCCGTGGCACTGATTTCAGGTTTTCAAAGAATTCCTAATGCACGCTTTTCATCCACGCGTGGCGTGGATCTACCCGCGGATCGTTGCACCAGACAAAGAAAAACCCCGGCCGGAGCCGGGGTTCTTTATTTCAGCGAGGGCAGCGATCAGCCGCCGCGCGGGCCGCTGCGGCGCGGGCCGCCCGGACCGCGGTTGCCGCCGGGGCCACCCGGGCCACGGTTGCCACCCGGACCGCCGGGGCCGCGATTGCCGCCCGGGCCACGGTTGCCGCCGCCCGGACCGCGACCGCCCGGACGGGCGCCCTGCGCCGGCTTCGGGCTGCCATACGAGTTGAAGCCCGGGGTGGCGTGGTCGGACGGGAAGCTCGGGGCATTGCCCGGATGGCCATACGGGTGCTTGTTGCCCTGGCCCTGCGAGCGGTTGCCCGCACCGGCCGGACGACCCTGGCCGCCTGCGCCGCCGCGGCCTTCACCGCCGAAACCGCCACGGCCCTGGCCGCCACCGGCGCCAGCGCCCGGGCCCTTCGGCTTGCCGTACGGACGGCCCTGGCCGCCCGCGCCCGGACCACGGGCACCCGGGCCGCGTGCGCCCGGACCGGCATTGCGATGGCCGCTCGGGCCGGTGCTGACACCGTCCGGCACGTACCAGGTACGGAATGCGGCCGGGTTGCCTTCCGGCAGCGAACGGTCGTTCTTCTGGGGGCGCTGCTTGAACGGCTTCTGCGACTGCTTGGCCGCGGCTTCACCACTGACCGTCAGGCCACCCTTGAAACCGCCGCCCTTGCCACCGCGGCCACGGCCGCGGTCTTCGCGGACGTTGTCGAAACGACGCAGCTCGCGGCCTTCGTCGGCAGTGTTGTGGCCGTTGACGTAGGCATTGCCACGGCCACCTTCGCGCACGCGCACGGTGGTCTTGGCGGCGCGGCGCTGGCCGATCACCGGCTGCAGGGTCAGTGCCGACGGCGCGCCTTCTTCCAGCTTCAGCTGCGCACGCAGGGCTTCCACCTGGGCGGTGCCCAGTTCCACCGAATGGCCGCGGGCCAGTTCGCGCGGCAGGCTCACCTTGCCATAGCGGGTGCGCTTCAGGCGGCTGACCTGGCAGCCCTGCGATTCCCACAGGCGGCGCACTTCGCGGTTGCGGCCTTCCTTCACCACGACGCGGAACCAGTCGTGCGAATCGGTGCCGCCGATGCGTTCGATCTCGTCGAACTTGGCCGGGCCGTCTTCCAGTGCCACGCCGCGGGCGAGGCGGTCGACGATGGCGTCGGAGACCTTCTCCTCGCCTTCCGGGGCGCGCACGCGCACCACGTACTCGCGCTCGACCTCGAACGACGGGTGCATCATGGCGTTGGCCAGTTCACCGTCGGTGGTGGCCAGCAGCAGGCCGGTGGTGTTGATGTCCAGGCGGCCGATCGCGATCCAGCGCGCGCCCTTCAGCGGCGGCAGCGATTCGAACACGGTCGGGCGGCCTTCGGGGTCTTCGCGGGTGGTCACTTCGCCTTCCGGCTTGTTGTAGACCAGCACGCGCGACGGTTCGGCCAGTGCGGTGGCGACGAAGCCGCGGCCATCCAGCTCGATCTTGTCGCCGCTCTTGACCGACATGCCGGTCTGCGCGACTTCACCGTTGACCTTGACCAGGCCTTCGGCGATGCGCTGTTCCAGCGCGCGGCGCGAACCCAGGCCGGCCTGGGCCAGCACCTTGTGCAGGCGCTCTTCCAGCTTGAACTGTTCGGAGGTGGCTTCGCGCTTGAGCGAGAGCTTGTTACGGGGGGTGTCACTCATCAGTTTTGCTCCGGCCGACGGTTTCGAGGTCGGCCTCTGGTTCGGAATCGGCTTGGTCAACAGCCACGGTCGTCATCGCGACGGCGTTGTCTTCGCGTTCGTTCAGGGGCACCGCGCGCTCGCCCGGCGCGGAATCGGGGTGCCCATCATCGAGGGGCGAAGGTGCTTGCTCATCGGAAGCCGACGCAGACGCAGCGTCGGCGGAATCGGGGGTATTGCTGCCGGCCAGGCCGGCGTCATCGTTCGCGGCAGCGCCATCGGCGCCAGCCGAAATGTCCGGACCGTCGGCACCGGCGGCGGCCGGTGCGTCACGGTCCAGGGCCAGCTGCGGTTCCAGCTCGCCCAGGTCCTTCAGCTCCGACAGCGGCGGCAGCTCGTCCAGGCGCTTCAGGCCGAAGTAGTCCAGGAAGCCCTTGGTGGTGCCGAACAGGGCAGGCTTGCCGGGCACGTCGCGGTGGCCGACCACGCGGATCCACTCGCGTTCTTCCAGTGCCTGGATGATGTTGCTGCTGACCGCCACGCCGCGCACCTGCTCGATCTCGCCGCGGGTGATCGGCTGCCGGTAGGCGATCAGCGCCAGGGTTTCCAGGGTGGCACGGGTATAGCGGGTCTTGCGTTCGGTCCACAGCCGGCTGATCCAGCCATGCACTTCGCCGGTCACCTGGTAGCGGAAGCCGGAGGCGACCTCGACCAGTTCCACGCCACGGCCTTCGCAGGCTTCGCGCAGGCGCTCAAGCGCACGTTCGATGCTGCCCGGCGGTGCCGGCTCCTCTTCCGGGAACAGGTCTTTCAGCTGGGCCAGGGTGAGCGGCTGGCTGGAGGCCAGCAGGGCACCCTCGACAATGCGGTTGATCAGCGTTTGGTCCATCGGCAGTCAGCGCTCACTCGTTCTCGTTGGCGGCGTCGTTGTCGTCGAACTCGCTGCTGAACTGCAGCGGGGCATTGGTGTTGCCGGCTGCCAGCGACTTCACGTAGATCGGCGCCAGCGGTTCTTCCTGCACGATGTCCAGCAGCTGTTCCTTGGCCAGTTCCAGCACCGCCAGGAACGTGACCAGCACGCCCAGCTTGCCTTCTTCGGCCGTGAACAAGCCTTCAAAACGATAGAACTTGCCATCTTCCAGGCGTCCCAGCACTTCGCCCATGCGTTGCCGCACGCTCAGTGCCTCACGCTTGATGGCGTGGCCGCTGAACAGCTCGGCGCGCTTGAGCACGTCGTGCAGGGCCAGCAGCATCTCCTTCAGGTCCACCGGCGGCGGCAGCTTCACCGCAGCGCGTTCGGGCATGAAGGCGTGGGCCAGGCTGGTGTCGCGGTCCTGGCGGGGCAGGGCATCGATGTCCTCGGCGGCCTGCTTGAAACGTTCGTACTCCTGCAGCCGGCGCACCAGCTCGGCGCGCGGGTCGGCCTCATCGCCTTCCTCGCTGACCGGGCGCGGCAGCAGCATGCGTGACTTCACCTCGGCCAGGATCGCCGCCATCACCAGGTACTCGGCGGCCAGCTCGAAGCGCAGCTCGCGCATCACGGTGATGTATTCCACGTACTGCCGGGTGATCTCGGCCACGGGAATGTCCAGGACATCCAGGTTCTGGCGGCGGATCAGGTACAGCAGCAGGTCCAGCGGGCCTTCGAAGGCATCCAGGATGACTTCCAGCGCGTCCGGCGGGATGTACAGGTCCTGCGGGATCTGCAGGACCGGTTGCCCATGCACCACGGCCAGCGGCATTTCCTGCTGCTGGGGGGCGGGCGGCCGGGTTGGCGGGTTCGCGTCGAGCGCGAGTTCGGAAGTCATCTAATGGACATCAGGATTGCAACGGACCAGTCGCGGCACCGGGGTCGCCGGGCCAACGCCACGGAGCCCCAGGGCACCAGACACGCCGGGATCGGCGCGATTCCACACAGGTAAAACAGCAGGACGCGCCGCAGGAAACGGCAGCGACGGAACTACGGGGAGGTCGTCTACGTGGCCCGGCCGGATGGCCCGGTTTGAAGCAGCGGAACGGTCGTCGGGGGCTGCGTTGGCCGCAAAAACCGACGGGCTGCTGCATCCAGCCACGTGCAATGGAGTCTAGGGTAAGCCTTTGTCGCGCCAGTGTCCAGCCGGGCCGGGGCGGGGGCCGCATTGGCTAGAATCTGCGCATCCGACAACGCAAGCGAGGAAATGCCGTGTGGTATGTGATTGAAGGCTATGACGGCCAGGATGTGCTGGCGCAGCGGCTGCAGGCGCGGCCGGAACACCTGGCGCGCCTGCACGCGCTGCGCGACGAAGGCCGCCTGCTGCTGGCCGGGCCGTGCCCGGCAGTAGACAGCGAGGACCCGGGCCCGGCCGGTTTCAGTGGTTCGGTGGTGATCGCGCAGTTCGAGTCGCTCGTGCAGGCCCAGGCCTGGGCCGATGCCGACCCTTACGTAGCCGCGGGTGTCTACACCCATGTACAGGTGCGTCCGTTCCGCAAGGTCCTGCCGTGAACGCGGAGCGCATCGAGCGGATGCGTGATGCACTGCAGCAGGCGCTGGCCCCCAGCGTGCTGGATATCGAAGACGACAGCCATCGGCATGCCGGCCACGCCGGTGCGCGCGATGGCCGCGGTCACTTCAACCTGCATATCGTCAGCGAACGCTTCGCGGGACTGGGTCCGCTGGCCCGGCATCGCGCGGTATATGCCGCGCTGGGGGCGATGATGGAGACCGACATCCACGCGCTGTCCATTCGCGCATTGACCCCGTCAGAACAGGGCTGAGCCCTTGTCCCACGCTGTCCTGGCGGGTCTCTCTGCGGGCCTGCCACAGACAGATTTCCATGTCCATTTCAGGACATTCGCCTAACGGACTGTTTACAAGCCCAGATGGAAACGCTTACATTCCGCGCCAATGCTGGTAGGTCCAAGCCGTGGAGGGCGGCTTCGTGAACAAGGCAGCTATCACAATCAAAGACGTCGCACGCGAAGCCCGGGTCTCCGTGGCCACGGTTTCCCGCGCGCTCAACGGGCATGAAAATGTCGCCGAACCGGTCCGCCAGCTTGTGCTGGAGGTGGCCGCACGGCTGCGTTATACCCCGCACGCCGCCGCCCGCAGCCTGAGCAGCCGCCGCACCAATACGGTGGGCGTGGTGCTGCCTGACCTGTACGGTGAATTCTTCTCCGAGCTGATGCGCGGCATCGACAACGTCGCCCGCAACCGCCGCCAGCATCTGCTGGTGTCCAGCTACCACGGTGACCAGGAACAGCAGGGCGCGGCCCTGCGTGCCATGCGCGGCCGCGTCGACGGCCTGCTGGTGCTTTCGCCCTATGCCGAGAGCCCCGGCTTCCTGACCGACAACCTGCCGCAGTCGCTGCCGACGGTGTTGATCAACACCTATCTGCCCGGGCAGGACCACCCGGTGCTGAGCATCGATGACCATGCCGGTGCGATGGCGATGACCCGCCATCTGCTCGACGCCGGTCACCGCCGTATCGCTTTCATTTCTGGCCCGGACCTCAACTTCGACGCGCGCGAGCGCCTGCGCGGCTTCCGTGACGCGCTGGCGGCTTTCGGCAGTGACGCCGAAGGCATCGAGCTGCCCGGTGATTTCGACGAAGCTTCCGGCCATCGCGCCGGTCAGGAGTTGCTGGCAGCCGGAGCGCTGCCCGATGCCGTGTTCGCCGCCAACGACATGATGGCCCTGGGTTGCCTGTACGCCTTCACGCAGGCAGGGGTCCATGTGCCGTCCGATGTCGCCCTGGCGGGTTTCGATGACATTCCACTGGCGCGTTTCGTCCACCCGTCGCTGACCACCATGCAGGTCAGCATCGCCGAGCTCGGCGATCGGGCCATGACGCGCCTGATGCAGTTGATGGACGGCACCTCCACGGATGGGGCAGGGGACAAGCAGACCCTGGTTCCCCGCTTGATAGTTCGCGATTCCACCACTCCGCCATCGGGCCGTTGAAGCCAGAGGCGTTCCTTCTTTTTTGATTGATCGCAGGGACCGCGCGAGCGGTCACCGCCACCCGGAGATTGAGTTGATGATGCATACCACCTTCCGCACGCCGGCGCGCCGGCTGCTGAGCACCGCACTGGTCAGCTGCCTGATGCTGGCCGCCGCTCCGAACGTCATGGCGCAGTCGGCCAACGCCAGCCTGCGCGGCCAGGTTGCCGGCGCCCAGGCCGGCGCTGAAGTCACCGCCACCAACGTGGCCACCGGTACCGTCCGTCGCGGTACCGTGCGCGCCGATGGCAGCTACTCACTGATGGGCCTGGACCCGGGCACCTACGACGTGGTCGCCAACGGTCAGACCCAGAAGGTCACCGTTACCGTGGCCTCGACCGCCACCCTGAATTTTGCCGGTGCCGCCAGCAGCACGCCGGGTTCGACCGCGGCGACCAACCTGGACACCGTCAACGTCGTGGCGCCGACCCTGCTGCAGGAAGTGCGTACGTCGGAAGTCGGCAAGACCGTCAGCCTGCAGCAGATCCAGACCACCCCGCAGGTCTCGCGCAACTTCCTGGAGTTTGCCGACGCGGTGCCGGGCCTGATCTTCACCCGTGATGCCAAGGGCAACACCTCGCTGCGCGGTGGTGCCACCAATGCCGATGGCACCAATGTGTACATCGACGGTGTTGGCCAGAAGAGCTATGTGAAGGGCGGCGGCGTGGCCGGCCAGTCCGGCAGCGCGGGCAATCCGTTCCCGCAGCTGGCCATTGGCGAGTACAAGGTCATCAGCGGCAACTACAAGGCCGAGTACGGCCAGGTATCCAGTGCTGCCGTCACCGCTGCGACCAAGTCGGGTACCAACGAGTTCAAGGGTGAAGCCTTCTACCGTTACACCAACGACAGCATGCGCGCGATGACCCCGGCCGAACGCCAGCCGAACAAGGGCAAGGAGGATTCGGCCGAGAAGGAATACGGCTTCGCCCTGGGTGGCCCGATCATCCAGGACAAGGCCCACTTCTTCGTGACCTACGAAGCCAAGCGCTTCGACCTGCCGGTGACCATCGCGCCGGATGGCGCGGTCACCGCTGCTGCCGGTCTGCTGCCGGCCGCCGGCGCCGCCGGCCTTGGCCCGGCCAGCCAGCCGTTCCAGCAGGATCTGATCTTCGCCAAGATCGACTTCGAGCCGACCGATAATGATCGCATCGAGCTGACCTTCCAGGACCGCGACGAAACCCAGTCGCAGTTCAGTGGCCAGACCTCGCCGCAGGCCGGGCGCGAAGTGGTCAATACCGACCGCCGCTACGCCCTGCGCTGGAACCACAGCGGTGAGCGGTACTACAACGAATTGATGGTTACCCACGAGGATTCGTTCAACAACCCGACCCCGCTGACCCTGGCCAACGGCATCACCTACACCGCACCGGACGGTCCCGAAGACCGCACCGTGGTGAAGATCGGCGGTGCATCGGCACTGGATTCGCAGGTGAAGGGCCAGAAGGGCTGGTCGATCGAAGACAACCTGACCCTGGATGGCATCCAGTGGGCCGGTGACCACACCATCAAGATGGGCGTGAAGTACAAGCAGATCGACCTGTACGCTTCCGATGCGGCGCAGATCAACCCGACCTTCACCTATTCCCTGGGTGATCCGGACTTCCCGGATTCGATTCCGTACAAGGCGCAGTTCGTCAAGCCGGTGACCGGCGTGTCGGGCGTGTCCGGCGAAGTGCGTTCGAAGTCCAAGCAGTACGGCGTGTTCATCCAGGACGACTGGCAGGTCAACGACCACCTGCAGCTGAACATCGGCCTGCGCTGGGACTACGAAAAGACCCCGACCTACCTGAACTTCGTAACCCCGCAGCAGGTGGTCGACGCCATCTATTCGCAGGATCCGCGTGCGCCTGCCGGCCAGACCTACGCCGATTCGCTGGCACTGGGTGGCCTGGACATCAGCGACTACATCAGCAACGGTCACAACCGCAAGGCGTTCAAGGATGCCTGGCAGCCGCGCCTGGGCTTCTCGTATGACATCAACGCCGACGAGCAGCACGTGATCCACGGTGGTGCCGGCCGTTCCTACGACCGTGACCTGTTCGACAACCTGCAGCTGGAAACCACCAAGCTGGCCCTGCCGCAGCCGACCATCTACTTCCGCAACCCGGCCACCGGCACCTGCATCAACGGCCAGGCCGCCTGCTATGACTGGAACCCGAACCTGCTCAACGGTATCGGCAACCTGCAGTCGCTGGTTGGCGCGACCAGCAATGCCGGTCTGGAAGTGGACCTGCTGAACAACAAGCTGAAGGCGCCGTACTCGGACCAGTTCAGCCTGGGCATGAGCAACCGGATCGGCGAGTGGCTGACCGATGCCACCATCGCTCGCACCCTGAGCTACGACGGCTTCGCCTTCACCCTGGGCAACCGTTACCCGACCGGCCAGTTCTTCGATGACCCGCGCCTGTGCGGTGGCACCGACCCGGGCCTGAGCCAGGCGTGGAGCTGCAACGTGCCGGGCTTCGGCAGCCTGATCATCGGCCAGCAGGGCATCAAGACCCGTGCCACCCAGGTGCTGCTGTCGGCGCAGAAGCCCTTCACCAAGGAAAGCGGCTGGGGTACCTCCATCGCCTACACCTGGACCACCGCCCGCCACAACCGCGACATCAACGAGAAGTACGCATTTGACCGCGGCCTGATCGGCGACTATCCGACCATCCGCTCCAACGGCGCGCCGCGCCACCGCCTGGTGGTGACCGGTTCGTATGCGGGCTTCTGGGGCATCACCTTCGGCGGCAAGATCACCCTGGCAACCCCGACTGCCGTCAACGACTGGTACCCGGTGATGCAGGCCAGCGGCTACACCCTGCCGACGCCGCAGGCGGCCGTGCCCAACGCCACCGGCAAGTTCCTGGTGGGTGGCAAGATCTTCGGCTACCGTTCGGTCGACCTGCAGGCGACGAAGACGTTCAAGATGCCGGGCGATACCGAGCTGTACGCACGTATCGACATCATCAACGTGTTCAACTTCGACAACTTCTCCACCTACAACTACGTCAAGACCAACGGCAAGCTGCAGGCCAGCTACAACGAGACCGGCGAAATCATCGGTACGCCGCGTCAGATCAAGGCCGAAGTGGGCTTCCGCTTCTAAGTCTGGGTGTAGATGCACGACCCGATGCCGCCGGTCCGCCGGCGGCATCGGCTGAATGGATACATGGCAATGGCCGGCTTCGTGCCGGTCCATTGCCCACGCCGCTGCCGGCCAGGGGGCAGCGGCGTGGGCAATGATCGCGGTGTCAGGCCACGATTTTCGTGGTTTTTTAAGAACGCACCTTGTAAACGATTTCAGATCATTGGACGTTATGCTTTCCCATCGATCAGACCACCGGAGAAATCGCGCCATGCAGGCACGCCATCTGTTGTCCGCCGCAGCGTTGAGCCTGGCCGTGGCCGCCTGCCAGCCGGCCCAGCAGGAACCTGCCAAGCCGCGGCCGCCGGTGATCCTGATCGAGGCCGACGCACCGCCGCGGCCGATGAAGCCGGTGCTGCCGCCGCTGTTCGATGACATCGAGCGTCGTACCTTCCAGTTCTTCTGGGATACCACCAACGAGATCAATGGCCTGACCCCGGACCGCTATCCGTCGCGGCCGTTCGCCAGCATCGCCTCGGTCGGCTTCGCGCTGACCGCGTATCCGATCGGTATCGAGAACGGCTGGGTCAGCCGCAACCAGGCGATCGACCGCACCCTGACCACCCTGAAATTCTTCCGCGACGTGCCGATGGGCCCGCAGCGTACTGGCAAGGCCGGCTACAAGGGCTTCTACTACCACTTCCTGGACATGCAGGAAGGCCGTCGCTACGACAGCTGGGTCGAACTGTCCTCGGTGGATACCGCGCTGCTGATGATGGGCGTGCTGTTCGCGCAGTCGTACTACGACGGCGACGATCCGCGCGAGAAGGAAATCCGCCAGATCGCCGACACGTTGTACAAGAAGGTCGACTGGCCGTGGCTGCAGCAGCGTGCGCCGCTGATCTCGATGGGCTGGTTCCCGGAGAGCGGCTTCATCGACCATGACTGGATGGGCTACAACGAGGCGATGATGGTCTACATCCTCGCCCTGGGTTCGCCGACGCACCCGGTCAGCCCGGATGCGTGGACCGTGTGGACGCGTACCTACGACAACGACTGGGGTGTCTACCAGGGCCAGGAATACCTGTCCTTCGGCCCGCTGTTCGGCCACCAGTACAGCCACGTCTGGATCGACTTCCGCGACATCCAGGATGCGTACATGCGCGAGCGCGGCAGCACCTACTTCCTCAACAGCCGCTCGGCTGCCCTGGCCCAGCGCGAGTACGCCATCGCCAACCCGATGCAGTGGAAGGACTACGGCGAGAACGTATGGGGCCTGACCGCCAGCGACGGCCCGCAGAACACCACGCAGGAATACCGTGGCGAGCAGCGCCAGTTCCGCCACTATTCTTCGCGCGGTGCAGGCCTGCGCGAGAACTTCGATGACGGCACCATCGCACCGACCGCCGCGATTGCTTCGGTGGTGTTCGCGCCCGAGCAGGTGATCCCGGCCACGCTGGAAATGCACAAGCGCTACGGCGACTACATCTATTCCAGCTACGGCTTCCTTGATTCGTTCAATCCCAGCTTCAACTACGACATCCCGATCAAGACCGGCCGCCTGGTGCCGGATCGCGGCTGGGTCGCCAGCGATTACATCGCCATCGACCAGGGTCCGATCCTGACCATGATCGCCAACTACCGCGATGACTTCGTATGGGAAGTGATGAAGAAGAACCCGTACATCCGCAAGGGCCTGGAACGGGCCGGGTTCAGTGGTGGCTGGCTGGCACCGGAAGGTTCGTTCCAGCCACTGGAACTGCAGAAAGACGAAAAGGCCGCGGCGGCACGCGCGGTGGGTATCGCCGAATCACGCGCGGCTGCCGCGCAGGAACAGAAGAACAATGCCAACCGCACCACAGGCCAGGGCAAGTAACCCGATGCCGAACTGGATCGACCGCCTGCGCCGCTGGGCGCTGCCTGCCCTGGCCGCACTGGCCGTGGCTGGCTGCGCCCGTACCGAACCGGGCACCACCACCGTGCGCTTCTGGGCGATGGGCCGCGAAGCCGAGGTGGTCAGCGAACTGATCCATGAGTTCGAAGCCGAAAACCCCGGCATCAAGGTGGATGTGCAGAACATTCCGTGGACCGCCGCGCACGAGAAGCTGCTGACCGCGTTCGCCGCCGATGGCCTGCCGGACGTCTGCCAGCTGGGCAACACCTGGGTGCCGGAGTTTGCCGAGCTCGATGCGCTGACGCCGTTGCAGCCTTTCGTTGATCATTCGGCCGTGGTCGATGAGAAGGATTATTTCCAGGGCATCTGGGATACCAACGTGATCCACGGCGAGCTGGTCGGCGTGCCGTGGTACGTCGATACGCGCCTGATCTACTACCGCAAGGACCTGCTGGCCAAGGCCGGCTACGACCACCCGCCGCGCACGTGGCAGGAGTGGGACGAGCAGATGGCGGCGATCAAGCGCATGCAGGGCCCGAACCGCTATGCGGTGCTGATGCCGATCAACGAGTTCGAGCAGCAGCTGTCGCTGGCGCTGCAGCAGCCCGACCCGCTGCTGCGCGACGACGACACCCGCGGCAACTTCGCCAGCCCGGGCTTCCGCCGCACGCTGGCCTTCTACGCCAACATGTTCGAACAGGGCTGGGCGCCGAAGATGTCCGAGACGCAGATCTCCAACGTCTGGGACGAATTCTTCCGTGGCTTCAATGTGTTCTACATCTCCGGCCCCTGGAACATCCGCGAGTTCAAGAAGCTGCAGCCCAAGGAACTGGAAGGGCAGTGGGGCACGGCCGCGCTGCCGGGTCCGGACGGCCCGGGTGCCGGCATTGCCGGAGGCACCAGCCTGGTGATCTTCCGCAAGTCGCAGCAGAAGGAAGCGTCGTGGAAGCTGATCGAATTCCTGTCGCGACCGGAAATCCAGGCGCGCTTCCATTCGATCATCGGCGACCTGCCGCCGCGCCGCAGTACCTGGAACGCGCCGTCGCTGGCCAACGATCCGCTGGCCGCCGCGTTCCGTGACCAGCTGGAGCGGGTCAAGCCGACCCCGAAGGTGCTCGAATGGGAGCGCATCGTGCAGGAAATGCGCATCGTCACCGAGAAGGTGGTGCGCGGCGGCCTGCCGCAGGACAAGGCCGTGGAAGAGCTGGACCAGCGCGTGGACAAGGTGCTGGCCAAGCGCCGCTGGATGCATGAACAACAACGCCTGCAGCAGCGCGTGTCGTCGCCGCGATCAAGCAGTGCCGTCGCCGCCGGGAGCGCGCAATGAAACGTACTTCGCTTGCCGGCTGGATCTTCGCCGGCCCCTCGCTGATCGTGCTGGGCGTGTTCTTCGGCCTGCCGGTGGCCTCGGCGCTGGCGCTGAGCGTGACCGACTTCGACCTGTATGCGCTGGCCGACAGCAGCAACCTGCGCTTTGTCGGGCTGGGCAACTACATCGACCTGCTGCAGACGCCGATGTTCTGGAAGTCGCTGTGGAATACCACCTACTTCGTGCTGATCGGCGTGCCGTTGTCGATCGGCGTGTCGCTGGGCGCGGCGATGCTGCTCAATGCGCCGGCCGCACGCTTCAAGGCGCTGTTCCGCACCGCGCTGTTCGCGCCGGTGGTGACCACGCTGGTGGCGGTGGCGGTGATCTGGCGCTACCTTTTCCATACCAGCTACGGCCTGGTGAACTATGGCCTGGGCCATCTGGGTATCAGTCCGATCGACTGGCTGGGTGATCCCAACTGGGCGATGCCGACCATCATGCTGTTCGCGGTATGGAAGAACTTCGGTTACAACATGGTGATCTTCCTGGCCGGCCTGCAGGCGATCCCGCATGACCTGTACGAGGCCGCGCGCATCGACGGCGCCTCGCGCTGGAAGCAGTTCCTGCACATCACCCTGCCGATGCTCGGCCCGGTGCTGCTGGTGGTGGGGGTGATCACCGTGTCCGGGTACTTCCAGCTGTTCGCCGAACCGTACGTGATGACCCGCGGCGACCCGCTGCAGAGCACCGTCAGCGTGCTGTATTTCATGTTCGAGGAAGGCTTCAAGTGGTGGAACCTGGGACGCGCCTCCGCGGTGGCGTTCCTGCTGTTCCTGATCATCCTGGCGGTGACCACCGTGATGCTGCGTTTCGGCCGCAAGAGGCAGTTGGTATGAGTCGTGAAATCGGCCAGTCGCGCTGGTACCCGTGGTTGATCAATGGTGCGTTGCTGGTGCTGGCCCTGGTCAGCCTGGCGCCGCTGCTGTGGATGGTCTCGGTCTCGTTCATGCCGCAGGGCGAGGCCAGCCATTTCCCGCCGCCGCTGCTGCCTTCCAGCGTCACTACGCACAACTACCATGAGCTGTTCGCGCGTACCGGCATGGGCGGCAACTTCGCCAACAGCCTGCTGGTGTCGCTCGGCATCACGTTCGGTTCGCTGCTGCTCAACACCATGGCCGGCTACGCGTTCGCCAAGTTGAACTTCGTCGGCCGCGAGCGCCTGTTCCAGGTGCTGATGGCGGCGCTGGTGATTCCGGCGCAGGTGGCGATGCTGCCGTTGTTCCTGCTGATGAAGCAGCTGGGACTGGTCAACAGCTTCGGCGGCGTGATCGTGCCGGCGCTGGCCAGCGTGTTCGGTATCTTCCTGGTACGCCAGTACGCGCGTTCGATTCCGGACGAACTGCTCGAAGCGGCGCGCATCGACGGGGCAGGGGAGCTGCGCATCTTCTTCCAGATCGTGCTGCCGATGCTCAAGCCGGTGCTGGTGACCCTGGCGATCTTCACGTTCATGGGCGCATGGAACGATTTCATGTGGCCGTTGATCGTGTTGACCGACCAGGAGCACTACACTTTGCCGGTGGCACTGGCCACCCTCTCGCGCGAGCACATCATGGACGTGGAAATGATGATGGCTGGCGCGGTGGTCACCGTGGTTCCGGTGCTGGCGCTGTTCCTGGTGCTGCAGCGGTACTACATCCAAGGTCTGTTGCTGGGGAGCGTCAAGGGATGAAGCGAGCGATCGCCGTTGGACTGGGCCTGTTGTGGACCTCCCTGGCGATCGCCGCACCACCGGCGCTGCCGGCACCGAAGGTGCTGGACGACTTCGACGACATCGCGGCCTGGAAGCTGGTGCTGTCCGACCAGGTCAGCGGTTCGCTGCGCCCGGTCAGTGGAGCCGGCGGTGGCCGCGCGCTGTGCCTGGACTACGATTTCCACGATGTCTCCGGCTACGTCGGCATTCGTCGCGCGCTGAACATCGAGTACCCGGTCAATTACCGCTTCGGCTTCCAGCTGCGCGGTGATTCGCCGGGCAACGACCTGCAGTTCAAGCTGATCGATGCCAGCGGCGACAATGTCTGGTGGGTCAACCGGCCCGGCTACAGCTTCCCCAAGGCATGGACGCCGGTCGAGTACCGGCGCCGGCAGATCGACAAGGCATGGGGGCCATCGCCCGAGAAGGAGATGGCACGCAGCGCCGCCGTCGAGTTCACCATCTACAGCAAGGTCGGCGGCCGTGGCACGGTGTGCTTCGACAGGCTGACCCTGCAGGGCCTGCCGCCGCAGGATGATTCGGCGCTGGTGCCGTCGGTGATCGCCGATACCGCCACCGCGCTGCAGGATCGCATGATCGACGGCAAGAGCGATACGTTCTGGATCAGCGGTGGCGTCAAGCAGCAGACCATCAGCCTGGACCTGCACAAGAGCCGTGAAATCGGCGGTGTGGTGATCGACTGGCTGCCGAACCTGGAGGCGCGCCGCTACACCGTGCGCACCTCCGAGGATGGCCGTGACTGGCGTAGCGTGCGCGAAGTCACCAGCGGTGCGGGTGGCCGCGACTGGCTTGCCCTGCCGGACACCGACGCGCGCTACGTGCGCTTCGATCTGCAGGATGGCCCGAACTGGCGCTACGGCATCCGTGACATCGCGCTCAAGCCGCTGGCGTTCGCGGCCACGCCGAACGCGTTCCTGTCCTCGGTGGCCGCCGACCTTCCGCGCGGCTCGCTGCCACGTGCCTATGTGGGCGAGCAGCCCTACTGGACGCTGCTGGGCCTTGATGGCGGCCAGGAACAGGCACTGATCAGTGAGGACGGTGCACTGGAGCCGGCCAAGGGCAGCTTCAGCATCGAGCCATTCATCCGCCTGGATGGCAAGTTGCTGGACTGGTCCAAGGTGGCCATCACCCAGTCGCTGCAGGATCACTACCTGCCGATCGCCAATGTCGACTGGGTGCATGAGAAGGTCGGCCTGGCGGTGACCAGCTTCGTGCAGGGCACGCCTGAGCGTGCGCAGCTGATCGGCCGCTACCGGCTGAGCAATCCGGACAAGGTCGCTCACGAATACACCCTGGCACTGGCGATCCGGCCGTGGCAGGTCAATCCGCCCACCCAGTTCCTCAATACCGTCGGTGGCTTCAGCCGCATCGATGCACTGGATGTCGGCGAGCAGCTGGTGCGGGTCAACGGAGAGCCGCGCATCTACCCGCTGCAGGTGCCGGATGCGCGCTTTGCCAGCACGTTCGATGGCAAGCTCGATGCGATGCATCTGGCGGACGGCAAGTACCCGGCGGCCACCGCGGTGAAGGACAGCACCGGCATGGCGTCGGGCGCGTTGATCTACACGATCAAGCTCGAGCCCGGCCAGAGCCGCGAGGTGGCGGTGGTGCTGCCGCAGACCGGTGGCTGGGCGCCGAAGGCGCTGGACGTGGCCAAGGCGCAGGCGCAGGTGGCCGAGCAGTGGCGGCAGAAGCTGGGCGTGGTCTCGCTGCAGGTGCCCGCTGCGGGCCAGCCGCTGGTCGACACCCTGCGCACGGCAGTCGCGCACATGCTGATCTCGCGTGTCGGGCCGCGCCTGCAGCCGGGCACGCGGTCGTATGCGCGCAGCTGGATCCGCGATGGCGCGATGATTTCCGAGGGCCTGCTGCGCATGGGGCGCAGCGATGCGGTGCGTGACTACATCAACTGGTATGCGCCGTACCAGTTCGAGAACGGCAAGGTGCCGTGCTGCGTCGACGCGCGCGGCAGCGACCCGGTGCCGGAGAACGACAGCCACGGTGAGTTGATCTACAGCATCGCCGAATACGGGCGCTATACCGGCGACAGTACCTTCACCGAGCTGATGTGGCCGCACGTGCAGGGCGCTTACAGCTACATGGAGCAGCTGCGCGCCAGCGAGCGCACCGAGGAGAACCGCGCGCGCAACCCGGCCTTCTACGGGATGATGCCGGCCTCGATCAGCCACGAAGGCTATTCGGCCAAGCCGATGCATTCGTACTGGGACAACTTCTGGGCGTTGCGCGGCTACAAGGACGCGGCGCTGCTGGCGACCCAGCTGGGCAAGGTCGAGGCGATGCAGATCGCCGAATCGCGTGACCAGTTCCGTAATGACCTGCAGGCCTCGCTGCTGTCGGCGATGCAGCAGCACAACATCGACTACCTGCCAGGCTCGGCCGAGCTGGGCGATTTCGACGCGACCTCGACCACCATCGCGCTGGCGCCGGGTGGCGAACAGGGCCGACTGCCGCAGCAGGCGCTGGAGGCGACCTTCGAACGCTACTGGAAGGAGTTCGTGGCCCGCCGCGATGGCAAGCGGGAGTGGAAGGACTACACCCCGTACGAGTGGCGCAACGTGGCGGCGTTCGTGCGCCTGGGCTGGCGCGAGCGCGCCTGGCAGGCCACCGAATTCTTCTTCAAGGACCGTGCGCCGCAGGCCTGGAACCAGTGGGCCGAAGTGGTCTCGCACACGCCACGCAAGCCGTTCTTCGTCGGTGACCTGCCGCACGCGTGGGTGGCCTCGGATTTCGTGCGTTCGGCGCTGGACATGTTCGCTTACAACCGCGATATGGACGATGCGCTGGTGCTGGCCGCTGGCGTGCCGACCGCGTGGCTGCAGGGTGAGGGCATCGCTGTTCAGGGCCTGCGCACGCCGCAGGGCCAGCTGAACTACCGCCTGCAGCGCAGCGACAAGCAGCTGGTGCTGGAAGTGCAGCCGGGCCTGCTGCCACCGGTTGGTGGCGTGGTGTTGCCGTGGCCGTACGCCGGTGATCCGGGCGAGGCCACCATCAACGGCGAAGCGGCGGAATGGGTCAACAAGGAACTGCACGTGCACCAGCTGCCGGCGCGGGTCGAGATCGATGTACCGAGCGCGGTGCGCCGCGCCGAGCGCAAGGGGCAGTAACGATGAAGCAGCAGGGGGCAAGGGTGCGCACGATGGTGCGTGCCCTGGGGCTGGCAATTGCATTGGCATTGCCGGGCGTGGTGATGGCGGCCGAGCCGGTCGCCGCGGCAGCGGCTGACGTCGCCACCGCGCCGGGCATGAGCATGGTCACCTTCAACCTGCATCATGACCGCGAAGACTGGCCGAGCCGGCGCCGCACCATCCTGGCCGAGCTCAAGCGCCTGCAGCCGGATGCGGTTGCCTTGCAGGAGGTGATCCAGCGCCGCAACGTGCGCAACCAGGCGCAATGGCTGGCCAGCCAACTCGGCTACAGGTATGTGTTCGTGTCCACCGATCCGGTGGGTGCACCGAAGCGCTACGGCAATGCGCTGCTGACCCGGCGGCCGATCCTCGCCCAGGGGGACCATCTGCTGCAGCCGTTGGACGACTACCGCACCGTCGCTCACCTGCGCATCGACGTCGACGGCGCGCCGGTGAACGTCTACGCCACGCATCTGAACGAGCGCAGTGACGAGAGTGGGCAGCGCATCCGTCGCAGCCAGGTCGAGGACCTGCTGCGCTTCATCAGCGCGACGTCGGCGGGCGCACCGGTGGTGATCGCTGGCGACTTCAATGCACTGGTGGATGCAGGCGACCTGAGCGAGCTGCGCAGCCACTACGGCGACAGCTACGGCAGCGTGCACGTGAACACCGACCTTGCCGGGGTCAGTACGCTCAACCGCCACTATTACCAAGCGCCCTCCCGGATCGACCACATCTTCTTCCAGCAGGACGAGTTGGTTGCGCGCGAGGCGATGCTCCTGTTCGACCAGCCCGACGACAGCGGTCGCTGGGCCTCGGACCATTACGGCGTGTGGACCCGCCTGCAGTTCGCGCCGAAACCCTGACGGAGCGCGCTTCGGTAGGCGCCAACCCTGGTTGGCACGGACGAGTCCGCGTGCACTCAATCAACGGCGCCAACCAAGGTTGGCCTCTACCAAAGCAGTGACCCTGCGCGGGTTGTGCCCTGGTGGGTGCCAACCTTGGTTGGCACGGACGTGTCCGCGTGCACTCAATCAACGGCGCCAACCAAGGTTGGCTTCTACCAAAGCGAAGCCAGCGCCAAACGCACAAACAGAAACGGCGGGGATCATTGATCCCCGCCGTTTCGTTTTCACGCGATCAAAGAGCGATCAGTTCGCCGGCGGCGTGCGCTTGGCGGCCTCTTCGTCTTCTTCGTCGGCCTTGGCTTCCGCAGCCTGGGCCGCCGCGTCGGCATGGCCATCGGCCACCGGGTCGATCGACGGCGTCAGCACCGCTTCGGTGACCGGGGCGGCGGCCTCGGTCGGCGCGGCTTCCACCGCGACCGGAGCGACCGGCTGTTCGGCGACCACGACGGGCTCCACGACCGGCTTCGCTTCAACCACCGGAGCAACCTCAACGGCCACCGGCGGCTGGGCTTCGACTACCGGAGCGGCTTCAACGATCTCCGGCTTCGATTCCACGACCGGCGCGGCCTCGACCGCCACCGGCTTGGCTTCGATCACAGGAGCGGCGTCAACCACCGGGGTTGCTTCAACCACGACCGGCTTTGCTTCGATGACCGGCGCAGCAGCGTCCAGCGCCGGAGCGACGTCGGCGACCGGTGCGGCAACGGCCACCGGCTGTGCCGGGGTAGCTGCGTCGATGGCATCGAGCATGCTGGTCTGCACCGGCGAGGACGCGGCTTCGGTCTTCGCCGCAGCTGCGACCGGGGCCTGCACTTCAGCCACGACCGGGGCGGCGGCTTCGACCACGGCGCTGCTCACCACCGCGACCGGCGCGGCGACAACGGCGGCGGCAGCACGGGCCGGCTTCTCGGCGTCGACAGCGGCGGGTTCGACTTCGTCATCGAAGTCGAACTCCGGCTGCGAACGGGCCGGCTGCGCAGCAGCGACCGGCGCAGTGCCGGCAGCGCTGTCGATGTTCGGCTCGGCGCCGTCGGCGTCATCTCCGTCATCACCCTCGTCCTGGTCATCACCCAGAGCGTCGCTGCCGGCGGCGTTCTCGGCGCCACCACGACGACGACGACGGCCACCACGACGGCCACGACGACGGCGGGTCGCGCCTTCGCCGGCCTGCTCGCCATTGGCGTCGGTTGCAGCCTCTTCACCATCAACCGCAACCACCTCGGTCGCGCTGGCAGTATTGGCAGCTGCGTCGACCGGTGCGGCCGCTTCCGCCGGAGCGGTGGCCACCGGAGCCACCGGTGCGGTCGCTTCCTGCGCGGTCACGCCATTGGCGGCGACGGTCGTAGCGGCCACGGCTGCCGCTGCGGTCATGGCTTCAGCAGTGGCCTCGGCGGCGTTGCGCTGCGGCTTCTCGGCCGGCTTGTCACCGTCCTGCTGCTGCGGACGCGGCTGCTTGGGCTGCTTCAGCTTCGGCTGCTGCTGGTTCTGGTTCTGGTTCTGACCCTGCTGCTCGTTGCGCGGCTTGTTCTGCTGCTGCGGCTGCTGCTGGCCATCCTTCTGCTGCGGCTCCTTCTGCTTGCCCTGCTGCGGCTGCTGCTGGGCATTGCCGTTGTTGCCGTTGCGGCCGTCCTTGCGCTGCTCACCGCGGTCCTTGCGGTTGCCGCCGTCCTTCTGCTGCTGCGCGTTGCCGTTGCCGCCGTTGCCGCGATTGTCGTCGCGACGGTCCTTGCGGTCCTTGTTGCGATCCTTGTTGCGGTCCTTGCGGCCGCCGTCCTGCTGCTGGCGTGCAGCCGGGGCTGCCGGCGCCGGCGCGGGCGCCGGTTCGCCACCGAACACGCGCTTGAGCCAACCGATCACGCCGCCCGCCGGGGCCGGCGCAACAGGCGTTGCAGCGACCGGAGCCGGGGCCGCTGCGGCCGGCTCCACTTCCTCGCGCACCGGGGCGGGGGAGGTGTGCTTGACCTGGGTCACCGCCGGCGGCGGGATGTTCAGCTGGCCCTTGGTCAGGGCGTGCACCGGCAGCTTGCGCGGGGTGCCGCGCTGGTAGCTGGGCTTGTTGCTCTCTTCACCCAGCTCGTTTTCGCGCAGGCGGGTCACGGTGTAGTGCGGGGTGTGCAGCTGCTCGTCGGCGACGATCACGATCGGCGCCTCGTGGCGCTGTTCGATCTCGCGCAGGGCGCTGCGCTTCTCGTTCAGCAGGTAATTGGCGATCTCCACCGGGGCCTGCACCAGCACCTGCCCGGTGTTCTCCTTCATCGCATGCTCTTCGGCGACGCGGATGATCGACAGCGACAGCGACTCGACGCTGCGCATGCGGCCGTGGCCGTCGCAACGCGGGCAGACGATCTGGCTGGACTCGCCCAGGCTCGGGCGCAGGCGCTGGCGGCTCATTTCCAGCAGGCCGAAGCGCGAGATGCGGCCGACCTGCACGCGCGCGCGGTCGTACTTCAGCGCGTTGGCGAGGCGGTTCTCGACTTCGCGCTGGTGCTTGTTGGAGGCCATGTCGATGAAGTCGATCACCACCAGGCCGCCCAGGTCACGCAGGCGCAGCTGGCGGGCCACTTCCTCGGCCGCTTCCAGGTTGGTCTGGAACGCGGTGTCCTCGATGTCGCTGCCCTTGGTGGCGCGCGAGGAGTTCACGTCGACCGCGGTCAGCGCTTCGGTCTGGTCGACCACGATCGAGCCGCCCGACGGCAGGCGCACGTTGCGCTCGTAGGCACCTTCGATCTGCGATTCGATCTGGAAGCGGTTGAACAGCGGGATGTCGTCCTTGTAGTGCTTGAGCTTGCGCAGGGTCTGCGGCATCACCTGCTGCATGAATTCGCGGGCGTGCTCGTACATCTCCTCGGTGTCCACCAGGATCTCGCCGATGTCGGCGCGCAGGTAGTCACGCAGGGCGCGCACGATCAGGCGCGATTCCTGGTAGATCAGGAACGGGGCCGGCTTGCTCAGCGCGGCCTCGGCGATGGCGCGCCAGACATTGAGCAGGTAGTCCAGGTCCCACTGCAGCTCTTCCGCATCGCGGCCGACGCCGGCGGTACGGATGATCACGCCCATGTCATCAGGGATGTTCAGCTTGTCCAGGGCGTCCTTCAGGGCGGCACGGTCTTCGCCCTCGATGCGACGGGAGACGCCGCCGGCGCTGGGCGAGTTCGGCATCAGCACCATGTAGCGGCCGGCCAGCGAGATGAACGTGGTCAGGGCGGCGCCCTTGTTGCCACGCTCTTCCTTGTCGACCTGGACGACGATCTCCTGGCCTTCCTTCAGCAGCTCGCGGATGCCGGCCTTGTTGTGGTCGACACCGGCCTGGAAGTAGTCGCGGGAGATTTCCTTCAGCGGCAGGAAGCCATGGCGGCCACCACCGTATTCGACGAAGGCCGCTTCCAGCGAGGGCTCGATGCGGAAGATCCGGCCCTTGTAGATGTTGGACTTCTTCTGTTCCTTCGACGGCTGTTCGATGTCGATGTCATACAACGACTGGCCATCCACGATGGCAACACGCAGCTCTTCAGCCTGCGTGGCGTTGATCAGCATTCGCTTCATTGTTGCGTTCCTCGCAAGCGGCTACCGCGCGGAACGCCATGGGGTTTCGCCTCTGGACACGGTTCGCCGCCCATTCGCGCAAGCGCGGGGAGGGCGGCTTGGGTTTCCAGCGCTACGACACCACGGCAGGCCGCGGGAGCGCTTCACTCTTATGGGTTTTGGGGTGTTACAGGCCGCAGGCAGCTGTCAGCCAGGCTGGAGCGCCACGCGGGACATGTTCAGCACGGTTGCGTGTCAGGCATCCGGCGATGGCCGGGAAGGCCGGTGAGCCGCTAACATGGCCGCCCCGCGGGCGGTGGTCGCGCACTGTGCCGGATTCGTCGGAAGCTGGGCTTCTGGCCCTGAGTAACTTCCAACGAAATCAATCCCTTATCTCGCCCCCCGAGTGTAACAGAATAAACAGCCTGATGACCGCCCAAGACCCGACCAAACCCGCTGGCGACAAGCCTTCCGTGCGCATGATCACCGTTCCCGCCGACCGCGCCGGCCAGCGCCTGGACAACTTCCTGCTCGGCCAGCTGAAGGGGGCCCCGCGCAGCCTGGTCTACAAGCTGGTGCGCAGCGGCCAGGTACGGGTGAATGGCGGCCGTGCCAAGGCCGAACGCAAGCTGGAGGCGGGTGATGAGGTGCGTGTGCCGCCGGTCCGTCTCAGTGAAGAGGGAGACAAGGCCGGTCCTCCGGAAGCGTTCATGCGCCGTCTGGAGCAGGCCATCGTCTTCGAGGACGCCCGCCTGCTGGCCCTGAACAAGCCCACCGGCGTGGCCAGCCACGGCGGCAGTGGCATCAGCTTCGGTGCCATCGAGACCTTGCGCGCACTGCGCCCGGGGCAGACGCTGGAGCTGGTCCACCGGCTGGATCGCGACACCTCGGGCCTGCTGATCGTGGCCAAGAAGCGCTCGGCGCTGAGCGAACTGCAGGCCCTGCTGCGTGAGGACCACGGTGCCGGCATCCGCAAGCGCTACCTGACCTTGCTGGCCGGGCGCATGCCTGACGGCGTGATGACGGTCGATGCGCCGCTGCATGTCGGCCTGCGCCAGGGCGGCGAGCGCCATGTGCAGGTCAACGCGATCGGCAAGGAATCGATCAGCCACTTCCGGGTACTGGAACGCCGCGGCGGCCATTCCTACTGCGAGGTGCGCATCGAGACCGGCCGCACCCACCAGATCCGCGTGCATGCCCAGCACCTGGGCCATCCGGTGGCCGGTGACGACAAATACGGCGATCCAGCGGTCAACAAGCGGCTTCGTGAGCAGATCGGGCTGAAACGCCTGTTCCTGCACGCGGCCTCGCTGGAGTTCGCACTGGACGACGGCAAAAGTCCATATGTGCTGAACGCGCCGCTGGCCGATGAGCTGGTAGAGGCGCTGGATCGGCTGAAGTAGCCCCTGCGGGGCTGACCGGCCAACGGGCTCAGCCCGTTGGCCGCAAACCCTTCACCACTTGAACAGCACCAGGCTGATCGCCAGCGTGCCCATGCCGGCCACCAGCCCATACACCGTTTCGTGGCCCTTGGCATAACGCTTGGCCGCAGGCAGCAGCTCGTCCAGCGCCAGGAACACCATCACGCCGGCGATCAGTCCGAACACCCAGCCGAACGTGGCGTGCGACAGCGATCCTGACAGCAGCCAGTAGCCCAGCGCGGCGCCCACCGGCTCGGCCAGGCCGGACAGCAGGCTGGCACTGAACGCATAGAACTTGTTCTGGGTGGCGAAGTACACCGGCACCGCGATCGCGATGCCCTCGGGAATGTTGTGGATGGCGATGGCGAAGGCCAGCGGCATGCCCACCGACGGGCTTTCCAGCGTAGCGAAGAAGGTCGCCAGCCCTTCCGGGAAGTTGTGCGCGGTGATCGCGACCGAGGTCAGCAGCGCGACCCGTTTCAGGTACTCGCGGCTGTTCTCGCGGAACGCAGGGTCCTGCTTGTCCAGGCTGTCATGCGGGTTGGGAATGAAGTGATCGATCAGCACGATCACGATCACGCCCAGCAGGAACGCCAGGGTGCCGTAAGTGAAGCCTGTGCGCTCGCCATAGGCCAGGGCGAACGATGCGATGGACTTGTTGAGGATTTCCGACAGCGACACGTAGACCATCGCGCCCCCAGCGAAGGCCAGGCCGAACGCCAGCAGGCGCGGATTGGGGCGGCGCGAGAACAGCACCAGCAGGCTGCCGATGGCGGTGGCGAGGCCGGCCGCAAGGGTGACCGCCAGCGCGATCCAGATGTTTTCGGGGGGAATCTGCAGCATGTACCGACGCGGTCCTGGTCAACAGACAGCCGCCCCGGGCAAGGCCGGGGCGGCGGGGGCGAGGCGGGCGTCGGCTGGCCTCGTCGGGGCGCGGGCGATCAGCCGCCGCGGCGCAGGCGTTCTTCGATGGCGAAGCACTGGTCCGGCTTCGGCTGCGGCGGGTTGAAGCTGACCGGCACCTGGATGGTGGCCGGTACCGGCTGGCCGTTGCGGGTGGCGGCATTGAACTGCCAGCCCTGCACGGCGGTCTTGGCCAGTTCGTCCAGCTGCGGGTTGCCGGCGCCGGTGAGCAGCGCAACCTCGCTCGGCTTGCCGTCGGTGCCGATGGTCACCTTGAAGGTGCTGGTGCCGCCTACACCCATGCAGGCCAGTTCGAGCGGGTACTGCGGCGGCGGCGTCTTCACCGCGGCCACTTCGGTCGGCGGCGGCGGCGGTGGTGCCGGCGGTTCCGACGTGCCGCAGCCGGCCAGGCTGGTCGCAGCGATCAGGGACAGGCTCAGCAAACGTACGTTCATGGCAGTTGCTCCGTCAGGGCCGAAGTCTTTGCAGCGCAGATGAAGTCGTTCTCGCTCAGGCCGCCCACGTCGTGGGTGGAAAAGCGCACGACCGCGCGGTCGTAGTGCACGCCCAGGTCCGGATGGTGGTCCTCGTGGTGGGCAACCCAGGCCAGCGCGTTCACGAAGGCCATGGTGGCGTAGTAATCCTTGAAGCGGAAGGTGCGCGTCAGGGCCTGTCCGCCCTCGCTCAGCTCCCAGCCGGGAATCTGCGGCAACAGTTCGGCCAGGCGGGCCTCGCCGAGCTTGTGGTCGCTGCCTTTGCGCGGCACGCAACGGGCCTGGGCCAGTGGAATCAGGTCGGCCATGGGAATCTCCACCTCGTGTTGACTGAACAATGCGCCGGACGGTGTATAAACCGAATGAGCGGCTGACGCTTACTTGGCTAGAATAGCCTGATGATCCAGATCTCCGACACTGCCCAGACCCATTTCCGCAAGCTGATCGAACGCGAGGGCGTGCCCGGCATGGGCGTGCGCCTCAGTGCGGTCGATCCTGGCACTCCGCGCGCCGACGCCCGGCTGGAGTTCGCCGAGCCGGCCGACCTGCTCGGTGACGAGTGGGCGGTGGACTGCGATGGCTTCACCCTGTATGTCGACGCCAGCAGCGTCGGCTGGCTCGATGGCGCCGAGATCGACATCGTCGCCGGCAGTGCCGGTACCCAGCAGCTGACCATCAAGGCGCCGCGCATCAAGGGCGAAGCACCCGGCGATGCCGCCTCGCTGGTCGAGCGCGTGCACTGGGTGGTGGAGAACGAAATCAATCCGCAGCTGGCCTCGCATGGCGGCAAGGTGGCCGTGCAGGAAGTCTCGGCCGAAGGCGTGGTGCTGCTGCGCTTCGGTGGTGGCTGCCAGGGCTGCGGCATGGCCGACGTGACCCTCAAGCAGGGCATTGAAAAGACCCTGATGGGCCGCGTGCCGGGCGTGACCGCCGTGCGCGACGCAACCGACCACGACAGTGGCCACGCGCCGTACATCCCTCGCGGCAACGCCGCCTGACCGCTGACGCGTGCCTCTGACCCGGGCCGAGCAATTCATCGACCTGCTGCTGGCCCGCCAGCAGCCCAGGGCCGTCCTCGAGAAAACCACGCGCCTGCCGTATGGCTGGGCGTTGTGGCTGCGCTCGCTCGGTCCGTTGCCGCGGCCGCTGCACGCCAGCGAGTTGATCGCGGTGCTGCTGCCGCGTCCGCTGCCAGGTCCGCCCGGGCAGTTGCCCCCGTTGTCGCCCTGGCAAGCGCTGCGCCGTCTGTTCTGGCAGGACTGGGATGCTGCGCCGCGCGACCAGCGCTGGATGCGCTGGATCTCGGCATTGGCCAGTGCGCTGCTGCATCTGCTGTTCTTCATGCTGCTGCTATGGGTGGCAGTGATCCGCACCACGGCACCGGAAGAAGAAGGTGCCGAGGGCGAGCGCGTGCAGGTGGAGTTCGTCGGTCGCGCCACCCAGGAGGGCGGCGGCGATCAGCCAGGTGCCGACGCGGCGGCTGCACCGCCGGGCCAGGTTGCAGCTGGCCAGAACGCAGGGACCGCAACGGCGCCTGAGCCGCGTCCGGCGTCCGCGTCGGCAGCTGCATCCGCTCCCGCTCCCGCTCCGGCTGCAACGGCCAGCGTGCCACTGCCGCCCGCCGAATCCGAGCCGGCGCCGGTCGCGGCACCGCCACCGTCACCGGTGCAGGCCACCGAAGTAGCTGAGGCCAGTACGGATTTCGTGGTGCCGCCGGTCAGCGTGCCGCGCACCGAGGTCAGCATCGTGCCGCGTGACACCACACCCGCGGTGCGCGAGCGCAGCGTGCAGCCGGTGCAGGCGCCGCCAACCCGAACCGCACTGCGTGCGCCGGAGATCGCGGTGCGGACGCCGCAGTTGCGTGACATCCCGGTGCAGGAGCGCGAAGTCAGTACGGTCGATGCACCGACGGTGTCGCAGCCGCTGCGCACGGCCGATGTACAGGTCCGTGTGCCGCAGCGCGACGTGCAGGTGCGCGAGCGCGAAGTGCAGGCCGTGGTCGATCCGCAGGTACGGATGGCTGCCGTGGCCGGGCGTGAGCCGACCGTGCGTGCGCCGGCGGGCCGTGACCTGCAGGTGCGGGAGCGCGAAGTCGCGTTGGCACCTGCGGCGGCTTCTTCAACGTCCAGCGGCAGCGCGCCAGAGGCGACGGCGACGCCTGCGGCCAGCAGCAGTGCGAGCCAGGCCAACAGCAGCACGCCACGGCCTTCCGCCTCCAGCACGACACCGGCCCAGGCCGGCGCGCGTCCGGCTCCCAACCCGGGCAACTGGGCTACGCCCGCCAAGGGCGACGACTGGGGCGCGTCGAGCCGCAACCACGACGGCGTCAACAAGGGCGCAAGCCAGGCCAGTGCCGCCGGCAAGGGCAATGGCCTGTTCAATGCCGATGGCAGTGTGCGCGTGCCGGGGCAGGAGGGTGACGGGCACGCCGAGCGTGGTGCCCCCGGCGGCGCCAACGATGGCTGGAGCAAGGAGCGCATCGCGCAGTCCGGCACCTGGTTGAAGCGGCCGCCGTACGACTACACGCCGACCTCGTTCGACAAGTACTGGGTGCCGCAGGAATCACTGCTGGCCGAATGGGTGCGCAAGGGCATCAAGTCGATGGAGATTCCGTTGCCGGGCACCGGTACGAAGATCTCCTGTGTGATCTCGATCCTGCAGGCCGGTGGTGGCTGTGGCCTCACCAATCCGAACATGCAGGACCAGCCGGCCGTGGCACGGCCGCCGCCGGACATTCCGTTCAAGAAAGAGCTGCAGGAAGATAACGGCAGCCGCTAGGCAAGGCGCGCGCCCCACGCTGGCCGGCTCGCGCTTGGGTAGGTGCCAACCTTGGTTGGCACAAAAGCGCCGACCAAGGTCGGCATCTACCAAGGCACCAGCGCATGCCGACCTGGGTCGGCATCCACCAGGGCAGCGACCTCACGCGCTCTGCGACAGGAACACCCAGAACGGCACATCGCGGCCGACCCAGTCGCGGCTGGCTTCATCCATCACATCCAGCAGGGTGTCGAAGTCCTTCTGGGTGGCGGCACGCAGTGCATCCACGTCGGCCAGGAACAGCGCGTAGCCGTTGGCCGGCAGCCATTGCAGGTCTCGCAGGTTGTCCGACAGCGCATCCCAGTTGCCGCCGAAGCCCGCCGGAAAATCCAGCTGCGCCGCCAGCCGCGCCAGCAGGGTGCGCTTGTCGGCCACGCTTTCCAGATCGATGCGGATCACCTTCAGCCCGGCATCGCGCATCGCGGCGGCCAATGCGCTGATGTCGTCGCTGTCGATGGCGTAGACGCCAGCGTTGTTGATGTCATGCAGGCCGAGGCCGAAATCGTCATGGCTCATCACTGCGCTCCCTGGGCCGGTACGGTGAAGCTGCGGAATGATTCGTAGTGGTCGTCGGTGTAGTACCACGCCTCGGCCGGATCACCGCCGGTGACGATGCGGCGCGCGCCACGGGTGCGTGCGCCGGGGGTGTCCACGGTGTATTCGCGGTAGTAGCCACGCGGGCGCTGCGGCAGCTGCTGTTCGCGGTTGCCGAAGGTGCTGCCGTCCTGGCGGTGCGGGAACGGCCCGCCGCGCTGGATCAGGGCGATCGTCTGCCGGGCTTCGGCGGGCAGGAAGGCGGGCAGGCCGTGGTCATTGCCTGCACCGGGTGCGGCCGACGCACGCGCGGCGGGTGTGCCCTGCAGGTCCGGTGCGAACTGCGGCGCCGGTGGACGCTGCATGAAATGGTTGACGACCAGGCCGAGCAGCAGCAGGGCGATGGCGGTGAGCAGCAGCCGGGGGTTGCGCATGGGCAGGGGGCGGGCAGAGGTGGTGGCAGGCACTGTAGCGCTCCTGCGCTGCACGGTGCATGAGGAGCGTGGTGCGTCACCGGTGCGTAACAATTGCCGTCGTGCTCACTGGCAGGACGCAATTTCCTTTACATCCCCCTTGGTAATCTGGTGGTCTGTCCCCATCATTCACCGCGCAACGCCCGACACCGTCGGGTGCCCTCGCAATCAGGAGATGCATCATGGCCTACACCCTGCCCAAGCTGTCCTACGCCTACGACGCGCTGGAACCGCATATCGATGCGGCGACGATGGAAATCCATCACACCAAGCATCACCAGACCTACATCAACAACGTCAACGCGGCGCTGGAAGGCACCGAGTACGCTGACCTGCCGGTCGAAGAGCTGGTGAAGAAGCTCAAGTCGCTGCCGGAGAACCTGCAGGGCCCGGTGCGCAACAACGGTGGCGGCCATGCCAACCACTCGCTGTTCTGGACCGTGATGGCTCCGAATGCGGGCGGCAACCCGGTGGGCGACGTGGCCAAGGCCATCGACAAGGACCTGGGCGGCTTCGACAAGTTCAAGGACGCCTTCACCAAGGCAGCGCTGACCCGTTTCGGCAGCGGCTGGGCGTGGCTGAGCGTGACCCCGGACAAGAAGGTCGTGGTCGAGAGCACCGGCAACCAGGACAGCCCGCTGATGGAAGGCAACACCCCCATCCTCGGCCTGGACGTGTGGGAACACGCGTACTACCTGAAGTACCAGAACCGCCGTCCGGAATACATCGGCGCGTTCTTCAACGTCATCGACTGGAACGAAGTCGAGCGCCGTTACCAGGAAGCGATCGCCTGATCCGCGTCACTGGATGAACAGAAAAGGCCGGGGGCAACCCCGGCCTTTTTGTTTTCCGCATTGGTAGTGCCGGCCAGCGGCCGGCACTACTTATTCGGTTGTAGCCGGCACACCCTGCAACCGCAGCGTGGCCATCACGCCCAGGCGCAGGCCGGGCAGGTCGCCGTCGGCCGGCAGCAGGATCGGCTGCTGGCGGATACCGCCGAAGTGCTTGACCTGGAACAGCACGTCCAGGCCGTGACCACTGGCGCCACCGCCGCTGGCCGCAGGCGGCTCCGGGCGACCGCCAGGATTGCGCCGGGCCGGCTGGAAGCCAGGGGTACTGCGTACCAGTTCCACGGTGTTGGCGGAGAAATCGCCGGCGATCAGGCTGGGCATGCCCTCGGCGGTGGCGCCGATCCAGGTCATCAGGTCGCTGGTCTGATGCTGGCGGGCGGTGGCCTCGTCCGGGTCCGGGCGCAGCCGTGCCACATAGATGTTGACCAGTGCCTCGCCCAGCTTCAGCCGCATCATGCCGGCGGCGCTGAAGGTGCCGGGTGGGTGCAGCAGGGTCACGCCGTCCTCGCTGACCGGCAGCCGGGTCAGCATCGCGTTGCCATGCCGCAACGGCTGGCTGGGCGGGTCGGCGGTAACGAAGTCGCAGCTGTAGCGCAGTCGGCTGGCCAGCCAGCAGGCCGGGTTGCGGCCCTGCTGCTGCAGCACCTGCTGCACCGAGATCACGTCTGGCTGCAGATCGGTCAGCAACTGTGCGACCTGCTCGCGGCGCAACTTCCACTGCGCATCATCGCGGCTGGGCAGCTCCAGCGCGGCCACGGTCAGCTGGCGGGGCTCGCTTTCGCTGGCCGTCGTGGTCGGTGCCTGTGGCCGCGCCTGTGCCTGCAGCGCCATCAGCAGCACTAGGCAACTGAGCAGGAGACGGGCGTAGGCGAGGGGGCGCATAACGATAAGTTTACGCTTTTGTCGTGCAGGTGCCGTGACTTCCGGCACGGCCAACACTGCCTGCCATGGATTGGCACCGTTGTCATGCAGCCCTGCAGCGTGCTTCGCAAGCCCTGCTTCCGGTAACCTTGCGCCTTTCGCTTTGCAGGATTGCCTTACAGGATGAGCCACGACGCAGTTGCCCCCATCGCCGGCCAGGGAAAGATGCCGCGCCAGATCCCGTACATCATCGGCAATGAGGCCTGCGAGCGGTTCAGTTTCTACGGGATGCGCAACATCCTGGTGCAGTTCCTGATCACCTCGCTGCTGCTGCAGGAAATCACTGCAGAGGGCCGTGCCGGTGAAGCCAAGGACATCATGCACAGCTTCATGATCGGCGTGTACTTCTTCCCGCTGCTCGGTGGCTGGCTGGCCGACAGGTTCTTTGGCAAGTACCACACCATCCTCTGGTTCAGCCTGGTCTACTGCGCCGGCCACCTGTGCCTGGCGTTGTTCGAGAACAGCCGCGAGGGCTTCTTCCTCGGCCTGGGCCTGATCGCGCTCGGTGCCGGTGGCATCAAGCCGCTGGTGGCCTCGTTCATGGGCGACCAGTTCGACCAGAGCAACAAGCACCTGGCCAAGATCGTTTTCGACGCCTTTTACTGGATCATCAACTTCGGCTCGCTGTTCGCCTCGCTGCTGATCCCGCTGGCGCTGAAGAACTGGGGCCCACAGTGGGCGTTCGGTATTCCTGGCATCCTGATGTTCGTGGCCACCTTCGTGTTCTGGCTGGGCCGCAAGCGCTACGTGCTGGTGCCGCTGCCGCCGAAGGATCCGCATTCGTTCGCCAACGTGGTGCGTACCGCGCTGACCGCGCGCGTGGCAGGCCAGGGCCGTCCGGGCCTGGTGATCGCCGCGCTCGGCCTGGTGCTGGCAGTGGCCTCGTTCGGCCTGGTCGGCTCGCTGGGCATCGTCATCTGCCTGTGCCTGGCGCTGGTGTCGATCCTGGCGGGCATCGGCGGTGGCACCTGGCTGCAGCTCGATCGCGCCCGTGGCCAGCATCCGGCCGAAGCCGTGGAAGGTGTGCGCTCGGTGCTGCGCGTACTGGTGATCTTCGCGCTGACCACGCCGTTCTTCTCGCTGTTCGACCAGAAGGCCTCGACCTGGGTCCTGCAGGGCCAGCAGATGCAGATGCCGAGCTGGTTCACCGCCTCGCAGATGCAGGCATTGAACCCGCTGCTGGTGATGATCCTGATTCCGTTCAACAACCTGGTGCTGTACCCGGCCCTGCGCCGCTTCGGCTTCGAGCCGACCGCGCTGCGCCGGATGACCGCCGGCATCGCCTTCAGCGGCCTGGCCTGGATCGTGGTAGGCGGCATCCAGGTGGTGATGGACGGCGGCAACGCCATGTCGATCTTCTGGCAGATGCTGCCGTACGCGCTGCTGACCTTCGGTGAGGTACTGGTCTCGGCCACCGGCCTGGAGTTCGCCTACAGCCAGGCGCCGCAGGCGATGAAGGGCGTGGTGATGAGCTTCTGGAACCTGACCACCACCATCGGCAACCTGTGGGTGCTGCTGTCCAACGCTGCCGTGCGCAACGACGCGGTGACCCACAAGATCGCCAGTACGGGCCTGAGCGAAGCGGCATTCCTGATGTTCTTCTTCGCCGGTTTCGCCTTCGTCGCGGCGTTGGCCTTCGGTTGGTATGCGAAACGCTATCGTATGGTCGACAACTACCGTAGCGCCTGAGCCTGACATGACCCCCGTCAATCTGCTGTTGATCGCCATCACCGCCATCCTGTCGTGGATGGCGTTCAACAACCGCAAGCTGGCCGATCGCCTGATCCTGTGGCCGCCGGCCATCGACCGTCACCGCCAGTACGACCGGCTGGTGACCTATGGCTTCATCCACGCCGACTGGTCGCACCTGATCTTCAACATGATCACCCTGTTCTTCTTCGGGGGATTCATCGAGAGCGTTATGGTGCAGCTGACCGGCAGCTACCTGACCTACCCGGCGTTCTACATCGGTGCGCTGCTGGTCTCGATCCTGCCCAGCTACCTGAAGAACCAGAAGAACCCGAACTACCTCAGCCTGGGTGCGTCCGGGGCGGTGTCGGCGGTGCTGTTCGCCTTCATCCTGATCAAGCCGTGGTCGATCATCCTGGTGTTCTTCATCCCGGCGCCTGCGATTGTCTATGCCGCGTTCTACGTGGGCTACAGCATCTGGATGGACAAGCGCGGTGGTGATCGCATCAACCACAGCGCGCACCTGGCCGGTGCAGCGTTCGGCGTGATCTTCATGCTGGCCATGCAGCCGAGCATCTTCAACCACTTCCTGCGCGAGCTTTCCAACCCGACCTTCCGCCTCGGCGGCGGTTGAAACAGGCGACGGGGCGGATCGGTACCGATCCGCCCCGGCTGTTTCAGAGCGTGGGCTGCTGGCCGTAGGTATCCAGCAGGCGGGCGAACACTTCTTCGCCGATGCGCTGGAAATCCTGGTCCTGGGTCTGCCCTTCCACCGCCAGTTGCAGCAGGCCCTCCAGCAGGGCGCGGTCGGTATCTGAATGGGAATCGCTGGGGTGCATCGGAGCCTCCGCGGTGGTGCGCATGATCAACGGTCGCAAGGGTCGTGCCAGCCTGGCTGTACCCCTCCACAGGCGATAGCGGCCGCCAGCGCTCCAGCTTGAGGGTCGCAATCTGACGTGAATGGATCGGACTTGCCCCTGTTCAGGCTTCACGCGATCATGTCGCCCGGCTGCGCACCATCCACGCAGTCGCCGCAGGAGACAGTTCCATGGCTTCGGTCACGCCCCCCGGTCTGGCCTACGAGGTCGAACACGACCTGGCCAACCATCGCTTCACCGCCCGTGTGCGCGGACAGCTGGCGGTGCTGGATTACCAGATCAAGCGCAGGCGCATGGTCATCACGCATACCGAGGTCCCCGAGCCGATCGCCGGCCGTGGCATCGCCGGTGAGCTGACCCGTGTGGCGCTGCGTTTTGCCCGTGAGCAGAAGTACAAGGTGGTGCCGGCGTGTTCCTACGCAGAGGCCTTCCTGCAGCGGCATGAGGAGTACCACGACCTGCTCGTTGGCTGAATGCCAGCGGGCCACGCTTCAGCCATGGCAGGCGATGATGTACAAACATGAACAGGGGATCCCGATGAAGATTGGAAACAACCGGCCATTGCACGGCAGCGTGCTGGCCGGCGTGGTGGGCGTGCTGTTGCTGGCCGGTTGCCAGCGTGAAAGCGAGCCGGCACCGGCGACCGACGCGGCCCCCGCCGCCGAGGCCACCGCCGCAGGCGAAACGCCGGCCACGGAAGCGCCGCTGGACCTGCGCGATGTGATCGAGAACAACGAGCGCGAAGTGGTGGGCATCAGCTACCCGGCCGGCATCGACCGTTACCCGGGCCTGGCGCGCGCGCTGCAGGACTATGCCACCAGCGCGCGCAGCGACCTGCAGCAGGCGCTGGACGGGCTTGGCAACGACAAGCCGACCATGCCTTACGAGCTGTCGCTGAGTTTCGAGAAACTGCTGGAAACACCGCAGCTGGTGGTAGTCAGTGCCGATGGCAGCCGTTACACCGGTGGCGCCCACGGTGAACCGCTGGTCGCGCGCTTCGTATGGCTGCCGGTGCAGCAGCAGATGCTCAGTGCCGACAAGCTGGTGGCCGATGCGAAGGGCTGGAAGGCGATCAGTGATTTCGTCGCCGACCAGCTGCGCGAACGCGTGGCCACCCGCCTCAGTGGCGAGGACATGGACCCGGCCCAGCTGCAGGAATCGCTGCGCAACGCATCGCGCATGATCGCCGACGGTACCGGCCCGCAGGCCGACAATTTCAGCCAGTTCCAGCCGCTGACCGACGACAAGGGGCAGGTCACCGCGCTGCGCTTTGTTTTCCCGCCGTACCAGGTGGGTCCATACTCGGACGGCACCCAGACCGCCGATGTTCCGGCGGCGGTGTTGTTGCCGCACGTGGCCAAGGACTACGTGGAGCTGTTCGCACGCGGTTGACCGCAGTCGAGGAGGTGGCGTGGATACAGGGTTGCAGGAGCGGGTCGCCGGCCTGCTGCAGGAAGCCGGGGTCCGCCTCGGCGGTACCCAGCCACAGGACATCCAGGTGCATGACCCGCGCTTCTTCGCGCGGGTCATGGGCCACGGTTCGCTGGGTCTCGGCGAGAGCTACATGGAGGGTTGGTGGGATGCCAACGTCCTCGATGAATTCCTTGTCCACCTGATGCAGGCGCACCTGGACGAACGGGTGCACGGCTGGCGCGAAGTGGCCGATGCGCTGAAGGCGCGCCTGTTCAACCTGCAGGTGGGGCAGGGCAGCTACGAAGTCGGTCGCCGCCACTATGACCTCGGCAATGATCTCTACCAAGCAATGCTCGGCCAGCGGCTGGTGTACAGCTGCGGCTACTGGCGCAATGCCGGTGATCTGGATGCAGCGCAGGAAGCCAAACTGGACCTGGTCTGCCGCAAGCTGGGCCTGCGCCCGGGCCAGCGCGTGCTGGACATCGGTTGTGGTTGGGGCGAAGCACTGAAGTTTGCCGCCGAACGCTACGGTGTCAGCGGTGTCGGCGTGACGATTTCGCAGGAGCAGGCCGGGTTCGCGCGTGAACTGTGCGCGGGCCTGCCGATCGAGATCCGCCTGCAGGACTATCGCGAACTGGATGAGCCGTTCGATGCGATCTTCTCGATCGGCATGTTCGAGCATGTCGGCGACAAGAACTACGCGAGTTTCTTCGAGGTGGCCCGGCGCTGCCTGTCGCCGCGCGGGTTGCTGCTGCTGCACACCATCGGCACCAACATCTCGCGGCATCGCACCGATCCCTGGATCGCGCGCTACATCTTCCCCAATTCGATGCTGCCGTCGGCGGTGCAGATCAGCAAGGCATTCGAAGGACGTTTCGTGCTGGAGGATTGGCACAACTTCGGCACCGACTACGACCTGACCCTGCAAGCCTGGCGGCGCAACGTGGAAGCGGCGTGGCCACGGCTGGACGCGGGTTACGACGAGCATTTCCGCCGCATGTGGCGTTTCTACCTGGCCGGGTCGATGGCGACCTTCCGCACCCGGCATGCGCAGTTGTGGCAGCTGGTGCTGTCGCCGGAAGGCGTGTCGGGTGGGTATGTGGCGCCGCGTTGATCTGGAGGATCATCCACGCATGGCGTGGATCTACTGGAGTGCGTCATGTGTGGATCGATGATGCCGGGGTTCGTGGCGCGAATGGATCGTGCCGACCAACGGTCGGCACCCACCAGTAGATCCACGCCATGCGTGGATGGCCCAACGAAAAAAAACCGCCCGGTCTCCCGGGCGGTTTTCGTTTCAGGCTATCGCGCGGGCGATCAGTTGCCGGCGCCGGTCAGGCCACGCTTTTCCAGCAGCGGTTCGATCTGCGGCTCATGGCCGGCGAAATCGCGGAACAGCTGCATGGCATCCACGCTGCCGCCCTTGGACAGCAGGGTGGCACGGAAGTGGTCGCCGTTCTTGCGGCTCAGGCCACCGTTGTCCTTGAACCACTTCTGGGTGTTGGCGTCGAGCACTTCCGACCAGATGTAGGCGTAGTAGCCGGCCGAGTAGCCGCCCATGATGTGGCTGAAGTACGGGGTCTTGTAGCGCGGCGGAACCGGCGCGTAGTAGATGCCGTCCTTCTCCAGCGCAGCGCGCTCGAAGGCCATCACGTCCTTGGCAGCCGGCACCTGGTCGGCGCCGATCTGGTGCCAGCGCTGATCAAGCATGGCTGCACCCAGGTACTCGGTGGTAGCGAAGCCCTGGTTGAACTTGGCCGCCGCCAGCACCTTGTCCAGCAGTGCCTGCGGCATCGCCGAACCATTCTGGTAGTGCTTGGCGTAGTTCTTCAGGATGACCGGGTTGTCCGACCACATCTCGTTGACCTGCGAGGGGAATTCGACGAAGTCACGCGGCACCGAGGTGCCCGAGAAGTACGGGTACTTCACGTTGGAGAACATGCCGTGCAGGGCGTGACCGAACTCGTGGAAGGTGGTGTTCACCTCATCCCAGGTCAGCAGGGTCGGCTGGCCGGCCGGCGGCTTCGGGATGTTCAGGTGGTTGGCGACCACCGGCTTGAAGCCGGTCAGCTTGGACTGCGAGACGTAGGAGTTCATCCACGCACCACCGCGCTTGGAGGCGCGTGCATACGGGTCGAAGATGAAGATCGCCAGCTGGCTGCCGTCGGCGTCGAACACGTCGTAGACGGTGACGTCATCGTGGTAGACCGGCAGGTCGGTGCGCTGCTTGAAGGTCAGGCCGAATTCCTGGCCCGCGGCGTAGAACACGCCGTTCTCCAGCACGTTCTTCATTTCGAAGTACGGCTTCAGCTGCGACTCGTCGAAGTTGTACTTTGCCTGGCGCACCTTCTCGCTGTAGAAGGCCCAGTCCCACGGTTCCAGCTGGAAGGTCGGCTTGCGCGCGGCCTTCTGTTCCTTGTCGATCATCGCCTGCAGGTCGGCGGCTTCGCGCTTGGCGTTGGCCACGGCGGCCGGGGCCAGCTTGCCCAGCATCGCGTTGACCGCTTCCGGGGTCTTGGCGGTCTGGTTGGTCAGGTTGTAGGCGGCGAAGTTCGGGAAGCCCATCAGCTTGGCCTTGTCGGCACGCAGCTGCATGATGCGCGAGACCAGCGCGGTGTTGTCGAACTCACCGCCGCGGCTGCCACGGCTGACCGACGCTTCGTAGATCTTCTGGCGCAGGGCGCGGTTGGCCAGGTTGGTCAGCGGCGGCTGGCCGGTGGTGTTGAGCAGGGTAATCACATACTTGCCGTCCTGGCCGCGGGCCTTGGCGGCTTCGGCGGCGGCGGCGATCTGCTCCTTGGACAGGCCGTCCAGTTCCTTGACGTCGTCGACGGTGATCGCCGAAGCGTTCACTTCCGACTGCACGTTCTGGCTGAACCTGGTACCCAGGTTGGCCAGCTCGGCGTTCATCTCCTTCAGCTTGGCCTTGTCGGCCTCGGACAGCTTGGCGCCTGCGCGCACGTAGTTGTCGTAGTACTTCTCGACCAGGCGCACGCCTTCCGCGTCCAGGCCCAGCTGGCTGCGGGTGTCATACAGTGCCTGGATGCGCGCGAACAGCTTGCCGTTCAGCGCGATCGCATCGCTGTGCGCGGCGAACTTCGCCGAGTAGTCGGCCTGCAGCTTCTTGCGGGTGTCGTTGGTGTCGGCACCGACCAGGCTGAAGAACACGGTGGTTGCGCGGTCGAGGATGTCACCGCTCTTTTCGAGGGCGATGATGGTGTTGTCGAAGGTCGGCTTGGCCTTGTTGTTGGCGATCGCTTCCACTTCCTTCAGCTGCTGCGCCATGCCGGCGTCGAAGGCCGGGGCGAAGTCGCTGTCCTTGATCTTGTCGAACTGCGGGAAGTGCAGCGGCAGCGGGCTTTCGGCGAAGAACGGATTGGCCTGCTGGGCATTGGTGCTGGCAGCCGGGGTGGCGGCGCCGGCCGAGAAGGCGGGCAGGGCAAGGCCGAGGGACATGGCCACGGCAAGGGCAAGGCGAGTGGTCAAGGTAGGAACTCCGGTAAGGCAAACAAGGGCCCGAGGGTAACCCGGCTGGCCGCGCCCGCACTTGTGTCAAAAGGCATGCTGGCAATGCCGACGGCGGTAGAGCCACCCCATGGGTGGCTGCCGGGTACGTGGCTACCCCGGTACCATGCCGGTATCATCTCCCCGGGCCACCTCCATGACCACCGCCTACGATTTCAGCTTCAACGACCTGGACGGCCAGCCGCAGGCCTTGGAGCAGTACCGCGGCAAGGCGCTGGTGCTGGTCAACGTGGCCAGCAAGTGCGGCTTCACCCCGCAGTACACCGGGCTGGAGCAGCTGTGGCAGGAGTATCGCGAGCGTGGCCTGGTGGTGATCGGCTTCCCGTGCAACCAGTTCGGTGCGCAGGAGCCCGGTGACGCCACGCAGATCCGCCAGTTCTGTTCGCTGGATTATCCGGTCAGCTTCCCGCTGTCGGAGAAGATCGAGGTCAACGGCGAGGGGGCTGATCCGTTGTGGGCCTGGCTGTCACGCGAGAAGCGCGGCCTGCTTGGCAGCGCCCGCATCAAGTGGAATTTCAGCAAGTTCCTGGTCGATCGCCAGGGGCGGGTGGTGTCGCGGCATGCGCCCACCACCAAGCCAGAGCAGCTGCGCGACGAGATCGAAGCGCTGCTGTGAGGTCGTGCCAAAAAGGAGACGGAGGGGATTAAGTCGTTTGTGCCACAAACGACTTAATCCCCTCCGTCCCCTTTTTGGATCATTTCTCGACGAACGCGCGCTCGAACACGTAGTGGCCCGGCTGGCCGATGCGCGGCGAGACCTGGAAGCCGCGCGCATCAAGCACGCTGCGCAGGTCGGCCAGCATCTGCGGGCTGCCGCAGATCATCGCGCGGTCGTTTTCCGGGCTCAGCTCCGGCAGGCCGAGGGTGCGCTGCATCTCGCCGCTCTCCATCAGCTGGGTCAGGCGGCCCTGGTTGGCGAACGGCTCACGGGTGACCGCCGGGTAGTACAGCAGCTTGTCGCCGATCATCTCGCCCAGGAACTCATGCTCGCGCAGTTCCTTCTCGAAGTAATCGCGGTAGGCCAGGTCCTTTTCGTAGCGCACGCCGTGGCACAGGATCACCTTCTCGAAGCGCTCGTAGGTTTCCGGGTCCTTGATCACCGACAGCCACGGTGCCATGCCGGTGCCGGTGCCCAGCAGGTACAGGTTCTTGCCCGGGTGCAGGTCGCTGATCAGCAGGGTGCCGGTGGGCTTCTTGCCGACCAGCACCTTGTCGCCCGGCTTGATGTGCTGCAGGCGCGAGGTCAGCGGGCCGTCCTGCACCTTGATGCTGAAGAACTCCAGGTGCTCTTCCCAGTTGGCGCTGGCAATGGAATAGGCGCGCAGCAGCGGCCGCGCCTCGGTTTCCAGGCCAATCATCACGAACTGGCCGTTCTCGAAGCGGAAGCCGCTGTCGCGGGTGAGGGTGAAGCTGAAGTAGGCGTCGGTCCAGTGGCGGACCTCAAGCACCGTTTCGGCGCCGAAAGCGGAGGACATGGGCGTATCTATCGAAAGTCGTCGGGGGTGATTCTATCTCAAATGAGACAGGTTCTCATTAGGCGGAACGAGAGGCGTTCTCAGCGGTAACCCGCTGCCTGCAGCTCGAACAGCTCGGCGTACCGCCCTCCCTGGGCCATCAGCTGTTCGTGGGTGCCGCTGGCCTCGATCCGGCCATCGGCCAGCACCAGGATGCGATCGGCCATGCGTACCGAAGAGAAACGGTGGGAAATCAACACTGCCGTACGATTATCCGCCAGCTCCCTGAACCGCTGGAACACCTCGAACTCACTACGCGCATCCAGCGCTGCTGTTGGCTCATCCAGGATCATTACCTGCGCATTGCGCATCCAGGCGCGGGCGATGGCGATCTTCTGCCATTGGCCGCCGGACAGGTCCACGCCCTGCTTGAAGCGGCGGCCGATCAGCTGGTCGTAGCCGCCGGGCAGGGCATCGATCACTTCCTCGGCCATGCCACGCCGCGCGGCGTCGGTGATGCGTGCCTGGTCGTCCATCGCCTCGACCTGGCCGACGCCGATGTTCTCGCCGGCGCTGAGGTTGTAGCGCACGAAGTCCTGGAAGATCACCCCGAGGTTGGCGCGCAGGTCGTCCAGGTCGTAGTCGCGCAGGTCGCGGCCATCGAGCAGGATGCGGCCCTCGTCCGGTTCGTACAGCCGCGCCAGCAGTTTCACCAGGGTGGTCTTGCCCGCTCCGTTCTCGCCGACCAGGGCCAGCACTTCGCCGGCCTGCAGCTGGAAATCGAGGTGGCGCACCGCCCATTGCTCGGCATCCGGGTAACGGAAACCGACATTCTCGAACACGAAGCCCTGCTGGATCGGCTGCGGCACGCGAACGGCCCCTTCGCGCGAGTGGATTTCCGGCTCGATCTGGAAGAACGAGAACAGGTCATCCAGGTACAGCGCCTGGCTGGCCACCTGCGAAAAGCCGATCAGCAGGCCTTCCAGCAGCTGGCGCAGGCGCAGGAAGCTGCCAGCAAGGAAGGTCAGGTCGCCGATCGAGAAATCGCCGCGCACCGTGCGCCAGGCGATGTAGGCGTAGGCGGTGTAGTAGCCCAGCGTGCCCAGCGCGGCCAGCAGCGTGCCCCAGAACGCGCGGCGCCGGGCCAGTGCACGGTTGGCCTGGAACAGCGCCACCGACAGCCGCCGGTAACGCTCCACCAGGAAACGGTGCAGGTTGTAGATCTTTACTTCCTTGGCTGTTTCCACGCTGGCGCCGAGCTGGCGCAGGTAGTCGAGCTGGCGGCGCTCGGGCGTCCACTGGAAGTTGAGGCTGTAGCCGGCCGCGTTGAAGTGCGATTCGCCGATGAAGGCCGGCACCAGTGCCAGCGCCAGCAGCAGGATCAGCCACGGCGCGTAGACCAGCAGGCCGACGGCAAGGCTGGCCACGGTGATCGCGTCCTGCACCTGGCCGAACAGCTGGCTCATCAGGTTCATCCGGCCCATGGTCTGGCGCCGCGCACGGTCCAGCTTGTCCTGCAGGTCCGGGTCTTCGAAGTCCTCCAGATCCAGCGTCGCCGCGTGCTCCATCAGCCGGATGCTGGTGACGTTGGCGAACAGCTCCGAGAGCAGGGCATCGGCGTAGCTGACCAGGCGGCCCAGCAGGTCCGAGGCGATGGCCAGGCCGAACTCCAGCGCCAGCAGGCCAAGCAGCGGATTGAGCACGCCGCTGGACAGTGCCTCGCCCAGCGGCGGGAAGCCCGCATCGTGCTGGCTCAGGTGCAGCGCGCTGTCGATGATCAGCTTGCCGACGTAGAGCATCGCCACCGGCAGCAGCGCACGGATCAGGCGCAGCCCCAGGCTGGCCAGGGTAAGCGCGGGGCTGGTCTGCCAGACCATGCGCAGGAACGGTGGCAGGTTGCGCATCGCCCTGAAGCGCTGGCGCAGGCTGGGTTTCTTCGCGGCGGCAGCGGCAGCGGCAGCGGTGGGGGTAGCAGGCATGCGCGTATTGTGCGCGCCTGATACGTGCAGATGGGGTCAGTGCAGCCGTGTGGCCGGCATCGGGGTCAGATCCCTTTGCGAAGCGAAGGGATCCGGCCCTCCTGCATCCACGCATGGCGTGGATCTACCGTGTCGACCAAGGTCGACACCTACCAACAGCAGTAGAAGTCTGTCGAGGGCGGGGTGGGTCCGGTTGCGGGAGTGTCAGCCGCATGGATGCGGCTGCCAAGCCCCCAAGGACGGGTTTACGGCGTCTCCCGTAACCGGATCCACCTCGTCATCCCTCAGGAAACCAGCTTCTGACGTTGCTGTTGTTTCGGCTGTTGCCTCTGCGGGGGCCGGGCGGCAGCCCGGCCGGACCCTCCTTTTACGGCAGCGGCGGCAGCAGGCCCGCGCCCAGCCGGTTCCAGGCATTGATCACCGCAATGCCCATGCTCAGGTCACTGATGCCCTTTTCATCGAAATGCGGTGCCAGTGCGTCGAACGCCGCCTGCGACGGCGCACCGTCGGTCAAGCGGGTCAGCGCCTCGGCCCAGCCCAGTGCAGCACGTTCGCGTGCATCGAAGAAGCGGCTTTCGTGCCACGCGGGCAGGGTGTCCAGCTTGCGCGGCTCGATCCCGCCCTTGCGCAGCGCGGTGCCGTGCATGTCCATGCAGTAGCCGCAGCCATTGAGCTGTGACACACGCAGGAACAGCAGTTCCATCAGGGTTGGATCGATCGAGCTGTCATGCACCGCCTTGCTGGTGGCCAGCAGGCCCTTGAACGCATCGGCGGCCAGGCGGGTGTAGGGAACGCGGGGAGAGGCATGGTCGGACATCTTCAGCTCCACGGCGGCCACGGTGGCCGCCTTTCACTACAAGGACGCCGCGCCGTTCCCGTTCGTGACAATCTGCGGCAGCTTTTCCGGATTCAGCACGCTGTACACATTGGCAATTCGGCCATCGACCACCTCGATGGTGGTGACCGAGTGCAGGCGGTCGCCGATGAAACGCAGAATCGCCGGCTCGCCGTTGACGTAGCCCAACTGCGCCGGATGTGCCGCGCCGCGGCGGGCGATGGCCCAGAACAGGCGGCCGATACGCTCGGCGCCCAGCAGCGGGCGCACCGCTGCGGTGACCACGCCGCCGCCGTCGGACACCAGTAGCGCATTGGTGTGCAGCAGGGCCTGGATCGCCTCGCTGTCGCCGCGCTGCGAGGCGTCCATGAAGCGCGCCAGCAGCTGCCGGTGCTGGCTGGCATCGGCGTTGAAGCGCGGTCGTCCGGCCTGCAGGCGCTGCCGCGCACGGTGCACCAGCTGCCGGCAGTTGGCCTCGCTGTGGCCGATCAGGTCGGCAATCTCGCGATAGTCGTGGTCGAAGGCCTCCTTCAGCAGGAAGGCGGCGCGTTCTTCGGGGCCGAGTTGTTCGAGCAGGGTCAGGAAAGCCACCGAGACATCGTCGGCCAGCGCATGCAGCTGCGCCGGGCCGGGCGCCGGGTCGGGCTCCAGGGTGACCGCCAGCGGCTCGGCCAGCCACGGGCCGACGTAGTGCACGCGCTCGCGCTGGGCCGCGCGCAGCCGGTCCAGGCCGAGCCGGGTGGTGGTGGTGACCAGCCAGGCCTCCGGATCGCGCACGCTGGCCGGATCGGCGCCGGACCAGCGCAGCCAGGCGTCCTGGACCACGTCTTCGGCGTCGGCGCGGCTGCCGAGCAGGCGGTAGGCCAGCGCCATCAGGCGCGGGCGGTGGATCTGGAAGGCGGTTTCTGAGTTCATGTCGACCAGGACGCCGAAGAGGGGGCAAGCGTGACAGGGAGGATGGGGTCAGAGCCCCGTGCAGGGGATCCGACCCCATGATTGTGATCCTGCGGCCGGGGGAGGGGGTAAAATGGGCGGATTACCCCCGCCAGCCTCGAGCAAGCGAGCAAGCCGTGACATCGATCAAGCAGGAAGACCTCATCCAGTCCATCGCCGACGCGCTGCAGTACATCTCGTACTACCACCCGGTCGACTACATCAAGAACCTCGCCGCCGCCTACGAGCGCGAGGAGTCGCCGGCCGCGAAGGAAGCGATGGCCCAGATCCTGATCAATTCGCGGATGTGCGCCGAAGGCCACCGTCCGATCTGCCAGGACACCGGCATCGTCACCGTGTTCCTGGAAATCGGCATGGACGTGCGTTGGGACGACGCCACCATGGGCGTGGAAGACATGGCCAATGAAGGCGTGCGCCGCGCCTACATGCACCCGGACAACAAGCTGCGCGCCTCGGTGCTGGCCGATCCGGCCGGCAAGCGCATCAACACCAAGGACAACACCCCGGGCGTGGTCAACGTCAAGGTGGTGCCGGGCAACACCGTCGACGTCATCGTCGCTGCCAAGGGCGGTGGTTCCGAAGCCAAGACCAAGTTCGCCATGCTCAACCCGTCCGACTCCATCGTCGACTGGGTGCTGAAGACCGTGCCGACCATGGGCGCCGGCTGGTGCCCGCCGGGCATGCTTGGCATCGGCATCGGTGGCACCGCCGAGAAGGCGATGCTGCTGGCCAAGGAAGCGCTGATGGAGCCGATCGACATCACCGAGCTGCAGGCCCGCGGTGCGTCCAACCGCATCGAAGAGCTGCGCCTGGAGCTGTACGAGAAGGTCAACGCGCTGGGCATCGGCGCGCAGGGCCTGGGCGGCCTGACCACCGTGCTCGACATCAAGATCAACGATTATCCGACCCACGCGGCGAACCTGCCGGTGGCGATGATCCCGAACTGCGCGGCCACCCGCCATGCGCACTTCACCCTGGATGGCAGCGGCCCGGTGATGCTGGACCCGCCGTCGCTGGAAGACTGGCCGAAGCTGACCTATGACGCGTCCAAGGGCACCCGCGTGGACCTGGACACGATCACCCCCGAAGACGTGGCCAATTGGAAGCCGGGCCAGACCCTGCTGCTCAACGGCAAGCTGCTGACCGGCCGCGACGCCGCGCACAAGCGCATGGTCGACATGCTCAACAAGGGCGAGGAACTGCCGGTCGACCTCAAGGGTCGTTTCATCTACTACGTGGGCCCGGTCGATCCGGTGCGCGACGAAGTGGTGGGCCCGGCCGGCCCGACCACCGCCACCCGCATGGACAAGTTCACCGAGCAGGTGCTGGCACAGACCGGCCTGCTGGGCATGGTCGGCAAGGCCGAGCGCGGCCCGGCCGCCATCGAGGCGATCAAGAAGCACAAGTCGGCCTACCTGATGGCCGTGGGCGGTTCGGCCTACCTGGTGTCCAAGGCGATCAAGGCGGCCAAGGTCGTCGGCTTCGCCGACCTGGGCATGGAAGCGATCTACGAGTTCACCGTGCAGGACATGCCGGTGACGGTGGCGGTGGATTCCGCCGGCGAATCGGTGCACAAGACCGGCCCGCGTGAATGGCAGGCCCGCATCGGCAAGATTCCGGTGGTGGTGGAGTAAGCATTCCACCCCGGACCAGGCAACGGCGCCGTGTGGCGCCGTTGTTGTGTGGGCAGAAAGATTAACGCTCCTGTAGCTGTTGCTCTGCTACGGTCGGCGCACTACCGCACAGGACGTGTCCATGGCCCTGCATCGATTCATCGTGGTAGGGGTGCTGCTGGCCCTGGCCGGCTGCAGCACCCCAGCGTCGTACGAAGGCGCGGACTTCCCCGCATCGGCGCAATGCCGCGTGCAGTGCCAGGCCGGCTATCGCAGCTGCATGGCGCAGAATGATTCCCTCGGCAGCCGCCAGAGCAATTGCGAGCAGCAGGTGGTGCCGGCGCCGGACAAGCGCTGCAAGGACGTGGACAACCCGGACCTGCGCCGTGCCTGCGAACTGAAGACGCATGACTGCACGATGCGCGCGCCGATGATGTCCTGTGGCGAACGCCGGGATTCCTGCATGAGCAGCTGCGGCTGAGCAACGATCGCACGCGTAAGCGCATAATCGGCTGATCTACCTGCACAGGATCTTCCGCATGGGCACCACGCTGTATGGTTCGACCAGTACCGCCGCCCTGGTCGTGCACTGGCTGCTGATCGAGCTGGGCATCGAACACGAACTGGTGCTGCTGGATTTCGACGCGCGCGAGCACAAGTCGGCGGAGTACCTGGCACTGAATCCGGCCGGTGTGGTGCCGACGTTGATGATCGATGGCCTGGTACTGACCGAAGCGGCGGCGATCGCCTTGTACCTGGCCGATCGCCATCCGGAATCCAACCTGCTGCCAGCACTGGGCACGCCGCAGCGCGCCGATGCCTACCGCTGGATGTTCTGGTGCGCCAATACGCTGCAGCCGGCCTACCGTGCCTGGTTCTATCCGAACGAGGTGGCAGGCGAGGCGAACGTCGAGGCCAGCCGCGAGATGGCACGTCAGCGCCTTGAAGCGGCCTGGCAGCATGTCGCCACGCACCTGCAGTCACATGGTCCGTACCTGCTGGGCGCCACGCCCCGCGTGGTCGATTACATGCTGGTGATGCTGATGCGCTGGTCGCGCAACATGCCCAGGCCCAGCGACACCTGGCCGGTACTGAAGGCGCATGCCTCGTCGATGAAGGCGCGCCCGGCGTTCGCCGAGGTGTACCGCCGCGAAGGCATCACCGACTGGCGGTAATCTGTTCTGTAGCCGAGCCACGCTCGGCTGCTGTTCGCGTGCAGTCCATGAATGCAGCCGAGCATGGCTCGGCTCTACCAAAGCAGTGCGGGTTACAGGATCTCCAGCACCGTTTCCGGTGGACGGCACAGCCGGGTGCCCTTGAGCGTGCGCACCACGGGGCGGTTGATCAGCCGCGGGTGTGCGGCCATCGCGGCCAGCAAGGTGGCATCGTCGGCCTCTTCCAGTCCCAGTTCGGCGAACTGCGCTTCCTTGCTGCGCACCAGATCACGCGCGCTCAATCCGGATTCGGCCAGCACCTGGCGCAGCGTGGCCACGTCCGGTGGAGTGCCCAGGTACTCGATCACCAGTGGATCGAAGCCTGCATCACGTATCAGCTTCAATGCGCCGCGCGAGTTGCTGCAGGCCGGGTTGTGCCAGATCGTCACGTGCATCAGAACCACTCCAGCAGGGACACGCCCACGCCCACGTAGGTGGCCTTGTGGTTGTAGTCGATCAGGCTTTCGCCGTAGCCGTCGAACACCTGTACATGGCCGCGCAGCAGATTGCTGATCGGGAAGCCGTAATCCAGCTGCAGGGCACCGTGCGAGCGGCTGCCGGTGCGCAGCGAATGGCGCGCCATCAGCGACACTTCATGGCCGTTGCGGTTCCAGATCAGGGTCGCATCACCGCGGCCCATGTAATCCTCGATGTCCGGGTTGTTGTCGTCGCTTCGGGTCTCGGGAATGCGGTACCAGGGGCGCAGCACCAGTGCCCAGTTCTCGCGGTCCAGGCCGATGTTGAGCATCACCCGGTTCCAGCTGCGCGACAGCGGGTCGGCGCGGCCATTGGACTGGTGGTTCAGCGCAATGCCGGTCATGCGCCCGCGCCAGCCACCGATCGAGTAGCCGTTGCGGAACACCATCATCACTTCCGGCTCGTAGTTGGTTTCGCGGAACGGGCGCGAATCCTCGCCGTTGTAGGCCTGCCAGCGCGAGCTCTGGGTATAGCCGGCCCAGATGTCGCCGTTGTCGCCGAACAGGTTCTCGGCGATCTTGGTCTTGAAGCTGATCTGGAACTTCAGTTCGGCGCTGTCCAGCACCTGCGGCGTGGTGACCGTGTTGGCCGGGTTCGGCGAGTGCGGCGTGGTGTTGCGGTCGCTGGTCCAGAACGCCGGCAACAGGTACACCGGCTTGTAGGCGCGCAGCTGGAACGGGCCGAGCTTGGAGTCCTCGGCCAGCTCCCAGCGGCTGTCCAGCAGCGAGCCACGGCCGGCATTGGCCAGTGCGCTGTCAGGGGCTGCTGGACGGAACAGATCACTGACCCGCTCGCGCAGTTTCTCTTCCCCCTGGCTTACGCGTGCGGTCTGGCGTTCTTCGCGACGGGCCTGCGCGGCCGCCTCGGCCGCAGCGTCGGCCTCGGCGGTGGCTTGTGGGGTACGCCCGAACTGGCGGTCATAACAGGCCAGGCGGGCAGCATCGGTGGTAATCGCCGCGCACGCGGCCGGCGAGGCTTCGGCACTGGGCGCGAACTCCTGCGCGGCCAGTGGCGCACTGGCCAATGCCAGCGCCAGCGGCGCGAGGCGGGGAAGCAGCGGAGGCAGGGTCATTGCAGCAGGCCCTTCGGTGAATACGGGAATCGCACAGTGTGGCGGCTGCACCGGATCACGGCCAGCCCCCACGGTTTATGCACGGCCACCGCGTGCGCGTGGCGTGAAGGAGAGGCAGGTCACAGGAACCAGGCGAAGGCGAACAGCCCCAGCATCGCGATCACCACCGCCAGCTTCAGCGCCAGGCCAAGCAGGATGCCAAGCCATGTGGCCAGCCCAACCTTGGTCGAGCGCCCCAGTTCGCGGGTGTGCCAGTACTCGCCCAGCAGAGCGCCGATCAACGGGCCGGCGAACAGGCCGATCGGCATGAAGAACAGGCCGACGATGCTGCCGACGAAGGTTCCCCACAGCGCCTTGCGGCTGGCACCGACCCGTTGCGCCCCCACGACGGTGGCCAGCACGTCCACCAGCAACGAGAGCAGGGTCAGTACCCCCAGCGCAACCAGGGTCGGCCAGCCGACGTGGGCGAAGCCGTCAGCCCAGGCCGCCAGCAGCAGCCCGATGAACACCAGCGGGATGCCGGGCAGGGCCGGGAGGATGATTCCGGCGATGCCGACAAGGACAAAAATGACCGCTAGCAGATATAAGATGAATGAGAGTCCCATGCTGTCCCGTATGGTGGTCGTTTTGGGGTTGACAGTGAAAGATTTTGCCAGTTGCTTTTTCGTTTTGGGCGGGTTAAGTTGCAGTCGCTGAGCTTGGCAAGGTCACCGTGGATCGTGGCCTGATGAAGCAAGATCTTCCCGATCCGCTGCATCGATGCACCTCGCTTCCCCCTTGCTTGTCAGCCGCCCACCAGGCGTTTCCTACAACAAGAGAGAGTCACCAGGGAGTTAGTGAGATGTCTGATCGCGAGACCGGTACCGTCAAGTGGTTCAACGATGCAAAGGGCTTCGGCTTCATCAGCCGTGAAAACGGCGAAGACGTGTTCGTGCACTTCCGTGCCATCCAGACCCAGGGCTTCAAGAGCCTGAAGGAAGGCCAGAAGGTCACCTTCACCGTCGTGCAGGGCCAGAAGGGCCTGCAGGCCGACGCTGTGCAGCCGACCTGATCGCGCTGCAAGCCGTCACATGAAAAAGGCCCGCGCAAGCGGGCCTTTTTCTTTGCCGTCGGCCCGGTGCAGGTCAGCGCAGGATGACCTTGCCGTTGACCACGCGCACATAGGTGTTTTCGCGGATGCCGCCGAGGTCGCGCTGGTTGACCACGATGGTGCGGCCATCATCCATGCGCACGCTGATGTCGTAGGTATCACTGGTGACGTTCTTCTGGATCTGATTGCCCGCCAGCGCACCACCGACCGCACCTGCGGCCGCAGCGATGTTCTTGTTGCCACGGCTGCCGCCGGTGTGATCGGAGATCTCATGGCCGGCCACGGCACCGACGATGCCGCCGAGGATGGCGCCGGTTGCGCTCGGCGCAGTGCGGCCCGACGGCACGGTGTTGATGCGGGTGACGATGCCACAGTCGGCGCAACGGCCCTGGTTGTAACCGCCGTTGTTGCCGTAGCCGCCATTGTTGTAGCCGTTGTTGTAACCACCGCCACCGTAGCCGGGCGAGGTGGCACAGCCAGCCAGGGCGAGGGTAGCGATGGCGCTGGCGGCAATGAGCTGGATCTTCATGGGGCGTCTCCTGGCCGTGAAGGCGGGTGTCTGGGGTGGTACTGCGTCATGCAGCAGGGTGGACGAATCGTCCTCTTTTGAACGTGAACAAGGTGCCAACCACGCAACCCTTGTCCGGCTGCAGGATGAATGCGGCTCAGCGGAAGTCCTGGTGGCAGGCGCGGCAGTCGGCCTGCACCGTTTCCACCACCTGGGCCAGGGCCGTGCAGTCGCTGGGCGGTGCGGCCAGAGCGGCGTTGAGGTTGCCGCGCAGCTGGCTGGCATGCTGCTGGAACTGCGCGCTGTCCTTCAGCCCGGGGAAAGCCAGGTCCAGGTCGTTGGACAGCAGGCGCATCGCCTGCAACCGCGGCACGCTGTCGGCCAGGCTGCAGCGGTTCTGCTGCTGGGCCTGCTGCAGCAGCTGCGATTGCCGTTGCATCACCTGCATCAGGCTGTCCGGGAAAGGGTCGCGGCGCGCCTGCAGGGCACGGCCCACCATCACCGTGGCGATCAGGCCGATCAACAGGCCCAGGCCGAGCACGAACAGATAGCGGTAGGCGGTGGACGGGCGGCGGGGCGGGCTGGCGTTCATGGCGGGCTCTCCGGGCGTGCAACGGTGGGTTCGATGCCGGCGCGCTGCAGGCGCTGGCGCCTGCACGTTAAAATAGCCGGATGAACGAACAGGTCAAACAACGCTTCGCCGGCATCGAACGGCTGTATGGCGTGGGTGCGCTCGAGCGCCTGCAGGGCAGCCGCGTGGCGGTGGTGGGCATGGGGGGCGTCGGCTCGTGGGTGGTGGAGGCGCTGGCCCGCTCGGCGGTCGGCCACCTGACCCTGATCGATGCCGATGACATCTGCGTGTCCAACACCAACCGGCAGCTGCCGGCGATGGAAGGCAACTACGGCCGCAACAAGGCCGAGGCGATGGCCGAGCGCTGCCGCGCGATCAACCCGGACATCGAGGTCGATGCCGTGCAGGCGTTCCTGACGGTGTCGAACATGGCCGAACTGCTGGACCGTGGGTTCGATCTGGTGATTGATGCCTGCGACAGCTTCCGGGTCAAGGTCGAGACGATTGCCTGGTGCCGTCGCCGCAAGCTGCCGCTGCTGACCGTCGGTGCCGCCGGTGGCCGTACTGATCCGACCCTGGTGCGCATCCGCGACGTCTCGCGCACCGAGCACGATGCCATGCTGGCGCTGATCCGCAAGAAGCTGCGCAGCGAGTTCAATTTCCCGAAGAACGCCAAGCGCTACTTCGGCGTGCCGGCGGTGTACTCGCTGGAAAACGTGAAGTATCCGCAGGCCGATGGCAGCGTATGCGGCATCCGCCCGAACCTCGGTGCCGATGCAGCGTTGAAGCTGGACTGCGGCGCCGGCCTGGGTGCGGCGACCCATATCACCGGCGCCTTCGCTTTCGCGGCGGTGGGCAAGGCGTTGGAAATGCTGCTGGAGCCGAAGAAGGTGAAGGCCGAAGTGGTCGAGGATCACGCCGACGCGTGACGGTAGTGCCGGCCGCTGGCCGGCATCTGCGCTGATCGAATCATTCCGGAGTTGCCGGCCAGCGGCCGGCACTACCCTCAGTTCGCCGGCAAAGCGAACAGCCGTCGCGCGTTCTGCGTCGTGGCATATGCCACGGCTTCAACGTCCATTCCGCGCAGTGCGGCCACGTGGCGGGCAATGGTCGCCAGCCGCGCCGGTTCGTTGCGCTGGCCGCGGATGCCGGCATCAGGCTGATCCGGTGCATCGGTTTCCAGCAGCAGTTGTTCCAGCGGCATCCCGCGTACCAGGCGCTGCAGCCGTTGCGCGCGTTCGTAGGTCAGCGGGCCACCGAGACCGAGCAGGAAGCCTTGCCGATGCAGTTGCGCGGCCTGTTCCGGGCTGCCGGAAAAGCTGTGCACCACGCCGCGCAGGCCGCCGATGCGACGGATCGCGGCAATGACCGCATCCACCGCGCGCCGCGCATGCACGATCACCGGCAGCTCGAACTCGCGCGCCAGTTCCAGCTGGCCGATGAAGTACGCCTGTTGTGCCTCTGCATCCAATCCCTCGACGAAAAAATCCAGCCCGCATTCGCCGATCGCACACGGTCGTTCGCGCTCGATCCACTCGCGCAGCAGCGGCAGATGGCCGGGCCGGTGCTCGGCCAGGAACATCGGATGCAGGCCGTACGCCGGGTACAGCCCCGGTGCCAGCCGGCAGACCTCGCGCAGCTTCGGCCAGCTGGCGGCGGTGACGGCCGGTACCACCTGCGCGCGCACGCCCGCGGCGCCTGCGCGCTCGATCACCGCCGTGCGATCAGCATCGAATTCACTGGCATCCAGATGGCAGTGGCTGTCGACCAGCGCGCTCAACGCTGTTCCAGCGGCGGCGGGGCCGGGACCGTATTGCGGCTTTTCCAGTTGGCCAGCAGCAGGGTGCCGAAGCCGAGCACCAGTTCATCGACGAACGGGATCGGGTCGGGAATGAACAGGGTCAGCACGAACAGGCCTGCGGTGAGCTTGAACAGGGTGGGGTAGCGCAGCCGGCGCGCCCATTGCAGTACCGGCAGCAGCATCGGGTTGGCCATGGCGGGGGTCCTCCTGGGGAATATGCAAACGCTACCACGGGCCCAGCATTTCCCGATGCTGAATGGGTTACGGGAATGAGCAGGAAATGTGGAGATTCCGTTCAGGCAGCGCATGCTGCAATCTGGCCCGAGAACGTTGCGGATGGTCCGCAAGGAGCAGGTCATGAAAAGCACAACTACAACTGTCCTGGTCGCAGCGGGCGCGCTGCTGGTCGGTGGTATCGCCACCGCCGCCTTCATGAAGAGTGGCGGCACATCGCCCGATTCCATCAGCGCCGGAACCCCCAACGGTGAATCGCGCCTGGTCGATGGCAACGCCACTGGCGATGGCGCGCGTGGTGACACGCTCGATCCGTCGGCACCGCGTGGGCTGGAATATGCCGATGTGCTGAAGGTCGACCCGATCACCGAGAAGCAGAAGGCCTACGCCACCGTGATCGGCACCGATGCGGTGCGCGAGACCTCCACCACCCAGACCCCGCATGAAGTCTGCCAGGACGTGACGGTGCAGGAGCGCCTGCCGGAACGTGACGGCAATGTGGGCGGCACCGTGGTCGGTGCTGTGGTGGGTGGCCTGCTGGGCAACCAGGTCGGCGGCGGCAATGGCAAGAAGGCGGCCACTGCGGCTGGCGCGGTGGCCGGTGGCTTCATCGGCAACCAGATCGACAAGCGCCATGTGGGTGGCCGCGTGGTCAACCGCACCGAGCGCCAGTGCCACACCGAGACCGCGACCTCCGAGTCGAGCCGCGTCACCGGCTACAACGTGACCTATCGCAACGAAGACGGCACCACCGGCACCATGCGCATGGCCAGCAAGCCGGGCAACCGCATTGCCATGGGTACCAACGACGTGGTGAAGGGCTACAACGTGACCTACCGCTACGACGGCGCCGAGAAGACCGTGCGCATGGACAACAAGCCGGCCAGCGATCGCCTGCCGGTGGTCGATGGCCAGCTGGTCACGCAGACCGCTGCCGCCGGTGCCACTGCGGCCACCACGCGCCAGTAATCCAGGTGCAGCATGCAGTACTCGACGGGCCGGCTCATGCCGGCCCGTTTCGTTGCGACCGGCGGAATTCATCCGCGCGGGGCGCGAATCCACCATCATGGACGCTTCCTTCGACATGGAGCCGGCATGAGCATCTTCGACCTGCGCATTGAAACCGAGCGCCTGATCCTGCGCCCGCTGCTGCGCGAGGACTACGAACCCTATCTGGCGTTCTGCGCCGACGAGGAAACGATGCGCACCCTCGGTGGCGTGCAGCCGCCTTCGGTGGCCTGGCGTGGCTTCTGCAGCCTGGCTGGCGCCTGGCAGCTGTTCGGCTTCTCGATGTTCAGCGTGATCGAGAAATCCAGCGGTGACTGGATCGGGCGCATGGGTCCCTGGCAACCGCAGGACTGGCCCGGTACCGAGGTTGGCTGGGGCATCCGCCATGCCAGCTGGGGCAGGGGCTATGCGCCGGAAGCCGCGGTCGCCGCGATCGACTGGGCGTTCGACACGCTCGGGTGGGACGAGGTGATCCACACCATCGCCGAGAACAACGACAACTCGCGGGCGGTCGCGCGCAAGCTCGGCAGCACGATGCTGCGCATGGGCGAACTGCCGCCACCGTACAACGACAAGCCGATGCAGATCTGGGGCCAGTCGCGCGCGCAGTGGCGGCAGCGCACACGCTGAGCGTTGCCCGGTAGTGCCGGCCACTGGCCGGCAACCTCGTCCAGCAGGATTCATGCGATTGCCGGCCAGCGGCCGGCACGACCGGGTCGCCATGCTGCACCCGCGCTTGGCATTCACAGACGCGCTTGCCAGACTGCACGCAGCCGGCCGCCGGCCGGATGTGATGGAGCAGGCAATGGTGGAAGAGCGCGTCCCGCTGACGGTGCATGGCATGTCGGTCTCGGGCAATTGCCACAAGGTCCGCCTGCTGCTGGAGCAGCTCGGCAGCCGTTACCGCTGGGTGGAAGTGGACAGTGCCCACGGCCAGACCCATACCCCCGAATTCCTGGCGCTCAACCCGAATGCCAAGGTGCCGCTGATCGTCCGCGACGATGGCCGCGTGCTGACCGAATCCAACGCGATCCTGTTCTGGCTGGCCGAAGGCACGCCGTACCTGCCCACTGATGGTTGGGAGCGCGCGCAGGCGTTGAGCTGGATGTTCTTCGAGCAGTACACGCACGAGCCGTGCGTGGCAGTGGCGCGCTTCATCCGCGGCTGGACCGCGTCCGATTCGCCGCGCCGCGCCGAACTGCCACGGCTGCACGAGCGCGCAGCCACCGCGCTGGCAGTGATGGAGCAGCACCTGCGCCAGGCGCAATGGTTCACCGGCAGCGGATACGGCATCGCCGATATCGCCCTGTTTGCCTATACCGATGTGGCGGGCGAGGGCGGCATCAGCCTGGAGCCGTTCCCGGAAGTCCGCGCCTGGCTGCAGCGCGTGCGTGAGCAGCCGCGCTTCCTGCCGATGCCGGCAGTGACCGCCGAAGTGCGCTCGCGATTCGAGGCCGCGTGACTCTCACCAGGGTGACCCCCACAGGGTAGCGCCGGGCCATGTCCGGCCGAATGCAACAACGACACGGAGGGTGTTCGATGTTCGCTGTGGTTCCAGATCCGATTCCCGCACGCATGCGCGTGCTCAACCGCGCCGAAGTGTGCGACGCCAACTTCCTCGATGCGGTACGTGGCTGGCGCGGCACCCCGCGTCCGCGCCCGGCACCGGATGCGCCGATCCTGCCGGGCAGCACGCTCACCGCGGCTGCCTTTGGCGAACTGTTCGAATCGCAGCTGGCCAGCCGCCAGCTGGACCTGATGGCACGGGTGCTGCGCGTGCAGAACAAGGTCTTCTACACCATCGGTTCCTCCGGCCACGAAGGCAATGCGCTGCTGGCGCGGGCCTGCCGGCATACCGATCCAGCCTTCCTGCACTATCGCTCCGGTGCCTTCATGGCCGAGCGTTCGCGCCAGGTGCCGGGTATCGATCCGCTGCGCGATGCGGCACTGTCCTTCGCCGCCAGCGCGGATGATCCGGCCAGCGGTGGCCGCCACAAAGTGTGGGGCAGCAAGCCATTGTGGGTGCTGCCGCAGACCTCGACGATTGCTTCGCACCTGCCGAAGGCGCTGGGCACCGCGCTGGCCATCGAGAGTGGCAAGCGGCTGGGGCAGTCGTTGCCGATTCCCACCGACAGCATCGTGCTGTGCTCGTTCGGTGATGCCTCGGCCAACCATGCCACCGCGCAGACCGCGTTCAATACCGCGATGTGGTCGGCCTACCAGAAGCTGCCGGCGCCGGTCCTGTTCGTCTGCGAGGACAACGGGCTGGGCATTTCGGTGAAGACGCCGGAAGGCTGGATTGCCGAGCGCTTCAGCTGCCAGCCAGGGCTCGACTATTTCTTCGCCGATGGGCTGGACCTGGCCACCGGGCACGCCCAGGTGCAGGCCGCGGTGGAGCACTGCCGACGCACCCGGCGGCCGACCTTCCTGCATCTGCGCACCACGCGCCTGATGGGCCATGCCGGCACCGACTTTGAAGTGGAATGGCGCGCGCTGCCGGAGCTGTGTGCAGCCGAAGCCCAGGACCCGCTGCTGCGTTCGGCGCAGATCGCGCTGGAATCAGGCTGGATGGATGCGGCCGCCATCGAGGTGGCCTACGAGAGCATGCGCGCGCGCTGCATGGCGGCGGCCGCCGATGCCGAAGGCCGCCCGACGCTGCAGTCGCTGCAGGAAGTGATGGCGCCGCTGGCGCCGTACACGCCAGCGGCGGTGCTGGCCGAAGCGCGGCGCGAGGTGCCCGCCGAGACGCGCGAAGCGCTGTATGGCGGTGCGGAGACCCTGCCCGAGCGGCAGGCACCACGGCACCTGGCCATCCAGATCAACCACGGCCTGCAGGAGCTGCTGGCGAAGTATCCGCAGAGCCTGTTGTTCGGCGAGGACGTGGCGCAGAAGGGCGGTGTCTACACCGTCACCAAGGATCTGCTGCGCCGCTTCGGGCCGCGCCGGGTGTTCAACACCCTGCTGGACGAGACCATGATCCTGGGCATGGCACAGGGTCTGGCCAACATGGGCATGCTGCCGATTCCGGAAATCCAGTACCTGGCCTACCTGCACAACGCCATTGACCAGCTGCGTGGCGAGGCCTGTTCGCTGCAGTTCTTTTCCAACGACCAGTACCGCAACCCGATGCTGGTGCGGGTCGCCGGGCTGGGGTACCAGAAGGGCTTCGGTGGCCATTTCCACAACGACAACTCGATCACCGCGCTGCGTGACATCCCCGGGCTTGTGGTCGGCTGCCCATCGCGCGGCGACGATGCGGTGTTGATGCTACGCACGCTGGCGGCGCTGGCGCGGGTGGATGGGCGCGTGGCCGTGTTCCTGGAGCCGATCGCGCTGTACATGAGCAAGGACCTGCACGAACCCGGCGATGGCCAATGGCTGTTCGACTACCCGGCCCAGGGCCAGGCGCTGGTACCCGGGGAGGGCCGGGTCTATGTGCCGGAGGCGGGCGACCTGCTGGTCTACACCTACGGCAATGGCGTGCCGATGGCGCTGCGCGCGGCGCGGGCGATCGAGCAGCAGCTGGGCTGGCAGGTGCGGGTGGTCGACCTGCGCTGGCTGGTGCCACTGGATGCCGGCTTCATCGCCAGCCAGGCCGCCAGTGCACGGCGGGTGCTGGTGCTGGACGAGGGTCGCCACAGTGGCGGGGTGGGCGAGGGCGTGGTCACCGCACTGGTCGAGGCAGGTTTCGGCCACCTGCCGCTGCGCCGGGTCTGCGGTGCCGATACCTATACCCCGCTGGCGGGGGCAGCAATGTTCGGGCTTCCAAGCGACAATGCGGTGATTGGCGCCGCCCTTGAACTGGCGCAGGAACCTTGATGCATGTGTGGATTGGCGGGAATGTTGTTGCCGGCGCCTGTGGCGTCGGCCGAGGTGCTGCAGGCGCAGGTCCTGGCCATGGGCGAGGCGCTGCACCACCGCGGGCCGGATGATGGCGGCAGCTGGGTCGATGCCGGGGCAGGCATCGCGCTGGCGCACCGTCGGCTGAGCATTCTCGACCTGTCGCCGCTGGGCCACCAGCCGATGGCCTCGTCCGATGGTCGCTACGTGATGGCCTACAACGGCGAGGTCTACAACTTCGCTGCCCTGCGTGCCGAACTGGAGCCGCTGGGGCACGCCTTCCGCGGCCATTCCGATACCGAGGTGCTGCTGGCAGCGATCCTGCAGTGGGGTATCGAGGACACCCTGCAGCGTGCCAACGGCATGTTCGCCATCGCGCTGTGGGACCGCCAGCAGCAGTGCCTGTGGCTGGCCCGCGACCGCGTCGGCAAGAAGCCGCTGTACTACGGCTGGGCCGGTGACACCCTGGTGTTCGGCTCTGAACTGAAAGCGCTGTGGCAGCACCCGGCGTTCGACAACGACATCGACCGGGATGCACTGACCCTGCTGCTGCGGCTGGACTACATTCCTGCACCGCACAGCATCCACCAGCGCTGCTACAAGTTGATGCCCGGGCGCGTGCTGCGCCTGGACGCCGAAGCCGTAGCGGCGGGTGCGGCCGCGCACCGCCCGGAGCAGGCACAGCGCCCCTACTGGGATGCGCGTGCGCGCATGCAGGCCGCGCTGGCGGCCCCGTTCCAGGGTCGCATCGAGGAAGCCGAGGAGCAGCTGGATGGGCTGCTGCGCGATGCGGTCGCGCTGCGCATGGTGGCCGACGTGCCGGTTGGCGTGTTCCTGTCCGGCGGTACCGATTCGTCGCTGGTGGCAGCGCTGATGCAGGCGCAGAGCGGGCAGCCGGTGCACAGCTTCAGCATCGGCTTCACCGGTTCGGGCCACGACGAGGCACCGCTGGCAAGGGAACTGGCCACGCATCTGGGTTGCGACCACACCGAGCTCTATGTCAGCGGCGCGGATGCACTGGCAGTCGTGCCTCAGCTGCCGGCAATGTTCGACGAGCCTTTCGCCGACGCTTCGCAGGTGCCGACCGCGCTGGTCGCGCGCCTGGCGCGGCAGGGCGTGACTGTGGCGTTGTCTGGTGACGGCGGTGATGAGCTGTTCTTCGGCTATACCCGCTACGTGCGCGCGCTGCGCAACTGGCAGATGCTGGGCCGCGTGCCAGGCCCGCTCCGGCGCTGGATGGGCGCGCGCTCGCAGCAGCAGGGCGAGGCCTCGCGGACCGGCGGCCTGGCCGCGCTGCTGGCCGAGTCCGGCGCGCGTGGCATCGGCGACGTGTACCGCAACCGCATCTCGCGCTGGCGCGATCCGGCGACGGCGGTGCCGGGCGCGCAGGCTGCCGGCAGCTTCTACGACCTGGCCGATCCGTTGCACGGTGCCGGCACACCGGCCGACGCGATGATGCTGGCCGATTACGTGACCTACCTGCCGGATGACCTGCTGTGCAAGGTCGACCGCACCTCGATGGCGGTCAGCCTGGAGGCACGCGCGCCGCTGCTGGACTGGCGCGTGGCCGAGTTCGCCTGGTCGCTGCCGCTGGGCTTCAAGCGCAGCGAAACCACCAGCAAGGTGCTGCTCAAGCGCGTGCTTGGCCGCTACGTGCCGCAGTCGATGGTGCACCGGCCCAAGCGCGGATTCGGTGCGCCGGTCAGCGATTGGCTGAAGGGCGACCTGCGGCCATGGGCCGAAGACCTGCTGCAGCCGGCACGCCTGGAGCGCGAGGGCGTGCTGTCGGCGGCGGCGGTGCAGCCGCTGTGGCAGCAGTTCCTGGGCGGCCAGCGCAAGTGGCATACCCACCTGTGGAACGTGCTGATGTTCCAGGCCTGGCAGGCGCATTGGCGGCAGGTACGGACCGGCGTGACCGGCGGCTGATCTTCACCGGACGGCACGGGCCCGGCGTCTAGGCTGGGCCTCCCGCACCGTGAGGAGTACGTCCCGATGTCCGTCCCCACCATCGCCGTGTTCGTTGGCAGCCTGCGCAAGGATTCCTGCAACCGCAAGCTGGCCCATGCGCTGGAGAAGATCGCCGGCGACCGCGCGCGCTTCCAGTACGTGCAGATCGGTGATCTCCCGCTGTACGACCAGGATTTCGATGGACAGTACCCGCCGCAGGGCACCCGGCTGAAGGATCAGGTGCGTGCCGCCGACGCGGTGCTGTTCGTGACCCCCGAATACAACCGGTCAGTGCCGGGCGTGCTGAAGAACGCCATCGACATCGGCTCGCGCCCCTACGGTGACAGCGCGTTTGCCGGCAAGCCGGCGGCGGTGATCGGCGCTTCCATCGGCCAGATCGGTACTGCCGTGGCCCAGCAGCACCTGCGTATCAGCCTGGCCTTCCTGGACATGCACGTGCTCGGCCAGCCCGAAGCGTTCATCCACTTCAAGGACGGCCTGATCGATGCCGACGGCACGATCCACAACGAGGGCACGCAGAAATTCCTGCAGGGCTACGTGGACCGGTTCCTGGCACTGATCGCGGTGCACGTGAAGGGCGATTGAGACCGATGGGGTCGGAGCAGCCACGCCCGGGGACGGATCCCGGCGCGCAGCGGCGGGCTCTGCCCCCATGTCCCGCTGAGCGGGCCGGAGCCCGTGCGCTGCACGGAATCCGACCCAGGCCCCCTGATCTGCGATAATGACCCATTCGGGCGTCGCAACGGCGCCCGTCGCAGGCATTGCGACGCCCCCGCGCCAGACTGGCCAGGCACCGGCGGATATCCCCCGTTTCTCCACGGCTTATCCACAGGCTTGTCCATGGCCGCCGGGGTCGGCGCATGCCTACACTCGTCCGGCCCACTTTTGCAGGAAACACCGCAGCATGTCCGCTCGTCCCGGCTTCCGTTCCAACCGCAGAGAGCGCGGTGATGGCTTCGATCGCGATCGCGACGAATCGCGTATCGACCAGCTGCGCGTGCCGCCGCATTCGGTGGAAGCCGAGCAGGCGGTGCTGGGTGGCCTGATGCTGGCGCCGGAGGCCTATGACCGGGTCAACGACCAGCTGACCGAGGGCGATTTCTACCGCCGCGATCATCAGATGATCTACCGCGCGATCCGCGAGCTGTCCGAGCGTGAGCGGCCGTTCGACGCGGTGACCCTGGGCGAGTGGTTCGAATCGCAGGGCAAGCTGGAGCTGGTGGGCGATGGCGCCTACCTGATCGAGCTGGCGAGCACCACGCCGTCGGCGGCCAACATCGTGGCCTATGCCGAGATCGTGCGTGACAAGGCGGTGCTGCGGCAGCTGATCCAGGTCGGCACCGACATCGTCAACGATGGTTTCCAGCCGGAGGGCCGTGACAGCAGTGAGCTGCTGGCTTCTGCGGAGAAAAGCGTGTTCGCCATCGCCGAACAGGGGGCACGCGGGCGTACCGACTTCGTGGCCATGCCTGGCGCGCTGAAGGATGCCTTCGAGGAGCTGCGCAACCGCTTCGAGAACGGCGGCAACATCACCGGCCTGCCGACCGGCTACAACGACTTCGATGCGATGACCGCCGGCCTGCAGCCGACCGACCTGATCATCCTCGCCGCGCGCCCGGCCATGGGCAAGACCACGTTCGCACTGAACATCGCCGAGTACGCAGCGATCAAGTCGAAGAAGGGCGTGGCGGTGTTCTCGATGGAAATGTCGGCGTCGCAGCTGGCGATGCGCCTGATTTCCTCCAACGGCCGCATCAACGCACAGCGCCTGCGTACCGGCCAGCTGGAAGACGAAGACTGGAGCCGCGTCACCAGCGCGATCAAGATGCTGAAGGAAACCAAGATCTTCATCGACGATACGCCGGGCGTGTCGCCGGAAGTGCTGCGTTCCAAGTGCCGCCGGCTCAAGCGCGAGCACGACCTGGGCCTGGTGGTGATCGACTACCTGCAGCTGATGAGCGTGCCGGGCAACAGCGAGAACCGCGCGACCGAAATTTCGGAAATCTCGCGTTCGCTGAAGGGCCTGGCCAAGGAACTGCACGTGCCGGTGATCGCGCTGTCGCAGCTCAACCGCTCGCTGGAAACACGTACCGACAAGCGCCCGGTGATGGCTGACCTTCGCGAATCAGGCGCAATCGAGCAGGATGCGGACATGATCGTCTTCATCTACCGCGACGATTACTACAACAAGGAAAATTCGCCGGACAAGGGCCTGGCCGAGATCATCATCGGCAAGCACCGTGGTGGCCCGACCGGTTCGTGCAAGCTGAAGTTCTTCGGCGAATACACCCGCTTCGACAATCTGGCCCACGACTCGGTCGGCTCATTCGAATAGCCGTAGTGCCGGCCGCTGGCCGGCAACCACTCCACGGCCGGCAAACCATTCGAAACGCCAATCTTCCGTATGTGGCGTGTAAATGACATGTAACGCGACGCTTCTACGATTCCGCCGCTGCTGCCCTTCGACGCCGCCCTTCGGCGTCCAGCGTGCCCAAGGAATCCGCCCCCATGCCGTCCCACGCTCCGCTCCGCCGCAATCTGCTGGCCCTGCTGGTCTGTGCTTCGCTGCCGTCGCTTGCCGCCGCTGAAACCGCCCCCGCCGCCGACGCACCGTCGGCCACCACGCTCGATTCGATCTCGGTGATCGGCCGCGGTGAAGCGCGCCAGGTCCAGCGCGTGACCGCCGAGGACATGAAAGTGCTGCCGCCTGGTGCGAACCCGCTGAAGCTGCTGGCGACCAAGCCGGGCGTGCATTTCGAATCGGCCGACGCGACAGGTGCCTACGAGTGGTCCACCACCATCAGCCTGCGTGGCTTCAACCAGAACCGCCTGGGCTACACGCTCGATGGCATTCCGCTGGGCAACATGGCCTACGGTAACAGCAACGGCCTGCACATCAGCCGTGCGGTGATCAGCGAGAACCTGGGCGGTGCGGAGGTCTCCACCGGCATTGGCGCGCTGGGTACGCCGTCCACCAGCAACCTCGGCGGTGTGTTCCAGTTCTATTCGATCGATCCGTCCACCGAGTATGGCGTGGTGCTGGCACAGAGCTTCGGCAGCGACAACGCGCGCCGCAGCTATGCGCGCCTCGATACCGGCGACCACCAGGGCTTTGCGGCCTACCTGTCCGGCGCGTACTCGGAAGGCGACAAATGGAAGGGCAAGGGCTCGCAGGAGCTGAAGCAGTTCAACGGCAAGGCTACCTACAACTTCGGCGCGGACAGCAGGATCACCGCGCTGTTCAACGCCTCGCGCCGCGTTGAGGCCGACTACCAGGACCTGTCGCTGGAGATGATCGATCGTCTCGGCTGGGACTGGGACAACTACGCGCCGGACTGGGATCGCGCCGTTGCCGCGGCACGCGGAAAGTACACGGGTGGCGTCAACAGCCCGTGGGACGCGTATTACTCCGGCCACGGCCTGCGCAATGACGACCTGTCCAGCATTGCCGGCGATTTCGGCCTGAACGAGTCGATGCGCCTGAAGGTCAATGTCTACAACCACAGCAACCGTGGCCAGGGCCACTGGTTCAGCCCGTCCAATCCGTCCAACCCGGGCACCAGCCGCGAGATCCCGATCTCGATCCGCACCACCGAGTATGCGATCGACCGCACGGGCGTGACCTCGGCGTTCACCTGGAACGTGGCGGGCCACGAACTGGAAGCGGGCCTGTGGTACGAAGACAACGGCCACAGCGTGCAGCGCAACTTCTACTACATCGACGGCCCGATCACCGACGATTTCTTCCTGCGCAATCCGGACCAGCGCGTGTGGCACCAGCGCTACACCACCATCACCCGCCAGTTCTACGTGCAGGACCGCTTCCGCCTGTTCGATGACCGCCTGACCATCGACATCGGCGCGAAGTCGCCGCACACCCGCACCAGCGTGCGCACGCCGCTGGGCAGCTATGCCAACAACAGCAGCCTGACCTCGAAGAAGGGCTTCCTGCCGCAGGCCGGCTTCAACTTCAAGCTCAACGAAGGCAACGAGATTTTTGGTTCGTTCGCCAAGAACATCGCGGCCTATGCGCTGGGCGTGGGCAGCCCGTTCAACGTACCGCAGGCCGCATTCGATGCCAGCGCGAAGAACCTGAAGCCGGAACAGTCGCGCACCATCGAGCTGGGCTGGCGCGGCTATGGCCAGGGCTATGAAGCCTCGGTGGCGGTGTATGACGTGAAGTTCGACAACCGCCTGCTGGCCATTGCCCAGTGCGTGGGCATCCTCGGTTGCCCGGCGCTGTTCTCCAACGTCGGTTCGGTGACCAGCCGCGGCGCCGAGGCGACCCTGCAGCTGAAGCCCATGCAGGACCTGGCGTGGTCCAACGCGCTGTCGTGGAATGACAGCACCTACGACAACGACTACGTGAACAACGGCGTGGTGCCGACCCGCGGCAAGAAGACCGTCGATACCCCGGAATGGATGTTCGCCAGCACCCTGGCCTGGACGCCGGGCCCGTGGGACATGCGCCTGTCGGCCAACCACGTCGGCAAGCGTTTCGTGACCTATACCAACGACGTGTCGGTGCCGAGCTACTGGCTGGTCAATGCTTCGGTGGCCTATGACTTCGGCAAGCTCGGCCCGGCACAGAACCTGACCGTGGCGCTGAACCTGACCAACCTGACCGACAAGCGCTACCTGTCCTCGATCAACACCAACGGCACCTACGCCGCCGACCCGACCCGCAGCCTGGCGACCATGCAGGTCGGTGCGCCGCGGCAGGTGATGGCCACCGCCACCGTGCACTTCTGATGCGCGGGCCTGTCGATCCGGAAAGCCGTCGTCGCCTGTTGCGCATGGCATGGCAGGGCACGGGGGCAGCGATCGCACTGGCGGCGATGCCGGGGCTGGCTACGGCCGGCCCACGCCCGCGGTTGGGACGTGATCCGTTCACCCTGGGCGTCGCTGCCGGCGATCCGGATCCGCAGGGGGCAGTACTGTGGACGCGTCTGGCGCCGGACCCGCTCAACGGCGGTGGCATGCCGTCGCGGGCGGTGCCGGTGCGCTGGTTCGTGGCCGAAGACCCCGGCATGCGCCGGCTGGTGCAGCGTGGCGTCGCCGCGGCGGTGCCGGAGCTGGCGCATTCGGTACATGTGGAAGTCAGCGGCCTTCGCCCGGGCCGTGACTACTACTATCGTTTCGCCTGCGATGGCGATGAGGAAAGCGCGGTCGGTCACTTCCGCACCGCGCCGCTGCTGGACACGCAGCTGCAGCAGCTGCGGCTGGCGTTGTGCACCTGCCAGGCCTGGAACAGCGGCTACTACCCGGTGTTGCGCGATATCGCGCAGAGCGATGTCGACCTGGTGCTGCATGCCGGCGACTACCTGTACGAATACAGCCCGCTGCAGAACGCACGCGGGCGCACGCTGGATGCCGGGCGCTTCAGCGGCGAGACCGTCAGCCTGGAGCGCTACCGCGACCAGTACGCGCTGTACAAGCTCGATCCCGATCTGCAGGCCGCGCACGCCGCACACGCGTTCGCGGTGATCTGGGACGACCACGAGGTGCAGAACGATTACTCGGGCATCCATCCGGAGAAGCCCGGCGTCTCGACGGAGGACTTCATCGTTCGCCGCGCGGCGGCCTACCGCGCGTTCTACGAACACCTGCCGATGCGCAGCACGCCTGCGGGCAACGGTGGCCTGCGCGTGCATCGGCGCCTGCGTTACGGCGATCTTGCACAGCTGACGCTGCTCGACTGCCGCCAGTTCCGTCCGGCCAACCCCTGCGGGGTGGGCGAGTCGCCGCGCTGCGAGGCCGCCTTGGACCCGCGCATGAGCATGCTGGGCGTGGGCCAGGAAGCCTGGTTCGCGCAGTCGATGGCGGCCGCACGCGGCACGCGCTGGAACGTGGTGGTGCAGCAACTGTTGATGGCACAGCTGCGGCTGGACGGTGGCACGCCACGCGAACGCTTCTGGAACGATGCCTGGGATGGTTATCCGGCGGCTCGCAACCGCCTGCTGCAGGCGATGCAAGCGGGTGGGCAGGGTAATGCCATCGTGCTGGGCGGGGACTGGCATTCCACCTTCGTCAACGACCTGAAGCTGGACTTCGATGCCGCCAGTGCGCCAGTCGTGGCCACCGAATTCATCGCCCCGGCGATCAGCAGCGGCGGCGACGACACGCCGTACGGTCCGTACTACGGACCGTCGATACCGCAGAACCCGCATATCCGCTATTTCGACGGAGACCGCCGCGGCTGGTGGAAGCTGCAGCTGAACCGGCAGACCGTGGATGCCGAGCTTCGCTTCGCCGACAGCGTCCTGCGCGCCGATGCGCCGGCGCGAACCGCGGCCCGCTTCCAGGTCACCCACGGCCGCCCGGGCGCAGTGCAGCTCCTGTAGAGCCGAGCCCACGCTCGGCTGCTCTCTGCCTCCGGTGGGTGCGGACCGTTGGTCCGCACATTCCCATGAGCAGCCGAGCGTGGGCTCGGCTCTACAACAGCGCTGGATCGGTTTCATCGCTCCCAGCCCGGTTTCGTCGCAAACCGTTTGCGCGCGGCAAGGGCAGGGCGCCAAGGTGTCCGCAGGCGGCAGGGTGCCGCCACAAGGAGACCGTGATGAAGACCCTGTTCGCGCTCGGTGTGTGGTGCCTGCTGTTCGTGCTGTGCTGGCCGCTGGCGATCCTCGCTCTGATCGCCTGGCCGTTCGTGTGGCTGCTGAGCCTGCCGTTCCGCCTGGTCGGCATCACCTTCTCGGCCCTGTTCGCCTTCCTGCGTGCGCTGTTCATGCTGCCGGCGCGCCTGCTGGGTGGCCGGGCGGTGGCGGCATGAGGGCCGTGCTGCTGGTGGGTCTGGTTCTGCTTGCGGGGCCGGGACTGGCCACACCTCCAGCCCCGCCATCGGTGTGGCTGGAGCGCCAGCAGACTGCTGCGGCTGACGAGGCGAATGCTGCAGCGGTCTCTGTGCCGAAAGCCAAGGAGCGCTGCCGGGTCACGAAGGAATGGAAGGTCGGCGAGACGGTGGTGCAGCACAAGGTCTGCGACGATCCACCCAGGAAGCCGGCTGGAAAGGTGTAGAGCCGAGCCTACGCTCGGCTGCACATCATGCTGCCTCTGCGCGCAGCGCCGCCTGCACGGCCGGTCGCGCATTGACCCTGCGGATGTACGCAGGCAAGGCCGGCCACGCCGCAAGGTCGATGGCGAAGAACCGGCACCAGCCCAGCACGGTGAACAGATAGGCGTCGGCCACACTGAAGGACGGTCCCATCAGGAAGTCCTGTTGCGCCAGTGTCTCCTGCAGCATGTCGAAACGCTTGAACAGCTTCTCGCGGAAGAATGCCTTCGCGTCCTTCGGGAGTGCCGCATTGAACAGCGGTGCCGAGCCAGCGTGGATTTCGCTGGTGACGAAGTTCAGCCATTCCTGCAGTCGTACCCGCTCCCAGCTGCCGACGGGCGGGGCCAGCGCGCATTCGGGTTTCAGGTCGGCCAGGTACTGGACGATGGCCGGGCCTTCGGTCAGCACCTGACCGTCATCCAGTTCCAGCGCCGCCACATAACCTTTGCGGTTGATGCTGCGGAAATCGCGGCCATCGGCGGTCTGTTTGGTGGTGTTGTCGACCTTGACCAGCTCGAAGGGCAGGCCAAGCTCGCGCAGCACGATATGCGGCGAAAGCGAGCAGGTGTAGGGCGCGTAGTAGAGCTTCATGGACGGTCTCGAGGCGGAAAGGACGGCTGGGCCAGCCGATGCGAAGGAGTCTGCTGGGTGAGCGGCATCCGGTAAAATCAATCTTCGATTTTCCTGCCATAAGCCGAGCTACTGCCTGCCATGATGAATCTTGCCCATTGGCGCCTGTTGGTTGCTGTGGCCGACGAGGGAACCATCTCGCGCGGCGCTGATCGCGTCGGCATCAGCCAGTCCGGTGCCAGCCAGGCGCTTGCCCAGCTGGAGTCCTCCCTGGGCTTTGCGGTGTTCGTGCGCGAGCGGCGGCAGGTGGAGATCACCGCGCTCGGGCAGCGGGTGATCGAACACGCACGCATCATGCTGGGCGGTCTGCAGGCGATCCGCGCGCTGGCCGATGACAGCCAGGGGCTCAATGGCGCACGCATCCGCCTGGCGACCTTCCCGTCGCTCGTTTCCAGTGTGCTGCCCGCGCTGCTGCGTGACTTCCAGCGCCGTCACCCGGGCATCGAGGTGGTGGCGGTGGAGGGCACCGACGAGGAGGTGGAGTGCTGGCTCGAATCAGGCACGGTCGACGCCGGCGTGGTGATGAACCCCGCTGCCGATCGCACCCCGTTGATGCTGGGCAGCGATGGGTGGATGGCGGTGCTTGCGCAGTCGCATCCGCTGGCGCGGCGTGCCACGGAAAGCGGGGTGGCCTTGAGCGAGCTGGCGGCCGAGCCCTTCATCCTCGCAACAGGGGGCTGTGCGGTGAACGGTCAGCGCCTGATGGCGGAGGCCGGTCTACAGCTGAGCGACGTACGGGTGACCGTGCGGGACTGGGCCAGCGCGTGCGTGCTGGCCCGCGAGGGCCTGGGAGTCTCGCTGGTGCCGGAATCGACCTTGCCGGACGATCTGCACGGCCTGCGCGTGCTGCCGGTGCAGCCGGGCATCCGGCGCGTGTTCGGCCTGGTCTGTTCGCAGGCGGGGCGCGCATCGCGTGCAACGCAGGTGTTCATGCAGGAGCTGGGCCCGGCCGCTGCGGGCCGGGCGTCCGGATCAGCGTGAACCCGCTGCCGGCGAGGAGCCGGAGCGTGGGGGCGTCGGCTGCCCGGCAGGGTTGCGGGCAACAAAAAAACCCCGCCGAGGCGGGGCTTTTTGTATCCAGCCATGCCGGCCAGCGGCCGGCACTACCCGCGAACGATCAGTTCGCCTTGTGGATGGCGCGCTTGCTGACTGCCATCGCCGCGTCGTGGATCACTTCCGACAGCGACGGGTGGGCGTGGCAGATGCGGGCCAGGTCATCGGCCGAGCCGCTGAACTCCATGGTCAGCACGCCTTCGTGCACCAGCTCGGAGACGTTGGCGCCGACCAGGTGCATGCCGAGGATGCGATCGGTTTCGGCATGGGCCAGGATCTTCACGAAGCCTGCCGGCTCGATCATCGCCACGGCACGGCCGTTGGCGGCGAACGGGAAGCTGCCGGCCTTGTACGGAATGCCCTCGGCCTTCAGCTGGGCTTCGGTCTTGCCGACCCAGGCCAGTTCCGGCTCGGTGTAGATGACCCACGGGATGGTGTCGAAGTTGACGTGGCCCGGCAGGCCGGCGATCAGCTCAGCTACCGCGATGCCTTCCTCGAAGCCCTTGTGCGCCAGCATCGGGCCGCGCACGCAGTCGCCGACCGCCCACACGCCGTTGACGCCGGTGTGGCAGTGCGCGTCGACTTCGATCTGGCCGCGCTCGTTGATCTTGACGCCGGTGCCTTCGGCCAGCAGGCCCTTGGTGGCGGCGCGACGGCCGACGGCCACCAGCAGCTTGTCCACGGTCAGGGTCTTTTCGCCTTCGCTGTCGGTGTAGGTGACAACGACTTCCTTCTTCTTGCCCTTGCCGGTGATCTCGGTCTTGGAGACCTTGGCACCGAGGCGGATGTCCAGGCCCTGCTTCTTGAATTCCTTGGCAGCGGTCTTGGCCACTTCGGCGTCGGCCACGGCCAGGAATTCCGGCAGTGCTTCCAGGATGGTGACTTCAGCGCCCAGGCGCTTCCACACGCTGCCCAGTTCCAGGCCGATGACGCCGGCGCCGATCACGGCCAGGCGGTTCGGCACTTCGGTGAAGTCCAGGCCGCCGACGTTGTCGACGATGGTCTCGCCGTCGAACTTGGCGAACGGCAGTTCGATCGAATCCGAACCGGCCGCGATGATGACGTTGGTGCCCTTCAGCTCGACGATGGAACCGTCATGCTGGGTGACCTTGACCACGTTGCCCGGCTGCAGTTCGCCGAAACCGTAGTAAGCGGCGACCTTGTTGGCCTTGAACAGCATGCCGATGCCGCCGGTGAACTGCTTGACGATCTTGTCCTTGCGGCCAACCATCGCCTCGACGTCGATCTTGGCATCCTTGAAGCTGATGCCGTGGTCGCCAAAGATGTGGCCCATGTTCCAGAACTGGCGCGAGGAATCCAGCAGCGCCTTGGACGGGATGCAGCCCACGCGCAGGCAGGTGCCGCCGAGGGCCGGCTTGCCGTCCTTGCCCAGCGCTGCGTCGATGCAGGCGGTCTTCAGGCCCAGCTGGGCCGCGCGGATGGCAGCGTGGTAACCGGCCGGGCCGGCACCGATGACGACGACGTCGAATTGTTCAGCCATTGAATTATTCCTTGATGCATTACCAGAACCCCTCCGCGCAGGCGCGGAGGGGCGGGAGGTGTCTTACAGGCCGAACAGCATGCGGCCCGGGTTTTCCAGCTGGTTCTTGATGTCCACCAGGAACTGCACCGAATCCTTGCCGTCGATGATGCGGTGGTCGTACGACAGCGCCAGGTACATCATCGGCGCGATCACGACCTGGCCGTTCTGGGCGATCGGACGCTCCTTGATGGCGTGCATGCCCAGGATGGCGCTCTGCGGCGGGTTGATGATCGGGGTCGACAGCAGCGAACCGAAGGTGCCGCCGTTGGTCACGGTGAAGGTGCCGCCCTGCAGTTCTTCCAGGCTCAGCTTGCCGTCACGGGCCTTCTTGGCGTAATCGGCGATGGTCTTCTCGATGTCGGCGAACGACATGCGCTCGACGTTGCGCAGGACCGGCGTGACCAGGCCCTTCTCGGTCGACACGGCGATCGAGATGTCCGAGTAGCCGTGGTAGATGATGTCGTCGCCGTCGATCGAGGCGTTGACCAGCGGGAAGCGCTGCAGGGCATTGGCAGCGGCCTTCACGAAGAAGCTCATGAAGCCCAGCTTGATGCCGTGGGCCTTGACGAACTCGTCCTGCAGTTCCTTGCGCGCAGCCGAGACCTTGGACAGGTCGACTTCGTTGAAGGTGGTCAGCATCGCGGTGGAGTTCTTCGACTCCATCAGGCGCTCGGCGATGCGCTTGCGGATGCGGGTCATCGGCACGCGTTCTTCCGGACGTGCGCCACCGGCCTTGCCGGCGCCGCCGTTGCGGGCGAAGTTGACGATGTCTTCCTTGGTGACCGCGCCGCGACGGCCGGTGCCGTCGACGTCGGCCGGGTTCACGCCTTCGGTGATGGCGGTGAAGCGGGCGCCCGGCGGCAGGGTGTCGGCGGCCGACTTGGCAGCCGGGGCCGGAGCGGCGGCAGCGGCCGGCGCAGCAGCGGCCGGGGCAGCGGCTGCAGCCGGAGCGGCTTCAGCGGCCGGAGCCGGGGCAGCAGCGACGGCGCCTTCTTCGATGATCGCCACGACCTGGCTGGAGGTCACGGTCGAGCCTTCGGCGAACTTGATCTCCTTCAGCACGCCGTCGACCGGCGACGGCACTTCCAGGACGACCTTGTCGGTTTCCAGGTCAAGCAGGTTTTCGTCGCGCTTGACGGCGTCGCCCACCTTCTTGTGCCAGGTGGCGATGGTGCCGTCGGCGACGGATTCGGGCAGTACCGGGGCTTTGACTTCGGTGGCCATTGCGGGAGCTTCCTGGTTTGTCTTCTAAATAGGGGGAGGATTATTCAGCGAACGTGTCGTTGAACGGGTTGACCAGTGCGTCGGCGACCAGCTGCTGCTGTTCGCGGACGTGGTCAGCCATGTGACCGGCAGCCGGCGAAGCCGAACGTGCGCGACCGGCGTAGTGCAGGTTCTGGCCATCGGCCAGGCAGAACTGCAGGTGGTGGCGGATCTGGTACCACGCACCCTGGTTCTGCGGTTCTTCCTGCGTCCACACCACGTCGGTGGCCTTGCCGTACTTCTTCAGTTCGGCAGCCAGCAGCGCACGCGGGAACGGGTACAGCTGCTCCACGCGGATGATCGCCACGTCGTCCTGGCCACGCTTGGTCTGGTCTTCCAGCAGATCGTAGTAGACCTTGCCCGAGCACAGCACCACGCGCTTGACCTTCTTGGCGTCCGCGTTGGCGTCGCCGATCAGGTGCTGGAACTCGCCGTTGGCCAGCTCGTCCAGGGTCGACACGGCCAGCTTGTGGCGCAGCAGCGACTTGGGCGACATCACCACCAGCGGCTTGCGGGTGGTCAGGTGCTGCTGGCGACGCAGCATGTGGAAGGCCTGTGCCGGGGTCGACGGCACCACCACCAGCATGTTCTCCAGCGCACACAGCTGCAGGAAGCGCTCCAGGCGCGCCGAGCTGTGTTCCGGGCCTTGCCCTTCATAGCCATGCGGCAGCAGCAGGGTCAGGCCGGAAATGCGGCCCCACTTGGCTTCACCGGCGGCGATGAACTGGTCGATGACGACCTGGGCACCGTTGGCGAAGTCGCCGAACTGGCCTTCCCAGATGCACAGCGTATTCGGATCGGTGGTGGAGAAGCCGTACTCGTAGGCCATCACCGCTTCTTCGCTCAGCAGCGAATCGATGACGGTTGCCTTCTCCGGCGAATCCACCAGCTGCCGCAGCGGCATGTAGTAGTTGTCGGTCTTCTGGTCGTGCAGGATCGCGTGGCGGTGCGTGAACGTACCGCGGCCCACGTCCTGGCCGACCAGGCGCAGTGCATTGCCTTCGTCGAGCAGGGTGGCGTAGGCCAGGTTCTCGGCAAAGCCCCAGTCGCCCGGGATCTCGCCGGCGGCCATCTTGCGGCGGTCGTCGTAGACCTTGGCCACGCGCGAGTGCAGCTGCACGTCTTCGGGAATGGTGTTGATCAGCTTGGCCAGCTCGACCAGCTTGTTCTTCTCGACCTTGGTCGAGATCGGATCGGATAGCTTGCCTTCCAGCAGCTTCGGCCAATCGACGAACAGCGGGCTGGTCGGCGGGGTCTTCTCGACCTTGGCCAGCTCGGTGGTCACTTCACCGGCATCGAGCTTCTCGCGGTACGCATCGACCATCGCCTTGCCGGCGCCGGCGGCGATCACGCCTGCCTTTTCCAGCTGCTCGGCGTACATCTCGCGGGTGGTGGCGTGCTTGCGGATCACCTGGTACATCAGCGGCTGGGTGATCGCCGGCTCGTCGGCCTCGTTGTGGCCCCAGCGGCGGTAGCACATCAGGTCGATGACCACGTCCTTGGCGAACTTCTGGCGGAACTCGAAGGCCAGCTGCGCGGCGAACACCACCGCTTCCGGATCATCACCGTTCACGTGCAGCACCGGGGCGGCGATCATCTTCGCCACGTCGGTGGCATAGCGCGTGGAGCGCGTATCCAGCGGGTTGGAGGTGGTGAAGCCGACCTGGTTGTTGACCACGATGTGCACGGTGCCACCGACGGCGAAGCCGCGGGCCTGCGACATCTGGAACAGTTCCATGACCACGCCCTGGCCGGAGAAGGCCGCGTCGCCGTGGATCAGGATGGGCATGACCTGCTTGCGGGCGGTGTCCTTGCGGCGCTCCTGGCGCGAACGCACGGAACCGGCCACGACCGGGTCGGCGATTTCCAGGTGCGACGGGTTGAACGCCAGCGCCAGGTGCACCGGGCCGCCGTCGGTAGCCACGTCGGCGGAGAAGCCCATGTGGTACTTCACGTCACCGGCCGAGGCGTGCTCGTCGTGCTCGAACTTGCCTTCGAATTCGTCGAACAGCTTGCGCGGGTTCTTGCCCAGGGTGTTGACCAGCACGTTCAGGCGGCCGCGATGGGCCATGCCGATCACCACGTCCTTGACGCCATCCTTGCCGGCGCTGCGGATGATGGTGTCCATCATCGGGATCAGCGAGTCGCCGCCTTCCAGCGAGAAGCGCTTCTGGCCGACGTACTTGGTGTGCAGGTAGCGCTCCAGGCCTTCGGCTGCGGTCAGGCGCTCCAGGGTGCGGCGCTGGGTGTCAGCGTCCAGCTGGTAGTTGCCACCGGCCAGTTCCAGCTTCTTGTAGATCCACTGGCGCTGCTCGACCTCGGAGATGTGCATGAACTCCGCACCGATCGAGCCGGTGTAGGTCGCCTTCAGGCGTGCCAGCAGGTCGCGCAGCTTCATGCGCGGCTGGCCACCGACGCCGCCGGTGCTGAATTCGCTGTTGAGGTCGCCATCGGACAGGCTGTGGAACGGCAGGCCCAGGTCCGGGGTGTTGACCGGTGCGGCCAGGCCCAGCGGGTCCAGGCGGGCGTCCAGGTGGCCACGCGAGCGGTAGGCGGTGATCAGGCGACCGACATTGCGCTCACGCTCGTCGCCCGCACCGCTGCCGGTGCCGGCTTTCAGCGCATCCTTGGCCGCGTCCGCGATGTGGGAGATGACAGCCGAGTGCGGGATGTCACCTGCTTCGCGGCCCTTGAAGCCGTCGAAGTAGGTTTTCCATTTGGGATCGACACTATCCGGGGAGACCAGGTACTGCTCGTACAGGTCCTCGACATAGGAGGCGTTGCCGCCGGCGAGTTGCGAAGATTGCGCAAACTGCTTCAGTTGATTGTCCACGATGGAGGGTGCTGATTCGCTTTGTGGGGTATGGCTTCAGAAGGACCCGGCACGAAGATGAATAGCCATGCACGGGCGCGTTCAAACAGCCAAATTGTACCCCCAACCGGACACGAAGGGGCACCACCAGAGGCATCGCGCCTCCCCCGGTGCCGCTCCCAGACAGGTTGGCGCGGTGGCGCGCGCTCAGATACCGAGAGCACGCAGTTCGCTGCAATCGCGCGAACGGTCCCAGACACGCTGCAATTGCTGCTCGAACGGCTGCGAACGTGCTGGCAGCGCGATGCCGGCCTCGCCGTCGAGGCGATGGCCGATCAGACGAAAGTAGAAGTCGCCCGCATCGTTGAGCAGGCAGGCCGAGGCCAGCGCGCGGTCGACCGGATCGCTGACCTCGCGGAACTGGATCACGCTGGGCAGGCGCTGGGACAGCGCCAGCAGCGGCGCGCCGGCAGCGGCGATCGCTGCCGCGTCGTGCACGATCACCCGCAGCTGCTTGTCGTGACGGGCGGTGACGAAGCGGCGCAGGGCGGCCTGCACCGGCGGCGCGTCAAACAGCCCCGGGTCCAGCTGGCGGCTGTGCAGCCACAGCTGGCGGCGGGCGCGGTGGACGATGGCGGTGGTGATGGCCACCGCTTCGGCGCGGCTGTCGATCGCGCTGGCCGCGCCCAGCCGGCGGCGCATCTGCTGGTGGCCGATGCCGGCCTCTTCGAACACCTCGCCTTCGGGCAGGAAGCCCTGGCGGGCATAGAAATCGCGGGCCGGCAGCTGGGCGTGCAGGTGCAGTTCGGCCAGGCCCAGCCTGCGCCCGGCCTCGACCAGAGCCTCCAGCAGGGCCTCGCCGACCCCGTGGCTGCGATGGCTGGCCAGCACGGCCATGCGGCCGATGCGGCCATCCGGTGCCAGCCGGCCGGTGCCGACCGGCTGGCCGTCACTGTCCAGCGCCAGCACGTGGGCGCTGACCGGGTCCAGCGCGTCGCGCTCCAGTTCGGCGGCGATGCCCTGTTCCTGCACGAACACCCGCTGCCGCACGTCGTGGATGGCGACGTGGGCGTCGGCGTGGCTGACCTGCTGGACCCGGACCATGGCAGATCTCAGGCGCGACCGTCGTCGCTGTCGTCTTCGTCGTGATCCTCGAAGTTGACGATGACCTCTATACCGTCGTCGTGCACGGTCACGGTGTGGACATCGTCGGACACCGCGTTGGCGTCGATCGCGTCGACACGGTCACGGCCTTCGACCACTTCGCCGAGCACCACGGCGTCCTCGCCGTCCTCCTCGTCTTCGGCCTCGTACATCTCGTTCGGATCGATCAGCTGGAACACGCCACCGACCAGCAGCTGCTGGACCACGGCGCGGCCCTTGTCGGACAGGCCGCGATAGGCGGCGGCGTCGAGCTGCTCGGCACCGGCCAGGCGCTGTGCGTCCTTTACCGGCAACGCGAAATCCTGGCCGCTGACATACAGGCTGGCGCCACGCTTGGCCCGGCGCCAGGCCAGTCGCGCCCACGGGTGGCGCTGCAGCAGCAGGCCCGAGGCCAGCGCCTGGACCACTTCCTCCGGCGCCGGCGCGGCCTGGTGCGCCATCACTTCGCCCGCGGCGCGGTAGGTGGTGATGAAGCGGCCGAACCAGTCACCCAGCTTGTCCGGGTCGTTCATGCGGATGGCATTGAGCGCGGTGATCACCCGCGCCATCGCCACCGTGTCGATTTCGTTCGGGTCGGCCGGCACCTTCAGGTCGGCATCCTGGTAGCGGATGTTCTCGTCGGCATCGGCGATCAGGGTGTCCAGGTAATCGCTGATCAGCTCGGCCGAGGCCGGCGCACGCATGCCGAACGAGAAGGTCAGGCAGGGATCTTCGGCCACCCCGTGGTGCGGCACGTTCGGCGGCAGGTACAGCATGTCGCCCGGCGCCAGCACCCAGTCATGGGTGGGCTTGAACACTTTCAGCAGCTTCAGTTCCACGTCCGGGCGGAAGCCCAGCGGCGGCTGCTTGCCCTTGATCGATTCGCTGGCGTCGATCTGCCAGCGGCGATGGCCGTGGGCCTGCAGCAGGAACACGTCGTACTGGTCGACATGGGCGCCAACCGAGCCACCGGTGGCGGCGAAGCTGATCATCACGTCATCCATGCGCCAGCGCGGCAGGAAGCGGAAATGCTCGATCAGGGCGCGCACGTCCTTGTCCCACTTGTCGACGTCCTGCACCAGCAGGGTCCAGTCGTGGTCGGGCAGGGCGGGGAAGATGTCTTCCTGGAACGGGCCGCTACGCACGCGCCAGCCGTCCTGGGCCTTGTCGTGCTCGATCAGGCGCGCCAGCACGCCTTCCTCGCAGGCCAGGCCGGCGAGGTCTTCCGGCTGAACCGGGGTCTGGAAGTCGGGGAAGGCGTTGCGGATCAGCAGCGGGCGTTTCTGCCAGAAGTCGCGCAGGAAGGTGGCCGGCGCCATGCCCAGCGGCTGGCCGGGGCGGGCGGTGACTTCAATGAGCGGAGCGGAGGACTTGCGGGCGGCCATGGGGGAATCCTTGCAGCGGAAAGCGGGAGGGGCGGCGCAGCGGGCCGCCAAGGGTTCCATTGTCCGCCGTTCGTGGGGATTGCGCACGTGCGCGGGTTTGTCGCGGGGTGTCCGGCCAACGGCGGAGCCCCTCGTGGCGGGGTGGTTGGTCGCGCAAAGCGCCGGCTTCCTGGGCTGGGCCGGGCGGGGTGGGTTCGCGGGACACGCCGTAAACCCATCCATGGGGGCTCGATGGCGCCATCCATGGCGCCAACGGTCCCGCGAACCCACCCCGCCCGGCCCCTGACAGTTTCCTGCGCGGCCCGCCACGGAATGGAAGAAGAAAAAGCAAGGCAAAAGCGGGTCGCGCGCTGCGCTTGCTCATCCCAAAACAAAAGAGGGACGCGGCGAAGCCGCGTCCCTCTTTCAAATTCCGTCCCGACAACCCAATGCTCTTCGATCCGTCACCGGGAATCTGTCAGAGGTGGGGCGGGTTGGGTTCGCGGGGGTGTCCGCGGCATGGATGCCGCGGCCAAGCCCCCAGGGACGGGTTCACGGCGTCCCCCGCGAACCCAACCCGCCCCGCCAAGCGAGGCAACAACCCAGAGCCGCTCTTGACGTTGATGTTGCCGTTGCCTGCCGCAGGCAGCGCCCGCGGCCGCCGCCGCAAAGGAAACCCCTTAGATCTTCTTCGCCAGCGACTCGGCCAGGCCGGTGTAGCTGCCCGGGGTCATCTCCAGCAGGCGCTGCTTCGCATCCGCCGGCAGCTCCAGCCCCTGCACGAACGCACGCATCGACTCAGCGGTGATGCCCTGGCCACGGGTCAGCGCCTTCAGCTGCTCGTACGGGTTCGGCAGGCCGTGGCGGCGCATCACCGTCTGTACGGCCTCGGCCAGCACTTCCCAAGCCGCGTCCAGATCGGCGTCCAGGCGCTGCGGGTTCACTTCCAGCTTGCCCAGGCCCTTGGCCAGCGAATCCAGTGCCACCTGGCTGTGGCCGAACGCGGTGCCCAGCGCACGCAGCACGGTGGAGTCGGTCAGGTCACGCTGCCAGCGGCTGATCGGCAGCTTCGCGCTGAAATGCTCGAACAGCGCGTTGGCGATGCCGAAGTTGCCTTCCGCATTCTCGAAATCGATCGGGTTGACCTTGTGCGGCATCGTCGACGAGCCGACTTCGCCTTCCTTCAGGCGCTGCTTGAAGTATCCCAGCGAGATGTAGCCCCAGATGTCACGGGCCAGGTCGATCAGGATGATGTTGGCGCGACGCGCGGCATCGCCGATCTCGGCGATGTTGTCGTGCGGCTCGATCTGAGTGGTGTACGGGTTGAACACCAGGCCCAGGCCGGTCACGAAGCGCTCGGCGAAGGCCGGCCAGTCCACGTCCGGATAGCTGGCGATGTGGGCGTTGTAGTTGCCCACCGCGCCGTTGATCTTGCCGGTCAGTTCGACCGCGGCGATCTGTTTGCGCTGGCGCTCCAGGCGGGCGACCACGTTGGCCAGTTCCTTGCCCAGGGTGGTCGGCGAGGCGGTCTGGCCGTGGGTGCGCGACAGCATCGGCTGGCCGGCCTGGGCGTGCGCCAGGGTGCGCAGGGTGGTGGCGATGCCGTCCAGGGTCGGCAGCAGCACTTCGCGGCGGGCCTGCTCCAGCATCAGGCCGTAGCTGAGGTTGTTGATGTCTTCGCTGGTGCAGGCGAAATGCACGAATTCCAGCGCCGGAGCCAGCTCGGCGTCGTCCTTCAGCTGTTCCTTGATGAAGTACTCCACCGCCTTGACGTCATGGTTGGTGGTGCGTTCGATCTCCTTCACGCGCGCGGCCTGTGCCGGGCTGAAGTTGGCGGCCAGGGCGCGCAGGCGGGCGATGGCGGCGTCCGAGAACGGCGCCAGCTCGACGATGCCCGGTTCGGCGGCCAGGGCCAGCAGCCATTCCACCTCGACCACGATGCGGGCCTTGATCAGGCCGTATTCGGAGAAGATCGGGCGCAGGGCGTCGACCTTGCCGGCGTAGCGGCCATCGAGCGGGGACAGGGCGAGCAGGGCGGAATCGGACATGTCGGCAGGGCGGGGACGAGCGGCGGGGCCAATATTCTACGACGTGCCGGTGAGGTAGTGCCGGCCGCTGGCCGACACCCCCTGCAATCGCGGGCGTGGCGCCTTTGCCGGCCAGCGGCCGGCACTACCCCTGTGTGCGCACAACGGCCCTGCAGCCGGAACGATCTGGCCCGCCCTCGTCATCCCACCCTGCAGGCAAGGGAGTATCGTTGTCGCAGCCGCCAGCCCGGGAAGCGACACCCTGCCAGCCGCCGCTTCCCTTTCCCCAACTGAAGTAGTGCGGAGTCGATGCAATGAGCAAAGCTGCAAGCAAGGGTGGAACCACCGGGTTCCGGATCGAACACGACAGCATGGGCGAGCTGCAGGTGCCTGCCGATGCCCTGTGGGGCGCGCAGACCCAGCGTGCCGTGCAGAATTTCCCGGTCTCGGGCCAGCGCATGCCGCGCGGTTTCATCCGTGCGCTGGGCCTGGTCAAGGGCGCCGCTGCCGGCGTCAATGCCGAGCTGGGCCACCTGCCCAAGACCGTGGCCAAGGCCATCCAGACCGCCGCCGCCGAAGTAGCTGCCGGTGACTGGGACGCGCATTTCCCGATCGACGTCTACCAGACCGGCTCGGGCACGTCGTCGAACATGAATGCCAACGAGGTCATCGCCACCCTGGCCAACCGTGCCGGCAAGGCAGGCAAGACCGTGGTGCACCCCAACGACCACGTCAACCAGGGGCAGAGCTCCAACGACGTGATTCCGACCGCATTGCGCGTGTCGGCGGTGCTGGCGACGCATGAACAGCTGCTGCCGGCGCTGGTGCACCTGCGCAAGACCCTGGACAAGAAGGGCCGCAGCCTGCGCAAGGTGGTCAAGACCGGCCGCACCCACCTGATGGACGCGATGCCGCTCACCTTCGAGCAGGAGTTCGGCGCGTGGTCGGCGCAGCTCGCGTCGGCGCAGGAACGCATCGAGGACAGCCTCAAGCGCGTGCGCCGCCTGCCGCTGGGTGGCACCGCCATCGGCACCGGCATCAACGCCGACCCGCGTTTCGGCGCGCAGGTCGCCAAGGCGCTCAAGCAGCAGACCTCGATCAAGTTCGACAGCGCCGAGAACAAGTTCGAAGGGCTGGCGGCGCAGGATGACGCGGTGGAACTGTCCGGCCAGCTCAATGCACTGGCCGTGGCCCTGATCAAGATCGCGAATGATCTTCGCTGGATGAATGCCGGTCCGCTGGCCGGGCTGGGCGAGATCGAACTGCCGGCGCTGCAGCCGGGCAGCTCGATCATGCCGGGCAAGGTCAATCCGGTGATTCCGGAAGCGACCGTGATGGCCTGTGCGCAGGTGATCGGCCACCACACCGCGATCACCGTGGCCGGGCAGACCGGCAACTTCCAGCTCAACGTCACCCTGCCGCTGATCGCAGTGAACCTGCTCGATGGCATCGGCCTGCTGTCCAATGTATCCACCCTGCTGGCCGACAGCGCCATCGCCGGCCTGAAGGTGCGCGAGGACCGCGTGGCCGAAGCGCTGGCGCGCAACCCGATCCTGGTCACCGCGCTGAACCCGATCATCGGCTACGAGAAGGCGGCGGCCATTGCCAAGCGTGCCTACAAGGAACAGCGCCCGGTGCTGGATGTGGCGCTGGAAGACAGCGGGCTTGACGAGGCCGAGCTGCGTCGCCTGCTGGATCCGACCGCGCTGACCGCGGGTGGCATCCAGGCTGGAGGCGGCGGCGGCGGTTGATCTGCCGGTTGTAGCGTCGAGCCATGCTCGACTGTTGTTCCGGAGTCGAGCATGGCTCGACTCTACGGAAACGAAGAACGCCGCCCTCGGGCGGCGTTCTTCTTCAGCGACGGTCGGCGACGATGTTGCCGAACGTGTCGGTGTAGTCCTTGAACTCGGGGATGCGCTGGATGAGGTCGGCCGGGATCACCTCCATGCCCTCCGGTGGCTGGATCTTCACCGGCTGCATGTTCGGGTCGGCCGGCGCAGCCACCAGCGTGTTCTGGCGCAGCACCTGCAGCTTGCCGAACATCGTCTGCAGCATCTGCTTCTGTCCGTCGTCCAGCGGAATCTGGATCTCGTCCACCTTCATCGTGCCATCGCCGAGGATGATGATGTTCGGCGCGGGCGGGCGGCGCACGGTCACCATGCCTTCGCTGACGGAAATCTTGGGCTTGCCACGCTCGGCGCGGTGGTTGCGGTAATCCTTGTCGCAGCCGACCAGGCCCAGGCAGAGCAGGGCGGCCAGCAGCAGGAACAACTTCTTCATGGCGTTCGGTTAGGGGGCATCCGGGGCCCCCATTGTAAGCCCGTCGACGCAGCCGGACCGGCAACGGAAGGCCGCTGCCGGTCGGGTGCGTCGATTTGTCTCAGTTGGAGAACGTGACCGAGTTGTTCTTGCCGCAGTCGTCCACGTCGCTCTGGTCCATCGTCGCGTAGGGCTTGAATGCCGGCAGCTCGCGCGCCAGTGCCTGCTGGCTGGCCAGCATCGCTGGCAGGCGATCACAGATGCGCTTGGCCTGGACCTCGATCTTGGCGGCTTCGGCGTTGATGCGCTTCTCCACACCTTCACTGTCGCCGCTGAAGATCCCCTTCAGCGCTTCGCCGGCCGCATTGGCACCGAGCTTGGCACCGGCCAGGCCGACATCCATGCCGTCCATTGCGATGGCGACCACGTGGCCGCGGTACTCCTGCAGGTGGCGGCGCTGGGTGTCGTTGGCCGCGACCTCCTTGCCAGCGATCAGCAGGCGGCCGTCGGGCGTGATCTCCGCACGCGGCTGCTTGTCCGCGGAGATCTTGATGTTGCCCTGGGTGATGTCCTTGCGGGCATCGTCCATGGCTTCCTTGACAGTCTGGCCGACGCCGCTGGTGGCTTCGGCGACGCTCTTGCCGACGGTCTTGTCGGGGGCGGAGGACGTGCCGCCGCAGGCGATCAGCGGCAGGCAGAGCAGAGTGGTGGGCAGCAGGCGCAACAGATTCATGATGTTCCCCTGGACGTGTCTGGAAGAGGTTTACTTGCCGCGCGGCAGGGTGACCCGGCCGCTGACGTTGCGGTGTTCGACATCGCCGCTGCCGCTGTGATCGACGGTCAGGCTGCCGCGTACGCCGTCCACCTGGATGTCGCCCGAGCCGTGGCTGCGCACATGCACGTTGCCGCCGATATCGGCCAGGTCGACGCCACCGGAGCCGACCACGCCCACTTCAACGTTGCCCTGCACGCGCTTGAACTCGATGTCACCCGAGCCCACGGTATCCAGCCGCGCGTTGCCGCGCACATCGGTGATCTTCAGGTCACCGGAGCCGACGGTGCCGGTGCTGGCGTCGCCGCTGATGTTGCGTACGGTGACGTCGCCGGAACCCAGTGACAGCAGATTCAGGGAGCTGCCGCCATCGATGTTGAGGTCGCCGGAACCCACTGCAGCGTGGATGCTGCCACGGGTGCCGCGGGCCACCGCGTCACCGGAGCCGACGTCCACGCTCAGCGACTGTGCGTTCTCTACGCTGGCATCGCCGGAGCCGACCTTGAACTGCAGCGGCAGGTTGTCCGGCACGCTGCCGTGGATGTCCAGCCAGGCGTAGCTGTTGCCCAGGCTGATGCCGCTTTGGCGGCCGTCGCGGCGCAGGCTGACGACCAGCTTGTCGCCCACCTTGCGCTGGTCCAGTACCAGCTGGTCCAGCCATTCCTGGCTGGACGCGCAGGCGCGGCCGTCCAACTGGCCGCCGCCGGCGCTGGCGACCACCTTCAGGTCGTGCTGGTTGACTTCGAACACCACCGTTTTGGCACCGGCCACGTCCAGCTTCAACGCGCGGGCGGCAGTGAACTTGCAGTTCGGAGCATCGGCGGCCAGCGCCGACAACGGCAACAGCAACAACGCAGAACAGGCGAGCAAAGAACGCATGGGTGGTGCCTCCGGATGGATGGGATCAGATCTCGCCGGCGCGCTTGCGCAGGCGTATGGCGAGGAAGATGAACACTGCACCGACGGCCGCTCCGATCCACAGTTCCGGCATCGCCAGCGACTTCAGCTGCGAGGCGGGGGACATCAGGCTGACCACCGAGTCCAGGTCGCGGCGCGAACCTTCACCTGCGCCGAGGCGGTACAGCAGGTCCATGCCGGGCACGCCGCCCAGCAGCAGGCGGCCGACGATGTTCTGCCAGAACCAGCCGGTGGTCAGGCCGAACAGCGGCATGATCTTGGTGGTGCTGACGATGACGCCGGCAAACAGTGGCAGCATCACCGCCCACAGGAACGGCTTGCTCTTGGCCCAGGCAGAGCACAGCAGCAGCCAGCCTGCAGTGGGCAGGGCCCACAGCGCGTAGACCGGAATCCAGCTCAGGTGGCCAGCGGCCAGGGTCAACGGGCTGGCGGGCCCCCAGATCAGGGCCATCGGGCTGCCACCGTGCATCAGCGCGACGATGCTGATGATCAGCATGAAGCCGAACATGGTGATGATGCCGGCAATCACCGCGATCAGCGGCGCCACGACAAGTGCGCTGATCACCTTGGACAGCACGGTCTGGGTGTCCGACAGCGGCAACGACTTCCAGAACAGGATGCTGCGGTCGCGGCGGTCGTCGTACAGGGCGCCCAGGCAATAGAAGAACACCACGAAGGCCAGCACCAGGAACGGCCAGGCCGAACTGAGCACCAGGGTCAGGTCGAGGCCGTTGCCGAGGTCGGCAAGGTCCTTGCTGTCGATGTTGCGGGTGAGCAGGGCCAGGTCCAGGCCATTGACGTTCACGCTTTCGCCATCGACATGCAGCGCACCGTTGCGCGCCGCGCGGTTCAATGCGAACAGGCCGAAGGCGATGCCGACGGTACTCATCACCAGCGAGATCAGGCCGGCGATCAGCGGGGCATACAGGAAACCGCCGCGGTTTTCCCAGTACTCGCGCTTGAGCAGCCAGCGCAGGGTGCCGAGGGGACTGACGGGGTGGTTGACGGCATTCATGCGTAGGTCCCCTTCATGACGGCGACGAACAGGTCGGCCAGGCCCGGGCTGCGGGTCTCGCCAAGGGTGGAAAGCTGGGCGCGCGGTACGCCGTCGAACAGCATCACGGTCTTGCCGAACGCCAGGCTGCGCTCGTCGATCGGCTTCAGGGCGCGTGCGGTTTCCAGCTGGTCGGCGTTGACCAGCAGTTCGGTGTAGCGCTGGCCGACCTCGTCCATTTCCGCATCGAGCACGATGCGGCCGTCGCGGATGAACATGACGTCGCTGAGGATGTGCTCGATCTCTTCCACCTGGTGGGTGGTGACGATGATGGTCTTCTGCTCGTCGAAGTAGTCTTCCAGCAGGCGCTGGTAGAACTCCTTGCGGTACAGGATGTCCAGGCCCAGGGTGGGCTCGTCCAGTACCAGGACACGGGCATCGATGGCCATCACCAGCGCCAGGTGCAGCTGCACGATCATGCCCTTGGACAGTTCGCGCACGCGCTGCTTCGGCTGCAGCTTGGTATTGGCGAGGAAGCGTTCGCAGCGGGCGCGGTCGAAGCGCGGATGCACGCCGGCGACGAAGTCGATCGCCTCGCGCACCTTCAGCCAGCGCGGCAGCACGGCGACATCGGCGATGAAGCAGATGTCGTTCATCAGCTCGTCGCGGTGCAGGCGTGGATCGCGGCCAAGCACGCTCAGCTCACCTTCCACCGAGGTCAGGCCGAGCAGTGCCTTCAATGCCGTGGTCTTGCCGGCACCGTTGGGGCCGATCAGGCCGACGATGCGCCCGCTCGGGATGCTGAAGCTGGCATTGTCGAGGGCAACGGTGGACTTGTAGGCCTTGCGCAGGCCTTTTGCGGTGATGACGGCTTCGCTTGCTACGGTACTCATCAGATCTTCCCCTGGGGCAGCAATTCGTCGAGGCTCAGGCCCAGGCGCTGGATGCGCTCCAGCACGGCCGGCCATTCTTCATTGAGGAAGCGCTCGCGCTCGCTGCTGCGCAGCTGCGTGGCGGCCTGCTCGGTCATGAACATGCCCAGGCCGCGGCGCTTTTCGACCAGGCCTTCGTCGGCCAGTTCCTGGTAGGCGCGCGAAACGGTGATGGGGTTGAGTTGGTAATCGGCGGCCACCTGGCGCACCGAAGGCAGGGCATCGCCCGGCTTGAGGATTCCGTCGAGCATCATGGCGATCACGCGCTCCTTCAACTGACGGTAGATGGGAGCGCCGTCGCTCCACTGGATGTCGCTCATATTCAGCTCCGTGGGGTCAGCGGCTGGGCGAACGAGAAATACGGCATGGACAGGGAGCTGTGCAGCCGACGCGGGGGAGGGGGGGAGGGAGCAGTGGCGTTCCCTGCCGGCGAGGCGGTCGCGTCCTGCGCACTGTCAGCGGAGTCGGAGAAGCTGGGCGCGGCCAACCAGGCCAGCACGATCAGGGTCGAAACGGCAGCGGCCGCAGGTGCGGTGAGGTTGCGACGGATCCGGACGTTCATGGCTTCCCCCTGTCTCAGGTGACTGGTGTTGTATGCAACTATAACACCGGCACGCCCAGGTGCAACCCCCTGCCGTCCCCAACTGATGGCAGGGGTGGTCAAAGTGCTGAAATAATCACTTACATCGTTGATTTAAAAAGAAAATAAAATTGTCGCCTGGGGCGATCCAGTGCGGCCTTCCATTCAGCGATGTCCATACCATGTCATCCCTTCGCCATCGAAGATCGGCGAAGGGCGTAGCCGCCACGCCGCGCAAAGCCTGGGTCGCCCCCTGCCATCTGGGCCATTGAAGCCCGGTGCTATAGTTCGGCCGATTCCCGGCCGCTGCTGGCCGGGCCCTGTGAATGGCTACCGCGGACCGCTCCTGATGCCCCTGTCGACCGTTTCTCCGCGCCGCCTGCGCGGCCTGTCCCTGCTGGCCCTGATGGTGGCCGGTGTCGCCGGTTCCGCCAGCGCCCTGGCCGCCGACCTGCTCGACCTGGACTACCGGCCGCTGGCCAGCAAGCAGCAGGTCAACCTGCAGCAGCGCTATCACGGCCAGGTGCTGCTGGTGGTCAATACCGCCAGCAAGTGCGGCTACACCCCGCAGTACGAAGGACTGGAGGCGCTGCAGAAGCGCTACGCAGGCCGTGGTTTTGCGGTGCTCGGTTTCCCCTCCAATGATTTCAAGGGGCAGGAGCCGGGCGACGAGAAGCAGATCCAGGATTTCTGCACGCTCACCTACGGGGTCAAGTTCCCGATGTTCGAGAAGGTGCATGTGGTCGGTGCGGAGGCGACGCCGCTCTATCAGCGGTTGACGGCGGCCACCGGCGTGGCACCGGGCTGGAATTTCCACAAGTACCTCGTCGGCCGCGATGGCAAGGTCATCGCCCAGTTCGCCAGCAAGGTGACGCCGGATGATCCGCAGCTGACCGCGGCCATCGACAAGGCGCTGGCTGCAGCCGCCACTCATTGATATCCGGCACGGATGCCTCGACATCGACGGCATGCGTGCGACAATGTTTCTTTTCGCGCCGACGTCGGCGCCCAGACACTTCCAGGAATGCAGCGAATGAAGATGGGAATGCGCGGCGCCGCGGCGTCGGTTCTGATTCTGGCGATGGGCACTTCGGGTGTCGCTCTGTCGCAACAACCGGCTGCCCCCGCAGCCGCCAAGGAGACCGCAACCTTGAATTCCCCCAAGCAGAAGCTCGGCTACGCCATCGGCCTGGACGTGGCCAAGTCGTTCACCCCGATCGCCGATGAGATCGACGTGGCCGCGCTGCGTACCGCCGTGGAGCGTTCGTTCGAAGGCCTGCAGCCGCAGATCACCCAGGAACAGGCCAAGGCCACCGACGCGGCCCTGCGCCAGGTCGTGATGGCCCGCAGCGGCCAGCAGGTGCCGGGCTTGGCGCCGGGTTCGCAGCCGCCGAAGGTCGACCGCGTCAAGGTGTCGCAGATGATCGGTTCCTACTCGGTGGGCCCGTCGCTGGCGCAGCTGAAGGACGACATCGACGTTGCCTCGCTGTTTGACGCGATCAGCACCGGCCTGAGCAAGGGTCAGCCGAAGATGACGGAAGCTGACGCGACCGCCACCATCCAGGCCTTCATGGGCAGCAAGCAGGCTGAAATGCAGGCCAAGGCTGCCGCTGCTGCGCAGACCAACCGTGAGGAAGGCAATGCCTTCCTGGCCAAGAACAAGACCCAGCCGGGCGTCGTGACGACTGCTTCGGGCCTGCAGTACCAGATCATCCGCCCGGGCAGCGGCGAGCGCCCGCTGCCGAGCAGCAAGGTGCGCGTGAACTATGAAGGCAAGCTGCTCAACGGCACCGTGTTCGACAGTTCCTATGGTCGTCAGCCGGCCGAGTTCGGCCTGGACCAGGTGATCAAGGGCTGGACCGAGGGCGTTGCGCTGATGCCGGTCGGTTCGAAGTACCGCTTCTGGATCCCGGGCAATCTGGCTTATGGCGAGAATGGCACCCCGGGTGGCCCGATCGGCCCGAACGCGACTCTGACGTTCGACGTCGAGCTGCTGGGCGTCCTGCCGTAAGCCACCACGGAGCCTGCACGGACATGCGCGTTGCGATTTTCGGTACCGGTTATGTAGGTCTGGTGACCGGTACCTGCCTGGCCGATGTCGGTCATCAGGTGGTCTGCGTCGATATCGACCAGGCCAAGGTGGATGGCCTCAACCAGGGCATCATCCCGATCTATGAGCCCGGCCTGGAGCCGATGGTGAAGGCCAATCACGCCGCGTTGCGGCTGGCATTCACCACCGATGCCGCGTCCGCGATCGCGCATGGCCAGGTGGTGTTCATCGCCGTTGGTACCCCGCCGGACGAGGACGGCAGTGCCGACCTGCAGTACGTACTGGCCGTGGCCCGTACCATTGGCCGGCACATGAGCGTGCCGACCGTGGTGGTCAACAAGTCGACGGTGCCGGTGGGCACCGCCGACAAGGTGCGTGCCGCCATTGCTGAAGAACTTGCCGCGCGTGGCGCGGACATCGCCTTCGATGTGGTGTCCAACCCGGAATTCCTGAAGGAAGGCGACGCGGTTGCCGACTGCATGCGCCCGGACCGCATCATCATCGGTGCGACCAGCGAGGAGTCGGTGGCGGTGATGCGCCGCCTGTATGCGCCGTTCAACCGCAATCACGACCGCGTGGTGGAAATGGACGTGCGCTCGGCCGAGCTGACCAAGTACGCGGCGAACGCGATGCTGGCGACCAAGATTTCGTTCATGAACGAAATCGCCAACATCGCCGAGCGTGTCGGTGCCGACGTCGAGCAGGTCCGCCAGGGTATCGGTTCGGACCCACGCATCGGCTGGCACTTCATCTATCCGGGTGCCGGTTACGGTGGATCCTGCTTCCCCAAGGACGTGCAGGCGCTGGCCCGCACCGCGCAGCAGCATGGTCTTGAGCCGAAGCTGTTGAACGCGGTGGAAGCGGTCAATGATGCGCAGAAGGGCCACCTGTTCGCCCTCATCCAGCGTCATTACGACAAGGGCGAGGACGAAGGCGTGCGCGGCAGGACTTTTGCCGTGTGGGGCCTGGCATTCAAGCCGAACACCGACGACATGCGTGAAGCCTCCAGCCGTCGCCTGCTGGCCCAGCTGTGGGAAGGCGGTGCCACGGTGCGTGCCTACGACCCGGAAGCGATGCATGAATCGCAGCGCATCTTCGGCGAGCGCGATGACCTGGTGTTCTGCAACAGCGCCGATGAAGCCCTCGAAGGGGCCGACGCGCTGGTGGTGGTTACCGAGTGGAAGCAGTTCCGCAGCCCCGATTTCCAGAAGCTGCGCGAGCAGCTGAAGGACGCGGCGGTGTTCGACGGGCGCAATCTGTACGATCCGGCCGAAGTGGAAGCTGCTGGCCTGGCGTACTACGGCATTGGCCGGGGGCGTTCGTTGCATGTCTGACCTGCTGCCGACCGAGCGCGAGCAGGCGCTGGAAGCGCGCCTGGTCGAACTGGAAATGCGCGTGTCCTTCCAGGAACAGGCGCTTGCCGAATTGAGCGATGCGCTGGCCGATGCGCGCATGCAGGGCATGCGCAACGCCGACGTGCTGCGCGTGCTGCTGGAGGACCTGGGCAAGGTCCGCAACGCACTGAATTCTTCCGATCCGGCGAGCGAACCGCCGCCGCCGCACTACTGATCCGAATCCTATGAGCGATACCCTCCGCGACCAGCTGATGGGCCTGGGCTTCAAGCCGGCGCCCAAGCCCGAGCGCAAGAATGATGGCCCCCGCCGTGATGGCCGCCCGCAGGGCAAGGGTGGCAATGGCAATGGCAATGGAAAGCCGCAGGGCGCAGGCCGGGGCGAGCACAAGCCTGGCGAGCGCCGTGGGCATGGCCCCGGCAAGTCGGGTGGCCCGGGCAAGCCCGGCCAGTTGCGTGGCCCGGGCCCGCAGGGCCCGCGCAAGCCGCGCAGCGCCGAAGAGATGGATCTGGCCAAGGCCTATGCCATCCGTGCCCAGCGCGAGAAGGAAGAGCGCATCGAGACCGAGCGCCTGAAGCAGGAAGAAGCACGCGTGCGCCGCGAGGCGAAGGCCAAGCTGGAAGAACTGCTGAAGGACAAGAGCCTCAATGCCGAGGCGGCCGACATTGCCCGCCACTTCCCGTATGGCGGCAAGATCAAGCGTATCTACGTGACCGCCGAACAGCTGACCGCGCTCAATGCCGGTGAACTGGGCGTGGTCCAGCTCAATGGCCGTTACCTGCTGGTGACCGCCGAAGTGCTGGCACAGTCCGAAGCGGTGTTTGCCGCATCGGTGGCGCTGAAGGTCGACCCGAACGCGCCGGCCGAGGAAGATCCCTACGCGGACCCGCAGTACCAGGTGCCGGACGACCTGGTCTGGTAACTGAACCTGCTGCACGATGAAAACGCCGGGCATTGCCCGGCGTTTTCGTTACCGGGCCCGCGCAATGCTGCGGCGTGCACGGATCAACGGCAGGCTCAGCGCGAAGAAGCACAGAAGGGCGCCGACCAGAGCGAACCCGCTTCCCGCGAGGAAGGCCGTGCGTCCCTCGTCGATCTTCCACAATTGGCCGGCGATGAGCGCGCCCAGCACGCCGCCGACACCGGACGAGAAGCCGTACAGCAGGCCCTGGCCATGGCCGTTGAGGCGACCCGGGAAGTAGGTCGCCAGCATCTGCATCGCCGCCGCGAAGAACGCCGCAAAGCCCAACGCGTGCGCGGTCTGCGCCAGCAGCATCACCGGCAGGTTTTCCGGGAACAGTGCGGTCACCGCCCAGCGCAGGCAGGAGCTGACCAGCGCGATCAGCAGCATCCAGCTGGCGTCGTAGCGGCGGAAGAAGCGACCGATGGTGAAGAACACGCCCACTTCGAACACCACGCCGATGGTCCAGAGCAGGCCGAGCGTGGACGTGCGATAGCCGTGGTGGTCCATGTAGACCGAGAAGAATGTGTAGTACGGGCCGAACGAGAGCTGTTCCATGAAAGCGGCCAGGAAGAACGCCAGCACCGGCGGGCGTCGCACGATCTGCCAGAAGCCGCTGGCATCGCCGCCGGTCCTGCCGATGTCGCGTGCGTAGTGGTTGCTGAAGGCCGAGGCAACCAGCAGGGCGAACAGCGGCAGCATCATCCACGGCAGCAGCCCGGCGCGGCTGGCGGTGCCGTCACCTTCGATCAGCCAGCCGAACAGGGTGACGATGGCGATGAATCCGAGCGAACCCCAGACCCGGATCAGGCCGTAGCGATGGCTGTCGCTGCCGAGATGGGTGAGGGTGATCGATTCGAACTGAGGCATCACCGCGTTGTAGAAGAAGCAGAACACGATCATCGCTGGATACATCCATGGCTGCGGCAGGGGCAGCAGGAATGCGGCGAAGCTGATCAGGGTCAGCACGCAGCCGATGCGCAGCAGGCGGATCGGCCGCGGCGAGGCCGCCGCCAGCGAGGTCCAGGCGCTGGGCGCGATTACGCGGGTGGCATACCACAGGCCCATCATCACGCTGATGGCGGTCACGCTCATGCCGCGCGCGGTCAGGAACAGGCTCCAGTACGGAGTGAACGCGCCCAGCGCCGCGTAGTAGAACAGGTAGAAGCTGGACAGGCGGGCAACGGGAACGGTCATCGCGGAATGATGAGGCAAAAAGGGGACGGAGGGGATTAAGTCGCTTATGCACAAACGACTTAATCCCCTCCGTCCCCTTTTTGTGTCATTCGGGGTCGTAGTCGAGGTTGGAGGCCAGCCAGCGTTCGGCCTGGGCACGGTCCACGCCCTTGCGCCGGGCGTAGTCGCTGACCTGCTCGCGGCTGAGGCGCCCGACCACGAAATACTGGCTTTGCGGATGGCTGAAGTAGTAACCCGACACTGCGGCGGTCGGCAGCATCGCGAAGCTTTCAGTCAGTTCCATGCCAGCGTTGGCCTCGGCCTGCAGCAGATCGAACAGTCGGCGTTTCTCGCTGTGCTCGGGGCACGCCGGATAGCCGGGGGCCGGGCGGATGCCACGGTACTGCTCATCGATCAGGGCCTCGTTGTCCAGCGTCTCGGCCCGGGCGTAACCCCAGAATTCGATGCGCACGCGCTGGTGCAGGCGCTCGGCCAGCGCTTCGGCGAAGCGGTCGGCCAGGGCCTTCAGCAGGATCGCGTTGTAGTCGTCATGCTCGGCTTCGAAGCGCGCGACATGCGCGTCGATGCCGATGCCGGCGGTGACCGCGAATGCGCCGATCCAGTCGTCCCGGCCGCTGTCGGCCGGTGCAATGAAATCGGCCAGGCAGAAATCCGGGCGCTCGGCCGGCTTGTCCACCTGCTGGCGCAGGAAGTGCAGGGTGGTTTCGCCCTGCGGGTGCTGCACGCGCACATCGTCGCCGATGCTGCTGGCCGGCCACAGGCCGAACACCGCCTTGGCGGTCAGCCACTTCTCGCCGACGATGCGGTCGAGCATCGTGCGGGCGTCCTTGTACAGATCGCTGGCCTGGGTGCCGATGATCTCGTCGGTGAGGATGGCCGGGAACTTGCCGGCCAGCTCCCACGCCTGGAAGAACGGCGTCCAGTCGATGTAGTCCACCAGCTCGGCCAGCGGATAGTCATCGAACACGTGCAGGCCCGGCTGCTTCGGTGCGGGCGGCGTGTAGCTGTCCCAGTCGCCTTGGAATTTCTGCCCGCGTGCGTGCTCCAGCGATACCAGGCGCTTGGCATCGCCACGGTTGCGATGACGCGCACGGATCTCGGCATAGTCGGCCTCGTTGGCGGCAACGAAGGCGTCGCGCAGGTCGCGCGAGATCAGCGACTGGGCCACGCCGACCGCGCGCGAAGCATCCTTCACCCAGACCGTCGGCGCGTGGTAATGCGGGTCGATCTTCAGTGCGGTGTGCGCGCGTGAGGTGGTCGCGCCACCGATCAGCAGCGGAAGGTCGAAGCCCTGTCGCTGCATCTCGCGGGCGACGTGGCTCATCTCCTCCAGTGATGGAGTGATCAGGCCGGACAGGCCGATCAGGTCGGCGTTGTGTTCGCGCGCGGCATCGAGGATCTTCTGTGCCGGAACCATCACGCCCAGGTCGACCACCTCGAAGTTGTTGCAGGCCAGGACCACGCCGACGATGTTTTTGCCGATGTCATGCACATCGCCCTTCACCGTGGCCATGATGATCTTGCCGTTGCTCTTGGCGGTGTCGCCACTGCGCGCCTTTTCCGCTTCGATGTACGGCAGCAGGTAGGCCACCGCCTTCTTCATCACGCGCGCGGATTTCACCACCTGCGGCAGGAACATCTTGCCGGCGCCGAACAGGTCGCCGACCACGTTCATGCCGTCCATCAGCGGGCCTTCGATCACGTCCAGCGGGCGGCTGGAGGTCTGACGGGCGAGCTCGGTGTCTTCCTCTACGAAGGCATCCAGGCCGTGCACCAGCGCGTGCGCCAGGCGCTGCGCCACCGGCTTCTCGCGCCAGGCCAGGTCCTCGGTCTTCGCTGCGCCCTTCCTGCCCTTGTAGCGCTCGGCGATTTCCAGCAGGCGCTCGGTGGCGTCGCTGCGGCGGTTGAGGATCACATCCTCCACGCGCTCGCGCAGCTCCGGCTCCAGCTCGTCGTAGATCGGCATGGCACCGGCATTGACAATGCCCATGTCCATGCCGGCGGCGATCGCGTGGTACAGGAAGACCGAGTGGATGGCCTGGCGTACCGTTTCGTTGCCACGGAACGAGAACGACACGTTGGAGACGCCGCCGGACACATGGCAGTGCGGCAGTGTCTGCTTGATGATGCGGGTGGCTTCGATGAAGTCCACCGCATAGTTGTCGTGCTCTTCGATGCCGGTGGCGACGGCGAAGATGTTCGGATCGAAGATGATGTCCTGCGGCGGGAAGCCGATCTCGTCGACCAGGATGCGGTAGGCGCGGGTGCAGATCTCGACCTTGCGCGCGCAGGTATCGGCCTGGCCGCTTTCATCGAAGGCCATCACCACCGCAGCTGCGCCATAGCGCAGCACCTTGCGTGCATGCTCGCGGAACAGCGCCTCGCCTTCCTTCAGCGAGATCGAGTTGACCACGCTCTTGCCCTGCAGGCACTTCAGGCCGGCCTCGATCACGCTCCACTTGGAGGAGTCGACCATCACCGGGATGCGCGCGATGTCCGGCTCGGACATGATCAGGTTGAGGTAGCGGGTCATCGCCGCTTCCGAATCGATCAGGCCCTCGTCCATGTTGACGTCGAGGATCTGCGCGCCGCTGGCCACCTGCTGGCGGGCCACGTCCACCGCCTCCTCGTAGCGGCCTTCCTTGATCAGCTTGCGGAACTGTGCGCTGCCGGTGACGTTGGTGCGTTCGCCGACGTTGATGAACAGCAGGTCCGGGGTGATGACCAGGGGTTCCAGGCCGGACAGGCGGGTAGGGCGGACAGGCGTCATGGCAGGCGTCGGCTCAACAGCAGTAGGGCGGGAAGTGCGGGACGGTGGCGGCAACGTTCATGCGGCCTGCTCCCGGGTGCCGGGCAGCGCGCGCGGCGACAGCCCGGCCATGGCATTGGCAATCGCACGGATATGGTCGGGCGTGGAGCCGCAGCAGCCACCGACCAGGTTCAGCAGGCCATCTTCGGCGAAGCCTCGCAGGGTGCTGGCCATGTCCTCCGGCGTCTCGTCGTACTCGCCGAAGGCATTGGGCAGGCCGGCATTGGGGTGTGCGCTGACGTAACAGTCGGCGACCTGTGCAAGGGTTTCCACGTGCGGGCGCATCGCATCGGCGCCCAGCGCGCAGTTCAGTCCGATCGACAGCGGCCGTGCATGCGCCAGCGACGCATGGAACGCTTCGGCCGTCTGCCCGGACAGGGTGCGTCCGGACGCGTCGGTGATGGTGCCGGAGATCATCACCGGCAAGCGCGCGCCGCGCGCATCGAACGCTTCCTCCAGCGCATACAGCGCCGCCTTGGCGTTGAGCGTGTCGAAGATGGTCTCGACCATGATGGTGTCGGCGCCGCCATCGATCAGGCCGTCGATGGCTTCGCGATAGGTGTCGCGCAGCTCGTCGAAGCTGGTGTTGCGGAAGCCGGGATCGTTGACGTCAGGGCTGATCGAGGCGGTGCGGCTGGTCGGCCCGATCACCCCGATCACGAAGCGCGGTTTGCCCGGTGTGGTTGCGGCCACCGTATCGCAGCAGGCCCGTGCCACTGCAGCGCCCGCCTTGTTCAACTCGTACACCAGGTGTTCGAGGTGGTAGTCGGCCTGGCTGACCGACGTGGCGTTGAAGGTGTTGGTCTCGACCAGATCCGCGCCCGCTTCCAGGTAGGCGGTGTGGATGTCGGCGACGATCTGCGGCCGGGTCAGCAGCAGCAGGTCGTTGTTGCCCTTCAGGTCATGTCCTTCCGGCGCCGCATGGTCGCAGCCCGGGCCGTGCGCGTGGTCGTAGCCACCGGCGAAGCGCTCGCCGCGGTAGTCGTCTTCCTGCAGGCCATGGCGCTGGATCATCGTTCCCATCGCGCCGTCGATGATCAGGATCCGATCGCGCAGGGCGTCGAGCAGGGCGTTGGCGCGGTCAGGGTGCAACCAGGGCAGGGTGGACATGGCGATTTCCGGCTCAGGGCTTGTTGGCGATCAGCGAGATCACTTCGAAGTGCGGCGGGCGCTTTTCGCGGGTGACCGTCTCCAGGCTCGAGACCTGCAGGCCGGCCTTGTCGACGAATTTGCGCAGTTCCTTGTCGCTGAAGCCGAGGTTGACGTGGCCATAGGCCTCCACGGCCGCCTTGTGCTCATGACGGGCCAGGCTGCACAGCAGCAGGCGCCCCCCCGGGCGCAGCACGCGCGCGGCTTCGGTCACCGCCTGCGCCGGCTTGCTGGCATAGGTCAGCGCGTGCATCAGCACCACCAGGTCGAAGCTGCCGTCCTTGAACGGCAGCGCATGCATGTCGCCCTCGCGCACTTCCACATTGGGCAGGCGACGCAGCCGCTCGCTGGCCGCGGCGACCACGCGCGCGCTGGTGTCGATGCAGATATAGCGCTTGGCATGCGGGGCCACCAGTTCGGCCAGCACGCCGTCGCCGGAAGCGATGTCCAGCACGTCGCCGGTTTCCAGCAGCGGCAGCGCGGTACGCGCCAGCGCCTCCCAGGTCCGTCCGGGAGAGTAGTGGCGTTCCATGTCGCCGGCCACGCTGTCGGCCCAGTTCTGGTCGGAGGCACGGTGGGCCAGCACCGCGGCCACGCGCTCGGCATCCTGGCGCAGCAGCGGGTCGTCGCTTCCGTTGCTCAATGCATGCCACAATGCACGCTGCGCCGGGTCCAGCTGGGCTTCGTCGAAGCGGTAATAGGCCGACACGCCGGCGCGGCGGTCGCGAACCAGGCCGGCTTCCTTCAGGCGCGCCAGATGGGTGGACACGCGCGGCTGAGCCAGTCGGGTGATCGCCGACAGTTCGGCCACGGTCAGTTCCTCCTGCTCCAGCAGCGCCAGCAGGCGCACGCGGGTGGCATCGGCGAACACCTTCAGGCGGGTCGACCAATCTTCAAGATCCATAAATATCTACCTATCGCGATATAGAGATATATTCGCTGAGAAGGCCTGCCGCGGTCAAGTCGCTGGCGTACGGAAGCCGCCGGGCCCCGGTACAATCGGTGCACCTGGGCGCGCCCTGCGCGGCCCATAACATCATGTACCCGGGAGGGTGTTGTGGATTTCAGCTTTACTGAAGAGCAGTTGATGTTGCAGGACGTCGCGCGGCGCATCGCGCAGGAAAAGATCGCCCCCAGCGCGGAGCATCATGACCGTACCGGCGAGTTCCCGCTGGACAACATCCGCCTGCTGGGCGAGAACGGCCTGATGGGTATCGAAGTGCCCACCGAATACGGTGGTGCGGGCATGGACCCGGTTGCGTACGTGCTGGCGATGGTGGAGGTCGCCGCCGCCGACGCAGCCCATTCGACCATCATGTCGGTCAACAATTCGCTGTTCTGCAACGGCATCCTCACTCACGGTACCGAGCAGCAGAAGCAGACCTACGTGCGTGCCATCGCCGAAGGCACGGCCATCGGCGCGTTCGCGCTGACCGAGCCGCAGTCCGGTTCCGATGCCACCGCCATGCGTTGCCGCGCGGTGAAGCAGGCCGACGGCACCTTCGTCATCAATGGCAAGAAGAGCTGGATCACCTCCGGCCCGGTGGCCAAGTACATCGTGCTGTTCGCGATGAGCGAGCCGGACAAGGGCGCGCGCGGCATCACCGCCTTCATCATCGATACCGACAAGGCCGGTTTCGGTCGTGGCAAGACCGAGCCCAAGCTGGGCATCCGTGCCTCGGCCACCTGCGAGATCGAGTTCAACGACTATGTGGCGCAGGCCGAAGACGTGCTGGGCCAGGAAGGCGAGGGCTTCAAGATCGCCATGAGCGTGCTCGACGCGGGCCGCATCGGTATCGCCTCGCAGGCCATCGGCATCGCCCGTGCCGCCTATGAAGCGACCCTGGAGTACGTGAAGGAGCGCAAGGCGTTCGGCGCGGCCATCGGTACCTTCCAGATGACCCAGGCCAAGATCGCCGACATGAAGTGCAAGCTGGACGCAGCGCTGCTGCTGACCCTGCGGGCGGCGTGGGTGAAGGGCCAGGGCAAGCGCTTCAGCACCGAAGCGGCGGTGGCCAAGCTGACCGCTTCGGAAGCCGCGATGTGGATCACCCACCAGGCCGTGCAGATCCATGGCGGCATGGGCTATTCAAAGGAAATGCCGCTGGAGCGTTACTTCCGTGATGCCAAGATCACCGAGATCTACGAAGGCACCTCGGAGATCCAGCGCCTGGTGATCGCCCGCAACGAGACCGGGCTGCGCTGATGGACACGACGGGGCGGCGATTGCCGCCCCGTATCGCTGGTGCGATCAACGTGGCAATCGGCAGACGATATCCCTTCCATTCCATTCACAGACGACCTGCAGCGACTCAGGTGGAGCACCCGGGAACATGTTCACCCCATAGAGGCGCCCGGAGTCGACCCATCGATCCAGATCGTCCCGGCTGTTGAAGTTGTAGATGCCGGCGAAGTGTTGGGCCAGGCCGGGGCTGGTTGCCGCGCCGTCGGGAATCATGTTGCCATTGGCGTCCTTGCTCTCGCCCTGCACGTATTTGGCGGTGTCCACTGACGAGGGGACGATGACCAGCGTGGTCTTCGAGCCATCGCGCCAGGTGATCCTGTAGAGTGCACTGTCGATTCCCAGGGCCTTGCTGACGAAGCTCAGGCCGATCGAGGACAGGAATGTCGCCATGCTGTTCCAGGCCCTCGACGATGTCGTGGCGCCGGTGAATGCCTTGCCCATGGCGCTCTCCAGTCTGAAACGCTCGGTTGCCATCTGCACGACATCGTAGGCATTGAGGTTCCTGTGTTCTTCCGGGAATCGTATGCCGTTGGCCGATTGCGGGTCATCCGGATGCACTTCGAACTGGGCACCTCTGCCTGCCGTCTGCCGCGAGGCGAACTGAGTGATCGGCACATTGTTGTCGAGCATGCCCATGATCCGGTTGAAGGATGCACTGATCGATTCGGGAATCTGCGCCCTTGTTGCGCGATAGCGGCGCAGCTCGCGATCGTATTCCACGTCGAAGCCATGGATCCGGCGCTGTTGGAAGTCGGCGACGATGGTGGGCCCCGTTCCCGAGGACAGCGCCAGCGCGCGTGGATCGCGACAGTTGTCGCAGACGAGGACGCCTGCCGCATGGGCGTCCTGGATGCTGCTGGCCGCGAAGAGGGCGCCAAGCAGCAGGGCGGGACGGCTGAAGAGTCGTAGTGGTGCTCTTTCCATGAACGGTCTCCTGGACGGCATCGGATCGATTGCCTTGGAGGTATCTGGATAGCAACGATCCGGGCGTGCCGCACTTCTGCGCGCCCATGAATCCAAAGCGGGGGACTTCTGCGAAACCGGTAGACGCCTTGAGCGCCTCGGTGTCGGGGACTCCCACCGCTGCAGTGGAAGGGGCTTTCCGGTACAGGCCATATGCGACCGGTCTCTGGGCAGTCGGCAGGCCAACGATCAATTGGCATTCCGGCTCGATGATCGCAGAATGCCCGGCCGTTCATGGACACCACCACATGCTCATCTATCGAGGCGCAGGGCTGCTGACCCTGCTCACGCCGATTGCTGCCGTGCTGCTCATCCTGGTTCTGTTCCCCGATCCTGCGGTGGGTCGGGGCAATACGTCACTCGGCCAGGTCCTGTTGGCGTTCGGCCTTGGCTCGGCAATCAATACAGTGCTGGGTTTCGTGCTCAATCGAAAGCCGCGTGCACATGGCCAGCATGCTCCGCATCACTTCTTCTTCCTGCCGATGCAATGGCCTGCGATGGCGGTTGTGGCCGTGTGCGTGGTGGTGGCGCTGCTGCGCTGAGACGTTGCCCGAACAGCGCCAACCAAGGTTGGCGGCTACCGGGCATGCCGTTGCCCTGGTAGATGCCAACCTTGGTTGGCATGGATTCAAATGTGGCAAGAAAAAAGGCCCCGGATCGCTCCGGGGCCTTTTCGTTTCAGCTCACCGCCGGATCAACGATCCGGACGATGCGCGGATTCCGCGTCGCGCTGGCGTTCCAGGAACTCCTTGGAAGGTTCATCCAGCTTGTCACCCAGCATGCGGCGCACGACCACGAAGAACACCGGGATCATCAGCAGGCCGAGCAGGGTGGCGAACAGCATGCCGCCGATCACGCCGGTACCGATGGCGTGGCGGGAGTTGGCGCCGGCGCCGGTGGAGATCGCCATCGGGATCACGCCCATGATGAACGCGAACGAGGTCATCAGGATCGGGCGGAAACGCAGGCGGGCCGCCTCGATGGTGGCATCGCGCAGGTTCTTGCCGGCTGCACGCTGCTCCACCGCGAACTCCACGATCAGGATCGCGTTCTTCGCTGCCAGGCCGATCACGGTGATCAGGCCGATCTTGAAGAACAGGTCGTTGGGCAGGCCACGCAGCATCGACAGGCCGAGTGCACCGAGCACGCCCAGCGGCACCACCAGCAGCACCGCCACCGGGATCGACCAGCTTTCATACAGCGCGGCCAGGCACAGGAACACCACCACGATGGACAGCACCAGCAGCAGGGTCGCGGCGTTGCCGGCCAGGATTTCCTGGTAGGACATGCCCGACCAGTCGTAGCCGAAGCCGGCCGGCAGGTCGTCGTTGACGATGCCTTCCATGGTCTGCATCGCTTCGCCCGAGCTGGTGCCCGGCGCCTGCGAACCGACGATGTTGATCGCCGAGTAGCCGTTGTAGCGGCTCAGCGACGGCGGCGCGGATACCCACTCGGACTTGACCACCGTGTTGAGCGGGATCATCGCGTTGGTGCCGTCGGCATTGGTGGTCAGGCTGGACGGGCTGTAGAAGCTCTTCAGCGACTCCTGGCCGGTGCGGTACGGGCCATCAGCCTGCATGGTCACGCGCTTGATGCGGCCTTCGTAGAAGAAGTCGTTCACGTACACCGGGGCCAGCATCAGCTGGATGGTGCTGTACACGTCCGACACCGACATGCCCATGGACTGCGCCTGCACGCGGTCCACGTGCAGCTGCAGCTGCGGCGCGTTTTCCAGGCCGTTCGGGCGCACGCCGACCAGGTGGTCCGGCTTCTGCGCGGCCTGGCCGAGCAGGATGTTCCGGGCCTGGGTCAGCTGCTCGTAACCGGCACCGCTACGGTCCTGCAGCCACATGTCGAAACCACCGAACTGGCCAAGGCCCTGCACGGTGGGCAGGTTGACCACGAAGATCTGCGCTTCCTTGATGCCGTAGAGCGCGCCATTCATGTTCTGGATGAACTCCGGCGCGGTGAACTTGCGTTCCTCCCACGGCTTCAGGCGGATGAAGCCCATGCCCACGTTCTCGCCGGAACCGACGAAGCTGAAGCCGGCCACCTGCAGCATGCCTTCATAGCCATCCTGCTTTTCCAGGATGCCACGCATCTGCGCGAACACTTCGTTGGTCTGGCCCTTGGTCGAGCCCGGCGGCAGCTGCACGATCGCCAATGCATAGCCCTGGTCTTCTTCCGGCAGGAAGCTGCCCGGCATGCGGGTGAACAGGAAGCCGCACAGAGCGGTCAATACCACGAACAGGATCATCCAGCGCGGCGCATGGCGCACCGCCGAGGTGATGTGGCCCACATAGGTGTGGCTGATCTTGTCGTAGTACTTGTTGAAGGTGCGGTAGATGATGTTCGGGTTGTCGTTGTGCGTCGGCTTGAGGAAGGTCGCGCACAGCGCCGGGGTGAAGCCCAGGGCCAGGAACGCCGAGAACGCCATCGAGATGGCGATGGTCAGCGCGAACTGCTTGTAGATCTCACCGGCGGCGCCGCCCTGCAGGGCGGACGGAATGAACACCGCAGCCAGTACGACGGTGATCGCCACCACCGCGCCGGTGATCTGGGTCATCGCCTTCTGCGTGGCCGGCTTCGGCGCCAGGCCCTCCTCGGTCATGATGCGTTCGACGTTCTCGATCACCACGATCGCGTCATCGACCACGATGCCGATCGCCAGCACCATCGCGAACAGGGTCAGCTGGTTGATCGTGAAGCCGATCATCCACATGCCCAGGAAGGTGCCGAGCAGGGCCACCGGGATGACCAGGGTCGGGATCAGGGTGGCGCGGAAGTTCTGCAGGAAGATCAGCATCACCAGGAACACCAGGAACACTGCTTCGAACAGGGTCTTGACCACTTCCTGGATCGAGATCTTGACGAAGGTGGTGCTGTCGTACGGCGAGAACCAGGTCACGCCGGACGGGAAGCTGGGCTGCAGCTCGTCCATCTTGGCGCGCACCGCATCGGCCACGTTCAGGGCGTTGGCGCCCGGCAGCAGCTGGATGGCGAAGGCGCCGGTCGGCTTGCCGTTGTACTGGGTGTCGAAGCCGTAGTTGTTGGCACCGAAGGCAACGCGGGCGATGTCCTTCAGCAGCACCCGCGAGCCGTCAGGATTCGCGCGCAGGATGATGTTCTCGAACTCCTGCGGCGAGCTGAAGCGGCCTTCGGCCGAGACCGTGGCGGTGAAGTGCTGGCCTTCCGGCGACGGGTCCGAACCCAGCGCACCGGCGGCGAACTGCACGTTCTGCGCGCGCACTGCCGCCAGCACCTGGCTGGCCGACAGGCCGTAGCCCTGCATCTTTTCCGGGTTCAGCCAGATGTTCATGGCGTACTCGGAACCAAACTGCTGGGTGCTGCCGACGCCGGGGATGCGCGAGACCTGGTCGAGCACGCGCGAACCGACGATATCGTTCAGGGCATCACGGTTGATGGCCGGCGTATCGGACTGCAGCGCGATCACCATCAGGAAGCCGGCATTGGCCTTGGCCACCACCACGCCCTGCTGGGTCACTTCCGAAGGCAGTCGGGGCGTGGCCAGCGAGACCTTGTTCTGCACCTGCACCTGGGCGATGTCCGGATCGGTACCGGTCTCGAAGGTCAGGGTGATCTGCGCACGGCCGTTGGAGGCGGACGAGGAACTGAAATACAGCAGGTGATCGATACCGGTCAGCTGCTGCTCGATCACCTGGGTAACCGATTTTTCCGTGGTGTCGGCACTGGCGCCCGGGTAGGTCGCCGAGACGGTGACCTGCGGCGGGGCGATGTTGGGATAGGACTCCACGCCCAGGTTGAGGATCGCGATCACGCCGCTGAGCGAGATCAGGATCGCAACCACCCAGGCGAAGACTGGATGTTCGATGAAAAATTTAGGCATGACGGAAGGTTCCCGTTACTGCTTGTTCGAATCGGTGGCGGCCGGCTTGGCCGCATCGGCCTGCTCGGGCTTGGCCGCGTCGGCTGGTGCCTTGCCTGCGGCCGGTGCTGCACCTGCCGGCGCGCCGCCTGCGGCAGGCTTGCCGTTGGCGTCCTGGCCAGGGGTCCACGGCTTGGCCACCGCCGGTGCACCTTCCTTGACCTTCTGCACGCCGGCCACGATCACCTTGTCACCGGCGGCCAGGCCGTCGCTGACCAGCCAGTTGCCGTTCTGCGCGCCGTCGGTCTTGACGTTCTTGCGAACGACCTTGCCATCGGCGCCCACCACCATCACGTAGCCGCCGGTGGTGTCACGCAGCAGCGCCTGCTGCGGCACCAGGTAGGCGTTGTTGCGCTCGCCCAGGTTGGCCTGGAAGCTGACGAAGGCACCCGGCAGCAGGATCTGCTGCGGGTTCGGCAGCAGCGCACGCAGCGACACCGCGCCGGTGGCCGGGTCGACCGTGGTCGAGGAGAAGTCCAGGGTGCCCGGCTCGCTGTAGGTGCTGCCATCGGCCAGCTTGACGCTGACGGTGGCCTTGCCGTCACCGGACAGTGCCAGCGCACCCTTGGCCTGCTGCGCGCGCAGCTGGCTCAGTTCGTCCACGCTCAGCGAGAAGTTCACGTACAGCGGATCGAGCTGGTCGACGGTGGTCAGCAGGGTCACGTCGCCCTGGCCGACCAGCGCGCCCTCGGTGACCTGCTGCTTGTTGGCCACGCCGCTGATCGGTGCGGTCACTTCGGTGTAGCCCAGGCTGATGCGCGAAGAGGTCACCGCCGCCTCGGCCTGCTTGACCGCGGCCAGCGCGGTGCGCTCGGCCGATTCAGCGTTGTCCAGGTCGGACTTGGAGACGAACTGCTGCGGCGCCAGGGAGCGGGCGCGATCAGCGGCCACCTTGGCATTGGCATAGGTGGCGCGGGCCGAGGCCAGCTGTGCTTCGGAGGCGTTGAGCGAGGCGCGCAGCGGGGCCGGGTCGATCAGGAACAGGGTCTGGCCCTGCTTGACCTGCGAGCCTTCCTGGTAGACGCGCTTGAGCAGCACGCCCGGCACGCGCGCGCGCACGTCGGCGCTGCGGAACGGCGACAGGCGGCCGACCAGCTCGCGCTGCAGCGGCAGGGTCTGCGGCTTGGCGTCGATCACGCCCACCTCCGGCGGCGGGGGCATCTGCTGTTCCGGCTTCTTGCAGGCAGCCAGCGCGACAGCAACGGCGCACGTCAAGGCAAGGGTGCGGAGTGGGGCGGTCATCAGGAGGAACTCCGGGGTTGGTTTGTAGGCGGGGCCGGCAACGGCTGTGGCGCGAATGCGCGCAGGAAGCTGTCGACGGAGAACTCTGCCCAGCGCCGACGCAGCAGCGCGTCATCACGATGGGGGGTATGGAAGCGCTGTTTGTCGAAATCCTGACCGGCGATCATGCTCAGCAGCAGTTCGGCCATGAAGTGCGGGTCGTCATGCCGGAGCTGGCCGCGCATGCAAACGGTTTCAATCCATTCAGCAAGATGAAGCGTCAGCGCGCCGGCCCCATGCCGGTACAGCGTACGCGCCTCTTCGGGAAACTGGGCCGCGTCGGCAGCGATCAGCCGGCAGGCCTGTCCTACGTGCGGTTGGTTGAAATGCTCCAGGAAGTCGGTGGCGAACTGGAGCAGGCTGGCACGCAGGTCGTCAGTGCGGAGTGCACGGACCATGGCGCCGGTGGCGTGGCCGACATGGCGCTGCATCACCCGGCGCAACAGATCCTGCTTGCTGCCATAGCGCGAGTACAGGGTCTGCTTGGAGCAGCCGGCGTGCTGGGCCACCGCCTCCATGCTCATCTGCATGCCCTGCTGGGCCAGCAGTTCGCGTACGGCGTCGAACACGCGCTCATCGCGTGCATCGAGGGCAACGGGGAGGTAGGCCGGGTTCACGCGGTGGACTATACCGTCCAGTTCAGGATTGTGGAATCGCATCGGCGTCGCCGCGTGTGTCTTCCGGTAACACGTTTTGCCGATCCTGTCGGCAGTGCTGAAACAGGCGCCAGCACCATACCGGTGCGAACTGAATAGGCGTCTAAACCGCAGCAAACCCGAATCTGCTTATTCCGTCCTGCAGCAAGGCCTTTTCGTGCGGTAGGGCTACAATTTCATTTTCCCAACTGAGCAAGCGCATCGCTCTGCCATGAAACCGCAAAAAACCGCAGCCAAGACCGTGAAAAACAAGACCAAACCAGCAGAGTCGGAGGTCGCAGTGACCGCTGGTTTCTCCCTGGAGCCGGTGTACACGGCATTGCGCAAGCGCTACCCCGCGGCCGCACAGGCCGAAGCAGTGGCGTTCGCCACTGACTTCTACAAGCGCATGGAGTCGGACGAGTTCCCGCACCACAGCGCTGAAGAGTGGGCCGCTCTCGCGGCTGAGACGCTGGAATTCGCCCGTGCCCGCAAGGCCGGCAAGGCCAACGTCCGCGTGTTCAATCCGACCGCGAAGGCCAACGGTTGGGAATCGCCGCACACCGTGCTGCAGATCGTCAACGACGACATGCCGTTCCTGGTCGATACCGTCACCATGTCGCTGGCCGAGCAGGGCGTGGGTGTCCACGTGCTGGGCCACCCGGTGCTGCGCTTCAGCCGCGACAAGGCCGGCAAGCTGGTCAAGGTCGGCGAGGGTGATGCCGAGTCGGTGATGCTGCTGGAGATCGACCGCCAGCCGGCCGAAGCCATGGCCGCCATCGAACAGGCCATCAACAAGGCGCTGGACGAAGTGCGCGCGATCGTGCGCGACTGGCAGCCGATGAAGGACAAGGCGCTGGCGCTGGCCGACGACCTGGGCAAGCGCCAGCTGCCGGTCGACGACGCCTCGCGCAAGGAAGCACAGGAATTCCTGCGCTGGGCCGCCGACAACCACTTCACCTTCTTCGGCTACCGCGAGTACCGCGTCGAGAAGCAGGGCAAGGAAGAAGTGCTGGCGCCGCTGAACGACACTGGCCTGGGCCTGATGCGCGGCAAGGACAAGTCCGCCGCCCGTCCGGTCAAGACCTTGGCCGCGCAGGGCCTGAACGCCACGTCCGGCCTGAAGGACGCGCTGATCCTGACCAAGACCAATGCCCGTTCGCGCGTGCACCGCGCCGGCTACATGGACTACATCGGCGTGCTGGAATTCGACGCCAAGGGCAAGATCATCGGCGAGCAGCGCTTCCTTGGCCTGTTCACCTCCAGCGCCTACAACCGTCGCCCGTGGGAAATCCCGCTGGTGCGCCAGCGCCACGAGCACGTGATGAAGCAGTCGGGCCTGGCCCCGGCCAGCCACAGTGGCAAGGCGCTGCGCCACATCCTGGAAACCCTGCCGCGCGAAGAACTGTTCCAGTCCAGCGAGGACGAACTGTTCCGCACCGCCATGGGCGTGCTGGGCCTGCAGGAGCGCGTGCGCAGCCGCCTGTTCCTGCGCCGCGACAAGTACAGCCGTTTCATTTCCGCGCTGGTCTACCTGCCGCGCGAGCGCTTCAACACCGACGTTCGCCTGCGCATCGAAGCGATGCTGAAGGAAGCGCTGCACGGTGAGTACGTGGACAGCTCGGTGGTGCTGGGCGAATCGCCGCTGGCCCAGGTGCACCTGATCGTGCGCCCGAAGCCGGGTGAAATGCTCGACGTCGATACCGCTGAACTGGAGAAGAAGCTGGCCCAGGTGCTGCGCAACTGGCAGGACGACCTGCGTGAAGCGCTGGTCACCCGCCACGGCGAGAGCGAAGGCCTGCGCATCGCTGCCCGTATCGGCAAGGCGCTGCCGGCCGGCTACATCGAAGACAACAGCACCGCCGTTGCCGCCAACGATGTCAGCCAGCTCGACGCCCTGACCGGCCCGGACGACCTGCGCCTGAGCCTGCAGGCCGTGCCGCGCGAAAGCGGTGACGGCCTGCGCCTGAAGCTGTACCGCCAGCTGGACGACATCCCGCTGTCGGACGCGCTGCCGATGATGGAAAACATGGGCCTGCGCGTGATTGCCGAGCGTCCGTACCGCCTGTCGGTCGACAACGCCCCGGTGTACGTGCAGGACTTCGAGGTCGAATCGACCGCCGGTGCGATTGATGCCGCCAGCGTCGATGAAGCCTTCGGCGAGACCTTCGCCCGCGTCTGGCACGGCGATGCCGAGAACGATGGCTTCAACCGCCTGGTGCTGGCCGCCGGCCTGCACTGGCGCCAGGTCGCCATGCTGCGTGGCTACTGCAAGTACCTCCTGCAGACCGGCGTGCCGTTCTCACAGGCCTACGTGGAAGGCACCTTCGCGCGCTACCCGCTGCTGGCCCGCCTGCTGGTGGAACTGTTCGAAGCGCGCTTCGATCCGGCCACCGGCCATGAAAGCAAGGAAGACATCGCTGCCGGCCAGGCCCAGCTGAAGGCCCACCTCGACGTGCTGGCTGCAGGCGACGACGCCACCCTGAAGGTGCTCAAGACCGTGGTCGACGCCCGCAAGGGTGACCGCGACGCGCAGATGCAGGCCGCGCGCGATGCGCTGCTGAAGCTGATGGACCGCGTGTCCAGCCTGGACGAGGACCGCATCCTGCGCTCGTTCATGGGCGTGATCGACGCGACCCTGCGCACCAGCTACTACCAGACCGATGCCAACGGCCAGCACGGCCACGTCATCAGCTTCAAGTTCGATTCGGCGCTGGTGCCGGACCTGCCGAAGCCGCGCCCATACCGCGAAATCTTCGTCTACGGCCCGCGCGTGGAAGGTACCCACCTGCGCTTCGGTGCCGTTGCCCGTGGCGGCCTGCGCTGGTCGGATCGTCGTGAAGACTTCCGTACCGAAGTGCTGGGCCTGGTCAAGGCGCAGATGGTCAAGAACACCGTCATCGTGCCGGTCGGCGCGAAGGGCGGCTTCTTCGCCAAGACCCCGCCGGTGAACGGCGACCGTGATGCGATCTTCGCCAACGGCGTGGCCTGCTACAAGCTGTTCATCCAGGGCCTGCTGGATATCACCGACAACATCGTCAACAACAAGATCGTGCCGCCGGTGGATGTCGTGCGCCACGACATGGACGATCCGTACCTGGTGGTGGCGGCCGACAAGGGCACCGCGACCTTCTCCGACATCGCCAACGGCCTGGCCATCGCGCACGGCTTCTGGATGGGCGATGCGTTCGCCTCCGGTGGTTCGGTCGGTTACGACCACAAGGGCATGGGCATCACCGCACGCGGTGCGTGGGAGTCGGTCAAGCGCCACTTCCGTGCGCTGGGCCGTGACAGCCAGAGCCAGGACTTCACCGCGGTCGGCGTCGGCGACATGTCCGGCGACGTGTTCGGCAACGGCATGCTGCTGTCGCGCCACATCCGCCTGGTCGCTGCCTTCGATCACCGCCACATCTTCCTGGACCCGAACCCGGATGCGGCCACCACGTTCGTCGAACGTGAGCGCCTGTTCACCGTGCCGCGTTCGAGCTGGGCAGACTACGATGCCAAGCTGATCAGCAAGGGCGGCGGCATCTATCCGCGCAGCCTGAAGTCGATCGAGATCACCCCGCAGGTGCGTGAAGCGCTGGGCCTGGACGACAACGTCAAGGCGCTGTCGCCGAACGATCTGATGAGCGCGATCCTGAAGGCGCCGGTCGACCTGCTGTGGAACGGCGGCATCGGTACCTACGTCAAGGCCGCCAGCGAGCAGCACAGCGATGTCGGCGACCGCGCCAACAACGCGCTGCGCGTGAATGGTGGCGAGCTGCGCTGCAAGGTGGTGGGCGAGGGCGGCAACCTGGGCATGACCCAGCTGGGCCGCATCGAGGCCGCCCAGGCCGGCGTGCTGCTCAACACCGACTTCATCGACAACTCGGCCGGTGTGGACACCTCCGACCACGAAGTCAACATCAAGATCCTGCTCAACGATGTGGTGCGGGCCAAGAAGCTGACCGTCGAGCAGCGCAACAAGCTGCTGGCCTCGATGACCGATGAAGTCGCCGAGCTGGTGCTCAATGACAACTACCGCCAGAACCAGGCACTGAGCCTGATGGAGCGGATGGCGGTCAAGCGCCTGGGTTCCAAGCAGCACTTCATCCGTACCCTGGAACAGCAGGGCCTGCTCGATCGCCAGATCGAGTTCCTGCCGTCCGACGCCGAGCTGTCGCAGCGCAAGGCACGCGGCCAGGGCCTGACCCGTCCGGAACTGTCGGTGCTGCTGTCCTACTCCAAGCTGGTGGCGTTCGCCCAGCTGCTGGATTCGGACATCCCGGAAGATCCGTACCTGTCCAAGGAACTGCAGCGCTACTTCCCGACCCCGCTGCAGAAGAAGTACGCCGACGCGATGGAGCGTCACCGCCTGAAGCGCGAAATCATCGCCACGGCCGTGACCAACCAGACCATCAACCGCATGGGCGCCACCTTCCTGATGCGCATGCAGGAAGACACCGGCCGTTCCATCGCCGAGGTCGCCAAGGCCTACACCATCAGCCGCGAAACGCTGGATGCACGCGCGCTGTGGGCGCAGATCGATGCCCTCGACGGCAAGGTGCCGGAGTCGGTGCAGATCGATGCACTGGAAGTGATCTGGAAGCTGCAGCGTTCGTTCGTGCGTTGGCTGCTGTCGCGCCCGGGTGCGATGCCGGGCATCACCGAAGCGGTCAACCGCTACCAGGGCCCGTTCAACGACATCCGCGTTGCTTCGGGTGTGCTGCCGGATTCGCAGCGTCCGACCTACGAAGCCCTGGTGGCCGAGTGGAAGGAAAAGGGCCTGCCGTCCGCGCTGGCGCAGCAGCTGGCCGAACTGCACTTCCTGGAGCCGGCGTTCGACATCATCGAACTGGCCCGCACCCGCAAGCTGAAGCCGGTGGACGTGTCCAAGGTCCACTTCCGCCTGGGCGATGCCCTGCAGCTGCCGTGGCTGTTCGAGCAGGTCGACGCGCTGGAGGTCAACGGTCGTTGGCACGCCGTGGCACGTGGCGTGCTGCGTGACGAACTGGCGGCCAACCACCGCAACCTGGCCGGCCAGGTGCTGGGCACCAAGGGCAGCAGCGCGGAGGCCAAGGTCGCAGCCTGGATGGGCCGTGACGACAACAGCCTGCGCTTCACCCTGGCGATGCTGGCCGAACTGGCCGAGCAGAAGACCCTGGACTACCCGACCGTCTCGGTCGCGGTGCAGCGCCTGGGCCAGCTGGCGGCACACGGTGCGTAAGTGATGTAGTGCCGGGCGCTGCCCGGCATGCTTGAAACAGAGCGGCCCCGCGAGAGCGGGGCCGTTCTGTTTCTGCCCTTGACCTTTGCGACCACCTGACCCGATGCCGGCCATCCGCCCCACGGGGTCCAACTCCCGGCGCTCGGTTATGCTCTCCATCAAACCCACCCGGATCCACCGATGAGCGACACCCCCCGCATCGCTTTCCTGGCCAGCACCACCGAGCCCGCGCAGATGGCCCGCGCGGCCATGGTGTCGCGCTATGGCGACTACGCGCCCGAGCAGGCCGACGTGCTGTGCCCGCTGGGTGGTGATGGCTTCATGCTGCAGACCCTGCACCGGCATGGGCATCTGGGCAAGCCGGTGTTCGGCATGAAGCTGGGCACGGTCGGTTTCCTGATGAACCAGTACCGTGGCGACGAAGACGTGCATGCCCGCATCGCCCGCGCCGAGCCGGCCCATCTACGCCCGCTGGAAATGGTGGCGCTGACCGAGTCCGGTACCAGTACCGGTTCGCTTGCCTACAACGATGTTTCGCTGCTGCGCCAGACCCGGCAGGCCGCGCATATCGGCATCGACCTGAACGGCCAGGAGCGCGTGGCCGAACTGATCGGCGACGGCGTGCTGGTGGCCACCCCGGCCGGCAGCACCGCCTACAACTATTCCGCGCATGGTCCGGTGCTGCCGCTGGGCTCGCACACCATCGCGCTGACGCCGTTGGCCCCGTACCGGCCGCGGCGCTGGCGCGGCGCGATCCTGAAGGCCGATACCGAGGTGCGCTTCCGGGTGCTCGATCCGTACAAGCGCCCGGTCAGCGTGACCGCCGATTCGCACGAGACCCGCGACGTGGTCGAGGTGACCATCCGCGAGTCGAAGGACCGCCGCGTGACCCTGCTGTTCGACCCGGAGCACAACCTGGAAGACAGGATCCTGAGCGAACAGTTCGTTTTTTGAGGACAATGGCCGGCCGGCCACGCCGACCGCTTGAAGGACCCCCACCGATGGGCGACAACTCCCCCCGTTTGCTGACCGTTGCGGTGACCTCGCGCGCCCTGTTCGACCTCGAGGAAAGCCACGCGCTGTTCGAGAGCGATGGCGTGGCGGCGTACGCCGAATTCCAGCGCCAGCACGAGGACGACATCCTCGGTCCCGGCGTGGCCTTCCCGGTGGTGCGCAAGCTGCTGGCGCTGAACCAGGGTGCCAGCCCGGAGAACCCGCGGGTCGAGGTGATCCTGCTGTCGCGCAACTCGGCCGATACCGGCCTGCGCATCTTCAATTCGATCCAGCACTACGGCCTGGGCATCATCCGCGCCACGTTCACTGCCGGTGAACCGACCTGGCCGTACGTGAAGCCATTCGGTACCGACCTGTTCCTGTCGGCCAACCCCGAATCAGTGCGCAGTGCGCTGCGTCATGGCATCGCCGCGGCCACCATCCTGCCCAAGCCGCCCGGCGAGACTGCAGCAGCAGCGGCCGACCAGATCGATACCGGTCGCCCGGCCGGGCAGCTGCGCATCGCCTTCGACGGTGACGCTGTGATCTTCGGCGACGAGAGCGAGCGCATCTCGCGCGAGCAGGGCGTGGAGGCGTTTGGCCGCCACGAGCGTGAACGTGCCCGCGAACCGCTCAGTGGTGGACCGTTCCGCGGCTTCCTTTCGGCGCTGCATACGCTGCAGGAAGTGTTCCCGGCCGGCGAGAGTGCGCCGATCCGTACCGCGCTGGTGACCGCGCGTTCGGCGCCGGCCCATGAGCGGGTGATCCGCACCCTGCGGGAGTGGGGTGTGCGCCTGGATGAGGCGCTGTTCCTTGGTGGGCGCCACAAGGGCCCCTTCCTGCAGGCCTTCGGCGCCGACATCTTCTTCGACGATTCGCAGCACAACATCGACAGTGCGCGCGAACACGTGGCCGCCGGCCATGTGCCGCATGGCGTCGCCAACGAGGGGTGAAACCATGCCGGGTGGGTGCCAACCGTTGGTTGGCACTGCCATGCATCGGCGCCCACCAAGGTGGGCATCTACCAGAGCGCTGTACCCCGGTAGTCGCCAACCTTGGTTGGCGCCGTCCTGGATCCATGCCCATCAAGGTGGGCATCTACCAGAGCGCTGTGTCCCGGTAGTTGCCAACCTTGGTTGGCGCCGTCCTGGATCCATGCCCACCAAGGTGGGCATCTACCAGAGCGCTGTGTCCCGGTAGTTGCCAACCTTGGTTGGCGCCGTCCTGGATCCATGCCCATCAAGGTGGGCATCTACCAGAGCGCTGTACCCCGGTAGTCGCCAACCTTGGTTGGCGCCGTCCTGGATCCATGCCCATCAAGGTGGGCATCTACCAGAGCGCTGTGTCCCGGTAGTTGCCAACCCTGGTTGGCATTGCCGTCAGGCCACGGGTCCGATCAAGGGCTGCCTGACATCCCCAACTGCAGGTCCACCACCTTCCAGCGCAGGCCCTGCGGTTCCAGCACCACCTTCAACGGCCGCTGGCCCGGGCCGCGATCAACGTCGATCACGAAGCGGTCCAGCGCTTCAAAGTGATGCTCGGCGTTTTTCAACGGCCGTGCCGGTTCGGTCGGGCCGAAGGCTTCGCCACCCTGCAGTTCATTGCGGCCGCGCTTCCACAGCACGTGGCCCTGCAGCATCGCGCCGATGCCGGTCGGGGTCACCATGGTGTCCACCGCAGCACCGCCGAGCTGCTCGCCCAGGCCGTAGAGCAGGGCGCCGAACGGGCTGGCCGCTACATCCGGGCCGGCCTGGCGCACCATATAGTCATTGAGCTGCGCGCGCAGGCTGCTGCGCACGCGCGGGAAATCGACGTAGCGTTCCAGTCGCGCCGTGTCACGTTCTTCGATGGCCTTGGACAGGCCATGCACGGTCATGTACGGGCCACCGAACCACCACGCAGCCAAGGCCAGGACCAGCAGCACAGCCAGTGCAGTGAGCTTCTTCATGCTGTCCAGACTGCCGCAAGTGAGGCAGCCAGTGGTGAACGGCAGGTGATGCGGCTCAGAACTCCAGGTCCAGCGCCGCGCACAGGTAGTCGACGAACGGGCCGAGCCCAGCCAGGTCCTTGCCCAGCGTGGACAACAGGCGCGGGCCGGTCATGGTGGCATCGTCCAGCGAGCGCCACATCACCCAGTTGCGGTGCTTGAGGTCGTCAATGAATTCGAAGTCGGCCGGGAAGCCACGTGGCGGGCGCACTAGCTTCTCGCTCTCCTCGAAGTCGAAGCGCTTGCGCAGCGCCGGAGCATGCGCGGCGGCCTTCCAGCTGCCCGGGTTGTCGAGAATGAAGTGGCGCACGCGGCGCTGCGTCTCGGGTTCTGGGTGCCACAGGCCAGCGCCGACGAAGCTCTCGCCCGGCTGCAGGTGCACGTAGAACGAGGGCGCGGCCACTTCGCGGCGGCGCTCATGGAACAGGCGTGCACCCTGCCAGGTCTTGTACGGCGACTTGTCGTTGGAAAAACGCGCGTCACGATGGATGCGGAACAACGAGCCACCGACGCCGCGGGTATCGGCGCGGAAGTGTTCGCTGACCTCGGCCAGCGCCGGCTGGAGGTCGCCAAGCAGGCGCAGGAACGGCTGCCGCACGTGGTCTTCGTACTGCTGGCGGTGATCGTTGAACCAGGCCTTGTCGTTGTGCCGCGCAAGGCTGCGCAGGAACTTGAAGCTGGCGTCCGAGAAATAAGTGCTCACAGCGTCTCCTGCAGGTGCTGGCCCCAGTCGCGCAGCGATTGCAGCAGGGCCTGGCGCCGGGTGTCCTCGGGCGCTTCGGCGGCCAGTGCATCCAGCTGCTGCTGGTACTGGGACAGGTTGAGTTCGCCCAGGCCGCCGTCTCCGAGCAGGCGCTGGCGGCGGTAATCCTGCCAGCGCTGGCGTTCAGCCGGCGCGAGGCTGCCGGGATGGTTGCGCGCACGGTAACGGAACAGCAGTTCGGGCAGGCGCGGGTCACGGAAGCGGCCTTCCAGCGCGGCCAGCTGATCAGGCGCGGTGGTACGGGCCAGGGCCAGCAACGGCTTGTCACCGTTGCCGAGGAATCCGTCGTACAGCGATGCATCGACATCGGCCACGGTGGCCACGCGCGGCTGGTTGTAGACCTGGCGCGCCTTCTCCGCCAGCTGTGGGGCGAATTCGCGCAGGCGCTCGATCCTGGCTTCGATGGCCGCCACGTCCAGGCCCAGGCGCTCGTGGTCGTCGGCACGCAGGTGGTTCCAGGCGATCAGCGCCGGCACCTTGTTGACGTGCACCTCCTTCAGCGGCACCCGTGCAACGCCCTCGGGCAGCTCGCTGGCGCGCATGTACAGGCGCTGTGCGATCACGTCGGCCGGCAGTGCCAGCAGGTCGTCGATGTCGCCGTCCAGGTCGAACACGATCACCCGGTTGCTGATCGTTGGGTGCATGGCCAACGGCAGCACCGGCGCCGCGCACAGGCGGCTGGCTGGATAGCGCATGGAAATGTGCAGCACCGGCTTCATCGCGGTTACATCCAGCAGGCTGCCGACAAAACGCTTGTCGCGCAGCTTCAGGGCGTAGTCCCACAGGCGCGGTTGCGACTGCTTGAACAGCCGCGCCATGCCGATCGTGGCGCGCACGTCGGACAGCGCTTCGTGCGCATCGCCTTCGCGCACGTTGTTGGCCTCGGCCAGGTGTTCGAGCTTGAAGGAGGTGGCACCGTCCTCGCGCAGCGGCCACTGGATGCCGTCCGGACGCATCGCGCGCATCAGCCGCAGCATGTCCAGCAGGTCCCAGCGCGAATTGCCGTTGCGCCACTCGCGTTCGTACGGGTCATGGAAGTTGCGGAACAGGCCGTAGCGGACGAATTCATCGTCGAAGCGCAGCGTGTTGTAGCCAAGTGCGCAGGTGCCGGGGCGCGACAGCTGCTCGTTGATGCGGTCGAAGGCTTCGGCCTCGCTGATGCCCTCGGCCAGTGCCTGCTGCGGGGTGATGCCGGTGACCAGGGTGGCCATCGGCGAGGGCAGCAGATCGTCGGCCGGGCGCACGAAGAAGCTGACGGGGGTGTCGATCTCGTTCAGATCGGCGTCGGTACGGATCGCGGCATACTGCGAGATGCGCGTGCGCCGCGGGTCCTGTCCGAAGGTTTCCAGGTCGTAGAACAGGAAGCTGTCAGCCATCAGTGCGCGCCCTCCAGGACCGGCAGCTGCGCATGGATCTGCGCTTCCAGTGCCGCCCAGTCGATGTTGTCCAGTGAATCGAGGCCGGCCGTGGCCGCCACCAGCATGTCGCGTTGAAGCTCGGTGCGGCGCAGGGCTTCCGCGTACGGCGTATGCAGGAAGGTGACCATCGTGTAATGCGGCACGAAGCGGGTCGGCCAGCGCCGCTGCAGTTCCTGCTCCAGCTCACGCTGCAGCAGGAAGGCGGGATCGGCCACGCGGTCGCGCATTTCCAGGTAGTTCTCCAGCGCCATCTGCTGGATCGCACGCGCGTTCGGCTTGCGCTCGGCTTCGAACGCGGCGAACGCACCCTCCAGATCATCCGCTTCCATCAGGTGACGGGCCAGAGCCACGCAATCCTCGAACGCGCAGTTCATGCCCTGTCCGTGGAACGGCACCATCGCATGCGCGGCATCGCCGATCAGTACGGCACGGCCCTGCTGGTGCCAGCGATCGAGCGTCAGCGTGCCAAGCAGGCCCGGCGGGTGCTGTTCCCAGTCCGCGCGCAGGTTCGGGATCAGCGGCAGGGTGTCGGCGAATTCGCGCGCGAACAATGCTTCGGCCTGTGCGCCGGTGTTGATCGTGGCAAAACTGGGGTCGCCCTGGTTGGGCAGGAACAGCGTGACGGTGAAGGTGCCTTCGTGATTGGGCAGGGCGATGCACATGTAGTGGCCGCGCGGCCAGATATGCAGCGCGTTGCGCTCGATGCGGAAGCTGCCATCGGCGGCCGGCGGAATTTCCAGCTCCTTGTAGGAGTGGTCGAGGAAGGCGATGTCCTCACCCAGCGGCGCCCGCCGGTTCATCGCCGCGCGCAGCGCCGAGCCTGCACCATCGGCGCCGATCAGGGTGTCGAAGCGGATGTCGTGCGGGCTGTCGTCGCGGTCATCGATGAAGCGTGCGTAGCCGGCATCGAAATCGACGGTGTGCAGGCGGCGGTGGAAGTGCACGGTCGCGCCAGCCTGTTCGGCCAGTTCCAGCAGCGTGGTGTTCAGGTCGCTGCGGTGGATCGACCAGATCACTTCGCTGTCGTCGCGGCCATAGCGCTGCAACTGAGGTTCGCCTTCGCGCGGATGCACCATGCGGCCGCGCATCATCACCGCGCGCGCCATGACCTCGTCTTCCACACCGGCCTGGCGCAGCGCGTTGCGCCCACGCTCGGCCAGCGCCAGGTTGATCGAGCGGCCGCTCTCGTAGTCGGCCACGCGCGGATCGCCGCGGCGTTCGTACAGGGTGATGCGCCAGCCCTGGCGTGACAGCAGGATGGCCAGCAGGGACCCGGCGAGGCCGGCACCGATAATGCTCAACGAGCGGGAGGCGTGTGCGATCAACGAACTGTCCAGCAGTAGGGGAGGGGCCGGCTCAGAGGCCGGCCCAGGCTTCCACTTCCTCGACGAAATGGTGCACGTCCAGGTAGCGGTTGTAGAGCGGGGTGGGCGAGATGCGGATCACGTCCGGCTCGCGCCAGTCGCCCAGCACGCCGATGCCGCGCAGGTGCTCGAACAGCGCGCGGCCGCGCTCGCGGCCACCGATCACGCGCAATGACAGTTGGCAGCCACGGCGTTGCGGCTCGGCCGGGGTGATGATGTCGAGCACGCCGGACAGGCGTGCGCGTACAAGCGCTTCGAGCATGCCTGTCAGGGCCAGCGACTTGCTGCGCAGCGCCTCCATGCCGGCGCGCTCGAACAGGTCCAGCGACGCGCGCAGCGGCGCCAGGCCGAGGATCGGCGGATTGCTGAGCTGCCAGCCTTCGGCACCGATGGCGGGGGTGAACTGCGGTGCCATCTGGAAGCGGGTGGATTCCTCATGGCCCCACCAGCCGGCAAAGCGCGGCAGGGTGGTGTCGCGGTGATGGCGCTCGTGCACGAAGGCACCGGCCACGGCGCCCGGGCCGCTGTTGAGGTATTTGTAGTGGCACCACACGGCGAAATCGGGTGCGACGTCATGCAGGCGCAGCGGCAGGTTGCCGACCGAATGTGCCAGGTCGAAGCCGATGCGCGCGCCCTGCAGGCGGGCAGCACGGGTGATTGCATCGAGGTCGAAGGCCTGGCCGGTGCGGTACTGCACGCCGGGCCACAACACCAGGGCCAGGCGCGGGCCGTGTTCGGTGATGGCGCGCTCGATCGCGGTGAGCGAGATCGTTCCGCTGGCTTCGTCCGGTTGCACTTCCACCAGGCACTCGGCCGGGTCGAACCCATGGAAACGGATCTGCGCTTCCACCGCGTGGCGGTCGGTCGGGAACGCACCGGCTTCCATCAGGATCACCGGGCGCTGCGCGGTCGGCCGGTAGAAGCTGACCATCATCAGGTGCAGGTTCACGCTCAGCGTGTTCATCGCCACCACTTCGCTGGGCAGCGCACCAACCACGCGGGCCAGCTGCGCGCTCACCAGGCGGTGGTAGGACAGCCACTGCGTCGGGCCGGTGAAGTGGCCTTCCACCGCCAGCTCGCCCCACTGCTTCATCACTTCCTGCACGGCGGCCTGAGCGCCACGCGGCTGCAGGCCCAGCGAGTTGCCGACGAAGTAGGTCTGCTCGCCGCCGCCATGGCGCGGAATCAGGAATTCGTTACGCAGCGGGCGCAGCGGATCGGCGGCGTCCAGGGCAATGGCGTGGGTGCGGCTGAGCAGGTCGGACATGGTCGGGCAACAGGCTGCAACGGGGCTGCCAGTGTAGCGCCTGGGGCCTGGCCGGGGCGCTGCCAACCTTACGCCAGCGCCACATGACCCGGTAGTCGCCAACCTTGGTTGGCGCACGTGCGAGCAAACGCCCACCAAGGTGGGCAACGACCGTTCTCTGGCTCAGCCCGCGGCTGGCACCGGCAGCGGGTCCACATGCCCGCATTCGCTGCAGGTGCGCAGCTCCAGGCTGGCGTGGTAGCGCGCGAACACCTTGGGCAGGTCGGTTTCGATGTTCTGCAGCGGGAAATACTCTTCGTGCAGCTTGTGGTTGCAGCGTTCGCAATGCCAGATCACGCCGTCCTTCTCGTGCGGCAGGCGCTTGCGCTCGACCACCAGGCCGATGCCACCGGGAGGGCGCCGCGGCGAATGCGGCACCTTGGCCGGCAGCAGGAAGATCTCGCCGGCCCGGATCGGGATGTCGCGCACCGCGCCGTCCTCCTGCACCTTCAGCACCATCTCGCCTTCGAGCTGGTAGAACCACTCCGGGCCTTCGTCGTAGTGGAAGTCGGTGCGCGAGTTCGGCCCGCCCACCACCATCACGATGAAGTCGCCGTTGTCGATCATCTTGTTGCCCACCGGCGGCTTCAGCAGGTGGCGGTTTTCTTCGATCCAGGCGTGCAGGTTGATCGGCGAAGCGAGCATGGTGGTCATCCGTAAGGGATCAGTCGCGCTTGCCCTTGCGCGGGACGTAGGACAAGGCCTTTTCATACGCCGGCTGCAGCTCTTCCTGCGAACCGACGTCGATGCCCATCTCGCGCACGCGCCCGTCCTTCAGGCTGTAGACCCAGCCGTGCACCATCAGCTTCTGGCCGCGGGCCCAGGCGTCCTGCACGATGGTCGAGCGGCACAGGTTGGCAACCTGCTCGATCACGTTCAGTTCGCACAGGCGTGCGTGCTTGAGCTCATCGGTCTCGATCGCATCGAGGATGCCGGTGTGCTTCTGCATCACATCGCCCACGTGGCGCAGCCAGTTGTCGGCCAGGCCGACGCGGGTGTTGTGCAGGCAGGCATGCACGCCGCCGCAGCCGTAGTGGCCGACGATCAGGATGTGCTTCACTTTCAGCTGGTCCACCGCGTACTGCACCACGCTCAGGCAGTTCAGGTCGGTGTGGGCGACCACGTTGGCGACGTTGCGGTGCACGAACACTTCACCCGGGGCCATGCCGATGATCTGGTTGGCCGGCACGCGCGAATCGGAGCAGCCGATCCACAGGTACTCGGGGTGCTGCTGCTTGGCCAGCTGGTGGAAGAACTCAGGGTCTTCCTTCTCGATGCGGTCGGCCCAGTCGCGGTTGTTCTGCAGCAGCTTGTGGATGTCTTTCATGTTCGGGTCCCTGGCGTCGGGTGTGGGCGCGCCGCAGCCATCCGGCTGCGTCATCGCGGGAATCTGGGGCGTTCAGTCGCTGCGGGCGGCCTGTTCGCGATGCCAGCGCATCCACTGCGCCAACTCGGTGGAAGAGGGAGTGCCCAGCTGTTCCAGCTCGGCGATCACTGCGCGCTGGTTGGCATCGGGATGGTTCTGGCTCAGCTTGAGCTTCAGCTGCACCTGCTCGACCTGGAAACGGAAGCCGACGATGGCGCGCAGCTCGGGGCCATGCTCGGCACGCGTGGCATCGAACTGCCAGGCCTGGCCGACGCTGGCCTCGAAGCGGTCACTGATCGCGCCGACCAGTTCGGCCAGTGAACCGGTGTCGTCGAAGGTCTGCAGCTGGCCACGCAGCTCGGCGGCGGCGTAGTTCCAGGTGGGTACCCGCGCGGCGGGCTCCTTGTCCGGATACCAGCTGGCCGAGACATAGCCGTGCGGGCCGTCGACCAGTACCTTGGCCGCGCCGCTTCGGCGCGACTGCGGGTTGGCGCGGGCCCAGTGGCCGCGCAGTTCGATGTGTTCGCCATCGCGGTGGTACAGCACCGGCATCCGGGTCAGCTCGGGCAGGCCGTCGCTGCCGACGGTGAGCACGGTGACGAACGGGTCACGCACCAGCAGGCGATCCAGCCAGAGCAGGTCGGTCTCGGCGAAGGCGCGCGGGGTGAACATGCCGGGGTCAGGCGCGCCCGCCCAGCGACTGGATCATGCGGCCACGCAGGCCCTCGTCGCTGTCGGCCTGCGGCGGCTGCACTTCGTGCAGGCTGAAGCCGCGCACCAGCGCGTCCTCCTCGTCCAGGCCGTCGTACTCGACGAACTCGGCGTCGAACAGCTGCGAACGGGCGGTGTCTTCGCTGTCATAGCTCAGCGTGTTGCCATCGCTGTCGAGCACTTCGGCGGTGCCGGCGGGGCGCACGCGCAGGCGCGCCCAGATCAGGGTGTTGCCGAGGCTGGCCAGCCACCAGCTGTCGCGCGAGGCGGTGATGTCATTCATGAGCGTATTACCAGAGCGAGGCCAGCCAGAGCAGGGCGGCCATGCCCAGTCCGGCCAGCAGGGTCAGCAGCGATACCCAGGCCGGCGTCGCCAGACCGGACAGCGAGCGGTCCGGCTGCTGGCGATAGTCACGGCGCAGCAGCCAGGCCAGGGCATCGGGCTTGAGGAAGGCGCCGCTGCCGAAGCGCGCGGCGAGCGCCGGATGGCGGTCGCGCACATGCACCAGGGTCAGCGGCCAGAAGATCACGAAGGCACTGAACCCGGCCACTGCAACGCCGACGAAACAGAGGGCGAAGAACAGGGTCATGGGGGCAGTACCTCCGTGTCGTATGGGGCTTAGAAGTCCGCGCTGCCCGGGGCGCGCGGGTAGGGGATCGCATCGCGGATGTTGGACAGGCCGCAGACGTACACCACCAGGCGTTCGAAGCCCAGGCCGAAGCCGGCGTGCGGCACCGAACCATAGCGGCGGAAATCGCGGTACCAGCTGTAGTGCTCACGATCCAGGCCGAACTGGGCCATGCGCGCGTCCAGCACGTCCAGGCGCTCTTCGCGCTGGCTGCCGCCGATGATCTCGCCGATGCCCGGGGCCAGCACGTCCATCGCGGCAACGGTCCTGCCGTCGTCGTTCAGGCGCATGTAGAAGGCCTTGATGTGCTCCGGATAGTTGGTCACCACCACCGGGCGGCCGACGTGTTCCTCGGTCAGCCAGCGCTCGTGCTCGGTCTGCAGGTCCAGGCCCCATTCGACCGGGAAGTCGAACTTCTTGCCGGACTTCTGCAGCAGGCTGACCGCATCGGTGTAGTCGATGCGCTCGAACGGTGCGTTGATGAAATCTTCCAGCTTGGTGATCGCGTTCTTGTCCACGCGCTCGGCGATGAAGGCCAGGTCGTCGCTGCGCTCGTTCAGCACCGCGCGGAACAGGTACTTCAGGAACTCTTCGGCCAGGCGTGCGTCTTCGGCCAGGTCGGCGAAGGCGATTTCCGGCTCGATCATCCAGAACTCCGCCAGGTGGCGGGTGGTGTGGCTGTTCTCGGCGCGGAAGGTCGGGCCGAAGGTGTAGACCTTGCTCAGCGCCAGGCAGTAGGCCTCGACATTCAGCTGGCCGGACACGGTCAGGAAGGTTTCCTTGCCGAAGAAGTCGCGGCTGAAATCGATCGCGCCCTTCTCGTCACGCGGCAGGTTCACCATGTCCAGGGTGGACACGCGGAACATCTGGCCGGCGCCTTCGGCGTCGGAGGTGGTGATGATCGGGGTGCTGATCCAGTTGAAGCCGTTCTCGTGGAAGAAACGGTGCACGGCCTGGGCCAGGCAGTTGCGGATGCGGGTGACCGCACCGAACAGGTTGGTGCGCGGGCGCAGGTGCGCCACTTCGCGCAGGAACTCCGGCGACATCGGCTTGGGCTGGATCGGGTAGGTGAGCGGGTCTTCGACCCAGCCGACCACCTCCAGCGCGCTGGCCTGGATCTCGAACGACTGGCCCTTGCCCTGCGACTTCACCAGGGTGCCGGTGGCGATGACCGAGCAGCCGCTGGTCAGGCGCTTGATCTCGTCGAAGTTGGCCAGGCTGTCGCCGGCCACGACCTGGATCGGGGCGAAGCAGGAGCCGTCGCTCACATTCACGAAAGCCAGATTCGCTGAACCGCGCACCGTGCGCACCCATCCGCGTACCGTGACTTCGCCGCCTTCCGGGATCTTCCCGGCAAGCGCATGTTCAACGCTGACCACCGTCATGACTTGAATCCTCTGCTGATCGACTCGATCTGTGAACACGGGAGTTTACCGGTTGCAGCGTTCTGCTTGCGAGGCATTTTTCGCGGCAACGGCTCCTTATAATGTCCCCGTACCTCTGGAGTAGCCCCATGGCCGTCAGCCTGACCCCCATTGCCTTCGAGCGCGTGCAGCGCTTTGTCGCCCAGACCCCCGGCGCGCTGGGCCTGCGTTTCGGCGTGACCAAGACCGGTTGCTCGGGCTGGGGTCACATCACCGACCTGGCCTGCGACGAGCGCGAGGGCGATACCGTGTTCGACCAGGACGGCGTGAAGATCTACGTCGATGCCAAGAGCCTGGCGCTGGTGGACGGCACCGTGATCGACTTCGGCAAGCACGGCCTGAGCGAGACGTTCACGTTCAGCAACCCCAACGCCACCGCCGAGTGCGGTTGCGGTGAGAGCTTCACCACCGACGCCGACAAGGCCTGAGGCCCGGCCGCCGGGCATAGCCAAGGCGTGCTCTGGTAGGTGCCGACCTTGGTCGGCACGCTGGGCTCGGCAGGGATCCCACGGATGGAACGACCGGCTTTTACCTATTACCCCAACGCCTACACCCTCTCCTTCGAAGAGGTCGTCGGGGTCTGCGACTGCTGCGGTCAGCCGCGCGCACTGCGCTACCGGGGGCCGTTCTACTCCGTTCTGAGCCCCGATTACCTGTGCCCCTGGTGTATCGCCGATGGCAGGGCGGCGGCCAGCTACGAGGGTGAATTCACCGGCTGGAGCGATATCGAAGGGGTGTCTCCGGACCCGGCCGACCCGCCGCCGACCATCGCCCGCGAGCTGCTGCTGGAAATCTGCGAGCGCACGCCGGGCTACTCGTCCTGGCAGCAGTCGGTCTGGCTGAGCCACTGTGAGCGGCCCTGCGCCTTCCTCGGCTTCGCCGGCAACGAAGACCTGCTGCCCATCCTCGACCAGATCCGGCCCGATGTGGCGGCGGTCAATCCACGCGACGCCGATTGGGTGCTGGCGCACCTGAGCCGGGACGGGATGATGGTCGGCTGCCTGTTCCAGTGCCTGGAATGCGGCCAGCATCGCCTTCACGTCGATCTGGGCTGAATACGCTGGCGGGTTCAGGTTGTGCCGTGGCCGCCCGGTTGCCCGCCATCCCCATCTGCGCCATAATGCGCGGCTTCCTGCCTCCCTGGCGGGAATCCTTGCCCCACCGCGGTCTCAACGGCGGGGGGCTGTCCGGCCGCAAGGCCACATCCGAAAGGTAGAAAAAAACATGAGTCGTCATTACGAAATCGTGTTCATGGTCCACCCGGACCAGAGCGAGCAGGTCCCGGCCATGATCGAGCGCTACAAGTCGCTGGTCGAGAACGGCAACGGCACCATCCACCGTCTGGAAGACTGGGGCCGCCGCCAGCTGGCGTACCCGATCCAGAACCTGGTGAAGGCCCACTACGTGCTGATGAACATCGAAGCCGACCAGGCCGTTCTGAACGAACTGACCGAGAGCTTCCGCTTCAACGACGCCGTGCTGCGCAACCTGGTCATCAAGCGTGACGAGGCTGACACCGAGCAGTCGCTGATCATGAAGAGCAAGGACGAGAAGGGTGACAAGCCGGAGCGCGGTGAGCGCCGTCGTCGTGACGACGAAGAAGGCGAGTCCAACAACACCGCTGACAACGAAGCCGGCGACGACGCCGCTTCCGCCGCCTAAGGAGCCTTCCCATGTCCAAGTTCTTCCGTCGCCGCAAGTTCTGCAAGTTCACTGCTGAAGGTGTGAAGGAGATCGACTACAAGGATCTCAACACCCTGCGCCAGTACCTGACCGAGAACGGCAAGATCGTGCCGAGCCGCGTCACCGGTACCAAGTCGAAGTACCAGCGCCAGCTGGCGACCGCCGTCAAGCGCGCTCGCTTCCTGGCCCTGATTCCGTACACCGACAACCACGACGTCTGATGCCCGGCGGGGCGGCCCGGTGCCGCCCCGCTGTGCCAGCTATTCGGACAGCCTTTGTTGCGGGGCATCGCCTCGCTAACGAATAACTCATCTGGAGCAATACCATGCAGCTGATCCTCCTGCAGAAAGTCACCAACCTCGGCAACCTGGGCGACCTGGTCGACGTGAAGCCGGGCTACGGCCGTAACTTCCTCGTGCCGCAGGGCAAGGCCGTTCCGGCCACCGAGAGCAACAAGGCCGAGTTCGAAGCCAAGCGCGCCGAATACGAAGCCAAGGCCCAGGCCATCCACGCCGACGCTGACGCCCGCAAGGCGAAGCTGGAAGGCGCGAGCGTGACCATCCCGGCCAACGCTTCGACCGAAGGCAAGCTGTACGGCTCGGTCGGCGCCCGCGAAATCGCCGATGCCTTCACCGCTGCCGGCCTGCCGGTCAGCAAGAGCGAAGTCATCCTGGGCGAAGGCGCCTTCCGCAACATCGGCGAATACGACGTGCTGGTCCACCTGCACGCCGACGTCGAGACCACCGTCAAGGTCGTCGTCGTCGCCGAAGCCTGATCCCGCGCCGCAAGGCCTGGAATCACCGCAGAACGGGCGCCCGCAAGGGTGCCCGTTTTGTTTTATGGCTCCGTTTCGTGGCGTCGGGCCACGTCCGGCGGACGGGGTGGGGCTGGACAATGTTCCACGCCCATTCGTAGAACACGGCCACATCGGTATACTCAGGGCGTCACACCCGTTCCACGGGCATCGATCCCAACAGGATCAATGACTTGGAGGGTAAACGCAGGCCGCTTGCCGGCCCCAGTCCGGAACCCCTATGCGTCTTTCCACGATCAAGCTGTCCGGCTTCAAGTCGTTCGTCGACCCGACCACCCTGCACCTGCCGACCAACATGACCGGCGTGGTGGGGCCCAATGGCTGCGGCAAGTCGAACATCATCGACGCCGTGCGCTGGGTCATGGGTGAGAGTTCGGCCAGCCGCCTGCGTGGCGACTCGCTGACTGACGTGATCTTCTCCGGCTCCAACGCCCGCAAGCCGGTGTCGCAGGCCACGGTTGAGCTGATCTTCGACAACTCCGACCACACGATTTCCGGCGAGTACGCCTCGTTCAACGAAATCTCGGTCAAACGGACGGTCAGCCGCGACGGCACCAGCAACTATTACCTCAACGGCACCAAGTGCCGCCGCCGCGATATCACCGATCTGTTCCTCGGCACCGGCCTGGGCCCGCGCAGCTACTCGATCATCGAGCAGGGCATGATCAGCCAGATCATCGAGGCGCGCCCGGAAGACCTGCGCGTGTACCTGGAAGAGGCGGCTGGCATCTCCAAGTACAAGGAGCGCCGCAAGGAGACCGAGACCCGCATCCGCCACACCCGCGAGAACCTGGACCGGCTGGGTGACCTGCGCGACGAGATCAGCAAGCAGCTCGAGCATCTCAAGCGCCAGGCCAAGCAGGCCGAGCAGTACCAGGCGCTGCAGGAAGAGCGACGGGTCAAGGACGCCGAGTGGAAGACGCTGGAGTTCCGTGGGCTCGACGGGCGCTTGTCGAAGCTGCGCGAAGGCCTGTCGCAGGAAGAGACCAGGCTGCAGCAGCTGATCGCCGACCAGCGTGACGCCGAGGCCCGCATCGAGACCTCGCGCGTGCGCCGCGAAGAGGCTGCCGATGCGCTGAACACCGCACAGGCCGCGGTCTACCAGGTCGGCAGCACGCTGGCCCGCCTGGAACAGCAGATCCAGCACCAGCGCGAGCTGTCGCAGCGCCTGCACAAGGCGCGCGACGAGACCCGCCAGGCGTTGGCCGAACTGGGCCAGCACATCAGCGGCGACGAGGCCAAGCTGATGGTGCTGCGCGAGGCGGTGGAAGCTGCCACTCCGCAGCTGGAGGAGCTGCAGGAAGAGAACGAGATCAAGCAGGAAAGCCTGCGCGAGGCCGAAGACCGGCTGGCCAGCTGGCAGCAGCGCTGGGAACAGCACACCTCGCAGAGTTCGGAGGCCTCGCGCGCCGGCGACGTCGAGCGCACGCGCGTGGACTACCTGGACAGGCAGATTCTCGACGCCGACCGGCGTCGCGAAGCGCTGGCCGCCGAACGCGCCGGCCTGGACGTGGACGCGCTGGAAGAAGCCTTCGAGCAGCTGCACCTGCAGCACGACACGCAGAAGACCGCGCTGGATGAATTGAGCGAAGACGTCGAGCTGCGCAAGCAGGGCGTGGCGGCGGTGCAGGAACAGCAGCGCAATGGCCAGAACGAACTGGCGGAACTGCGCAAGCAGGCCAACGGCCTGCGTGGCCGCCTGGCCTCGCTGGAAACCCTGCAGCAGGCCGCACTGGGCCAGGAGCAGGGCGCGGCCGTGGCCTGGTTGAAGGCGCGTGGGTTGGACTCGGCGGCGCGTGTCGGCGAACGCCTGGACGTTGATGCGGGCTGGGAAAACGCGGTGGAAAGCGCGCTCGGCCAGTTGATCGAAGGCGTGCTGGTCGACGACCCGGCCAGCCTGGTCGACGCCCTCGGCGAACTTGGCGAGGGCCACATTGCGTTGGTCGCCAACGCGGGTGCCGACGTCAAGGTTGCCCCGACCTCGCTGGCCGCCCGCCTGCGTGGCCCGGCAGCGATCCGTCGCCTGCTGGCGCACCTGCACGGTGCCAAGGATCTGTCCGAGGCCAAGGCGCTGCAGGCCAGCCTGCCGGAAGGCGATTCGATCATCACCCAAGGCGGCGAGCGCCTGGGCGAGGGCTGGCTGGGTGTGTCGCGTTCCGGTGCGGCCCAGCAGGGCGCGCTGCTGCGCGAACGTGAGATCAACGAACTGCGTGAGCAGATCGAGCAGCTGCAGGACCGCGAAGCCGAGCTGGAAGAACAGCTGGCAGGCTTCCGCGAGCAGCTGCAGGCCGCCGAGCAGCAGCGCGAAGACGCGCAGCGTGCGCTGTACCAGACCCATCGTGCGGTCTCTGAACTGGCTGGCCAGTTGCAGGGCCAGCAGGGCAAGGTGGAAGCGGCGCGCACGCGCATCGACCGCATCGAAGGTGAGCTGAAGCAGTTGCAGGAAACGCTGGAAGCCAACAACGAGCAGGCGCGAGAAGCGCGCTCGCGGCTGGAGAACGCGGTCAGCAGCATGGGCGACCTGGAATCGACCCGGCAGCGGCTGGAGGGTGAGCGTCGCCAGTTGACCGAGGCGCGCGACCTGGCCCGCGACGCCGCGCGAGCGGTGCGCGAGCGGTCGCACTCCCTGGCCCTGACCCTGGAATCGCAACGTGCGCAGCTGGCCTCGTTGAGCCAGGCGTTGGAACGCATGGGCACCCAGCGCGGGCAGCTGGATTCGCGCCTGGGTGAACTGCATTCGCAGCTGGATGAAGGTGATTCGCCGGTCGAGTCGCTGCAGGCCGAGCACCAGAATGCACTGGAAGAGCGCGTGCGGGCTGATCGCGTGCTGACCGAGGCGCGCACGCTACTTGACGGCATCGACGCCGAGCTGCGCAATTACGAACAGACCCGCCACCAGCGCGACGAACAGGCGCTGGCCCAGCGCGAGCGTATTTCGCAGCGCAAGCTGGACCAGCAGGCACTGGTGCTCAGCGCGGATACCCTGCAGGGCGCGGTGGAGAAGGCCGGTTTCGTGTTGCAGGACGTGCTCAACGCACTGCCCGAGGATGCCCGCCTGGGCGACTGGGAGCAGGCCGTGCACCAGATCGATGGCCGCATGCGCCGGCTGGAGCCGGTCAACCTGGCTGCCATCCACGAGTACGGCGAGGCCTCGCAGCGCTCGGATTACCTGGATTCGCAGCACACCGACCTGACCACGGCGCTGGAAACCCTGGAAGATGCGATCCGCAAGATCGACCGCGAGACCCGCGGCCGCTTCAAGGACACCTTTGATCGTGTCAATGCTGGCGTGCAGGCGCTGTACCCGCGCCTGTTCGGTGGCGGCCACGCCTACCTGGAGCTGACCGGTGAAGACCTGCTCGACACCGGCGTGACCATCATGGCGCGCCCGCCGGGCAAGCGCGTGTCCAGCATCTCGCTGCTGTCCGGCGGCGAGAAAGCGATGACCGCAGTGGCGCTGGTGTTCGCCATCTTCCAGCTGAATCCCGCGCCGTTCTGCCTGCTGGACGAGGTGGACGCGCCGCTGGACGAAGCCAACGTCGGCCGCCTGGCCAACATGGTCAAGGAAATGAGCGAGAAGGTGCAGTTCCTGTTCGTCAGCCACAACAAGGCGACGATGGAGGCGGCGCACCAGCTGTCGGGCGTGACCATGCGCGAGCCGGGCGTCAGCCGCCTGGTCAGCGTGGACCTGGAAGAAGCCGCGCGATTGGCGGGCGCGGCCTGACGTGCCATCCTAGTTACCTGAATGAACTAGCCGGAGAACCTATCGAATGTCCGACACGGCACTGTTGCGCATCGGCATCCTGGCCGCCGGCCTGCTGTTGATCGCCGCGATCTTCCTGTTTGGCCGTCCGAAAAAGAAGCCCCAGGGGCGCCGCGTGGAAGGCGCGGAACCGACCAGCGGCGAGCGCCGCGAACCGGTGCTGGGCGAAGACGGCGTCACCGTGGCCGATGGCCGCGTCGAACCGGGCATGGGCGCGGAAGGCGAGCAGGCCGAACTCGGTCTGGGCGAAACCGACCCGGGTGCCAGCGACCTCGGCAAGCGCGCCACCCAGGATTTCGACAAGATCGTCTCGCTGTTCGTGGCCGCCCGCGCCGGCGAGCAGCTGCGTGGCGAGGACATCGTGGTGGCGGCCGAGAAGACCGGCCTGGTGTTCGGCCACATGAACGTGTTCCATCGCTTGGTGGAAGGCCACCCCGAGCGCGGCCCGATCTTCTCGATGGCCAGCATCATGAAGCCGGGCAGCTTCGACATGGCCAACATCCGCGCCATGGAAACCCCGGCCATCGCTTTCTTCCTGACCCTGCCGGCGCCGCTGACCGCGCTGGACGCCTGGGAGAAAATGCTGCCGACCGTTCAGCGCATGGCCGAACTGCTGGATGGCGTGGTGCTGGATGACAGCCGCAACGCCCTGGGTCGCCAGCGTATCGCGCACATCCGTGACGAGCTGCGCGCTTACGACCGCCAGCACCAGGCCCCGCCGCTGACCAAGACTCCGCGCTGGTAAGCGCTATGGTGTGCCGACCAACGGTCGGCACCCACAACAGTAGATCCACGCCATGCGTGGATGGGGCGAACCAAGGTTCGCCCCCACCAACAGGGTCAGGCCGGTACGCCGGCCACCTTCGCGAATGCGCGGCGGAACGCGGCCATTTCGTCTTCGGTGCCCACCGTTACGCGCACGCGCTGCGGCCAGATCGGCCAGCTTCGCCCGATCACCACGCCGTTGTCGGCCATTGCCTTGGCGAACGCGCTGCCGTCGCGCTGGACGTCGACCACGAAGCAGTTCGCTTCCGACGGCACGCAGCTGAAACCACGCTTGCCCAGCCACGCGATGGTGGCCTGCCGCACCTTGGCATTCTGCAGGCGGCGCTGCGGAATCAACTGCGGATCGCGCAGGCTGGCCAGTGCAGCGGCCAGCGCTGGCACGGGCAGCGGGTTGTCGCCCAGGCTGGCCAGTTCGCGCAGGCGGTCGGGATGCGCGGCCGCCACGCCCAGGCGCAGGCCGGCCATGCCAAAGAGCTTGGAGAACGTGCGCAACACGATCAGGTCATCGCGCTGCGCCACCTGAGCGATCAGGCTCGGCTGTTCGCTGTACTGCAGGTAGGCCTCGTCCAACAACACGCGGGTGGAGGCTGGCTTGTGGGCCAGCAGCCAGGCGAGCTCATCCGGCGGGCTGATCGAGCCGGTCGGGTTGTTCGGGTTGCACACATACAGCAGCCCGGTCGGGCGTGCGTGCGCGGCGGCGACCATCGCGCGCAGGTCGTGTGCGCCGTCGGTTCGCAGCGGCACCTTCTGCACGTGCGCGCCATGCGCGGCGGCGACGTCACCCAGCGTCTCGAAGGTCGGGTCGGCCACCACCAGCCCGGCCTGCGGGCCGGTCCATACGACGGCTGCGCGATTGAGGGGTTCGCTGGAGCCAGGGTAGAGGCGGACATGATCAGCCGGCAGCCCTGCTTGTTCGATGAATGCGTCGCGCACCTGGCCGGCCAGCGCGAAACGGTAGCGGCCGCAACCGGCGATGCTGTCGCGCGCAGCCTGCTGCGCTGCGGGCGAGGGGCCATACGGGCACTCGTTGAAATTCAGCAGCACCGCGCCTTCGCCTGAAGCCGGCACAGCTGCCGAAGCCGCAGCGGGTTGGGCCTGGGCAAGGCGGGGCAGGCCGGTGCCGGCCAGGGCGAGGCCGGCACCGGCCAGTTGCAGGAAGTGGCGGCGGGAGGCAGGCAGGGTCACGGGTGGGATTCCGAAGGGCAGCCCGCGCACGCTAGCGCTGGTTGGAGTTGCTCGCAAGATGCCTCTCCATCACCTGGCGCGCGGTAGAATTCGACGCCCGATTTCAGCTTGGCACTCACATGAGCCTTTCTCCTCTAGAGCAAATCAATAAGCTTCGCCGCAAGATCGCGGCGGCGAGTGAGGCCTACAACGAGCGTGATGAGTCACTCATTACTGATGCTGAGTACGACAGGCTGGTTCGAGAGCTAGAAGCTCTCGAACAGGAGTTTCCTCAGTTTGATTCGCCTGATTCGCCATCCCACTCGGTGGGTGGTAGGGCATCTCGGTCATTTGGCAAGATTGTTCACGACATGCCAATGCTTTCGCTCTCGAATGCTTTTAACGAGAGTGAGGTTCGTGCGTTCGTTGAAAAGGTTGTCCGCCAAATCGGAGACAAGAGCCCAAGATTTAGCGTCGAACCAAAGATCGATGGCTTGGCTATTAGTCTCACCTATCAAGACGGGATCTTGAAGCGCGCCGCAACCCGTGGGGATAGCGGCGTCGGTGAGGACGTCACTGCAAATGCGAGAACGATTTCTCAGATTCCAAAGAAGATCTCGGGAGTCGGTGTTCCGTCGGTGCTGGAAGTTCGCGGTGAGGTTTATATGCCTCACAAGGGGTTCAATGAGTACAACGAGCGAGCAAGGGCGAGCGGTGGAAAACCGCTCGCCAATCCACGTAATGGTGCGGCTGGATCTCTACGCCTTCTTGACTCGCGAATGGTCGCCCTAAGGCCACTTGCATTCTTTACCTACGGCATTGGCGTGGTGGAGTTTGAGGCGGATCTTTTCCGCGAAAGTGATGACTGGAGCGAACTGGCCCACTCGGAGATCTTGGCAAAGCTGAAGAAATGGGGGTTTCCGGTCAGCGATTTGGTTACCGTCGTGGAGGGATACCGTGGGCTGATTGAGTACTACCGTCATCTTGGCGAAATTCGAGACGATCTGGGATTCGACATCGACGGCGTTGTCTACAAGCTCGATGATCGTGCCGGCCAGCAGGCGATGGGCTTCGTCTCGCGTGCACCGCGCTGGGCCATCGCGCACAAGTTCCCGGCGCAGGAACAGAGCACCACGGTGGAGGCGATCGAGATCCAGATCGGCCGCACCGGTGCCGCCACCCCGGTCGCGCGCCTGGCGCCGGTGGCCGTGGCCGGCGTGATCGTGTCCAACGCCACGCTGCACAACGCCGATCAGATCGCACGCCTGGACGTCCGCGTCGGTGACAGCGTGATCGTGCGCCGTGCGGGCGACGTGATCCCGGAAGTGGTCAGCGTCATCCTCGACCGCCGTCCGCAGGGCACTACGCCGTGGCAGATGCCGACGCGCTGCCCGGTGTGCGGCTCGGAAATCGTGCGCGAGGAAGGTGCAGCCGCATGGCGCTGTTCGGGTGAGCTGTCCTGCCCTGCGCAGCGCAAGGAGGCCATTGCCCATTTCGCCTCGCGCCGCGCGATGGATATCGATGGCCTCGGCGACAAGTACATCGAAACCCTGGTCGACGCCGGCATCGTCAAGAGCGTGGCCGATCTGTACCGCCTCAGCCGTGACCAGCTGTTGCACCTGAAGCTGGTGCTGGACGCCGAGGATCCGTCGGAACTGGCCGCTGCGCTGAAGTTGCACCTGCCCGCCGAGGGCAGTGGTGCGGTGCTCAATGCGGTGCTCAAGCTGGACGGCAACGATCCGGGCTGGCGCGCGCAGGCGCTGGCGCAGCCGGCCAGCTTCGAATGGAACACGAAGAAGATCGCCACCAAGTGGGCCGACAACCTGATCGCAGCGATCGACGCCAGCCGAGCCGCCACGCTGGAGCGCCTGCTGTTCGCGCTCGGCATCGAACATGTGGGCGAAAGCACGGCCAAGGCGCTGGCGCAGTGGTTCGGTGACCTGGAACTGATCCGCCACCTGCCGTGGCCGTTGTTCAAGCGCGTGCCGGACATCGGTGGCGAAGTGGCGCGGTCGCTCGGCCACTTCTTCGAGCAGCAGGGCAACCAGCAGGCCATCGATGACCTGCTGCAGGTCGGCCAGGTGCGCATCAGCGATGTGCACGCGCCCAGCGCCAAGCTGCGCGAAGGCCTGGATCTGGCGCAGCTGCTGGTCGAGTCGGAGATCCCCGGCATCACCCGCCTGCGCGCGGAAAAGCTGGTCGCCGTGTTGCCTGGTGCTCAGGCGGTGCTCGACGCCGAGCATGGCCAGTTCGTCAACGCCGGGTTGCCGGATGACACCGCGCGCGGGCTGGCCGAGTGGCTGGACGCCGATGGCCACGGTGCGATGCTGTTGGCCGCCGAGAACGCGATGCGGCAGATCCTGGCCAAGGCGCCGGCGCTGGCCGAGATCGTGGCCGGTCCGCTGGACGGGCAGACCGTGGTGCTGACCGGCACCCTGGCCCAGCTCACCCGCGATGCGGCCAAGGAGCGCCTGGAGGCCCTCGGTGCCAAGGTGTCCGGCAGCGTTTCAAAGAAGACCAGTTTCGTGGTGGCCGGCACAGAGGCAGGCTCCAAGCTGGACAAGGCGCAGTCGCTGGGTGTGCCGGTGTGGGACGAGGACCGCCTGCTGGCCTATCTTGCCGAACACGAATGATGACCCCGTCGGGTGCCCCCGCACCCGGCATGAAACACGAAGGAACACCGATGCAGACCGCCCCGCTGGATTTCCGCCTGGCCACCCGTGCTGACGAGGAGCTGCTGATCGCGTTGATGCGCGAGTTCTACGCCGAAGACAGGATCGACTTCGACGACGCGCGCGTGCGTCGCGGCGTGGATGCACTGCTGGCCGACCCACGCAACGGCGAAGTGCTGTTGTGGCTGGACGAGGCGGGCGAGGTGGTCGGTTACGCAGTGATCGCGATGGGCTTCAGCCTGGAACAGGGCGGCCACTTCATGCTGCTGGACGAGCTGTACCTGGCCCACCGTGCGCGCGGTCGTGGCCGCGGCAAGCAGGCGCTGGCGATCTGCGAACAGCGTGCGCGCGGCCGTGGTGTCAGCCGCCTGCGCCTGGAAGTGAACCACCACAACGAACTGGCACGGCGCCTGTACCTGGCCAGCGGCTATATCGATGACACCCGTGACCTGCTGACCCTGCCGCTGGACCATCCGCGCCCGGAGGGCATCCTGTGAGCGAGGCCCTGCTGCGCACGCTGCAGCAGCGTGCCGCGCTCAATGCGCTGGTGCGCCGCTTCTTCGCTGAGCGCGATGTGCTGGAGGTGGAGACGCCGATCCTGTCGGTGGCCGGCAACACCGAGCCGAACATCGACAGCTTCCATACCGATTTCACCGGCCATGTCGATGCGGGTGGCCGTCGCCGTTGGCTGCGCACCTCGCCGGAGTACCCGCTCAAGCGCCTGCTGGCCGCCGGCGTCGGCGACTGCTACGAACTGGGTCGGGTGTTCCGCAACGGCGAGGCCGGTGGCCGCCACAATCCTGAATTCACCATGCTGGAGTGGTACCGGGTTGGCTGGGATCATCATCGCCTGGTGCAGGAGACCGCCGAGCTGGTTGCCCAGGCGCTGGCGCTGGTCGGACGCAGTGCGACGCTGCGCGTGCTGAGCTACCGCGAGCTGTTCCGGCAGTACGTGGGTGTGGACCCGTTCGAGGCCGATGAGGCTGCATTGCGGGTCGCGCTGGGTGATGTGCACATCGATCCGGTCGGCTTGACCCGCGACGACTGGCTGGACCTGTTGATGACCCATCGCATCCAGCCGCACTTCGATGACGCGGTGATGACCGTGGTCCATGATTGGCCCGCCAGCCAGGCCGCGCTGGCGCGCATCCGCCCCGGCACGCCGCCACTGGCCGAGCGTTTCGAGCTGTACCTGGGCGCGGTGGAACTGGCCAATGGCTATCACGAACTGAACGACGCCGGCGAACAGCGCGCGCGTTTCCAGCGTGACCAGCAGCGGCGCCACGAGCGCGGCCAGGTGCAGCCGGCACTGGACGAAGCGTTGCTGGCCGCATTGCCGTCGATGCCGGCCTGCGCCGGCGTTGCGGTGGGTGTGGATCGCCTGCTGATGGCGATGAACCGCACGCCGCGCATCGCCGACGTGCTGGCCTACGACTTTGCCCACGCATGAGCGACGTGCGTTCCTGAACGTCGAAGACTGAACGGAATTCCGTGTTTCCGCGCTTGCTTCGGTAAGCAGGATGATGCTCTTATCACGGCAGATGCCGGACACTGGCACGCAGTTCATCCATTCCTGCTGGGGAAGGCTTTGGTCAAGTGGTTTGCGGTTGTCGCTGCACCGGTGTACTCCATCGCGCTCTGGGGTGCCTGGCTGCCGTCATCGGCATCTGCCCAGCAGGCCGGCTACGACGGTGAAGTGGTGACCTGTGAATCACGCGACATGGGCTGGGTGCATTGCGATATCGATGTCAGCAACGGCATCGACCTGGTGCGCCAGCTCTCCAACAGCAGCTGCATCCGTGGCAGCGAATGGGGCACCGACCGCAGCGGCGTGTGGGTCACGCTGGGCTGCCGCGCCGAGTTCCGCGCGCGCCGCGCTGCAGGTGCCGCGCCCGCAGCCAGCGAGGGCAAGCGCCTGGTCCGTCGCGTGGTGCGTTGTGAATCCAATGGCCGCCCGCAGAGTTGCCCGGTGCGCCTGGATGGCGCGCCAGTGCGCCTGCTGCGCCAGCTGTCGGCGCTGCCATGCCGCGAAGGGCAGGGCTGGGGCTACAAGCGCAATGAAGTCTGGACCAGCCGCGGTTGCCAGGGGGACTTCGAAGTGGCTGACGAGGATGGCCGATTCGTCGACGTACCACGCCGGCTGACCTGTGAATCGAAGTCGAAGAAGCGCCGCTTCTGCGGTGCCAGCATCTCTGTCGGCGCGGCCGTGTTCGAGCAGCTGTCCAGCACGCCGTGCGAGGAAGGCAGTACCTGGGGCTGGAGTCGCAACGGCATCTGGGTGGACGGCGGCTGCCGCGCCGAATTCTCGGTGAATTGAGTCCGGGCGGGCTCCAACCCCGGGGGGCGTGGCCCTACAATGGGCCCATGAACACTGCCTCCGACATCGACTACGCCCGTTACGACCACATCCGCCCGATCCTGTGGACCGGCGATGCCCTGCAACTGCTGGACCAGCGCAAGCTGCCGTTCGTGGTCGAGCATGTGGTCTGCCATGACAGTGACGAAGTGGCTGCGGCCATCCACGCGTTGACCGTGCGTGGTGCGCCGGCAATCGGCATCGCCGCCGCCTGGGGCGTGGTACTGGCGGCGCGCGAAGTGCAGGCCGCCGACGGTGCACATGCCCTGCAGCAGCTGGAGCCGGCGCTGCAGCGCCTGAACGCCTCGCGTCCGACCGCCGTCAATCTGGCCTGGGCGCTGGCGCGCATGCGCCGTTGCCTGAATGCCGCCGGTGCTGACTGGAAGGCGAGGCTGGAGGCGGAAGCGCAGGCCATCGCCGAGGAAGACCTGGCCGCCAACCGCCACATGGGTGCGCTGGGCGCAGGCCTGATCGAAGCCGGCAGCGGCGTGCTGACCCACTGCAACACCGGCTCGCTGGCCACCGCCGGCTTCGGCACCGCGCTGGGCGTGATCCGTGCCGGCATGGCCCAGCATCGCATCGCCCGCGTGTTCGCCGGCGAAACCCGGCCGTGGCTGCAGGGCGCGCGCCTGACCGTGTGGGAGCTGCAGCAGGATGGCATTGACGCCACGCTGATCGCCGATTCGGCTGCCTCGCACCTGATGAAGACCGGTGCTGTGCAGTGGGTGATCGTCGGTGCCGACCGCATCTGCGCCAACGGCGATACCGCCAACAAGATCGGAACCTACCAGCTGGCCATCGCTGCGCGCCATCACGGCGTGAAGTTCATGGTCGTGGCGCCGTCCTCGACGGTGGACATGGAGACTGTTGACGGCAGCCAGATCGAGATCGAGCAGCGCGATCCGGGCGAGCTGTACGGTGTGGGCGGCACCCGCACCGTGGCCGAGGGCATCGCTGCCTGGAACCCGGTGTTCGACGTCACCCCGGGCGAGCTGATCGACGCCATCGTGACCGAGCGCGGGGTGATCCTGAACCCGACCGCCGGGAACATGCGCGCCGCCTTCGGCGGCTGATGGACAGCGGGGTCGGAGCCCTTTCCGCAGGAAAGGGCTCCTACCCCGGCCCCGGTGGTGCCGGCCGCTGGCCGGCAACCCCCTAAGTTCCTGATTTGTGCAGGTAAAATCCCCGTAAAGGGAGGCGGAAAACGGCCTGTTGTGGTAGTATCCACAGGTTGAATCGAGGTTCCGGCGCGACCCCCTCCCGCAGAGGGCTGCGCCGGACTGGACCGCTACCAGACAACGGAACCCGAATGGCAGAAACCGCCAAGGAAATCATCCAGGTCAACCTGGAAGACGAGATGCGCAAGAGCTACCTCGATTACGCCATGAGCGTGATCGTGGGCCGCGCGCTCCCGGATGCGCGCGACGGCCTCAAGCCGGTGCATCGCCGCGTGCTGTTCGCGATGAATGAACTGAACGCGCACAGCAACAAGCCCTACTTCAAGTCGGCGCGTATCGTCGGTGACGTCATCGGTAAGTACCACCCGCATGGCGACCAGTCGGTGTACGACACGCTGGTGCGCCTGGCACAGCCGTTCTCGCTGCGCTACATGCTGGTCGATGGCCAGGGTAACTTCGGCTCCATCGATGGCGACTCCGCCGCGGCGATGCGATACACCGAAGCGCGCATGTCGCGCCTCGCGCATGAGCTGATGGCCGACATCGACAAGGAAACCGTCGATTTCCAGCCCAACTACGACGAAAAGGAACTGGAGCCGACGGTCATGCCGACCCGGTTCCCGAACCTGCTGGTCAATGGTTCGGCCGGTATCGCGGTGGGCATGGCGACCAACATCCCGCCGCACAACCTGAGCGAATCGATCAACGCCTGCATCGCGCTGATCGACAACCCGGAAATCGACGTCGACGGCCTGATGGAGTACATCCCGGGCCCGGATTTCCCGACTGCCGGCATCATCAATGGCACCGCCGGCATCGTCGCCGGCTATCGCACCGGCCGCGGCCGTGTGCGCATCCGTGCCAAGGCCGATATCGAAGTGGCCGACAACGGCCGCGAATCGATCATCGTCACCGAAATTCCTTACCAGGTGAACAAGGCGCGTCTGATCGAGAAGATCGCCGAGCTGGTCAAGGAAAAGAAGATCGAAGGCATCAGCGAGCTGCGCGATGAGTCCGACAAGGACGGCATGCGCATCTACATCGAGATCAAGCGCGGTGAATCTGCCGAGGTTGTGCTGAACAACCTGTACCAGCAGACGCAGATGGAATCGGTGTTCGGCATCAACATGGTGGCGCTGGTCGACGGCCGCCCGCAGTTGATGAACCTCAAGCAGATGCTGGAGGCGTTCGTCCGCCACCGTCGCGAAGTGGTCACCCGCCGCACTGTGTTCGAGCTGCGCAAGGCGCGCGCCCGTGCCCACGTGCTGGAAGGCCTGACCGTCGCGCTGGCCAACATCGACGAGATGATCGAACTGATCAAGACCTCGCCGAACCCGAACGAAGCACGCGAGCGCATGCTGGCACGCGTGTGGGAGCCGGGCCTGGTCGGTGCCATGCTGGGTGCTGCCGGTGCCGAAGCCTCGCGCCCGGAAGACCTGCCCAAGGGCGTGGGCCTGATCGAGGGCGGCTACCAGCTGACCGAGATCCAGGCCACCCAGATCCTGGAAATGCGCCTGCACCGCCTGACCGGGCTGGAGCAGGACCGCTTGACCGACGAGTACAAGCAGCTGCTGGAAGTGATCGCCGGGCTGATCCACATCCTGGAAGATCCCGACCGCCTGCTGCAGGTGATCCGCGAAGAGCTGGTCAGCGTCAAGGCCGAGTTCGGCGACGAGCGTCGTACCGAGATCCGCCACAGCGAAGAAGACCTGGACATCCTCGACCTGATCGCGCCGGAAGACGTGGTGGTCACCGTGTCGCATGCCGGTTACGTGAAGCGCCAGCCGGTCAGCGTTTACCGCGCGCAGCGCCGTGGTGGCCGTGGCCGCAGTGCGGCGGCGACCAAGGAAGAGGATTTCATCGAACAGCTGTGGCTGGTCAACACGCACGACACGCTGCTGACCTTCACCAGTTCGGGCAAGGTGTTCTGGCTGCCGGTCTACCAGCTGCCCGAAGCCGGTTCCAACGCTCGTGGCCGTCCGATCATCAACTGGATTCCGCTGGAGCCCGGTGAACGCGTGCAGGCCGTGCTGCCGGTGCGCGAGTACGCCGATGGCCAGTTCGTGTTCTTCGCTACGAAGAACGGTACGGTCAAGAAGACCCCGCTGGGCGAGTTCGCCTTCCGTCTGGCCCGCGGCAAGATCGCGATCAACCTGGACGAGGGCGATGCGCTGGTCGGCGTCGGCCTGACCGACGGTGAGCGCGACATCCTGCTGTTCGCCTCCAACGGCAAGACCGTGCGCTTCGGCGAGGACAAGGTCCGCTCGATGGGCCGTACCGCCACCGGCGTGCGTGGCATCAAGATGCCGGCTGGCGAGGAAGTGGTCAGCCTGATCGTGGCCGAAAGTGCCGGTGGCATCGAGGACGAGAACGAGGACGACAACGGTGTCGAGGAAGCCGCCGCCAATGGCGATGCGGTGATCGACGGCGCCGACGACGCCAGCGTGCAGTACATCCTCACCGCGACCGAGAACGGCTACGGCAAGCGCACCCCGCTGCCTGATTACCCGCGCAAGGGCCGTGGCACGCAGGGCGTGATCGGCATCCAGACCACCGAGCGCAACGGCAAGCTGGTCGCCGCGGTGCTGATGGGTTCGGATGACGAAGTGCTGCTGATCTCCGACGGTGGCACCCTGGTGCGTACCCGTGGCTCGGAAATCAGCCGCGTCGGCCGCAACACCCAGGGCGTGACCCTGATCCGCCTGTCCAAGGACGAGAAGCTGCAGGCGGTGGAGCGCATGGATGCCTCGATCGACGAGGACGAGGATGAGGTGGCTGCTGCCGCCCCGGCCACGACCGACGGCGCACCGGCTGCTGCCAGCAGCGAGGACGCCGCGCAGGAGTGATCCTGCCGCGAGCCTGAGGTACCCGACGACGCCGGCCCCGTGCCGGCGTCGTCGTATCTGGATGCCGCACATACGCGCGCGCTTCACGCAGGCGGTGGGATAAGGGCGCATGCTGCCCCCGGAGATCGACGATGTCCGCCACGCCGCAGTCCGCTCCTGTCCCCGTCCGCGCCTCGCGCCATCCCCTCGTCACCGTGCTGTCGCTGTTGCTGGTCGTGCTCGGCCTGGTCATCGGTGGTCTCGGCGCGTGGCTGCTCAGCCTTGGGGGCTCTGCGTACTACACCATCGCAGGATTCGGCCTGCTGGCCAGCGGCATCCTGTTGTTCGGCAACCGCCGCAGCGGTGCATTGCTGTATGCGCTGGTGTTCATCGGCACACTGCTGTGGACCTGGTGGGAGTCGGGCAGCGACTACTGGCGCTGGGTGCCACGGCTGGGCCTGGTGACCGCACTTGGCATCGTGCTGGCCTTGCTGGCGCCCACCCTGCACGAGCCGGTCTCCAAGCGCTTGTCGCGCAGTGTGGCGGGCGTGCTGATGCTGGTGTTCGTGGCCGCCTTCGGCCTGGCCTTTGCGCCGCATGGTGAAGTGGACGGGCACCTGCCGTTCCCGGAAGGCGCAGTCAGCGCCGGACTGGAACCTACGCGCGATACCACGGGCCTGCAGCCGGTTGACCAGCCCGCCGAGGGCGACTGGCCGGCGTGGGGCCGCAGCAATGCGGCCACCCGCTATTCGCCGCTGCAGCAGATCACCCCGGCCAATGTGGCCACGTTGCAGCTGGCCTGGCAGTTCCGCACCGGCGATATGCCGAAGAAGCGCTGGGGCGCGGAAACCACCCCGCTGAAGATCGGCGACCGGCTGTACCTGTGCACCGCGCGCAACCGACTGATCGCGCTTGACGCTGCCAGCGGCAAGGAACTGTGGCGGTTCGATCCAAAGGTGAAGGATGCCTCGATTCCCTATACCGCTGCCTGTCGTGGTGTGAGTTATTACGAACAATCGAGCGCACCGACCGTGGCCGATGCGGTGCTGGCCGATGTCGCCGCTGATCTGGCGCTGCCGGAACCGCCGCCCAGCGTCACCCGCAGCGCTGCACCGGGCAGTCGTCCGGCGTGCTGGGCGCGCATCATTGAAGGCACGCTGGACGGTCGCATCATCGCGGTGGACGCGGACAGCGGCCATCCCTGCGCCAACTTCGGCAACAACGGCCAGGTCGACATCACATTGGGGATGGGCGAGGTGCCACCGGGTTACGTGTCGATCACCTCGCCACCGGCCATCGTGCGCGGCGTGATCGTGACCGGTCATCAGGTGCTGGACGGGCAGCGCCGCGATGCGCCGTCGGGCGTGATCCAGGCGTACGACGCCATCACCGGCAAGCTGCGCTGGGCGTGGGACATGGACCAGCCCGAGCGCAGCGGCCTGCCGCCGCGCGAGCAGACCTATACGCGCGGCACGCCGAACATGTGGACCACCGCCACCGGTGATGAAGCGCTGGGCCTGGTCTACCTGCCGCTGGGCAATTCAGCCGGCGACTACTGGAGCGGCTCGCGCACGGAGAACCAGAATCGCTATGCGACCTCGCTGGTGGCGATCGACGTGGCCACCGGCAAGCCGGTCTGGCATTTCCAGGCGGTGCGCAAGGATGTGTGGGACTACGACCTGGGTTCGCAGGCCAGCCTGATCGACTACCCGACGGCGGCGGGCAAGGTGCCGGCGATCCTGCTGCCGACCAAGCAGGGTGACATGTACATCCTCGATCGCCGCAACGGCCAGCTCCTGACCGCCGCCGAAGAGCGCAAGGTGCCGGTCGGCGGCGTCGAACCCGAGCAGCGTTCTCCGACCCAGCTGTTTTCGCTGTACCACACGCTGCGCCGCGAACATGACCTGACCGAGCGTGACATGTGGGGCATCACCCCGATCGACCAGCTGGTCTGCCGCATCCAGTTCCGCAAGGCGTACTACGAGGGTTTCTATACGCCGCCGAGCAGCGAGCGCCATTCCATCGAGTACCCCGGCTACAACGGCGGCTCGGACTGGGGCAGCGTGTCCATCGATACGCGCCGCGGCGTGATCGTGGCCAACTACAACGACATGCCCAACTACAACCGGCTGGTGCCACGTGCCGAGGCTGACCGGTTGGGCTGGCTGCCACGCGAGAAGATCCGGTTTGACAAAGGCGGTGCCGAAGGCGCGGGCGACCCGCAGGTGGGCACGCCGTATGGCATCCAGGTCAACGCTGGCTGGCGACTGCCGTTCACCGGCCTGCTGTGCAAGCAGCCCCCCTATGGCGGCATCCGTGCCATCGACCTGCGCACCGGCAAGCTGCTGTGGGACCGCCCGTTCGGCAGTGCGCGCGGCAACGGACCGTTCGGCATCCGTTCCGGCCTGCCGATCGAGATCGGCACGCCGAACAATGGCGGTTCGGTAGTCACCGCCAGCGGCCTGATCTTCATCGCCGCTGCCACCGATGACCTGCTGCGCGCGATTGATCTGAAGACCGGCAAGGAGCTGTGGCACGCCAAGCTGCCGGCGGGCGGGCAGGCCAACCCGATGGTGTACGAACAGGGTGGCCGCCAGTACGTGGTGATCATGGCCGGCGGCCACCATTTCATGGAAACCCCGAACGGCGATTACGTGATGGCGTTTGCATTGCCGAGGTAACCGCAACGGGGGCGGTGGGCCGCCCCCATTGCACGACACGGGATTACACCGTGACCACCACCTTGCCGATCTGCTCGTTCGATTCCAGGTAACGGTGTGCTTCCTGGATCTGCGCGAACGGGAACACCTTGGCGATCATCGGCGCCAGCACGCCCTTGTCCAGGCCATCGAGGATGAAGGCTTTGGCACGCGCCAGCGCGGCATCGTCGGAGACGATTTCCGAGTACAGGTAGCCCTTCAGCGTCAGCGACTTGCCCAGCACGTTGAACAGCGGGAACGGCGTGGGTTCGCTGCTCAGCGCGCCGTATTCCAGCAGGATGCCGCCACGTGCCATCGCTTCGGTCAGCGGAACGAACTGCGGGCCACCGATCGGATCGAACACCACGCGGGCGCCGGCGCCACCGGTGATGCGCGCTACTTCGGCCACCAGATCCTGCTCCTGGGTGGCGATGACGTGGGCGGCACCGGCATCGAGCAGGGCCTGGCGCTTGCCCGGGCCACGGGTGACCGCGATCGGCGTGGCGCCCACCGCATTGGCGATCTGGATCGCGGCCAGGCCAACGCTGCTGCTGGCAGCGGTGATGATGACGAAATCCCCGGCGGACAGGTGCGCCTGCTCCAGCAGCGCGCCCCAGGCGGTGACGTACTGCATCCACACCGCAGCAGCCGTTTCAAAGTCCAGCGCCTGCGGGTGCTTGACCGCCAGTCGAGCCGGCACATTGGCCAGCTCGCCGTAGGTGCCCCAGCGCGCGATGTCCAGCGGCGGTACCACGCTGACCGCATCGCCTGCTGCGAAGCCGCTCACCGCACTGCCGACCGCTTCGACAATGCCGGCCGCTTCGTAGCCCAGCCGGCTGGGGAACTGCGCTTCCTGCAGATAGGCGCCGTTGCGGAACATCACCTCGGCGCGGTTCAGGCCGATCGCCCTCACCCGGATCTGGACCTCGTCAGTGGCGGGTGCGGGAACGTCGATATCGTCGATGCGCAGCACATCGGCGGTGCCATATTCGTGGATGCGGACAACCTGGCTCATGGGGGACTCCGAGGAAGGGCCGACGAGGGCGCCGGCGAAAGGGTGGGCACTACTGTGCGCGTAGTCTGCAACCAGAATAAGGGGTAATCTGGTGTTTCATTGGAAAACATTTGTTTGCAATGGACCTGATCGTTCCCCTGCGGACCTTCGCCAAGGTAGCCGAGGTCGGCTCTTTCGCCGCCGCTGCCGAGGCATTGGACCTGTCGCCGCAGCTGGTCGGCAAGCACATCCAGGCGCTGGAGCAGCATCTGGGCGTGCGCCTGCTCAACCGCACCACGCGCAAGCAGAGCCTGACCGACTTCGGCCAGGCCTATCTGGCACGGGCACGGGTGATCCTGGAGGAAGTGGAGGGCGCCGAGCAATTGGCGGAAGTGGCGCGCGGACGGCCGATGGGACGCCTGCGCATCAGCGCGCCGGTCACCTTTGGCGTGCACGCGCTCGGCCCGGCAGTGGTGGCTTACATGCAGCAGTACCCGGATGTGCAGGTCGATCTGAACCTGTCCAACAGCCTGGTGGACATCGTCGAGGACGGCTACGACCTGGTGTTCCGTACCGGTGACCTGGCCGACAGCGGGCTGGTGGCACGGCGATTGGGGCCGTATCCGCTTGTGCTGTGCGCATCGCCGGCCTACCTGGTGTCGCGTCCGCCGATTACCCACCCGAGTGACCTGAGCCGGCACGAGTGCCTGGGCTTCGCGCATTCGATCATCCGCACCCGCTGGAGCTTCCGCGATGCCGATGGCAGCGTGTTGAGCGTGCCGGTGTCCAGCCGCTTCATGGTCAATCAGGCCGAGCCGCTGTTGACGGCGGCCGTGGGTGGTCTGGGATTGATCCTGCAGCCCTACGAAATGCTTGCCGCCGCGCTGGCGCGTGGTGAGCTGGTCGAAGTGCTCCCGGACCATGTGCCGGTATCGACCTGGATCAACCTGGTATACCCGCGCGATCGCCAGCTGACCCCCAAGCTGCGCAGCTTCCTGGACTTCTGCGTGGCACGATTTACTGAGCAGACGATGGCAAGGCGATAGCGTGGCATCGATCAGCGTCCCCATGTTCCCATGCGAAGGACTCGCCCCGTGATGTCTCTCCCGTTGCCGCAGCATGCCACCCGCTTCCTGCTCCTGGCGTCCTTTTCCAGCGCCAGCGCGCTTGCGCAACAGACACCTGCGCAGGCGTTGGCCGAGTGGGAGGTGCAAGGGCGCGCGGATGGCCTGGCGCGACCTGATATCGAATGCCAGGATTTCCTGCAGGCGATGGGCCGGAAGCCGGCAGGGCTGGAGTACGTGGGCTGCAGCCAGGACGACGCGTCCTACATCAAACCCATGCAAGCCCACTACCGCGTTGCAGGCGCCCGTGCCGAGCGGGTCGAGGCGTATCTGCATGCGACGTTCGGCATGCCGATGTTGCGCTACACCTGCTGTGGCTGGAGCAATGGTGCGCCGTACAGCTGGTGCGAAGGTGCAGACACGGTGAGGTACCAGATCGGGATGGGTGTGGAATCGCTGCCGCATGAGCGGAGCGAGTGGGAACGCATCGAAGCATTCGACGTGACGGTTGAGGTTTTGCGGCAGAGTCCCTAGCGTGGCTGCGGCGGCGGATCCTTGGCCTGGGATGCGTACAGGGATCCCAGAAAAGGAACTGCCACGAAGGCTGTCGGATGCCTGCTGCTCTGCACTGCGCTGGCGCTTCCGGTTCTGACGCTTCGCCGGTTTCTCCTGCCGCAGGTGCAACCGCATCCGGGCGTCCACTCCTGCACTGGATGTGGGAAGCGCGGAGTGGGGCGGGTAGAGTCGACTATCGCGCAGAGCGCGGGCTCTTTGATCTTTCCGCAAACGGCAGTCGACTAACTGTCGACTCTACCCAATCGACGTCACTCAGGCATCGTCACCCAATCGACGTCACCCAGTCGGCGCCGGCACCCGCACCATCTTCGTCATCAAGTGTTCCACAACACCCGCCGGGTCGGCCGTGCGGCCGACATGCGTGCTCGACATCTGCACGACCGAGCTACGCTTGGCGGTGAGGAAGTGGAAGCGGGCGCGAGCGGGCAATTGCGCGATGGGGCCGGCGCTGGCGTCGCCGCGGCAGATGGCCACGATCGCATCCAGCCACGGCTGCAGCGCCTCCTGGTCCAGCGCCGGCGCGAAGGCCTGCAGGCGCGCAGGATCGATCTCGATGGCCGCCTCCAGATGTCGCGCGCCAGGACAGGAGACGATCACCCCGACGTTGATGAATTCCTCGCGTTCCACCCGCGGTACCACGCGGATGACCGCGTAGTCATACGTGTGCAGCGTGGGCACGGATGGCCTCCTGCACGAACACCGCACGCACTTTCAGGCGATGCTTGAGATAGTCGATATAGCCTTGGCGATAGGCCTGCGGACTGTCGAATGCCGGCTCGTTGACCAGCCAGCTGTCCGGCACCAGGCCGACGATGCGCTCGATCTCGGCATCGGTCAGGCGCGCGGCCAGCTCGGCATCCACCTCGGCGATACGGCTGGCGAACGACAGCAGCACATGGTCGCGGATCAGCACGAACGGCTTTTCGCAGGCATCGCCAGCGTTGGCCCAGTCGTGGTGGAAATACATCGCCGCGCCGTGGTCGATCAGGTACAGCTTGCGGTGCCACACCATCAGGTTGGGGTTGCGCGTGGTGCGATCGACATTGCTGGTGAATGCATCGAACCAGACGATGCGCGAGGCCAGGTCCGCATCCACCGGCATCGCCGCCGGGTCGTAATTGATCGCGCCGGGCAGGTAGTCCAAGCCCAGGTTCAGGCCCTCGCTGGCGCGGATCAGCTCCTGGATCTCCGGGTCCGGTTCGGTGCGGGCGAACTCGCGGTCCAGTTCCACAAACAGGATCTCTGGAATCGGCAGGCCCAGCGTGCGCGCCATCTCGCCGGCGATCAGCTCGGCAATCAAGGCCTTCGGGCCTTGGCCGGCACCACGGAACTTGAGTACGGCCATGCCGTCGTCGTCGGTCTCGACCACGGCCGGCAGGGAGCCACCTTCCCGCAAGGGAGTGATGTAGCGGAGGGCATGTACGGTGCGCATGGACGCATTCTAGCGTGCTGCCGGGACGGGAGCGCCGGGCGATGCCGCGGCGGCTCCCCGCCCTCTGCCCTCAGTGTGACAACGCGCTACGCTGCTGTTCCTGCACCTGCGTGCGGGTCTGCTCCTGCAAGGCCTGATCGGCCTGTCGCTGGTTGACCACGGCAAGCGTATCCAGGCTGTCCTGTACGGGGCGTTGCACAGCCTCGGCGGTGGGCGATGACGCGCGCAGCGAGGCCGGATCATCCAGCGGCCCCTTCACCACGAAGATGCTCTGCGCCGCGCCCGCACCATCGGTCTGGCGGCTGAGCACCACATGGTCGACCCGGTCCAGCCCGTTTTCGCGGGCCAGCACCAGCAGGCTGGCGCTCAGGCGCTCGCTGGACGCATCGAAACTGCGTCCGTTGGCAGCATCCAGCGCCGCTACCTTGTCGCGGATCTGCTCGTGCAGGGTACGGTCACGGCCTTCCGCAATCGGCAACGCCATTGCATCACCTGCGGAGGCCTGCTTTGCGGTGATGGGGACATGTGCATGCGTGCCTTCGGTGTGGTCGAAGTAATGCAACGTCGACGGCGAGGTGCTGGTGTCGAAGTAGGGCTGGCGCGGGGGCGAGCCCTCGCCGAGGTTGAGCCCGTTCTGCTCCAGCAGGCGCTCGTCCAGGCCCAGCTTCTTCATGTTCACTTCCATCCGGCTGACGCCGTCGGGCGCTGGATTCGCGGCCTCGTATCCGCTGGCCAGTTCGATCGCCTGGGCGCCGTAGAAATTCTGGTAGTCCGAATTCCCATGATGGCCCAGGCCGGTGCTGACGCCCTGATCGTAATAGTGCCTGGCCATTCCCTCGATGTTGGCTGCGGTGGGGGAGATGGTCAGGTCCGCATTGAGGGTCAGCTCCGGGTGCGGGGCATAGGTGATCGGCGGGCCGGGGCGCGACTGGATGACGTCTGTCGAGCGGGTGCTGGCTTCATACAGGTCGCGCAGGGTAGCGTCCGGATTGTTGGCACGTACCTGGCTGACCAGCGCATTCCAGCCCGCGATGTTCGAAGAGGCCTCATCGCGGCGGTTGGCCGCGAGCAGCGTGCCGATGGCCTCGGTGTAATCATGGCTGGTGGTACGGCCTGCGATCTGCTCCACGTCGGCATCGAACTGCACGTAGGCTCGCTCGACATCAGCATCGTTGAAGCCGTGCTGGATCTCGTGACCGAGCACAAAGGCAACCTCGGCGGCGTCGAACCTGTCCGGTGCCGCCGGGGTCGACAAGCTGCTGGCGGGCAGGTTGATGGATTTCGTGCTGGTCTCGTAGGTGCCACCCGCATTGCTTGTGGCGGGCAACAGTTCGAAGCGTTCCAGATGGCCTGCCGCGATGGCGGCGTCCACCTGCTTTGCCAGCACCGGCGAGCCCGCGATGACGCTGCGCAGGTTGTCGACCTGGTCGCTGGTGACGTCGGTCCTGCCGGCGAACTCGCCCAGCAGGCGTTCCGTTTCTGCGGAGAGGATCGTCATTTGATGGCTCCCCTTACTGCACGGTGACAAGACGCACGCAGGCATGCGTGGCGTCGCCGAGGGCGTGGGGGTTCTCGGGCATCGTGTCGACCTTGATGCTCAGCTGCGGTCGATCGAAGCGGTCGTAGATCACCCGTCCGTGTTCGCCGCGAACCGTCTCGCGCTTGAAGCCGGCGGCATCCAGTGCCGAGGCGAAGTGGTTGAAGTCGACCTGGCAGATCGCCGCAGCCGAGGCCTTGCGATCGCTGCTGGTGTCCATGAAGTTCAGGTCGAGCCGCGCGTCGGCGGTGCCGGCCCGCCGCACTTCCAGGCCATAGCCCCATTCCGGCGTCAGCGTGCCGCCATAGCCGAAGTGGCCGGGGCCGAAGGTCTGCGCTGGCGCCTGCATTGCCGCGGACAGGCGTTCGACGGTGAGCTCGCGGGTGGAGGTCGTTGCCTTGATCAGGTCCAGCAGGCGCGACAACAGTTGCTCGGCATTGAGCGGGGAGGGCGAAGTGGTCTCGGATACGGCAGGGGTCATGGCGTCGGTTCCTTGAGAAGTCGGCATGCGGTCGGCGGCATGTGCGCAGGCGCTGAGCGCGGCCGCTGAAAATGCGAGCGTCCACGGTCGTATGAATGCGTACCGGGGCATGTGCGTTCCTTGCAGATTGAAGGCTGACCCTAGGGCCATCCGGATGAAGCAGAGGTTAAGCGCGCTTGAAGCGTGGTCTTCACTTCGTCCTTCCTTCAGCGGTGGCAGCATCGGTTTCCAAGGAGCGTTCCACACGCGTGTGACCTTCAACAGGAGGCCGTCATGCAGCTACAGCGTAGCCGTCACGCTTCACCCTGCATGCAGCACGGGTGGTGTTGACCCTGGCCCGATAGGGCCTTCCACCGGCAAGGAGGCCGCCGTACGCGCCACTTGTCCAGACGTGTCCATCGTGTATCCGGACCTCGGCAGTTGTCTGCCGGCTCCGCGATTCCGCTGGACGCCCGCTTTCAATGTGCCTTGTCCATGATGTTCCTGCAGGCTTTGGAGGTGCACCGATGAGCGACGAATTCAATCCAATGCTGCCACCGCTGGATGATGCCAAGGTCGAGGAAATGATCGGCAAGCTGGTGCTGGTCGGGGTTACCCGTTATGGGGGGGACGGTCAGGTGCAGGGCCTTGAACAATATGCCGGCACCGTGCTGCGCATCAGCGCCGACGAAGGCGTGGTCCTGGCTGATGAGAACGATGGCCATGAGCGCTACCTGCCGCCGATGCTGGACCAGTACCAGCCGGCCGAGCCCGGCGAGTACCGCATGCGCAACAGCGGCATGATCGTGATTGACCCGGATTATCTGGCCACCTGGGACCTGCACGCCCAGCAGTAGTGCCAGGCCATGCCTGGCAGGTGCCGGCAATTTCCCGGCACCTCCCGGAGCTGCACTTTGCTCCATCCGGCCACTAGCCCTTCCGGCCCATTCACGACAACCCCTGCGGTGCTAGATTCGGGCCCTTGCCCGTCCTCGGGCGCCCAATCACACCCCAGGGGATAAGGATGCTGATCCGTCGAACCTCTCTGGCGGCGGCCATTGCCGTTGCCACAGTCGGCCTGTTGGCCGCTGGCCCGGCCCTTGCCGATTACGCGAAGCCGCCGGAACACCTGCTCAAGGTGCTGAAGGCACCGCCACCGCCGGCGCCGAACGTGGCCCCGGGCGGCCAGCGCCTGCTGCTGACTACTGCGCAGACCTATCCGTCGATCAGCCGCGTTGCCCAGCCGTACCTGAAGCTGGCCGGCGTGCGCCTGGAGCCGAAGAACCGCAGCCGCCATGACACCCCCGGGGGCTACGGTATTCCGGCCTGCGTGGCCGACTTCACCCTGATCGACATCGGCAGCGGCAAGGAGACCAAGGTCAACCTGCCGCAGGGCTGCGCCACCGGCGCGCTGTGGTCGGCCGATGGCAGCCACTTCGCCTTCCAGAACGCAGTCGATACCAGCGTGCAGCTATGGGTGGGCGATGCCGCCACCGGTCAGGTGAAGCAGGTGCCGAACGTGCAGCTGAACCCGATCTTCGGTTACACGGTGCAGTGGCTGGGCGGCAGCCAGAACCTGCTGGTGAAGCTGGTGCCGGCCAATCAGCGCCCGGCGCCGTCCAACGGTGGTGTGCCGACCGGTCCGGATGCGCAGGAGTCGCTGGGCAGCAGTGGCGAGAGCAGCACCTACGAAGCCCGCGACACCCTGACCAGCGTGCATGACGAGAAGCTGTTCGCCTATTACGGCGCTTCGCAGCTGGCCGTGGTCGATACCGCCGCCAACAGCGTGCGTCCGGTCGGGCAGCCGGCGCTGTTCAACGAAGTCAGCGCCGCGCCCGATGGCGTGCACGTGCTGACCGAATCGATCAAGGCGCCGTACTCGCATGCGGTGACCTACCAGCGCTTCGCCAACGACGTGGCGGTGTTGGACGTGAGCAATGGCCGCAGCACGCCGATTGCCAGCCTGCCGCTGGCGGACCGCGTGCCGGTGCACGGCGTACCGGAAGGCCCGCGCGGTTTCGACTGGCGTGCCACCGATCCGGCGACCCTGGTCTATGCCGAAGCGCTGGACAAGGGTGACTGGAAGGTGAGCGTGCCGCATCGCGACCGCGTGCTGATGCTGAAGGCACCGTTCAACGGCAAGCCGACCGAAATCACCCGCACCATGCAGCGCTTTGAAGGTTTTGCGTGGACCGCCGATCCGGCCGTGGCGTTCCAGTACGAGAACGACGAGAACCGCCACTGGATGCAGACCCGCATCGTCGATGTGGACCAGCCGAAGAAGGAAGGCCGCCTGCTCTGGGACATGTCCAGCGATGAGCTGTACGGCAACCCCGGCAACCTGGTCTTCACCCGCCTTCCGAATGGCGCGCAGGTCGTGCGCCGTGAGGGCAACCATGTGTTCCTCAGCGGCCGTGGCGCGTCGCCGCAGGGCGACCGTCCGTTCCTGGACCGCCTGGACCTGGGCACGCTGAAGAGCGAGCGCCTGTTCCGCAGCAGTGCCGACGCCTACGAACAGTTCCTCGGTTTCAGCAGCACGCCGGGGCGCTACCTGACCTGGCACCAGTCGGTCATCGATCCGCCGAATGCCTTCATCCGCCAGCAGGGTGAGGCAGTGGCCGATGCGAAGACCGGCGAGGCGCAGTTCGCCTCCACCGCGACCGCGCTGACCAAGCTGGTCGACCCGACCCCGGAAGTGCGCCAGATCAAGAAGCAGCTGGTGACCTACAAGCGCGCCGACGGCGTGGACCTGTCGTTCACTCTGTACACGCCGCCGGGCTACAAGGAAGGCCAGCGCGTGCCGGCGATCCTGTATGCGTACCCGGCCGACTTCGCCAACGCCGCTCAGGCCGGCCAAGTGTCCGGTTCGCAGCAGACCTTCACCCGCCTGCAGCCGTACCGCCTGATGCTGCTGGCCGGCTACGCGATCATCGACAACGCCTCGTTCCCGATCGTGGGTGACCCGAAGAACGCGTACGACACCTACCTGGAGCAGCTGGAAGCCGACGCCAAGGCGGCGGTGGACAAGGCCGTGGACATGGGCGTGGTCGACCGCAACCGCATCGGCGTGACAGGCCACAGCCACGGCGGCCTGATGACCGCCAACCTGATCGCGCACACCACGCTGTTCAAAGCCGGCGTGGCGACCAGTGGTTCGTACAACAAGACCTTCACCCCGTTCGGCTTCCAGAACGAACGCCGCTCGGTGTGGCAGGCGCAGGACGTGTACCTGAAGGCCTCGCCGTTCTTCTACGCCGACAAGATCAAGCTGCCGCTGCTGCTGGTTCACGGTGAGGACGACGCCAATCCGGGCACCGAGCCGTTCCAGTCGCGCAAGCTGTACCAGGCGATCCGTGGCAACGGCGGCACCACCCGCCTGGTGATGCTGCCGAACGAGCCGCACTGGTACACCGCGCTGGAGTCGAACGAGCAGCTGGTATCGGAAATGCTGAACTGGTTCGACACCTATGTGAAGAACGCCAGGTAAGGGAACAGGAAGGCCACCTCCGGGTGGCCTTCCTGCATCCTGCTGCAGCGCCGAGCCTAGGCTCGGCTGCCCGTTCGCCTGTAAACAGCTGCAAGTGCTCTGCAATCAACTGTGGAGACTCGGTAACGACGTGTTACCGGCACATTCGCGTGCCATGCAAATGGTCTAGGCTGAACCTGTAAGTCCGTCCCGGGTCGGTGCAATGAAAGCCATCCTTCTTGCTGCAACGTTGTCGTTGTTCCTGGTCTCAACTGCGGGTGCTCAGCCGCTGCCCGCCGAACTGGCGCAGCTGGGGATCATCGCCGGCATGCCCTACGCCAAGGCCAAGCGCCTGCTGGACGCGGCCGGTTGGCAGGTGAAGCCGGTGGAGGGCGCGCCGGAATCACTGGAGGGCTTTCCGGAAGTGGGGTGCCAGAAGGGCGGGAAGCAGTGCGCGACGACCTTCGAGAAGGGCGAACAGCAGATTGCCGTGCGGCTGGGCACTACCCTGGCAGGGCAGCCCTTCGTGCAGGGCGCTGACTGAAGGCCTGCCATCCTCACGCCAGCGGCAGGCGCCCCTGCACGTGTGCCAACCGGTCGTGCAGTTCGCGCACGTGCTCGGCCTTGGCATGGATGCGCGTGGTATCACCGAAACTGCGCAGATAAGCGCAGGCGGCAAAGCCAGCACTCTTTTTTTCGTACTCGGCAATCCAGGCCAGGCGGTCCGGGTTGTTGGCCTGTTCGGCTGACCACGCCGCCACCGGTGGGCGGATGCGGTATTTCAGGCCGACGCGCCACGGTTTCGGTGTCAGTCGTGCACGGAAGCAGTGCTGCAACCGGCACATGCGCGCGTACAGGGCGTCGGTGCCCAGTGCCTTGAAGAACGCCTGCAGCTGCTCGTCCTCGGGTGAGAAGGTGGCATGCATGGCCAGCACGCGCAGTCCGGCCGGCGTGCGGTAGGCGCGCAGATGCCAGTCCGGGTGCTGTTCGCTGAAGGCCGCGACCCGCTGCAGGGCCACGCCTTCGGCGCCGCCGGCCGCGGCCAGGCGCCGCTTGCGCTGCATCAGCATCGCAGTGTTGACCAGCAGTACCGCTGCCACCCCCAGTACCAGTCCCACCAGCCAGTGCCAGAGCAGGGTGCCGATGATGGCGCCGGCGAACAGCAGCACTGCCGCGATGATCGCAGGCATCACGCAACCCGCAGGCGGCTGCGCATGGTCGATGTCGGCGAACAGCACGTCCGGGGAGTTCAGGCACAGTGCCCCGTAACTGTTGCGGGTGATGATGACATCGCCGTCGCGCTGCACGATCTGCTCGCGGATCGGTACGCCCTCCACGCCGTAATTGCTGCGTACTTCGCGGCGCGGCAGCGCCTGCCCGGCAAGGATGGCATTGAGTGCTTCGTTGGCACGCCGGTCGGCGTGACCCTGGGCCTCGGCAGGGCCCTCGTCTGACCAGCCGAAGCGGCGCACGACCACCGGCCGGCCGCGGAAACGGGCCTGCAGGCGGGCTTCGGCCCAGTACGCGGGAACGATCATCATCGTGCGGTGCTCCATCTTCCATGGCAGGTGCCGAAGCGAGTCTGGCACAGCGCCGGGGCGCCCGCATCCGCCTGCTGCAGTGGGCCGGGCGGAGTGATAGATTGCGCGCTTCGCATGCACTCCACCAAGGACGGAGCGATGTTCATGATCCTGCGCGGCCTGTTGGCCCTGGCCTGTGCCGGGGCGATGGGCGTGGCGACCGCAGCGGTACCGGCGGGGCCGCAGATCCTCACCGAGGATGTCAGTCGTTTCTATGCGCTTTACGACAGCGCCGGCGGTAAACCCAGTGTTGCGCAGTTGCGTGGCTACATGGCCGAAGGCTCGGCTGGCCTGGCGGAGCTGGCCAAGGCGCGCCGGGTCACCGCAGAGCGTATTGCCGAGTCCATCGCCAGCCAGCCGGAGCTGTACGCGCAGGGCCGGAACTGCCTGGCCGAGCTGCCGGCGGTGAAGCAGCGCCTGGTACAGGTGTTCGCCAACCTGCAGGCCATCTACCCGCAGACCCGGTTCCCGCCGGTGACCATCGCGGTGGGCCGCGGCCGTCCCGTGGGGCTGACCTCGAAGAGCGGGGTGATCATCGGTCTGGAAGCGCTGTGCGCGGCCGACTTCATGAATGCCAATGTGCAGGACCGCTTCGTGCATGTGATCGCACACGAATACGTGCATATCCAGCAGACCGGCCTGACCGACTTCGAGCCGGGTGACCCGCGCGCGACAGTGCTGCGCGTGTCGTTGGGCGAAGGCATCGCCGAATTCATCACCGAACTGATTTCCGGCAACGTCGGCAACGGGCGCCACGCCGCCTGGACCCGTGGCAGGGAAGTGCATATCGAAAGCGCGTTCGCGCTGGATCTGGACAGTACCGATCTGTCGCCGTGGCTGTACAACTACAAGCCGGGCTCGCCGGAGCCCTACGACCTGGGGTACTGGGTGGGCTACCGCATCGCCAAGGCCTACTACCTGCAGGCCAAGGACAAGCGTGACGCAGTGCGTGCGCTGATCCAGCAGGACAATCCGAAGACGATCCTGGCGGCCAGCGGCTGGTCGCCGGGCATGTGGATGCCGGCGAAGGTGACCGGTGTGGCGGCGCGTACGGCTGCACGCTGAGCTGTTAGACACGAACGAAACCATGATCGCAGCAACGCGGAAGGAGCACGGACGTGCACAGATTTGATCCAAACGAAAATCCATTCGTGGAGGACCTGCTTCGCCTGTTGGGCCCGCGGAGGCGCGGATTCCCCTATCGGTGGCACCCTTCAGATCCAGTGAAGGGGCGATTCTCCCCTTCCCAGTTCCGTGCGCTTGCACGGATTTTCCTGTCGCGGTTGTACGGCGTGGATCAGGGCGGCTACCTGAAAAACACGTATGTATGGCACGACGGCCCCGTGCGCTGCAGTGTTCGCGTGGTGCTGGATCATGAAGATGGATACCTGCGCCAAATGCTCGGGTCGATGCGCCGTGAACAGATGTCTGGTCTTGTGCCGGAAGACACACGGGTGGTCCTGGTCCATGTGGGTTTGGACGGTGTAACCGAGCTTTTCAGCGGCCGGCGTGACGTACTTGTCCGTAGCCTGATTGAGTTGTTTGGCGACAAAGATCCCTATGGTGAAGTTGATCGCGAACCGCACCGGTGGCCTTTCGGCGCGTGGATGCACGATGTAATGGATTCAATCGTGGACCCAGAGGGACGCGTTCCACCGCTTGATGGCGTCGAGGCGCGGGATGCCTACTGGGGCGACATCTCCTACGATGACGATGACGCATGGCCGCGGCATCGCAACGAGCCACCGGGTGCTGTGGCGAATGACGGTCGCGGTCGCCACGGTGGTTCCGGAGACGGAGGAGACGGTGAAGGACCACGAGGCCCCGATGATCGCGATGGACCAGGGCCGGGGCGTGGCGGCGTGATGGAAGTGCTTGGTCACCCGGTTCTGTTTTCAGCCGATCCGCAGTTGTTGGCCGATATTCTGGAGAACCTGTGATGAGCGCCGTCATCCCTGTTTCCGCACCTGACGACGCACTGGATGTGCTGACCCTGCTTGCGCTGAAGATCGCGCCGCGACAGTTCGACCTGAGCTATCGGTTCTCCAACATCAGCATCCGCGACCAGATCGTGCGGGCGCAGATGCTGATCCAGCAGCTTCACGCCCTGGGTGCGGTCGGCGCCGATGCAGTGAAGACAGATCCCGGTCCGTCCTTCGACCTGCTCATCTGCGGTGCCGGGGCAGCGGGCCTGGCCGCGGCGCTTGAGGCCGAACGGCTCGAGTTGCGCTTCGTTCTCATGGACACCGACTCACAGGCTGGCGTGGGCGGAGTACTGCGTTCACCCGCCGCCAGATATGTCAGTGCGGCCATGTACGAATGGCCGCACAGCAATCATGCCGACCACCGTTACCCGCTGCGGTCAGCCGCGTTTGGCGCTGCGGGCGTGGGGCTGCAGATTCATATGGATGAGCCCCTGCCGGCGGCAGCTGTAGGCAGCGCGATCGATACAGCCTACGCAACCACGGTGGCTGGCTGGATCCAGCATGCGGCGAACTGGGGTTCGCAATCTCACATCCGGAGTGATTCCTGTTTCATCAGGGGAGCAACGCTTGAGCAGCGGTCAAAGGAAGGTTTGAAGCAGATGACAATCGGGCCGGCGAGTGTTCATGCGATTCCACTGAAAGCGCGCCCGTTGCCTGCCCTGTATATCACCGCCGCATCGAACACCGAGGCGCACCACTTCCGCTTCGTGATTTACGCCATGGGCTACGCGAAAGAGAAGAACCAGTATGCCGAGGGCCTGGAGTGCCCACCGGCCTACTCGAATACGGGATTCTGGGACTGCGACGAGGTCATGAAGCCTCGTCTGGGGTTCACGCCTCCTGCGGGGAACGAGCACTGGCGTCCACGGGTGGCCATCCTGGGTTCCGGCGACGGCGCTCTGCAGGATGCACTGCGCTGCCTGTTGAAGGTTGCTCATCCGCTTGAGGCATGGGACGAAATCGTCAAGGATGCTGCGGTGGGCGGGTCAGTCGAAATCAGCCAGGCAATGCGCGAGCTGGCAACGGCGGACATGCATGCGACGATGGCAGCCACCTGGAGTTCCTCGCCGACGATCTACAAACGTCTGGACAGGCGCTTTGCCCTTGTCGCCAGGAAGCTGCTGAATTCTGGCGATGTCGGCGGGAAAGTGACCACGGCCGTACTGGATAAGCTCCGCGACGATGTCGAGGAAGTGATGCTGATTACCCATTCTGGGCACTTCAGCAAGGCGTACGCATTGAACAGGTTCCTGCTGATCCTGCTCCGTCGCATACTGAGGCGCGAAGCCGCTGGCAACCGGCCCCGCTTGATTCTCAGGTCTGGGCCGGTGAATCAATTCAGTGTCAATGGCACCCCCCCAGGACCGCGAGGCGGTACGCTGCAGTTCGCCTCCGGCCCCAAGACATTTGATCTGATCATCGTCCGGGGTGGATTGAAGACGGATACCGAAAACGCGTTTCCCCACCGGGTCGGTCTGTCCGGCCGGGATACAGGGCGGGCGGGCCTCGGACGTGTTCCCCTGCCGATCCGGCCGCCACTACTTTGAAGGAAAAAAACATGCGAAGTGCAACGCGTTGCAGCCTTCTGTTCGGCTTGCTTGTTGTCTGCACAAGTGTGGAGGCGGGTGAGGTTCCAGCGGTATCGGGACTGCTGGCCACGCCCGTCGAGCAACTCAGCCAGGACGAACTGCAGTACCTGCAGCGAACCGTTGCGGATTTCGGGCAGCTGCAGCGCTATCGCGGTGCCAACGCACAGTTGCCTGCCACAGTATCCGGGCAGCCACGCGTAGTGTTCTTCGGCGATTCCATCACCGAAGGCTGGGGCAGGGAAGGCAGCGCTGGATTCTTCCCCGGCAAGGGGTGGCTCAATCGTGGCATCAGCGGCCAGACCACGGCACAGATGCTGGTGCGGTTTTCCCAGGACGTGCTGGCGCTCAAGCCGCAGGTGGTGGTGATCCTGGCCGGCACCAACGACATCGCCGGCAATACCGGCCCATCCACGCAGGGGATGATCGAAGACAACCTGCACGCGATGGTTGAGCTGGCCCGTGCACATGGCATCGCCGTGGTGCTGGCCTCCGTGCTGCCGGTGAGCGAGTACCCGTGGATGCCGGGCATCACGCCTGCGCCGAAGGTGCGCGCATTGAATACGGCCTTGAAGCGCTACGCCGAGGCGAAGCAGCTGGTCTATCTGGACTACTACACGCCGATGGTCAATGCCGCCGGCGGCCTGGATCCGCAGCTGGCCGAAGACGGTGTGCATCCCACCACGAAGGGGTATGCGGTGATGGCGCCGTTGGCCGAGGCAGCGGTCACACGCGCGCTGGAGCAGCGGTAGCCGCAGCGGGCAGGCTCGCCAGCAACCACTCACAGAAACTGATCATCAGCGGATCGGCAGCGCTGTCCTGGTGGACCAGCCAGCTCCAGCGCGGGCCGCGCACGCGTGCCTCATCCAGCGGCTGCAGCAGGCCCTGATCGCAAGCACGAGCGGCAAGCAGTTCACTGACCAGCGCGATGCCGAGACCCTGGCATGCGGCATCCAGCAGCTGCCCGGGCTCGGAGAAATTCATGCCTTCGCGGCGCTGACCGACATCGACGCCGCCTTGGACCTGCCATTGGCTCCAGTCCATCTCGCGCTCGCCATGCAGGGTCAGGCGCTCATGCATGGGCGTGGCCAGCAGGTCGGGATGGCAGGCTGGGAAGAGGCGATCCTGCAGCAGCACGCGGTGCTGGCACTGGGCCTGTGAGTCCAGGTCGTCGCGTACCGCCACGTCCAGCGTCTGCGTGGTCATATCCGGTGCTTCCTCGCTGGTCAGCAGCCACAGGTCGGCGTCGGGGTGCAGGCGGTGGAAGCTGGCCAGGCGCGGCACCAGCCAATGGCGGGCGAAGGCCGGGGTGGTGTTGACGATCAGTTGATTCGGCTTGCGGTACTGATCGAGTCGGCGGATACCACTGGCCAGCTGCCGCAGCAGCGCCTGCGTGGTTTCCAGCAGGTCGATGCCGGCGTCGGTGAGGGTGACGCTGCGGCCCTGCCGGAAGAACAACGGTTGCTGCAGCGAGGCCTCCAGGCCACGGATCTGCTGGCTGATGGCCGATTGGGTCAGGTGCAGTTCCTCAGCCGCCCTGTGGAAGCTACCCAGGCGGGCGGCGGCCTCGAAACCTCGCAGCGCGTTCAGCGGTGGCCAGTGCTTGAGCATTGCTGATAAGGAGAGCTGTTCAATTGTCGGCTGAATCTATCGTTTGTTCTTATGTGTCTGCAAGCGCAGCATGGTGTCCATCCCACACCGGCCATGGAGCCTGTCATGAACAGCCGTCGTCACTTCCTCACCCAACTGGCCGGCGCCGCTGGTCTTGGCGGCTTGGCCGCCCTCGGCCTGGCAGGGTTGCCGGGCCGCGTCGCTGCGGCGGGGCCGGGCGCGGGTATCTGGCGGATGCCCGACGAGCACGGCCCGCAGGAGCGCGTCTTCCTGGCCTTCGCCGCGCAACCGCGGGTGTGGGGTGCGCAGGCCGACGCGGTGAATACCGCCGTCGCCCGCCTGGCCCGCACCATCGCTCGCCACCAGCCGGTCAGCGTGCTGTGCCGTCCGGCGCAGCGGAAGCTGGCGCAGGATCGCTGCGGCCGCGACAACATCGAGTTCCTCGAGGTGCCGCTGGATGACATCTGGGTGCGCGACTACGGCGGCTGCTTCGTCACCGATGGCCAGGGTGGGCTGGGCCTGGTTGATTTCAACTTCAATGGCTGGGGTGGCAAGCAGAGCGCCCGCAACGATGGCGCGGTGGCGCCGTGGCTGGCGCAGGTGACGGGTGCCACGCTGCTGGAAAGCGATCTGGTGGGCGAGGGCGGTGGTATCGAAGTCGATGGCCACGGCACGGCCATCCTCACCGAAAGCTGCTGGGTGAACCGCAATCGCAATCCGGACTGGTCGCGCGCGGATATCGAAGCCGAGCTGAAGCACCACCTCGGCCTGCGCAAGGTGATCTGGCTGCCCGGCATCGCCGGCGAAGACATCACCGATGCGCACGTGGATTTCTATGCGCGTTTCGTGCGGCCGGGCGTGGTGATCGCCAACCTGGACAATGATCCGGAGTCCTATGACTACGATCTGACCCGCGAGCACCTGGACATTCTGCGCGGGGCCACCGATGCCGATGGCCGTCGCCTGCAGGTGCACACCCTGCCGCCGCCACTGGACGGGCGCGACAACGTGCATACCCGCGACAACGACGATCTGGCCATGGGCTACATCAACTACCTGCCGATCAACGGCGCGGTGGTCGCGCCGCAGTTCGGTGACGACGCAGCCGATGGCTACTGCCGTGAACTGCTGGAAGACATGTATCCGGGCCGGGTGATCGAACAGGTGGATATCGATGCGATCGCCGGTGGTGGTGGCGGCATCCATTGCGTGACCAAGAACATGCCGAAGGTCGGCTGAGCTGCCTCAGGCATCGTCCAGCTTCAACGCCGCATCGGCGGCCAGCAGCGCTTCGGCGGCCGCACTGAGCGGCGGCGACGGCGGGGCGGCCACGCCGATCGCTTCCATCATCTTTGGCATGCCGAGGAACTGGCGCGCGCGGCGGTCGTAGATGCCGGTGACCAGCAGCGCGCGCGTGGCAATCTTCTGCTCGGCACCGATCAGCACGCGCTGCTCCATGATGCCGCGCGAGCCGACCCAGCCCACCAGGCGCGTTTCCAGGGTGAAACGCTGGAACGGTTTGAGCTCGCGGCGGAACTGGATGGTGCCGGCGCCGACGATCGGTGCCCACTTCTCGCGCAGCGCCACCCGGCCCAGGCCCATGCGCAGGATCAGGTCCAGCCGGCCCAGGTCGAAGATGTTCCAGTAGCGGCCGTTGGTCATGTGCAGGTTGCTGTCCAGATCATTGGGCAGCACCCGGAACTGCAGGCGCGAGACCCCGAACGGGGCCTCCAGCTTCGGCCGGAACAGGCTGCACAGCAGCAGATGGAACAGGCGGAACCAGAGATTCATGATTATGACGACTGTTATAGAATCGCCGATACGCTAATCTATGACGACTGTCCTGGCAAGGAGCCTGCCATGAGCCCGCGCCCCTCTGATGCGCCACAACGCGTGATTGATGCTGCGGCACAGATGCTGGCGCGCGTGGGTCTCAATGCCACCAGCATCCGTGAAGTGACCAAGCTGGCCGAGGCGCCGCTGGGCTCGACCTACCACCACTTTCCCGGCGGCAAGCAGGAGCTGCTGGCGCGCGCTACCCACATGGCCGGCGACAAGGTAGAAGCGCTGCTGGTGGAGCTGCTGAAGGGCGGGGCGGTGCAGGGCCTGCAGCAGTTCCTGGCGATGTGGCGCGAGCGTCTGCTGCGTTCCGACTTCCGCGCAGGCTGCCCGGTGCTGGCTGCGGCAGTGGAAGAGCCGGTGGAAGCCGTGCCCAGCCAGCCACGTGTTGCCGCTGCCGAAGTGTTCGCGCGCTGGCAGGGGCATCTGGCCGCAGCCTTCATCGCCGACGGCCACGAACCTGCTGTGGCGGATGGGCTGGCCAGCCTGGTGATCGCCAGCGTGGAAGGCGCCGTGGCGATGTGCCGCGCACTGCAGGACGTCGCCCCGTTCGACCAGGTCGCAGCGCAGTTGCTGAAGGCGACCGCGCCGCCTTGATCCGGCTATTCGTGTGCGGGAGACGCGCAGCAGATCATCTGAAGATCAGCATGTAGCTCCAGCCGAGCGCGATGGGCAGGAAGGCCGCGATGGCCGACGCGCCAAACCAACGCAGGTAGCTGCGAGAGGCGGGGGCTCCCTGCCGCTTGAGGGCCCAGGCATGCATCGGGAGCACCAGCAACGCCTGCACCGCAAAGGTGGCCACGGCGGCAAGCCATGCCAGCAGGATGCCGAGGCAGCCATCGCTGAAGCAGCGGCTACCGAACCACGAACCCCAACCGGCGAGGCCAATCATTGGAACGAACATCGCGAGGGCGGTGGCGCGGGTGAACTGGGAGGCGTGCATGCCGTGGCGCTTGCTTTTTCTGGTGCAGAATCATAATCCAGCCGCCGGCGCGCGGGTCCAAGGCCGGCGCCAGTGCGGCCCGTGGGTGATGGACCCGCGGCCCCATCGCGCTAGAATCCGCCCACCACCGCCTACGCATGCCCGGCAAGGATGTCCGCATGCAGTATCAGGTTTCTGAGGTCCCTGGCCGCAATGCCACGCGCCCGCTGGCGGCGGCATGAAGAACTCGCGGCATTTTTCCATCAGTGCATTGAAGTTGCCCAGGAGCCGCGGCAGTGAAGTCGTGCGTGCGGCTGGCCGCGCACGCGGGTGGCCCTGATCGTCGCGTTGACCGGCGCCTGCGCTGCCCGATGGCGGTAGTGCTGGACGGGTAGTACTGCAGTTCCGGGCGATTTCCCCTGTGCTTCACTTTTCCAGGATCTTCATGCGACAGCGCATTGCACCGAAACGCGTCCTGGCCACAACGGTCGTTCTATCGATGGTTGCAGTCTTAGCGCTGATGGCCAGCGTGCGCCCGCAGTGGCGGCAGGATGTCGGCCCGCCTCCGATCAATCTGGGAACGGCACGGATGCAGGCCGAGGTGATGGCAGAGCTCATCGACCTGCGACCGACACCACCAGGAAATCCGCCCGTACCACCGACTCCAATCAAGGCAGTCTCCTTCCCGATGCTGACCGGTAACAGTGGGGTCGCGACCGCGGCGGTGCCGCTGGAAGACGTCGAGCCAGCACACTTCGAGCCGCGCGGCTGGGAGCCCGACATACCATTCGCTGTGATGGAATGGACCGTGCCTTCGTGCCATGAAGGAGAACCCGCCCAGGTCTGCCAGGTTCGCCACAGCGTCGTCGAGTGGCGCGATGATGACAGTGCAGCGTCCTTTCAACTGCAGCAGCATCTGGAGTCGATGCTGCAGGTTGTGAACCGTCGGGCTGTACGGGTACCCGACCTCGCGTTTGAGCTTGCACACGTGCGGGCGCAGCGGATGACGTGGGACGAGCTTCAGCAACGACGCGCGCGCGGTATCGAGGGATGCATGGGCGGACCGGGCAATCCGGATCTGGGCGTTGTCTATCTGCAGCGTCCTGTGTTCAGCCTGGACGGGAACTGGGCAATGGCATCGATCGCCTCGGATCTGTGCAGCGGCGGAACGGGTATGCGTGGCCTCTACCTTCTGCACCGCAGGAAGGGCGGATGGGAGCGCATTCGAGTGGAGCCTGTCCGCCATATGAGCGTTGGACACGGCCTGTGGCCCGCGTTGCCGGAGCCGTGATGACAGATACGTCTTTCAAGCCAGGCCGTGACTGCCAACAACGGATCGCCTGGCGGCGCATTGCATCGCTGGCGGCGGCGCTGTCGGCTTTGGCTCTCATGGCCGGGATCTGCAGCCTGCGCCCGAGGTGGCAGCAGGCGATCGGTCCGCCACCGGTTAACCTGGGAACGGCGCAGATGCAGGCTGAGGCGATGGCGCTGGCGATCCGGCAGAGGCCGCCATTTCCCCTCCCACCCGCATTGCCGCAGCCAACGCCAGTTCTGCCAACCTCGCTGAGCGCGGTGCCCAGCGCACCGCAGACGCCGTCCACGCGCGTCGATCAATGGCGCCCGCAGGAGCAGCCGCAGTTGACCGACGCGGTGGGGGAGGACATCTACGTGATGGAGCAGACCTTGCCCTATTGCTGGCCGGGCAGCAGTGCCTCCACCTGCCAGGAGGTGGACGATCTGGTCCTGCCGCTGGACGACCGGTGGCCGCCTGACATCCATGCGCTGCGGTTGCAGCTGCAGGCGGACCTGGTTCCCGCCAATCGCCGTTCCATGTCAGTGCCAAGCGCCGCATTGGCTGGTGCGCAGCGGATGGACAGCGCGGGGCTTCGAGCGCTGCGGGAGCAGGGATGCGGGGCAACGGAGCATGGGCCGACTCGGACATACGACCACTTCGCCTATCTGACCCGGCCCGTTTTCAGCGTCGATGGGCAGTGGGCTATGATCGCGGTCGCCTGGGATTCGTGTTCCGGCGATTTCGTCTACCGGGAGCTTGTCGTACTGCATCGCGAACAAGGACGCTGGATGGCCGCCCCCCCGGAACGAGGTCTTGGCGGCGTATGGGACGGCCGCGTACTGCGGCCCTGGACGTACAACCACTGACGAGGAAGAGCGCATGGATGTCGCTGCACGCAGGAACAGGACGTTGTTTCGTTGGATCATGGTGACGCTGCTGGCAGTACTGATGCCGTTTGCAGCACTGGCGCAGCCTGCAGCCGGGCAGGCCGATACCGCCGAAGCCGCTACCGCCGCGGAGGAGGCCCAATGCCGCACCTGCAGCTATGAGCGTATCGGGCACAAGGTCGATATCGGGCTGGTTGCACTGGTGTCGCTGCTGGTGGTGGGCCTGCTGATCGCGGCGTCGCGGGAATGGGGCACCACGTCGCAGCGCTGGACCTGCCGCACGCTGTCCCTGCTGCTGGTGGGTGTCGGTGCGGCGTTGCTGTGGTGGGCTGGCAGCGTCGTCTACCTGGGTTACAACCCGTGGCAGGAAATGGCCACCCCCGTCGATGGCTCGCTCACCTCGACACTGCTCAATACCTCACCGAAGTGGCTGGCGGCGCTGGTGTTGATTGGTTTCGCGCCCTCCATCTGGAAGCGCAGCGAACGCCTGCCGGCCTGGCGTATTGGCTGACCCTGGAATGACGGCGCCGGATCACATCCGGCGCCGCCTGAGGCGATCAGTCAAAGCGCCAGCGCACGCCGGCATAGACGCCACGGCCTTCGCCTGGCGTCGAGCGCGCGACATCCTTGCCGGCGTCGTCGTAGCCCGGCGTGACCGTGGCGGCATAGTGGCGGTTGCCGATGTTGCGCATCTCCGCCCACGCCTGCCAGCGGCCACCGGGTGCGTCGTAGCCGATGCGGCTGCCGAAGATCACATGGCTGTCGGCCCAGTAGCTGTTGGCGTAGTCCACTGCGATGCGCGAGGCGTATTCGGCGTTCAGTGCAGCATAGAGGCCGGAGGCGTGATCGAAACGCAGCTCGGCCTGGTAGCTGTGGCGCGGCAGGCCCGGCAGGCGGTTGCTGCCGAAGCGCGCGTCGTGGCGGTAACGGAAATCACTGAAGGTGTACGCCTGGCGCAAGGACAGGCGCCCCGGCGCGGCCTGCCACAGCGTGCTGTCCAAGCCGGCTTCGATGCCACGGTGCACGGTGGGGCTGGCGTTGTTCTCTGCGATGAACAGGTTCGGTACCGGTTGCAGCTCCACGCTCAGCAGCTCGTGGTTGATGTGCGCGTAGTAGCCGGTCAGTTCCCAGCGCCCCAGCACAGCGTCGCCGCGCGCACCCAGTTCCAGCGTGGTGGCGGTCTGGTTCTGCATCGGTACCGGCGCGCGCTGGCGGCCGGTGGAGGGGCCATTGCCCGGCCCGAAGTACTGGTTGGAACCCCAGATCATCGACCACGGATGCGGCGCCTCCACCGAGCGGCTGAGGTTGCCGAACCATTGCGTGTGCGGGCTGTACTGCCAGGTGAAGCCCAGCCGCGGCGCGTAGTCCCAGTCATGATCGCGCAGTTGACCGCCGCTGTTTGGCCAGGTCACCTGCACGTCGCGGCGGGTGTTGATCAGCGCCAGCCCGGTCTCCATGCGCAGGCGGTCGTTGAAGGTGAGGGTATTGCCGACGTGCAGCGTGCTGTCGGTGCCGTGGTGGCGGAAATCACGCGTGCGCGTGCCGGCGGCATAGCCGTTGCTGGCAAAGCGCAGCGACTCGCGCACGTCGGCGTCCAGGTCGTGGGTGACGCGCAGGCCGACGGTGGTTTCACTGTCCAGCCCGAACAGCCGGTGGCGGTGGCGATAGTCCAGCGTGGCGTTGAGGTTGGCGTAGTCCAGTTGCTGGCGGTACAGGCTCTCGTTCAAGTCCATCGGGTACTTGTGATAGACCAGCCCGGCCTGCAATGAGGAGTCCTCATCGATCTGCAGCGTGGTGACATTGCCCACCCAGGTGCTGCCGGGTTGCGGGCGGCGCGCATCGATGGCCAGGTTGGCTGCGTTCGCCGCGTGCGGGTCATTGCGGATCTGGTCGCGGGTCAGGCGTCCGGGTGTTTCGTGGTTGGTTTCGCGATAGCGCACGAAGAAGCGCGTCTGCAGGTCGGGCGTGATCTGCCAGCCGATGTTGGCCATCGCGCCCTTGCCGTCGCCGCGCGCATGGCGCTGGTAGCCGTCGAATTCGGTATCGGTGTAGGCCAGGAAGTAATCGACGTCGCTGCTGACGCCGCCCCAGCTGAGACCGCGCTTCTGGTAGCCACGGCTGCCGGCCTCGTAATGCAATTGCACGCCAGCCGAATCACGCCCGCTGCGGCTGACGTAATCGATGGCACCGCCAAGTGCCAGCGCGCCACGTTCGAAACCATTGGCCCCGCGCAGCACCTCCACGCGCGACAGCCACAGCGGTTCCAGCAGCTCGTAGGGCGTGCCGCCCGGTCCGGTCAGCGGCAGGCCGTCGATCGACACGGCGATGCCCGAGGCATGCGCGCCCGGCCCGCGATTGATGCCCGAGCCACGGATCGAGATCTTGGTGCCCTCGTTGCCCGGCGACTGCGCGCTGATGCCCGGCTGGTAGGCCAGCACATCGGCGCTGGAGGACAGGCGGCTGCCGGCCTTGGCCACGTCGATGACGTTGCTGGCGCCGGGCACGCGCTTCAACGCCTCGCGCGCCTGGGCGCTGGCATCGGCGGCAGCGGTGACCCGTACGGCACCGAGGGTGGTGGCCTGCGGGGCGGCGGCGGCGGTGGAAGCCAGGCCGAGGGAAACAGCCAGGAACAGCAGGGACGGGGTGGGGCGGTGAGACGGGAGCGACATGCGGAATGCTGTAAACCACGAAAGTTGCGCGCAAGTTAACAGGTCGCGGACGGTACGTCACCCATCACCGGCGTATGGGGGCTGGTGCGTCTGTAGAGCCAAGCCCATGCTCGGCTGCTTTTTACGGAGCCGAGCATCGGCTCGGCTCTACAAAGACGGTTTCGCCAGCGCCTTCGCCTTCGCGTACAGCGCCTTTGCAGTCTCGGCATCACCCAGCGCGGCGTGGCACTCGGCCAGGCTGTCCCAGACGTTGGCCGAATCCGGATACAGCTCGGTGTTGAGCGTGAACACCTTCAACGCCCTGCGTGCACCAAGGCTCTCGCGGATGGCATAGCCATCGGCATTGATCGCACGCTCCAGTTCATCGGTCGCAATGCCGCTGCTGTCGCGCAACCATGCGCGCAGGGCTGGTGCAGCGCCCGCATCATCATCCAGCGCATAGGCAATCAAGCGTTCGGACAACACCGCGTGCGGGAATTCCTTCGGCGCGGCCACCGCCATCGTGCTCTCCACCAGTGTGCTCGACCAGACATTGCGGGCACTGCCGTTGGTCAGGTACACGAACACCCAGTAGCCACTGTCCAGGGTGTCCTTGTAGGCCAGCCGCGCACGTACGCGGGTGCCGCCATCGTGGCCGACCTGGGTGTAGCCGTCACTGCGCACAGTATCCCAACCGGTGGAGTAGTAATTGCGGCCGCCGCCGCTCAGCGTCTGCGGCTGCCAGAGCTTTTCCAGGGTGGCCGTGCGCAGCAGCTTGCCGGTGGCCAGTGCCTGCAGGAAGCGGTTCATGTCGCCTACGGTGGTCTGCAGGTCGGCATGGCCCCAGCCGTAGTGCGGCCACGGATCTTCGTTGGCCGGCTGCAAGGTGCCGTCCTTGCCGATGTAGGCCACCGCCGCACGCTGCGCCGGCACGCTGGCCACGCCCCATGAGGTGCTGGTCATCTTCAACGGTTGCAGGATGCGTTCGCGCGCGATGGCCGGGTAGGGCTTGCGATAGTGCGCTTGCAGCAACGCCGTCAGCACCAGGTAGTTGGCCTGGGTGTACTGCACGCGGCTGCCGGTCGCGAACTGCATCGGCGCCGCGCCGGCCACCTTCAGTGCAGCGGCAAGATCGGGGGCAACGCCGGGGTAGCCCTTGCTCACCCAGCGGTTGTCCACGCGGTCGTAGTACTCGGCGATACCGGAGCTGTGGTTGAGGAAATCGCGCACGTGGATCGCCTGCCATGCAGTCGGCAGGTCCGGAACATAGCGGCTGGCTGGTGCGTCCAGATCCACCTTGCCTTGATCGACCAGCTGCATCACCAGCGTGCTGGTCAGCAGCTTGGCCATCGACTGCGCTGTGAAAATGGAATCGATGGTAGCCGGCGCGTGGGTGGCCGGGTCACGCTCGCCGCTGGCGCCCTGGTAGAGCACCTGACCGCTGTGGGCGACCAGCACCGCTTGCCCGGCGATGCCGTAACGCTCGCGGTTGGTCTGCAGTTGGGCTTCGAGCTGTGAAGAGAGGCCGACGGGAAGCCCACGCGCAGAAGCGGGTGGAGCAGCGAACAGGGCGCAGAGCAATGCAGCAGCAAGGGTGCGGTACATCGCGGTGATCCGTCAGCGGAGATGGCGCATGTTGGTCACGGCTGCAGGTGGGGTCAAGCGGGCCCTGTTCGATGGATCACGCATGCATGAGCGGATGGGCTTCGTGCCACACGGGATCATGCGGGTATGCCCGGATAGAAGGCGTGGCGGCAGTCGAGCGTTGCACGCAGGTCCGTAGCGGTCATGAAAGGCGTGCTGTGCGTGGTTTCCTGTATTTCCTGATGGCGGTGATGCCGGCCGGTGGCCGACACCCTATCGATTGTGGCTGAGGCCTTACCTGGGGCTCTTGTCCATGAGCCAGCCACGGCCATAGCAGTTACGCATGAACCCGCGGGTCGGACAGCGCTCCTCCAGGGTGTTGCTCAGCAGCTCGATGAGGCGCGGCAACGGGGTCGGGCCAATGAAGTTCATATCGCCGAGCTTGGTAACGGTCCACATCTGGTCCTTGCTGAGCTCAATCGTGCCAAGCAGCGGGCGTTCGCCGTCGCCTGGTCCGGACAGATTCATCACCAGGTAGCTTTGCTTTCTCTCGTCCACCAGTCCGTGGTAAGTCAGCACGTACCGATCGGGGTACTTTTCAATTACGCCTCGCTTCCACTCAGCGAACGCGGCGTAATACTCCTTGTAGCCGATGGGTGCATCAGGCGTGAAGGATTCCATTTTTGCGTCGAAGCCGCGGGTAGTGAGTGACGCAAACAGGGCTTGTGCAAGGATGCTGCAACGCTGCCTGAGATCAGGGAAGTAGGGAGTGCGGCGACGCCCATCCGGCGAGGGCAGTGCGCAGGAACCCTCATTGTTCGCATCCAGAATAACGAGCGGGCTGATCCGGGTCTCGTATGGGAGCTTTGTGCTGATCTGGTTTGCTGCGCTCGCAGGCCCGGTGACCGCAATGCAGGTGGCGACAAGTAGCAGACGTTGAAGAACGCTCATTGGAGAGAACATCTCGATGGTGCAGAACGGGATTCAGACGAAGTCCTGGCACTGAGACTCCGTCGCAGGGCGATGTGGCAATCCGCGATCGATCTACTTGATCTTCACATCCTTGCCCTGGTCCTGCATCAGCTCAGCAAACCTGGCCCAGCTCAGCCGCTTCTTGTTCACCGAATTGCCTGCGGGCACCCATTCGATGTTGCCTTTGCTGATCAGAGCGGTACCGAGCAGCTTTCCATCTTTCCTGACGGCAAGTTCGACGTCCTTGTGCAGTACGAACTTGGTGGCAAGATCCATGGTGATTTCGTGAGCCATACAGTGGATTCCTTTCAGCAGAAGAGTTCATCAGAAAGGAATGAGCCCACAGGGGCGCTGGCCCGAGTAAACAGGCCGGAGGGCAACATTCCTTGTTGATCTCCGGTATCGGCAGGGCACCGCGCAACTTTAGGTGCGATGCCACTGAAGCTGGCGCAAGCCTCTTCCATGGCATGCACGCCGGCGGATCGGGGACACTGCCGCGCATTGCCCTGATGGCACCGGATGATGTGCGTGCCGGCCGCTGGCCGGCAACCCCGCATTAGCCCAGAATTCCCGGCAGATCCAGCCCCTTCTCCTTCGCGCATTCCACCGCGATCTCATACCCCGCATCGGCATGGCGCATCACGCCGGTGGCCGGGTCGTTCCACAGCACGCGGCCAATGCGCTTGGCCGCTGCCTCGGTGCCGTCGCAGACGATCACCATGCCGGCGTGCTGCGAGAAGCCCATGCCGACGCCGCCACCGTGATGCAGCGACACCCAGGTCGCGCCGCTGGCGGTGTTGAGCAGGGCGTTCAGCAGTGGCCAGTCGGAGACCGCATCGGAGCCGTCGGCCATTGCTTCGGTTTCGCGGTTCGGCGAGGCAACGCTGCCGCTGTCCAGGTGGTCGCGGCCGATCACCACCGGCGCCTTCAGTTCGCCGTTGGCGACCATTTCGTTGAAGGCCAGGCCCAATCGATCGCGGTCGCCCAGGCCGACCCAGCAGATGCGCGCCGGCAGGCCCTGGAACTTGATCTTCTCGGCGGCCATGTCCAGCCAGCGGTGCAGGTGCGGGTTGTCCGGAATCAGTTCCTTCACCTTGGCATCGGTCTTGGCGATGTCTTCCGGATCGCCACTCAGTGCCGCCCAACGGAACGGGCCGATGCCGCGGCAGAACAACGGGCGGATGTAGGCCGGCACGAAACCGGGGAAGTCGAAGGCATTGGCCACGCCTTCTTCCAGCGCCATCTGCCGCAGGTTGTTGCCGTAGTCCACGGTCGGCACGCCCAGCGCGTGGAAGCCGAGCATGGCGCGGATGTGGTTGGCCATCGATGCGCGCGCGGCCTTCTCCACTTCCTTGGGGGCGGAAACGCGCTTCTCATCCCACTGCTCGACCGTCCAGCCCTGCGGCAGATAGCCGTTCACCGGGTCGTGCGCGGAGGTCTGGTCGGTCAGCAGGTCCGGCTTCACGCCGCGCTTGAGCAGTTCAGCCAGTATATCGGCGACGTTGCCGAGCAGGCCCACCGACTTCGGCGTACCGGCCTTGCACGATTCGTCGATCAGGCGCAGCGCTTCGTCAAGATTGTCGGTCCAGGTATCCAGGTAGCCGGTGCGCAGTCGCATGTCGATGCTGCTCTTGCGGCATTCGACGGCCAGGCAGGAGGCACCGGCCATCACGGCAGCCAGCGGCTGTGCGCCACCCATGCCACCGAGGCCACCGGTGAACAGCCATTTCCCGGTCAGGTCGCCACCGAAGTGCTGGCGGCCCATTTCCACGAAGGTCTCGTAGGTGCCCTGCACGATGCCCTGCGCGCCGATGTAGATCCAGCTGCCGGCGGTCATCTGGCCGTACATGGCCAGGCCCTTCCTATCCAGTTCGTTGAAGTGGTCCCAGTTGGCCCAGCGCGGCACCAGGTTGGAGTTGGCGATCAGCACGCGCGGCGCATCGGCGTGGGTGCGGAACACGCCCACCGGCTTGCCCGACTGCACCAGCAGGGTCTGGTCGTCGTCCAGGCGCTTGAGCGTTTCGACGATGGCATCGAAGCTCTCCCAGTCGCGCGCGGCGCGGCCGATGCCGCCGTACACCACCAGTTCCTGTGGGCGCTCGGCCACGTCCGGGTGCAGGTTGTTCATCAGCATGCGCAGCGGCGCTTCGGTCAGCCAGCTCTTGGCGTTCAGCGTGGTGCCGGTCGGCGCGGCGATGGTGCGGGACGGGTCGTTGCGGGTCATGCGGCGCTCCGGTTCGTAGCGAATTCAAGGCAGGCGTTGAGCACCTGCGCCAGGGTGTGGCGCAGCGGTGCGGCGTGGTCGGGGTCGAGCGGGGTGGGCCAGCTGTGTTCGTCCACCTGGTCCGGCAAGGGTTCGTGCATATAGCCGCGGCAGGCCAGCTCCATCTGCAGGCTGTGCACGCCGCCGGCGACGTTGCTGTAGTGGCGGGTGATCCAGCCGCCCTTGAAGCGGCCGTTGCGCACCTGGCTCATGCCACTGATCTTCAGCAGGTTCTCTACCACATCGCTCAACGCGTTGTCGCAGGAGGTATCCGGCGCACCGGAGGGGCCGGCGGTACCAAGGTTGAACTGCGGCAGCTCGCCTTCGAACAGGTGCGGGATGTGCGAGCGGATGGAGTGTGCGTCATACACCACGACCGTGCCGAACTTCGCGCGCAGGCGCGTGATCTGTGCGGCCAGCGCATCGTGGTAAGGCAGGAAATACGTGTCGCGGCGACGGGCGATTTCTGCTTCGTCCGGTTCGCGCCCGGCGTGGTACAGCGGCTGGTTGTCGAAGGTCGTCAGCGGGCACAGGCCGGTGGTGTTCTGGCCCGGGTACAGCGACACGCCGCTGGGATCGCGGTTGAGGTCGATCACCGAACGTGAGATCGCCGAGCGCACCGTGGTCGCGCCCATGCCACGCACGAAATCGTACAGTTCGTGTACCCACCAGTCGGCATCGCGGCGTGCCAGCCACGGCGAGTGGTAGTCGCCGATCAGCTCGTGCAGCAGCTCGCTGCCGGTATGCGGGAAGCTGACGATCAAGGGGGCATCGCCCTCGTGCACCGTCAGCCATTCGGGATGGGCGTTCATACCTGCGGTTCCACGGTTGGCAGCAGGTCGGCCAGGCCCTGCGCCAGCGCGCCACTGCGCACCAGATTGGTGGCGGTCACCATGTCCGGATGGAAGTAGCGGTCTTCTTCCAGCGTCGGCACCTGCGCACGCAGAGTGGCGCGCACGCTTTCCAGCGCGGCGCTGGAGCGCAGCGGGGCGTGGAAGTCGCAGCCCTGCGCAGCGGCCAGCAGTTCGATGCCGATCACGTTGGCGGCGTTCTCGGCCATCTGCATCAGGCGGCGCGCGCCATGCGCGGCCATCGACACATGGTCTTCCTGGTTGGCCGAGGTCGGGATCGAATCAACACTGGCCGGGTAGGCGCGCTGCTTGTTTTCCGAAACCAGCGCGGCGGCGGTCACCTGCGGAATCATGAAGCCGGAATTCAGGCCAGGGCGCGGGGTCAGGAACGCCGGCAGGCCGGACAGTGCGGGGTCCACCAGCATCGCCAGGCGGCGCTCGCTGATCGAGCCGATCTCGCACACCGCCATCGCCAGCATGTCGGCCGCGAAGGCCACCGGCTCGGCGTGGAAGTTGCCGCCGGACAGCGCTTCGCCGGTATCGGTGAACACCAGCGGATTGTCGGACACGCCGTTGGCTTCGATTTCCAGCGTGGTCGCAGCCTGGCGCAGGATGTCCAGCGCCGCGCCCATCACCTGCGGCTGGCAGCGCAGGCAGTACGGGTCCTGCACGCGCACGTCGTTGTCACGGTGCGATTCGCGGATGTCCGAACCCTGCATCAGTGTGCGCAGGGTGGCGGCAGTGGCGATCTGCCCGCGCTGGCCGCGGATGGCATGGATGCGCGGGTCGAACGGTGTGTCGGAACCCTTGGCTGCTTCCACCGACAGCGCGCCGGTGACCAGCGCCGCCTGGAACACGGTCTCGATCTCGAACAGGCCGGCCAGTGCATAGGCGGTGGAGAACTGGGTGCCGTTGAGCAGGGCCAGGCCTTCCTTTGCGCCCAGCTCGATCGGCTGCAGGCCGGCACGCGCCAGTGCGTCGGTTGCCGGCAGACGCTGGTCACCCATGAAGGCTTCGCCGACGCCCAGCATCACGCTGGCCAGATGCGAGAGCGGCGCGAGGTCGCCCGACGCGCCGACCGAGCCCTGCGCCGGTACCACCGGCAGCACGCCCTTGACCAGCATCGCTTCCAGCAGCAGCAGGGTTTCCTCGCGGATGCCCGAAGCGCCCTGCGCGAGGCTGACCAGCTTCAGCGCCATCATCAGCCGCACCACGCTGGCCGGCATCGGTTCGCCCACGCCGGCAGCGTGCGAGAGCACGATATTGCGCTGCAGGGTGGCCAGGTCCTCGCGCTCGATGCGCACGCTGGCCAGCTTGCCGAAGCCGGTGTTGATGCCATACACCGGCGCGCCCTTGGCGACGATGGCGGCCACCGCCGCAGCACTGGCGCGCACCACCGGCAGTGCAGCCGGGTCCAGTGCAAGCGGCGCACCGCGATAGACCTGCCGCCACTGGGCGAGAGTGACATGGCCGGGGCGAAGAACCAGGGTGTTGCTCATGTGTTGCTCCAGGAGGCAGGCAGGTCGGGCTGTCCGCGCACCACGCGCGCGTGCAGCGGGTTGAATCCAATGCGATAGACCAGGTCGGCGGGGGCATCGATGTCCCAGATCGCCAGGTCGCAGTCCAGGCCGACGGCGAGGCGGCCAATGCGCTCGCCATGGCCAAGCGCGCGCGCCGCTTCACGGGTGAAGCCGGCGATGCATTCATCCACGGTCAGGCGGAACAGGGTGGCACCCATGTTCATCGCCAGCAGCGGGCTGGTCAGCGGCGAGGTGCCCGGGTTGCTGTCGGTGGCCAATGCCAGCGACACGCCGGCCGCGCGCAATGCAGCGATCGGCGGCAGGGTGGTATCGCGGGTGAAATAGAAGGCGCCCGGCAGCAGCACGGCGACGGTGCCGGCGGCGGCCATCGCGGCGATGCCGGCGTCATCCAGATGTTCGATATGGTCGGCCGACAGCGCGCCGAAACCGGCGGCCAGTTCGGCGCCGTGCTGGTTGCTCAGCTGTTCGGCGTGGATCTTCACGGCCAGCCCGTTCGCACGCGCAGCCTCGAACACCTGCCGCGCCTGCGCCGGGGAAAACGCGATGTTCTCGCAGAACACATCCACCGCTTCGGCCAGGCCTTCGGCGGCGATGGCCGGAATCATCACCTCGCACACCTCATCGGTGTAGTCCTGCGCCTCGCGGCCGGGCGGAATCGCGTGTGCGCCAAGAAAGGTGGTGACCACGTTGACCCGGCATTCCTCGCCCAGTGCGCGTGCGACCTGCAGCTGCTTGCGCTCGTCGGCCAGGGTCAGGCCGTAGCCGGACTTGATCTCGATCGTGGTCACGCCTTCGGCGCGCATCGCCAGCAGGCGCGGGCGGCTTTCGCTGGCCAGCTGCTCGGGCGTGGCGGCGCGGGTGGCGCGCACGGTGGAGACGATGCCGCCGCCGGCGCGGGCTATCTCGGCGTAGCTGACGCCCTGAAGGCGTTGCTCGAATTCGTTGGCGCGGTTGCCGGCGTAGACCAGGTGGGTGTGGCAGTCGATCAGGCCCGGCGAGATCCAGCGGCCTTCGCCGTCGATGCGGGTGGTCGGCCGCAGGTGGGTATCGCTGCCGGCGGCACCTACGTGGACGATGCGCCCGTCCGCGCAGGCCAGTACGCCATCGCGGATGACACCCAGGCCCTCGCCATCGAGGGTGATCAGGTGAACGTTGGACCAGAGGGTATCGACGTGCATGGCATCCACAACGCGGCTGTGCTTATATGTCTATACAATATAGGCGTCCATTTCGGGTTGTCCAGCCATGTCCGATTCGCGTTCCCCGCACTGTTTCCATGCCGCCCACGCCCTGCTGGCCGACGGCTGGGCCCGCGATGTCCGCCTGCAGGTGCAGGACGGCCGCATCACGGCGATCCACACGGGGCAGGGCGCCCAGCACGGCGACACCTGCGTCGGCATCCTGGTGCCGGGCCTGCCCAACCTGCACAGCCATGCCTTCCAGCGCGGCATGGCCGGGCTGACCGAGATCGGCGGCGGTGACGGTGACAGCTTCTGGAGCTGGCGCGAGCTGATGTACCGCTTCCTGGCCCATCTGCGCCCGGACGCGGTGCAGGCCATCGCCGCCCAGGCCTACATGGAAATGCTGGAAAGCGGCTTCACCCGCGTCGGCGAATTCCATTACCTGCACCACGACGCCGATGGCCATGCCTATGCCAACCGCGCCGAAATGAGTGCGCGGATTGCCGCTGCGGCCGATCAGACCGGCATCGGCCTGACCCTGCTGCCGGTGTTCTACGCGCATGCCGATTTCGGCGGGGCAGCGCCGAATCCGGCGCAGCGTCGCCTGATCCACGATGTGGACGGTTTCGCACAGCTGCTGGACGCCGCGAAGCCGGCGCTGGCCGCGCTGCCGGATGCAGTGCTCGGCATCGCGCCACACAGCCTGCGTGCAGTCACCGGCGAGGAACTGAGTGCGTTGCTGCCGCTTACCGACGGCCCGGTGCACATCCATATCGCCGAGCAGGTGCGTGAAGTCGAAGCCTGCCTGGCCTGGAGCGGACAGCGCCCGGTGCAGTGGCTGTACGACCATGCACCGGTCGATGCGCGCTGGTGCCTGGTGCATGCCACCCACATCACCGATGACGAGCGTGCGGCCATCGTGGCCAGCCAGGCCGTGGCCGGGCTGTGCCCGATCACCGAAGCCAACCTGGGTGACGGCCTGTTCCCGATGCAGGCGTTCGCGCGCGAGGGCGGGCACTTCGGCGTCGGCTCCGATTCCAATGTGTTGATCGATGCGGCCGAAGAGCTGCGCCTGCTCGAGTACGGTCAGCGGCTCACCCTGCGCGGGCGCAACGTGCTGGCGCCGGATGCCACCCGCAGCACCGGTCGTTTCCTGTTTGAAGGTGCATTGCAGGGTGGCGCACAGGCGCTGGGCGTGGCCGCTGGCCTGCAGGTCGGCGCCAGTGCCGATCTGGTTGAACTGGATGCCGCACACCCGGCGCTGCAGGCGCGGCAGGATGACGCATGGCTTGACAGCTGGGTGTTCGCCGCACGTAATGGCGCGCTGCGATCGGTCTGGCGCCATGGCCGCCAATGTGTGGCCGAGGGCCGCCACCTGCAGCGCGAGGCGATCACCACCGCCTTCGCCGCCGCCCTGCGTGGCGTGCTGGGCTGATCGCCTCCCGCTACCGAGACCCCATTACGTGAAGGCCAGCAAGTCCGCCACGCTCAACCAGCGTATCCGCAGCGATCTGGAAAGCCGCATCCTCAGCGGAGAGTGGGCGCCGGGCTTCCGTATTCCCTACGAGCACGAGCTGATGGAACAGTACGGCTGCTCGCGGATGACGGTGAACAAGGTGCTGACCGCGCTGGCCGAGAGCGGCATGATCGAACGCCGCCGTCGCGCCGGTTCCTTCGTGGCGCGGCAGCCGCCGCACCTGGAGCAGGTGGCGCTGGAGATTCCGGATATCGCGATGGAGGTCGGCTCGCGCGGCCACCAGTACGCCTATCGCCTGCTGCAGCGCGACCTGCGCCTTGCCGATGCCGGCAATGCCGGTGAAGTCGAGCTGGCAGGGCAGGAGAACCTGCTGGCAATGCGCTGCCTGCACCTGGCCGATGGTCGCCCGCTGGCACTGGAGCATCGGCTGATCAGCCCGGTGGGCGTACCCGAGGTGCTGGAGGTCGATTTCAGTACCACCGCGCCGGGCAGCTGGCTGCTGCAGAACGTGTCGTGGACCCGTGCCCAGCACCGCATCAGTGCCTGGGGCGCGGATACCGCCACCGCCAAGCTGCTGGACGTGAAGCCCGGAACCGCCTGTCTGGTGATCGAGCGCTTGACCTGGCGCGGCGAACAGCCGATCACCCGCGTGCGCCAGGTGTTCCTCGGCGATGCCTGGGACCTGGTTGCGCGCTTCGCGCCTGGGGCAAGGTAGGGATTCCATCCACGCATGGCGTGGATCTACTGGGCCGGAACGGCTGTCGCCTTGAACTCTGTCGGGGCGTGTGTACGATGTGTATCGTCCCTGCATGAAGAGCAGGGACCTCATCCGGGATCTGGAAGCGGCAGGTTGGACCTGTTGCCGGATTCGCGGATCCCATCATGTATTCGTGCACCCGCAGCACCCTCACATCCTCACCGTGCCTCATCCAAGGAAGGATCTGGGGAAAGGGCTGGTGCAGGCGTTGCGGAAGCTCGCAGGACTGACGTAGGAGGGCCCATGCGATATCCAGTCTTGATCGAGGCAGGCGATGAGCGCACTGCATGGGGTGTGGTCGTTCCAGATCTGCCAGGGTGCTTCTCGGCGGCCGACACGCTTGATGATGCGCTCAGTGCTGCCGAGGAGGCTGCGCTTGCCTGGATCGATGTGGCCCTGGATGAGGGGCGCTCGATTCCGGCACCTTCTGCGCCACAGAAAATCGTGGCCGAGGCATCCAAGGACATCCGTTGGATTCTTGCGTACATCTGCATTGATCCGGCGTTGCTGGACGACACCATCGAGCGGGTCAACATCAGTCTGCCGCGTCGGATCCTGGCGAGGCTGGATGCGCAGGCCAGAGCGGCGGGTGAATCGCGCTCCAGTTACATCGCCCATCTTGCGGCATTGGGCTGAGCAGGCGCCTTGTAGAGCCGAGCCCATGCTCGGCTGCTGTTCGCGCGTGGCTCAACTCTGCAAAGGCATCCACGCGTGGCGTGGATCTACCAGAGGTTCGAGCGCATCGCCCAATCGCAACCGGGGTTCAGTAGATCCACGCCATGCGTGGATGCTGCCCCATCAATACGTAGCGCACTGCCGCCAGCGTACCGGCTCATCCACACCGGGGCGGGCATTGAGCTGGATGCGCACGTTGCGCAGGGCGGGATAGTGCAGCACTTCCTCACAGACCTGCGGCCAGACCTTTTCCAGCTCGCCGGTGCGGTTGATCGCCAGTGTCTGCCGGGTCAGCCAGACACCGCTGGCGATGCCGGGCTTGCCGGCCAAGGCGCGGGACAGATCGGCCTGGAAGCGCTCCAGGGTGGCGGCATCCGGGTTGGGGTTGCTGCGTGCATCGGTTGAGGGCGTGGCCGGTGCGGGCGTAGCGGTCGGCGGCATGGTGGCGGGGGGCAGTGCCGGTTCGGGCGCCGCTTCAACCGCAGGCGCAACCGGCGCAGGGGCGTCCGCCACCTCGGCAACAGGCCGGGTGTCCTGCACATGCAGCCCTTGCAGGCTCAATCCCACCAGCAGGCCCAGCGTGACCGCGCCGAGCGCGGCAATGGCGATCCGGCGCAGGGCCTCATGGCGGGCGCTGGCGCGCACACGGGTTTCGATTTCCGCCGGCAGATAGGGCTGCAGCAGTGGCCACAGACGCGGGCCGTCCAGTACCTCGACCGCCTGCTTCTCGGCGGCGCCGCGGCCATCGCGTTCGATCCGGCCTTCGGTCAGCAGCACGCCGCCCTTGGCGCCGGCCAGGCGCGCGGCCGCACCCAGTTCGTTCACTGCGGCGGTACCGATGCGATAGGCCAGGCCGTGCTTGCATGACACCAGCCAGGTGTTGGGGCCATCGCTGAGCAGGAAGTCGCTGCTGGGCTCACGGGATTCCTCGCCCGGGTCGTCCAGTTCGCGCAGGCCGCGCTGCTCGCGCAGCATGCGCTTGACCAGTACCGAGAATTCGCGCCAGTGCATGCCAGCCAGGGCCTGCAGGCCGAGTTGCATCTCCTTCTGCCGCCGTTTGATCCACCACAGATAGACAACGGCCAGGGAACAGGTAAGCAGGGCCGACAGCAGGGCCAGGATCCAAGGGAGCATGCAGGAGGTGCGCGGAAGGGGCGAATGCGAAGGCGACAGTGTAAAGGTCGCGCCGTGCCGCTGAGTCAGGAGGTTCCTGACAGGAAGCGTGATGGAGCACGCAGTTCGGAATACCGCGGGCACGAAAAACCCGCCAATCCTGAAGCCGTGAGGGGAGGGAACAAACGGCAGCCGAAGCGATTGGCGGGTTGCTCGCGATTGTCAATCAAAATTTATTGCATTGCAACATATGCCCGGTCAGGGCACGCTGCCTGGCGACTGATGGCTGCCCGGTGGAGGTGCATCAGTGCCCGAGGCGTCGCGATTCTCCAGCTTGGCCAGCCGCGCGTGCAGGGCGTCGATACGGGCTTCCAGCGCGGTCACCTCGTCGGCAGTGGGCACGTGCAGGCGCTTGAGCACGCCCTGCACCTGGTCATCAAAGGCCTTTTCAACCTTGGTCCAGGTGCCGGAGGCCTTCTCGCGGGCCTCATCCAGTGAGGTTTCCACGTTGTCGCGCCAGCCCGGACCCTGTTCACCATTGCGCTCACGGCGGCGGGCCTCCCAGGCTTCGCCTTCCTTCACCAGGCCGTCGAAGAAGCGGCTGCCTTCGGCCTGTGCGCGGCCCAGGGCACCCAGGCCGGCCAGCCAGACCTGCTGCGCCGAGTCACTCAGCTTGCGCGAGAAGCGCTCGGCCTGGTCACCGAACGAGGCGTCGTCGTTGCGGCGGTCATCGTTTTCGTACTGGTTCATCGTACTTCCCGTGGGAGTTGGGCCTGTCCCGAGAGTAGCGCGCGTTGGCGTTGCACGGCCGTGACGGCCGCCGCCGGGGTTCAGCCCAGCTTTTCCTTCAGCACGCGCTGGATCTCGCCTTCGACCATGCCTTTCATCGCCGACAGCAGGAAACCCAGCTTGGCGGTCACGCGCACGGCGCCCGGCTGCAGCTCGATCGCACCATCCACGCCGCTGCCGGAGAAGTTCAGCACGTCGGCGGTCCAGGACGACTTCAGGCCGAAGCGCTCGGACAACTTGGCGGCAACCTGTTCGATCGCGGCGCGCGCCTGTGCGTCGGGCAGGGCGTGGGCGTGGCGGACATCGATGGTGGACATACGGGCTCCTGGCGCAGGGCGGGGATGGTCAATGAGGGCGAGCATTGTGCGCATCGAGGGCCGTCGCGCCAAGCACTCATCGCAGGTTCTTCTTCGTTGGCGGCCAACCTGCTAGGCTGCGCCGCGTGCAGAACCTGCTTGTTCACTTCAGTCAACAACAACAGCCCGACCAGCCGCTGAGGCCCGGGGTGCAACGCATCGTGCGCCAGGCCAACGGCAGTGTGCGGCTCGGCGATGCCGGCAACGGTGCCCTGCTGCTGGCGCAGTTCTGCATGGACGATCGCGGTCTCTGGCTGCAGGTCGGCAACGGCATCCGCGGCATCCACGTGAACGGCCGCCCGGTGCGGCGCATGGCGCTGCTGCGTGCAGGCGATGCGGTGTACGTGGATGGCGTGGAGATGGTCCTGCAGGGTGAGGTGGAGAGCCTGCTGCAGGCGCCTGCACCGAAGAATGACGATGGCTCCGATGAGCAGCAGCGTCTGCTGCGCGGCGTCGGGGGACTGCACCATGGCCGCAGCTTTACCCTGTCGCGAACCCGCTTGGTCGGTCGCGGCGGCGACGCCGACATCGAGATCAATGAACCGGCCTTCGCCGAACAGCACGCCCGTGTGGAAGTGCATGGCGAGCGCGTGCTGCTGCGTGACCTGGGCAGTGCCGACGGCACCCGGGTCAACGGTGTGGCCGTGCGCCACTGCTGGCTGCAGGCGGGCGACCAGGTGGTGTTCGATGGCCAGCACCGGTTCGTGCTGGAAGTGCCGCATGACCCACGTCGGCGGCCGCTGCCAGCCGAGGACGAGTCCAGCGAGGACGCCGAGCAGGCGCCTGTGCTGCCGGCCGTGCCGCGCAAGGTCCGGCGCTGGCCGTGGCTGCTGGTCAGTGCGCTGCTGCTGGCCGCGCTGCTCAGCCTGCTGCTCTGGTTCGGCGCGCGCTGATCTGCTTCCGCCGGGCATGGCCCGGCGCTACGGGCCTTCGCTCTGGTAGATGCCGACCTTGGTTGGCAGGCTCCACCCGCGCATGACGCCTTGCGGCGTACGCCAACCAAGGTTGGCGGCTACCGGTGCTGTGCGCGCGGCCAATGGATTCCAATGAAACCAAATTTCCCTTGCGCCACAAGGCCGCAAGGCTGGTGCACTGCGGCATACTACGGGTCTTGCCCCACAGGTGTGACATGACGCGCGCGTTCAACTTCAGTGCCGGCCCTGCGACCTTGCCGGAATCGGTCCTGCGCCAGGCGCAGGCGGAAATGCTGGACTGGCACGGGTCCGGCGCCTCGATCGTGGAAATGAGCCATCGCGGCGCGGAATTCATGTCCGTGGCCGCCGAGGCTGAGGCCGATCTGCGTCGCCTGCTCGATATCCCCGACGACTATGCGGTGCTGTTCCTGTCCGGTGGTGCCACCACCCAACAGGCGCTGATCCCGCTGAACTTCGCAGCCCCCGGCCAGCGCGCCGACTACGTGGTCAGTGGCCACTGGGGCAAGACCGCGGTCAAGCAGGCTGGCGTCTATGCAGACGTGAACATTGCCGCCAGCAGCGAGGCCAACGGCTACCGCGAGTTGCCGGCGCGTGCCGACTGGCAGCTGTCTCCCGATGCCGCCTACGTGCACATCACCGCCAACGAGACCATCCACGGTGTCGAGTTCCGTGATGTACCCGACACCGGCAACGTCCCGCTGATCGCCGATTTCAGCTCGTCCATCGCCAGCGAGCCGCTGGACGTGCGCCGCTATGGCGTGATCTACGCCGGCGCGCAGAAGAACCTCGGCCCGGTCGGCATCGCGGTGATGATCATCCGCCGCGACCTGCTCGAGCGCAGTGGCCAGCCGCGCGCGGACATCTTCGACTACCGCTCGCACGTCGCCCGCGATTCGATGCTCAACACGCCACCGACCTGGAACTGGTACCTGGCCGGCCTGGTGTTCAAGTGGATGCTGGCCGAAGGCGGCGTGGCCGAGTTCGCCAAGCGCAATGCCGCCAAGGCAGCACTGGTGTACGGCGCCATCGACGGCTCCGGCGGCTTCTACCGCAACGAGGTCGCACACGCGGCCCGTTCGCGGATGAACATCCCGTTCTTCCTGCCCGATGCCGAGCTCGATGCCCGCTTCGTCGCCGAAGCCAAGGCCGCCGGCCTGCTGGCGCTGAAGGGCCACAAGGTGGTCGGCGGCATCCGGGCCTCGCTGTACAACGCCATGCCGCTGGCGGGGGCCGAGGCGCTGGTCGCCTTCATGGCCGATTTCCAGAAGCGTCACGGTTGAGCAATGAACGGCGCGCACCGTCGGGTGCGTGCCCCGCAACAGGGAATTCCGATGGCAAGCAGCAAATCCAGCAAGAAGGCGCCGAAGAAGGCCGAACCGGCCAAGGACAGCGCCTCCACCAAGGCCAAGGGCAAGAGCACGTCCAAGGCCGCGTCGAACCCGGCGCCCACCCTGGCGCCGCTGGCGCTGGCCGATGTGCGCTCGAAGATCGACCAGATCGACCGCGACATCCAGAACCTGATCGCCGAGCGCGCGCGCTTCGCCCACCAGGTCGGCAAGGCCAAGGGCAAGCTGGCTGCCGCCGTGGACTACTACCGCCCCGAGCGCGAAGCGCAGGTGCTGCGCATGGTGGTCGATCGCAACGAAGGCCCGCTCAGCGATGAGCTGCTGGTGCACGTCTACCGCGAGATCATGTCGGCCTGCCTGGCCCAGCAGGAGCCGCTGAAGATCGGTTACCTCGGCCCGGAGGGCACCTTCAGCCAGCAGGCCGTGCTCAAGCACTTCGGCCGCTCCGCGCTGGGCCTGCCGATGGCCAGCATCGAGGAAGTGTTCCAGGAAGTGGAAGCGGGCAACGCCGATTTCGGCGTGGTGCCGGTGGAGAATTCGGGGCAGGGCACCATCCAGATCACCCTGGACATGTTCCTGACCTCGAACCTGAAGATCTGTGGCGAAGTGGAACTGCGTGTGCAGCAGTACCTGATGTCGCGCAGCGGCCGCATCGAGGACATCGAGCGCATCTACGCACACCCGCAGTCGTTCATGCAGACCTCGGCGTGGCTGCGCGCCAACCTGCCGAAGGCCGAGAAAATTCCGGTATCCAGCAATGCCGAAGGTGCACGCCGTGCGCGCAACGCCGACGACGCGGCGGCCATCGGCGGCGAGAGCGCCGGCCATGTGTACGGCCTGAAGAAGGTGGTCACCAAGCCGATCCAGAACGATGCCGACAACACCACCCGCTTCCTGGTGGTGGGCCGCAACATCTTCCCGACCTCCGGCCACGATCGCACCTCGGTGCTGGTATTCATCCACGACAAGCCCGGTGCGCTGTTCGACGTGCTCAGCCCGTTCGCCCGCCACGGCATCAGCATGAACCGCATCGAGTCGCGGCCGTCGCACCACGGCAAGTGGGAGTACGGCTTCTTCATCGACCTGGCCGGCCACATCGACGATGCGCCGATGCAGGCCGCGCTGGCCGAACTGGAAGCGCACTCGGCGCAGATCAAGGTGCTGGGCTCCTATCCGGTGGCCGTGCCCTGAGTGCTGCTGCGGCGGCCCTGGCCGCCGCTCCCTGATGCATCGCCGGCGCTGCCGGCGTTTACGGAATGATCGAACGATGAGCAACGCGCAACACTGGATCGCCCGCAAGGGCCAGCCGCTGCAGGGCAGCCTGACCATTCCCGGCGACAAGTCGGTCTCGCACCGCTCGGTGATGTTCGCCGCGCTGGCCGATGGTACCTCGCATATCGAAGGCTTCCTGGAAGGCGAAGACACCCGCGCCACTGCGCGCATCTTCAGCCAGCTCGGCGTGCGCATCGAAACGCCCAGCCCGTCGCAGCGCGTCGTGCATGGCGTCGGCATCGACGGCCTGAAAGCGCCGGAGGCACCGCTGGACTGCGGCAACGCCGGTACCGGCATGCGCCTGCTGGCCGGCCTGCTGGCGGGCCAGGCGTTCGACTGCACACTGATCGGCGATGAATCGCTGTCCGGCCGCCCGATGCGCCGCGTCACCGGCCCGCTGTCGCAGATGGGCGCGAAGATTGATACCCAGGATGACGGCACGCCCCCGCTGCACGTGCATGGCGGCCAGTCGCTGCAGGGCATCGACTTCGCCTCGCCGGTGGCCAGCGCGCAGATCAAGTCGGCGGTGCTGCTGGCCGGCCTGTACGCGCAGGGTGAAACCCGGGTGACCGAACCGCATCCGACCCGTGACTACACCGAGCGCATGCTGTCGGCGTTCGGCGTGGACATCGAATTCTCGCCGGGCAAGGCCCGCCTGCGCGGTGGCCAGCGCCTGCGCGCCACGGATATCGTGGTGCCGGCCGACTTCTCGTCTGCGGCGTTCTATCTGGTCGCCGCCAGCATCATTCCCGGTTCTGCCCTGCGCCTGAAGCAGGTCGGCCTGAATCCACGCCGCACCGGCCTGCTGCATGCGTTGCGCCTGATGGGCGCGGACATCACCGAAGAGAATCCGGCCGAGCAGGGCGGTGAGCCGGTGGCGGACCTGGTGGTGCGTTATGCACCGCTGAAGGGCGCACGTATTCCGGAAGAACTGGTGCCGGACATGATCGATGAGTTCCCGGCGCTGTTCGTGGCCGCCGCCGCCGCCGAAGGGCAGACCGTGGTGAGCGGTGCGGCCGAGCTGCGGGTGAAGGAATCCGACCGCCTTGCGGCGATGGCCACCGGCCTGCGTGCGCTGGGCATGCAGGTGGACGAAACCGAAGACGGTGCCACCCTGCATGGCGGCGTGCGCCTGGGCAGCGGCACCATCGAAAGCCATGGAGACCATCGCATCGCCATGGCGTTTGCCATCGCCGGCCAGATCAGCGACGGCGAAGTACGCATCAACGATATCGCCAACGTCGCCACGTCCTTCCCGGATTTCGACGGCCTGGCGCGCAGCGCCGGGTTCAACCTGGCCTGACCGGCACCGCGGCCGCCGGGCCATGCCCAGCGGATCGCGCGCCTTGGTAGGTGCCGACCAAGGTCGGCACACTCACATCAGCCGGTAGGTGCCGTTCTTGGTCGGCACACTCACATCACCCGGTAGGTGCCGTCCTTGGTCGGCACGCTCACTTCTCTCGGTAGGTGCCAACCTTGGTTGGCACGCTTTTCCGCATAAAAGGACGGAGGCCGAAGCCTCCGTCTAAACATCACGAACCCCTCGTCCGCGATCAACGCTGCTCGGTACGGAAATCCACCGGGACCCGCACCACGCTGGCGACGGCACGGCCTTCGTGCATCGCCGGCTGGAACTTCCAGTTCTGCACAGTGCCCAGCACCGCGCGGTCCAGATCGCGACTGCGCTCGCCGCTGCGCGAAACGATCGCAGCATTGGCGACGTTGCCGCGGGTATCGACACTCAGGCTGGCGATCACGCTGCCCTGCACGCCGCTACGCAGCGCGGCGGCGGGGTAGGTGGGCATGCGGTTGCTGGCGAGCGGGCGGGCCTCACGATTGCGCACTGCCGGCGCGGCCTTCCGCGAAGCTGTAGCCGGGGCTGCCTGGCGCGCGGCAGGAGCCGCCGCATCTGTCACCACTGCCTGCTCGGGGGCTGGAAGCATGCGCTCACCGACCGGCGCCGGTGCCACGTCTTCCTGGTTCGAATGACGCAGCCAAAGCAGGGCGGCAGCAAACATCGCTACGATCAGCGCGATCCACATCCAGGGCGACGTGGGTTTGTGCTGCAGGCTGGAATCCTCCTGCAGATGCGGCGAATGAAGGTCTTCGTGGATGGTGGCAGTCATCGCTAACTCCTTCCGTCAATGGACGACGTAGGAAGTGTTGCGCGAGCCACGGACGAGAAGTGTCAGCGTTGCGTCAACGCCACCGGCAGGGTTCAGTTTGCCTGCCGGGAAGCGTTCAGTTACTGCGTCTTGAAGTCGAACGGCACTTCGATGCTGCCGGGTACGGCCTGGCCGTTGCTCTGCGCCGGAGTGAAGCGCCAGCGACGCACGGCGTCGGTGGCGGCACGGTCGAGCTCGCGTGAGCCACTGCGCTGGATCACGGTGGCGTTGTTCGGGTAGCCAGTGGCGTCCACGTCCACCCGCACCACCACGGTGCCGGTCTCGCCGGCGCGGAGCGCGGCGGCCGGGTAGGCCGGTGGCGGCGACTGACCGGCAATCGGCATCGGCTGGCTGTTGCCGGTGGCCGCAGGTGCAGGGCCCGGCGCAGCCGGGGCTGCTTCAGCCACGGGGGCGGGCGGCGGGGGAGCGGTTTCGACCAGCTTCGGCGCTTCTTCCTCGACCGGGGCCGGCTTGGCATCGGGCATGTCGCTGGAACCGGCCGCAGCGGCCAACGGCTCCGGCAGGGGCTCGATCTGGGCGGTTTCCTGCGGCGTCTGGGCGGCAGGATCGGCGCGGAAGAACTCCTTGTCGCGACCGGTCAGCCAGACCAGCACGAACAGCAGCACGCCCACCCCGAAGGCGATACCGGCGATCTTCAGGGCATTGCGCGGGATATGCACAGTGAACGACTTGGCGGACGACGAGCGGGGTGCAGACATGGACCGGACCAGTACGGAATGGCTCGATTCTGCCACGGCGGGAATGAACCGGGCGGCAGAAATCCGTATAACAAGCGATAATCCCATCCCTGATACCCACCACGACACCTGCCATGCTTGATCCAGCCCTGCTCCGCCACCAGCCCGCCGACCTCGCCGAACGCCTGCGCACCAGCCGTGGCTTCGAGCTCGACGTGTCTGCCCTGGAGTCCCTGGAGGCCGATCGCAAGCGCATCCAGGTGCGTACCCAGGAGCTGCAGAGCCTGCGCAACAGCCGTTCCAAGGCCATCGGCCAGGCCAAGGCCAAGGGCGAGGACGTTTCGGCCATCATGGCCGAGGTTGCCGCCTTCGCCGACGAGCTGAAGGCCTCGGAAGTGGCGCTGGATGAACTGCGCGAGAAGATCGAAGCGATCTCGATGGGCATACCGAACCTGCCGGCCGATGACGTGCCGGCCGGTGCCGACGAGAACGACAACGTCGAGCAGGCGCGTTGGGGTAACCCGCGCCAGTTCGACTTCAAGGTGCTGGACCACGTCGAACTGGGCGCCCGCAACGGCTGGCTGGACGGCGAGACTGCCGCCAAGCTGTCCGGCTCGCGCTTCACCGTGCTGCGCGGCCCGATCGCGCGCCTGCACCGTGCGCTGGCCCAGTTCATGGTTGACCTGCACACCGGTGAGCACGGCTACGAGGAAACCAACGTGCCGCTGCTGGTCAACGCCGATTCGCTGCGCGGCACCAGCCAGCTGCCGAAGTTCGAGGACGACCTGTTCAAGACCGCCGTGGGCGACTCCACGCGCTACCTGATCCCGACTTCGGAAGTGCCGCTGACCAACATCGTGCGTGACGAGATCGTCGATGCCGAGCGCCTGCCGCTGCGCATGACCGCCCACTCGATGTGCTTCCGTGCCGAGGCTGGCAGCGGTGGCCGCGACGTACGCGGCATGATCCGCCAGCACCAGTTCGAGAAGGTCGAGCTGGTCTCGATCAGCCGCCCGGAAGACAGCGACGCCGAGCACCAGCGCATGACCCGCTGCGCCGAAGTGGTGCTGGAAAAGCTGGGCCTGCCGTACCGCAAGGTGCTGTTGTGCACCGGCGACATGGGCTTCTCGGCGGTGAAGACCTACGACCTGGAAGTCTGGCTGCCGTCGCAGGAGACCTACCGCGAGATCTCCTCGTGCTCGAACTGTGGTGATTTCCAGGCCCGCCGCATGCAGGCGCGCTGGCGTAACCCCGCCACGGGCAAGCCGGAACTGGCGCACACGCTGAACGGCTCGGGCGTGGCGGTTGGCCGCGCGATGATCGCGGTGATGGAGAACTACCAGAACGCCGACGGCAGCATCACCGTGCCGGAGGCCCTGCGCCCGTACATGGGCGGCCTGGAAACCATCGCCTGATTCCCTGGTCGGGCGGGTGCCATGCTTGCATGGCACCGAATCCACGCATGGCGTGGATCTACTGGAGGATGTTGCACGCGCCCGGCATGAATTCACCGATGCCCCAGTAGATCCACGCCATGCGTGGATGAACCACCGTGATCACTCCACAGCGCGCAGCTTCTCCAACGGCACCCATCCCGGTTCGCCCGTCGCCGGCACGCACCACGCCCAGCCATTGAGCGTGCGCTCCCCGCGCAGCAGTTGCCCGGGATCCACATCCAGTTCCCGAGCGCAGTAGTCCTCCGTGGCAAATGCGCCACCCTGCGCGTCGCGGCCGATTACCGGCGCCGGTACGAATCCAGGCTGCTGCCCTTCGGCTTCGCACAGGAACCAGTCTTCCCAGCCCTCGGGGCCTTCATAGCGTTCGCCCACCACCAGTGCCTGGCCACGGCTCAGGGTGATCGGGTGCGGAAATTCGCTGCGGTGTGCAGCGGTCACGATGTAGTTCATGACTCAGCCTAACGCCCTGGTGAGCGTCGCGCATGGCACGGAATCCACGCGAACGGACAGTAGATCCACGCCATGCGTGGATGGCGCAGCAGCCACGCCATACCCCATAGAAAAAACGGCCCCGCAAAGCGGGGCCGCCAGGGTGGGCCGGGATGGGGGAGGGGATCCCGGCCCGCGTTCAGCGCCTCGACGAGGAGAGAGCGGCGCCGAACGCTGGAACGCTTATGCAGCGGCGGCTTCGGCCGCTTCGTGCGACGGCAGCGCAGCCAGTGCGCCAGCAATGGCGTCTTCGCGGTGCTGCGGCGAGTAGGCAATGCCTTCGGCGCGTACGAACTCGACATCGTTGATGCCCCAGAAGGCAAACGTCTGGCGCAGGAACGGCTCCTGGAAGTCCGCGGGCGAATCGGTGTAGATGCCGCCACGGCTGCTGGCGATGATCACCCGCTTGCCACCGGCCAGGCCGATCGGGCCGTTCTCGGTGTACTTGAAGGTGCGCCCGGCCACGGCCACACGGTCGATCCAGGCCTTCAGGGTGGACGGAATGCTGAAGTTGTACATCGGCGCGCCGATCACCACGATGTCGGCCGCCAGGAACTGCTCGAGTACCTGTTCAGCATCGGCGGCTTCGGCAGCGTCGGTCTTGGCAAGCGATCCGCTGCGCAGATGCGGTACCGGATTGGCGTCAAGATCGCGATAATCAACCTGCAGGCCGTCGATCTGCTGCGTGAACTGGGCCACCACGGCGGCGGTCAGGTGGCGGGAGACGGAGTTGTCGCCAAGCACGCTGGCGTCGATGTGCAGAAGCTTCATGGCAGTACCTATGTTCGGGAGAGGTGGCGGGCTTGCCGCCGACGGAGAGAACGATAGGTTGTTGCAAAGACGGAATAAAGGTGGTTGAATGCCACGTATTGTTCTAGATATGGAACTCGGGCATGCATGACCTGAATGATCTGTACTACTTCGCGATGGTGGTCGACCACGGCGGGTTCGCCGCCGCCGAGCGCGCACTGGGTATCCCCAAGTCGCGCCTGAGCCGCCGCATCAGCCAGCTGGAAACCGACCTGGGCGTACGCCTGCTGCAGCGCTCCACGCGTCGTTTCGCGGTTACCGATGTCGGCACCAGCGTGCACCGCCACGCGCAGACGATGCTGGCCGAGGCACAGGCCGCACGTGAAGTGGTGGACCGCCTCAGCGCGGAACCGCGCGGCGTGGTGCGTGCCAGTGTGCCGGTGTCGCTGGCGCAGATGCAGCTGCCCAAGCTGCTGCCCAAGTTCCTTGAGCAGTACCCGAAGGTGCGCCTGCAGCTGAACATCAGCAACCGCCGCGTGGACATCATCAATGAAGGTTACGACGTGGCCCTGCGCGTGCGTTCGCGCCTGGACGACGATGGCAGCCTGGTGATGCGCAGCTTCGGCCAGGTGCAGGAACTGCTGGTGGCCAGCCCGAAGTACCTGGACCGCGCCGGTCGGCCGAAGGACCCGGAAGAGCTGACCCAGCACGTCACCCTCAGCATCAGCGAAGACGAAGCCCGCCAGCGCTGGGAGCTGCACGGCCCCGAAGGCGAAGTGCGCCGGGTCGACCTGCAGCCGCGCGTGGCCGGTTTCGACTTCCCGTTGCTGCAGAGCATGGTGAAGGACGGCTTCGGCATCACCATGCTGCCGGAAACCGTGTGCGCCGATGCCGTGCGCAATGGCGAGCTGGAAGTGGTGTTGCCGGACTGGTCGCTGCCGCAGGGCGTGTGCCATGCCGTGTTCGCCTCGCGCCGTGGCCTGTTGCCGGCGGTGCGCGTGTTCATCGACTTCCTGGCCGAGCACCTGCCGCCGCAGCTGGAGGCCTCGCGCCTGCATTGCGATGGTGCCTGTGAGAAGGCCAAGGAGCGGATCAAGGCCAGTGCATTGGGCGCGTTGGCAGTGGATGCGGGCTGAGGAACCTCCCCGCACCTGCACTGCCAATCTGTGAAACGGCAGCGCCGGGCCATGCCCGGCGTTGCTGCTTTCCGGCCCCGGTCAGTTCCGGCCGAACAGCCGGTCCCAGAAGCCGCGCCGCAGCGGTGCGGCCGGTGTGGGCTCGGCAATGACCGGTGCTTCCAGCACCGCCATCAGTTCCGCGCTGCGTGGCTTCTTCAGGAAGCGCGCGTAGTCCAGGTAACTGGTCACCTTGCTCATGTGCAGGCGCTCGGGCATTGCCGGCAACGCGCCGCCCTGCAGCAGCACCCGCAATGCCTCTGGGCGGTCCAGACGGATCGCCTCGAACACGGCGGTGCCGCCGCATCCGGGCTCGATCTGGTTGGCACGCTGTGGCGCATCCTTCAGCAGGTCGCGCAGTACGTTCGCGTCATCGCGTTCCACCGCCGCTACCAGTCGTGCCAGTGCTTCGGCTTCTTCGGGCGGAAGACCGTCGCGATAGGCCTGGTCGGCGATCTCGCGCTCGTCGCGCCCATCACCGCCCTGGATGCACAGGAAATCGGTGACCAGAGCGACCGGAATGCCGGACGTATCCAGCGCCCAGTAGCTGGGATAGACGCCGTCGCCCCAGCCGCTGGTGAATACGACCAGGCCGTGTGGTGAGTCCTCGCCCCAGGGGCGGTATTCGGCGCCCTCATCCAGGCCGTCATGGTCGATCAGTGCATCAGACCACTCGCTGCCTTCGTCGCCATCGGCCTGTTCGATCAGGGCCAGCAGTGCCTGCTGGGTGTCGGTATCCATGAAGCAGCCGATGCCGGCGTCGACCGGGTAGCCGATGAAGCTGTCCTCATCCAATCCGGTCAGGTCCTGCGTGGTCCAGCGCGCCATCTGCCAGTGCAGGGCAGACGCAGTGAGGGATTCGCGAGGCTTGAACCAGACCACGGCCAGCGCCGGGCGGCCGCTGTGCACGATGATCTCGACCGGATGCCGGCCCAGCGGGGCGGTGTAGTCGGCCAGCGCAGGTGCCTCGGCCTGGACCAGCGGATCGCAGACCACCAGATGCCCGCTGCTGACCGGCAGGTGCCCGGCCAAGGTGCGGTGCAGGGCCACTGCGGCCAGCTGGGTGTCGTCCAGCAGGGTGGTGCGCAGGTTGGCCAGATCGAGATGGGCCATGGTGGCTCCGATTGCAGTGGAGGCCCCACCGTGCCGGATGCGAAGGGCGGGAGCAAGGGTGGTCTTGGGCAAATGGCCTTCACGTGCGAGAATACGCCGCTGCCCGGGCGACCGGGACCCGATTGGAGAGATGGCCGAGCGGTTTAAGGCACCGGTCTTGAAAACCGGCGAAGGGTCAAACCTTCCGTGGGTTCGAATCCCACTCTCTCCGCCAAGAAGTACAGATGAGCCCCTGGAAGCAGGGGCTTTTTTGTTTTTCCGAGCAGTGCGAGACGGATCCCTCGGGCGAATGCCGTCAGTTGAGGGCTCGTGTCATCAGTCTGACTCCGGTTGTGCTGGATGTTGCTGCACAAAACTGGTGGGTCGATCTCGTTCGGCTATGCCCAGATTCGCTGCTAATTGTCTCAGTTGACGCTTATGGGCAATGTCATTGATGCGGCGATAGTGTAGGTTTCCTTCGATGTTGTTTGTCCCCTTCTGCGATCGGGTATCACGATTGATAGCGGGGGGGGGCGGACTGTAGCGTGACGAGGCGGGAGCTCAACTCGATCTATTCAATTGGCTTCATCACGTGCGCTGCTTTTGTACGGCCTGCGCATGATGTTGTGGTCGAGGAGAGCTGATCCCAATTTCATGGAGGAAGTGCAGTGTTAGATATCGAACGAACGATGGATTCACGCATGCGGTCATGGTGCCGCAGCAGGACGTCAGATGCCATCCTGCACAGGGTGCTGATCCTCTTTACTGCTGGTAGCTGGATGTGCCTCAGCATCTAGTGCATTGGCTGAAACAACAATGCATCAGGCGATGTCTTGGTGTGAGTCCGCGCGCGCCCGTCTTTCAGAGCCAAGCTACTGCACTCCCGGCTTCGGAGTTATTAGGCAAGGTTATCCGCCAGAGTCGGGAATCTTCTTGCGCCCTGTAGGCCAGCCGTCACAATACTATGCCTCTTGGCGTTTTGGCTGCCTCGCCGGGGAACGGTGGAGCAGGCGTGCAGGGCGATGCGTTCAAAATGACGGCCCACCCGAGTATCCGCTTCCCGGTCTCGAGGATCCTGAAACTGGCGAGTACGGCTCACCGAAATGCGACAGCAATTGTCTCATTGCGGGAGGCAACGGAAGCAATCCCATTGACAGCGCCACCGGCAACAAGCGGCAGCATGAAGTCGACTTTGTTGGTGCGGGCGTCTTCCCGCTGAGCCTGGAGAGGACATACAACAGCGGTCGGGCGCTTGAAGGTGATCCTCTGCCGATGGGGGCGGGTTGGACGCATTCGTACTCAGCACGCCTTTATCCGGTGACGGATGGCAACTATGTGATGTATCGGATCATTGCGCGGCGCTCAAATGGAGCGCGGCAGAGCTTCACTCGCGTTGGCGATGAGTGGCTGAGCGATGCAGATGTTGCAGGTAGGATCAGTGTTTTCATGAGTGGAGGGGCACTCAGCTCATTCACCTATTCGCGCGGCGACGGCACTGTAGAAACCTATGATCGTGATGGTCTGCTCACATCGATCACCGATCTTGGCGGTCATCGACAGGTACTGTCCAATGCTTATGCGGATGGCATCAAGAGGCTGGAGAAGGTAACCGACCCCGAAGGGCGAAGTCTGGTCTTCACGTACAAGGATCGAATGGTCGCATCGGTTACGTTGCCAACCGGGCGTGCTATCCGATATGGCTACGCCGATGGGGATCTGGTCAGCGTTTCCTATCCGGAAGCGCCAGCCGGTGAGTCCGTCCGTCGCTACCACTACAACGAATTGGATCAGACGACTGGTGTTTCCCAGCCCCACACGTTGACGGGCATCACCGATGAAAGTGGTCAGCGCTACGCGAGCTGGGGTTACGATGGCTATCGGCGTGGTGTTTTGAGTGTCCACGGTGACTACGCGACGGGTACCATCGATAGAACCTTGCTAGCGTTCAATGACGATGGCACGACGACTGTCACCGACAGCTTGGGGAAGGTGCGCCACTATGGCTTCGATGTGAAGCATCGTGTCGCCCGGCTCGCGTCCCTCGATGAGCTGTGTCTGGGGTGCAGCAACACCGCCAGGGCCAAGACCTATGATGGGAATGGCATGGTGCAGTCATCGGTGGACTTTGCCGGTAACGAGACAACATTCAGTCACAACGCGCGCCTGCTCGAAGTCCAGCGTGTCGAAGCTGCCAACGATGCAACGGGTCTGCGGCGAATCGTGCAGACCGACTGGCATCCAAGTTTGAGGGTGCCGGTCGAGCGCCGCATTCTTGATGCGGCGAACGTATTGGTATCCAGGTCCACCTGGACCTATAACGCACGGGGGCAAGCGCTCGCTGCTACGCAGGTCGATCCGGCGACGGGCGAGGCGCGAACCACAACGAGCACCTACTGCGAAGCGGACGATGTGGCGGCAGGGCGGTGCCCATTGCTCGGTCTGCTTACCCAGGTCGACGGACCCCGATTGGATGTCACTGACACGACGTCCTATATCTACTATCCCAGCAGTGATGCAGGCTGCGCCACGGGCTCCGGCTCATGCCTCTACAGGAAAGGCGACCTCTGGAAGGTCATCAATGCAGCGGGTCACATCTCCGAGCTGCTCGCCTATGACGGGGCTGGAAGACCGACGTCTGTCAAAGACCCCAATGGCATCGTTACCGAGATTGCGTACCATCCACGTGGCCGGCCAACCATTGTCAGATTTGATTCGGCATCCGGCGCTGGCGCACGCACCACTCGCCTCGACTACTGGCCCACAGGCCTCGTCAAGCGGGTAACGCAGCCAGATGGATCCTCTGTTTCCTACTCCTACGACGTAGCCCACCGATTGACGGCGATTTCCGATAGCCAAGGAAACTCAATCACATTCGTCCTGGACAATGCAGGGAATCGAGTCGTGGAAGAGACGCGGGACGTCAATGGCGTGCTGAAGCGGGCGCTCAGCCGGATCTACAACCAGTTCGGGCAATTGACCACAGAGGCAGATTCCGGCGCCAACCCCACCGATTATTCCTACGACGCCAACGGTAACATCGCTTCCAGGACCGATGCTCTGGGTCGCAAGAGCCGGCAGCAATACGATCCATTGAATCGCCTTGTGCTGTCCCTTCAGGACGTTGGCGGTTTGGATGTGGAAGTCCGTACGCACTACAACGCCATGGACCAGGTGATCCGGGTAACTGATCCCAAGGGGCTGTCTACAACCTATTCCTACAACGCCTTTGGCGACCTGACTGGGCAAGTCAGCCCAGACAGCGGTGCCAGTCAGTACACGGTTGACTCTGGCGGCAACCGTCGGACGTTCACCGATGCCCGTGGCGTTACTGCTTCGTATCAGTACGATGCTCTGGATCGGGTGATTGGAATTGCCTACCCGGATGCCAGTCTTGACGTGAGCTACAGCTATGACCTGGCGCCAGAGTCGTGCCCTGCCGACGAGCGGTTTGCAAAGGGGAGGCTCGGCCAGGTGCAGCATGCTGGTGGCAGTACGCTGTATTGCTACGGTCGCCTTGGCCAGATCACCCGGAAGGTGCAGACCATCAATGGTCTGACACGGACAGTGCGATACTCCTATAGTCCATCCGGAAACCTTGTGACACTGGTGTACCCGGACGGGAGCATCGTCGACTACGTCCGGGATGGCTTTGATCGTGTGAATCAAATCGGCCTGACCCGGCCTGGTCAGGCCCGGCAGGTCGTGGTGAACGACGTAGCCTACGCCGCCTTCGGTCCGGTGATCGGCTGGACGTATGGCAATGGTCGGCGGCTGGATCGTCCTCTGGATCTCGACTATCGCGCACAGGCTGTGAATGATCCGACCCCCGGGGGGCTCTCCCAGAGCTACAGCTACGATCCCGTTGGCTCCATCGTTGCGCTGAAGAATGGCAGTGGCTCGCAGGTGATGGCCCGCTATGCCTATGATGCCCTGGGGCGCCTCACGCAGACTCAGGATGGGCTCACCGCAACGCCCATCGAAACCTATGCATACGATTCCACCGGCAATCGCACGTCGCTGAAGACCGCGGGTGGCCTCTCGCTCTACACCTATCCCGCGACGAGTCATCACCTGACGGCCGTGGATGGTGTGGGGCGCGATCATGATGCCTCCGGCAACACCGTCCGCATGGAAGGCAAGGAATACGAGTATAACGACGCCAATCGCATGGCAGCGGTGAAGCAAGACGGGAATGTGCTTGAGGGCTACGCGTACAATCACTTAGGGGAACGCATTCTTCGCGTTCCGTTCGGCGGTGATAAGCAGATCACGCTCTATGACGAAGCAGGGCAATGGCTGGGCGACCACTTTGAATCAGGGCGGTCGCAGCAGGCGATCTGGCTTGATGACTATCCAGTGGCATTGATCAGCTCAGCAGACGCTGGTTCTCCGGAGTTGGTCTACATCCAGCCCGATCACCTCGGAACGCCGCGCGTCGTGGTCGATCCTGTTCGAGACACTGCCATATGGGAATGGAGCAGCAGGAGCGAAGTATTCGGTAATCAGATGCCGAACCCGGATCCTGACGGTGACGGCGTTAAATTTGACCTTTCACTTCGTTTTCCGGGGCAGCAGGCGACGGAAGCGACCGGGTTGTTCTACAACTATCAACGTGAGTATGACCCAGCAGTGGGGCGCTACTCCCAAAGCGATCCGATTGGGCTCGCTGGGGGTATTTCAACATTCAGTTATGTAAGTGCTCGGCCTGTCCAGCGCGTTGACCCAAAGGGTCTTCGCGAGCTGCAGCGCTTGGCTGGACAGCTGGCCGATACAGGGCGGAGCTCGGAGATGGATGCCGCAGGCGTTGTGGCATCGAGTGCAACGGCAGCGCAGTTCATGGATCTCGGTGCGTGGCTCGATCCGACAAGCGGCAACGCGTCGCTGTTGGGGGCGCTGATGAATTCGGCGTGGTTGACCGATAAGGAACGAAGGGACCTCGAGTACCGTAAGTACAAAGAGTTGAATCAGCAGGGATATAAGCGGGATGAGGATCCATGCAAGAATCTTAGGAATAGAATCGAGTGCATGAAAAAGCTCGCATTAGCGAGGCATTCATGGGACATGCGATGGATGACGCCAAAGTACCCTGGGGGTCGCCACGCTGCGGTGAACGCAAGAGATTGGGCGGAGCTGAAGATCCTTGAAGAGAGACTTCGTAGGGAGTGTCCCGATGAGTGCAACTGATCCGGAACTGAAGAGGCTGCTTGCGAGGTTCGATGATTACCACGCCTTCGAAGGCTGCGAGTTGACGTGTCCTGAAAGCCATGGAATCGACGACGATACGCCACTGCATATAGCGGCGTTCAACAATGACGTGGAGCTGCTCAAGGAGCTGATGCCGTTCGTGACCAATATTGACGTGCTCGGAGATATTGGGCTGACGCCGATGGCGAACGCGGTGATTAATGAAGGTTTCGAGGCCGTTGTCTATCTTCTTTCCTGTGGTGCGGACCCCATGATCTTGGATGAGGTGGGCGATTCGGTGCTGGAGATAATGAAGAGGAGACCCATCTTCAATGAGCTGGTCGAGCAGATCGAGAGCGGGATGCCAGGGAGGGTTCAAGGTGGATGAGGTGTGGGTACTGGGGCGTGCTCGTCACTCCGCAGCTCAGGGTAGCCTGAGATGATCACGGAGTCAGGATGGCGCGCCATTGCACGTAGGTGCCATCGTGGTTCGTCGGCGGCACTTCCACCGGCGCGCCAGGTTGGGTCAGCTCGTTCATATCGACTGTTGATGCAGTGCGCCCAACCTACGCATCGAACTCCCGCTTGTTCTTGCGCCCTCGCGCAAGCAGATCGCCGACCGCCCTGGCATGAGGACGGGCATCGTTTTTCTCCACATTTTGCTTCAGCGCATCGCAATGGGTTCCTCGCAGCATGGCCTGGTGCGCATCCTCTGCGCGATCGCGCTCCTGGTTGATGCTGGGCAGGCGCTGAAAGCACGGCGGCAAATGCGAATGCAGTCATTGACAGCTCGGGTGTTCCGGCAGCGATGGGAATCCGACGCATGAGAGTGGTGGTGGCTTGAGGTCGCCGCCGCCCGTGGCGCATCGCTGCGCGTTCACCGCTCTTTGCAGGATGGAGGGGCATCAACTGCAGCTGCGTGAAATCTGAGGGGTTCGAATCCCACTTTTTCAGCCAAGAAGTTCAGAGGAGTCCCTGGAAACAGGGGCTTTTCTGTTTCTACAGCTCTTGCGGGCCAGCCATCCGGTCACGAGGGTCAGGTGAAAAAATAGACCGGTGCATTCCTCTGGCTGCAGGGAATTGCTTCATTCAAGGACGGTAATCGTTCCAGGTGCCCAAGCGCTGACGCTGGCGGCAGGAAATTTGAATGTGCCAGACACCCGCGCTAGGCTTCGGATGCCCAAGGAGGGCGACCAACGGAGTCATGGCATGAAGATTGGATTCAAGCTTTCTGTTGCTGTTGCGGCCTGTGCGTTGACCTTTGGAATCGGCAGCGCCACGGCGAAAGCCCCCGGCCCTTGTTCCGTCTGCGAGGTCCAATACATTGCATGCGAGGCGTCGGGTACAGACTTGAGCATCTGTACCCGGAACTATATGCAATGCTTGCGTCTGAATGGCTGCATTATCCCGTAATAAGACGCGGCGAGGACGTGTGGGGACCTTGCGATACCCTGCAGCCTCGCCACCATCCAGACAAAAGCCTCGGTCCTGCCGGGGCTTTTTCGTTTCCGGAAAGGCCATGGCGCGCATCATGCCGGGGGCGAAACCGAGACGGTGCCTGTGTGCCCTGATGCAGACAGGCATATGTGGAGGGAGCGGGATGCATTCATCCCCGACGCGCACCCTTCGGCTTGTTATGGCACAACGGGTAGCTCGAGCACGACCGGAACACTCCATGCGGTCCATTGCGGTCCACGAACACGCCCACCTTGCACACCGGGCAGCGCTCTTCATGGATGGCCACGCCCGACAGGCTTGTCACTTCCACCGTGCCGTCCCACACCAGCTCATCAAGGAAGGGCGAACGTTTCCCCTGCAGAGTGAACATGGCCACCGACCGCCGCGCACGGGTAAGTGCGACATAGAACAGGCGCCGCTCTTCACTCAATGGGTAGCTATCGCCATCCGGCATTGCCAGGGAAAGCACCGGGTCATCCGAGCGCAGGCTCGGGAAGCCACGATTGACCATGCCAGGCAGGATCACATAGTCCGCCTCGCATCCCTTCGATCGATGGACCGTGAGGAACTCTACGTCCATCGTGCTGCCGAAGGCTGCCTTCCAATCCGAAGGCATCGCGCTGCGATCGGCGCGGTAGCGCCCCAGGATGAAGACCGTCACGCGTCCATTGCGCCCTTGCGGCACCGCTCCGGACAACAACTGCTGATGCAGCTTGGCGAGGTACTGGCGAACGCCATCCTGCAGCTCCTCGCGTCGATTCATCTGGAACGCCTGCAGCACCGGGCCCATCGCCGGTGTAGTAGAACGAACCTCCTTGACGATCTGCGCGGGGTTGCGGCTGATGAAGTGGCTTGAAGCATCGCAGAGCGCCTGCGGGCAGCGGAATGTCTGCTCCAGCTTCAGCACCTGGCCCTGGCCCATCCATTCGCGGAATCCGGTCATCACTGAGACGTCGGCGCCGGCGAAGCGATTGATCGACTGCCAGTCATCGCCTACCGCAAACAGGTAGCGCCCTGGTTTGCTGACCAAGGCGCGGCAGAGCCGGGCGCGGGCACGCGAGGCATCCTGGAATTCGTCGGCCATCACCAGTTCGTAGGGCGATTCATAGCGGCCCTGCTCCAGCAGTCCGGCCGCCATGTTGAGCATGTCTTCGAAATCGATGCCGTGCTCGTCAGCCAGTGCGTTGTCCCAAGCCTGGAAAACAGGGCTGGCGATTTCCAGGAAGCGCCGATGCCGTTCCTTGAACTGATCTTCGGGCGTCTGCCGCAGGCGCTCGGCCATGTCATCCAGCGTCAGGCAATTGCTCTTTGCGTGGGCAATGAATGTGCGCATCAGCCCGATCAGGTCCGCGTCCGGCATCGGCTTTGCGCCCTGCTCGGGTAGCTCGCGGTCGGGGTTGGGGTCGAGTTCGACACCCGACCCGCCAAGCCTCTCCGCAAGATCCTGCAGGGCGTATCCACTGCGAAGACCAAACGAGGTGGTCTCGACAAGGGCGGTGCCGCGTGCCGCATGCTGCTGGCGCTTCCAGTGCATGCCCTCGGCGTAATGGGCGAAATGCGCCGGCGGCTGGCCATCGGCATCCAGCGCAAAGTGTTCGTGATACAGCCCGGCGTCCGGGTAATAGAAGTCGGGGCGATACTGGCGATGGGTGTCGGTGGCCGTATCGAATTCGTAGCGCCGCTCGTAGTCGTACGTCACGCCGTTGTAGAACAGCCAGTCAGCGATGACGCACTCTTCCAGGCTCTTCACCCGCTCACCCTGCAGGGCGCGGATGTAGGGCGTGCCATCGCGGTCGTAGCCGTCGGCCTCCATTTCCGCACCGAGTGGCGGCAAGTCGCGCCCGAACACCAGGCGGAACATGTCCCATTGGGTGCGGAAGTAGGTCGAGCGGTCCTTCAGGTCGTCCACCAGTTCGGCCAGCTTGTTGAAGCCCAATGTGGCGTCAGTGGTCCATTCCGGGATATCGGGCTTGCGCCCGGTGGCTTTGGCGATGATGGCCAGGCCCAGGGCGTGGAAGGTCCGCGCCTCAACCACGGTGTCGCCCATGCCGAGCCGATCGAAGGATCGCTGCGCGCGCTCCTCCAGCTCCTTGGCAGCGTCCTTGTTGAAGGCGAGCATCACGATGCGTTCGGGTTCGACAAAGCCCCGATCAATGGCATAAGCGGCCTTGGCGACCATGGTGGAGGTCTTGCCGGAACCGGCCGCGGCTACGACCTGCACCCGGTTGTCGAGGCAGATGACGGCGCGGGCCTGTTCTTCGGTCAGCGGCTTGCTCTCGACCCGGTCCAGGAAGTCCTTGGCCAACGCCAGCTCGCGCTGGGTCATGGCTTCATTGGCTTCGGCCCAGGCAGCGGACCAATCCAGGTTCCAGTCGCGCAGGGCGTCCAGCGCTGCACGATGGCTGTCCGCGCGCAGGTCTTCATGCACGTTTTCATCGCGGAACAGCTGCTCCAGCTCCGGCGGCTGCAGGGGCAGGGCGCAACGCTCAGCCAGCAGCGCCTGCTGCTGTTCGTGGGTGATCCAGCGGCGGCCGGCATTGCCTCGGTCAATGAGGGCGTCCGCGTCGTTCAGCCACGACTGGACCTGCTCCAGAATCGTGTCGAACAGGGCCTTGCGCCCTCGCGTGGTGCGCACAAAGAGCACGTGTTGCAGCTCAGCCGCAAGCCGGGACGCTTGTCCATTGGGGAGCCCGTCTACGCACAGCCCAGCAGCATCGCCGGTCTGCAGCTCGACCCGTGACCAGAAGATCCCTGGATGGATCTGCACCCGCTGATCATCATCCACGCGCAGCCGGTACTGCTGGCCGGAGACACTGAGTTCAACATGCTCGCCATCAAGCCGCAGCGACCAATGAGGCGAACGGGTCACGCGTCGGCCCCAGCCCGAGGGGCACCATTCCATAGACATCCAGATACTGCCTTGCAAGCGTCAATAGGGCGTATTGGGCCCCCAAGCCCACATGATAAGGGCCCTTGACGATGCGTGCGGCCTTGCCTGCAGGCACGGCGTCACTCGTAGGCGCGATCCTGCTTCGTGGGCGGTACTTCGACTACATCTCCGCGCCGGATCAGCTCATCCAGATCCACCGCCGAAGCGGCCAGGGCATCCTGTGCATCGAAATCCCACTTGTCCTTGTACTCGCGTGCCAGCAGATCGCAGACCGCCTTGGCACGCGGATAGGCATCGTCCTTGCCCTCGTTCTGCTTCAGCGCATCACGATGGATCTGGCACAGCGTGAGCTGGTGCGCATCCTCGGCGCGCTCGCGCTCCCAGGTGATGTCGGGCAGGCCCGAAAGCGCAGCGGCAAGTGCGAACGCGGTCATTGGCATGTCGGGTGTCCAGGCGGCGATGGGAACCCGAGCGTATGCGAGCGGCGTTGGCTTGAGGTCACCGCCGCCCGCGTCGTTTCACCGCGTGTTCACCATTCGCCGCAGCATGGGAGCTGCATCAACTGCAGTTGATCCAGACGATCCGCTCACGCATTCACATCCACCACAATCCGCCCGCGCACCTTGCCCGGAATGATCTGGTCGTAGACGTCCAGCACCCCGGCAAGCCCGATCAACTGTACGGTGCTTTCCAGCTTCTGCGGGTCCAGGTCGGTGGCAAGCCGGTCCCATGCACGCTGGCGGACGGCCTGCGGCGCATTCACCGAATCCACGCCGGCAAGCGTTACGTTGCGGAGAATGAAGGGCAGCACCGAGCCATGCAGCTCATCACTCTGCGCCAGCCCGCAGGCGGCCACCGCGCCGCGGTACTTCGTTTCGGCAATGGCGTTGACGAGGGTGGGGCCGCCTGCCACATCGATCACACCGGCCCAGCGTTCGGCGCTCACCGGCCGGTCGCGCGGTTCTGAAAGCTGCGCGCGGTCGATGATCTCGGCGGCACCCAGGCTGTGCAGGTACCCGGCGTGTTCCGGGCGTCCGGTGGCGGCCACCACGCGATAGCCCAGCTTTGAAAGGATCGCTACCGCAATCGAGCCGACGCCACCGTTGGCGCCGGTGACCAGCACATCGCCCTTGTCAGGCGTCACGCCGGCGTCTTCCAGTGCCAGCACGCACAGCATCGCGGTGTAGCCGGCGGTGCCGATGGCCATGGCGTCACGGGTGGTCAGGTTGTCGGGAATCCTGTTGAGCCATTCGCCACGCACGCGCGCACGCTGGGCGAGGCCGCCGTGGTGGCCCATGCTGAGATCCCAGCCGTTGAGCACAACGCGGTCACCGGGTTTGAAGTCGACGCTGCTGGAGTCCAGCACTACACCAGCCAGGTCGATGCCAGGAATCAATGGGAACGTCCGGATCACTGGGCGCGTGCCGGTGAGGGCCAGCGCGTCCTTGTAGTTCAGCGTGGAATACTCGACCTGCACCAGCACGTCGCCATCCATCAGGTTGGCCTCGTCGAAATCGACCAGCTCCGTGGAAACGCCGGCGTGGGTCTTGCGGGTCAGCAGTGCCTTGAAACTCATGGTGCGGTCTCACGTTCAGTGGATGAGCCCATGCTAGGCTCGCACCACTATCGCAACAAGAACGATGATTTTCCGTAGGTACTATGGTTTTCCGGAGTATGCATGCGTAGCAGGCGTTGGGACGGCAAGAGCGGTTGCGCGGTGGAAGTCACGCTGTCGGTCATGGGCGGCGTGTGGAAGCCGATCATTCTGTTTCACCTGATGACAGGCAAGCGACGCTTCATGGAGCTGACGCGGCGTGTGCCCAACGCCACACAGTCCATGCTGACCAGCCAGTTGCGGGAACTGGAGGCTGACGGCGTGGTGATCCGCCATGTCTATGCAGAGGTGCCACCGAAGGTGGAGTACGAGCTTTCCGAGTTCGGGCGCACGCTGGTTCCGGTGCTGCTGGCCATGCGCGAGTGGGGTGAAACCTATCGCGGTTTCCAGCGTTCTTCCTGAGTTGATTGCGGACTGGGCATCGAATCTGGCGCATGCCAATGCCAGCCCCCGGATGGGGGCCGGCACACGTCACGGCAACGCGTGACTTACGGGATGGTGCAGCCGCTGTTTCTCAGGCAACGGGCGAACGCCGGGTAACAGACGTTTTCGCCATTACCCGCCGCCAGGCATGCATCGTAGGCGGTGTAGCACGGGGTACAGCGGGACTGCGCGGAGGCACTGCCGATTCCCAGGGTCAGTGCAGCAGCCGCAATAGCAACAGACAGCTTGAATCCAATCTTCATGCTTCACTCCGTTGATAGCCCTCCTTGGGCACCTCGGAGGCTAACGCGGGAAGAGGGTGCATTCAACCCGCACCGCGCCCGGATCAGCATCCATCTTCAGTGCCTGGCCCTGAATCTACTTTGTTGGCGTATCTGCAGTCTGTGCGGCAACCATGGCCTGCTGCATCTCCTTCAGCGACAGATAGCCGTCACCATCGGTGTCCAGGCCCGCAAAGTACTTCGCGATCTCCGGCACCACGGTGGCTTCCTCCTTGCTGATCCTGCCGTCTTTGTTCTTGTCCATGGCAGTGAACGCGGCGTCGATCGAATCGGCCTGCTTGCTGAAGCGTCCCTGCTGGAACCTCGTGTACTCGGCCTTGTCGACGCGTCCGTCGTTGTTGGTATCCATCGCGGTGAACGTGGAATCGATGTAGGCCTGTTTCGGGTCGGCCGGTGCGGCCCCGGCAAGCAATGGGGCAGCGCACAGTGCAATCAACAGAGCAGTTCGGGTCATGGGGTGTTTGTCCTTGTTGAGGGTCAATCAGCGGCAGGGATAGGTGTAGCCGTCGGCGCCGCGATAGGTATCGTTGCGGCGGTCGTAGTTGCCATAGCGGTTCATGCAGTAGTCGGCGCGCTCGCGGACTTCCCGTTCGCGCTTGGCAGCAGCGGCAATCACGCCGGCCACCACTGCTGCACCAACCACGCCCATCACCACGCCGGCGGTCTTGGCGTCGTGCCGGCGCTCGCGTTCCCGCTCACGTTCGCGCCGCTCCCAGGCATCACGATCGCGATCACGGTAGTCCTGGTTCCACTGCGGGGCGTAGCGATCGCCTCGTTGCGCATGGGCGTCGCCGGAGTAAGGCAACAGCACAACCAGTTGTACGGTTGCTGCCAGCAGTAATGCGGTTCTTCCTGGTTTCAGAAACATCGTCCGGCTCCTGTGCAGACATTGTGGGTAGCTGCAGTAGACCGCGCAGACATTGCGCGAACCTGCCGTCACTGCTGGCAGATGCCGTGGCTATCGAACCAGTGCCTCCACTGGATCCAGCTGGGCGGCGCGGCGTGCGGGCAGGAAGCCGAAGCCAATACCAATCAGGCTGGAACAGGCGAAGGCGGCCAGAATCGAATGGACGGAGAACACCAGGCTGAAGCCCACGTTGGCAAACTCCAATGCGGCACCCAGCGCCAGGGCCACGCCGATGCCGAGCACGCCACCGAGCAGGCACACCAGCACCGATTCGATCAGGAACTGCTGCAGGATGTCACTGCGACGCGCGCCCACCGCCATGCGTACGCCGATCTCGCGGGTGCGCTCGGTCACCGAGACCAGCATGATGTTCATCACGCCGATCCCGCCCACCACCAGTGCGATGGCGGCGATGGAGCTGATCATCATGGTCAGGATGCCGGTGGTCTGTTCGATGGATTCACGGATCTGCGCGTTGTTGCTCATGTAGAAGTCGGTGCTGCCGTGGCGCCGCGTCAGCAACCGTGCGATGGCCTGCTCGGCCGCTTCCATGCTGATCGCATCGGAGACGCGCACGGTGATGCTGGAAACATGCCGCTGCCCGAGCATGCGCGCCATGGTGGTGGTGTAGGGCAGCCACACCCGCAGCAGCGAGGCATCGCCGGCCGCGCCGGCGTCCTTCTTCACCACGCCCACCACGCGTACCGGCACGTTGCCCAGCAGCAGGCTCTGGCCGATGGGATTGTCCGCCGCAGCGAAGAAGTGGGCGCGGGTATTGGCGTCGATCACCACCACCTGCTGGTAGCCGGCCACGGCGGGTGGCCCGAAGAAGGCGCCTTCGCCAAGCTTCAGGCCATGTACGCGGAAGTACTGCTCGCTGACGCCCTGCACCTGCACGCTGGCCGAGCGGTTGGCGCGCAGGGCGGTTCCGCTGGTAGCCACTCCGGGCGTGGCACTGTCCACGAACGGCTGCCGGGCCAGAGCCACGCTGTCGCCGGGGGTGAGGGTTTCCACGCGTGCCGAATGCAGGTCGCCAAAACCGGATCCGGGATAGATCTCGATGGTGTTGGTGCCCAGCGATGAGATGTTGGACAGGATGGCCTGCCGCGCCCCGGCGCCCAGCGCCACGACCGATACGACCGACGCAATGCCGATGATGATGCCGAGCATGGTCAGGAAGGTGCGCATGCGGTGCGCATTCATTGCGCGCAGGGCCATCCGGAACGCCTCTGCGAAGCGGTCACGCATCGCCTGGAGGCCGCTGCCATGGCCGCGCAGCGGCAAGGCCGCTGCTGGCGCTTCTGTGGCCGGGCCCCTGCCCGTGGCACGATCATCGACAATCCGGCCGTCGCGGATTTCGATGATGCGCTGGGCATGGTCGGCCACGGCCATGTCATGCGTTACCAGCACCACGGTATGGCCCTCGGCATGCAGTTCGCCGAGGATCTTCATCACCTCCTTGCCGGAGTGTGTGTCCAGTGCACCCGTGGGTTCATCGGCGAATATCACAGCGCCGCCGTTCATCAGTGCGCGCGCAATCGAAACGCGCTGCTGCTGGCCGCCTGACAGTTCGCCCGGCAGATGTCGCAGGCGCTCACCCAGGCCCAGCCGCGCCAGCAGTTCGCCCGCCCGGGCGTGGCGCGCGTTGGCCGGCATCCCCGCATAGATCGCGGGCACTTCCACATTGCCCAGTGCGGTCAGATCGGTCAGCAGGTGGTAGCGCTGGAAGATGAAGCCGAAGTGCTCGCGGCGTAGTTCGGCGAGTTCATCGGGCGACATCCGTGCGGTTTCGCGCCCGCCGATCTGGTACTGGCCCGCAGAAGGGCGATCCAGGCAGCCGAGAATGTTCATCAGCGTGGACTTGCCCGAGCCGGACTGGCCGACGATGGCCACCAGCTCACCGGCACGGATATCCAGGTCGATGCCATCGAGCACGACCAGGGTCTGTTCGCCGGCCGCGAACTCGCGGCGGATGCCGCGCACGCGCAGCAGCGGTGTGTCCATTTCTTTGCCCGTCATGGCTGTGCGGGAACTGAGGCGGCCGCATCGCCGGTCTGGGCCAGCACCACCTGCTCGCCTTCCTGCAGGCCGCTACGCACTTCCACGTTGATCTGGTCGTCCAGCCCGGTGGTGATGCTCCGTGGGGCTGGGTGGCCATCCTTGCCGCGAACCTGCACGCTGTAGCGGCCATCGGCGGCACGTGCACCCAGTGCTGCCGAAGGAATGATCAGTACGCCTTTCGCATGCCCCAGCACGATGCGCACCTGTGCGGTCATGTAGCTGCGCAGGCGGCCATCTGCATTGGACACGTCGAACTGCCCGTTGTAGTACATGGCCGTGCGGCTGCCACCGGCGGTCGCGGGAGAAGCCAGGCCGGAAGCATCTTCCCGGGTGATCGATTCGGGTGCCGGTGCGATGTCGCGCAGTTTGCTGCTGTAGCGTCGGCCACTGTCTCCCAGGATGGTGAAGAACGCTTCCTGGCCAACCGATGTGTGCACAACATCAGCCTCGGAAATTTCCGCATATACCGTCATCACGTCCTGGTTGCCCAGCATCACGATGGTCGGTGCGCTCTGTACCGCGTTCACGGTCTGCCCCTGGCGTGCCACCACGGCCAGCACGGTGCCGTCGGTGGGCGCGGTGATGCGGGTGAACTCCAGGTTGGTCTGTGCGATATCCACGTCGGTCTGCCGCTGCACGATCTCTCCTTCCAGTGCGGCGATCTGTTCGCGGGTGGCATCGACCTTTGCCTTGGCCGCATCGAAGTCGGCGCGGGCCACCAGTTGCGTGGCCACCAGTTGCTGCTGCCGATGCAGGGCCAGCTCGAACTGGCGCAGGTCGGTGGCCAGTGCATCGCGGTTGGCGCGCGCAGTGCGCTGTGCAGCCTGCGCGCTCAGCAGTGCATTGCGCTGTGTTCGCGAGTCGATATCGGCGATGGGATCGCCAGCCTTCACCTTGTCGCCCAGCTTCACATGCAGGGTCTCGATGCGGCCGGAAACCTGCGCACCAACGCTTACCAGTCGCGAGGGCTTCAGCGTGCCAGTGGCTTCCACCACCTGTTCGATGTTGCCGCGAACGACCGGCGCAACCTGGAGTTGCGGTGGTGGCGTGGGCCGCAACCATGCAAGCAGAATCAGCGCGCTGCACAGCAGGCCGGCAGCAATGATGAGCGCACGGCGGCGCTTGCGCGGTACGGCGCTCATCGGCGCAGCATCCAGAAAAGACAGGTCATCGGGGGTCCTCGCGACAGAAGAGACACACGTCTGTCGTGGCAGACGTGGTTGGCCGTCGAGTCTCGATGCGCTGGGTTGCGCGAACCTTGCGGGACTATCGTTGTGTCAGCGTGCGGCAAGAAGGGCGAGCAGTGCCACGGCGATGAACTGCAGGGCGCTACCGAGAACCAGCAGCGTATTGCGCAGGCGGTGGCCTGGCATTCGCGCACCGCAGAGTTGACTCGCCGCGCCGGCCACCAACCAGGAGAACATTGGACCAGGCAGCTTCGTCATCCCTGCACCGATGGTGATCATGAGCGCACTGGCAATCATTATCCCAGCGGCATGTCCATCCAGGACGCGTAGCAGTGGTGGCGTCGGGCGCGAGGTTGCCGCGCGCCATGCCGCCAACCCGTGCAGCGCAGCGTGCAAGCCAACGAACAACAGCACGGCCGCCGCCGGCGCTGTGCTCGCGTGCCGATACGTTGAAGCCGCAAGCGCAATGCCGGGCAGCAGCAGGAACAAAGCGCCGAACAGCCGTATCAGCACGCCAGCGCGCTCGGTATCAGGAACTGCCCGCAGCCAACGCGGCCAATGTTGCAGGCCGGGCGCGCGGCCATCGCGCGGGCGGCGATTCCATGCGGCAGCGGTAAGTCCCGGCGAACTCCGTGGTGGCACAGTGCGCCTGGAAGAGGACGGTGGAGGAGCTCCCTGGGTCACATGCAGGCTTCCTGTCAGATCGGAACGCGGTGGCACGGCAGGTGCCACCCCCCGATGCTGTCCAGCGAACATTGCCGCAACCTTGCCTGTCCTCGCTGCTGGCCACGCATGGACAGGTGCCGGTTACACAGGTGCATGCGATGTGTTCAGTGCTCCAGCGGTGGCATGCTGGTCACGCCTGGATGCAAAGGAAACTCAACACGGATCAGTGCACCACCGCCAGGCGCATCCAGAATCGTGACGCGGCCACCGTGGCGGTCGATCACCTGGCGCACCAGGTTCAGCCCCAGGCCCGCGCCGGTCTGCCTCGGTCTCAGCCGCTGGAAGGGTTCGAAGACGCGTTCGCGCTGGTCGAGGGGTATGCCGGGACCGTCGTCCTCAACCTCCAGGCAGCTGCCCTGGACGCGCACGACGATCTGGCGTCCGCCATGTTCGGCAGCATTGAGTACCAGGTTGGAGATCACACGTTCCACCGCGCCGGTCTCGCCGAGCACCGGGAAGTGGGGTTCCACCGCCACGGCTACCGCCTTGTCCGACTGGATCAACAGCGGCGCCATATCAGCGGCCACCCGTTTGGCCACCCGCGCCAGGTTGATGGTTTCCTTCGGTCCGTCCTCGTCCATGCGGTGCAGATCCAGCAGCTGCTCTGCCAGCGTCGCCAACCGTGCCACTTCCACGGCCAGGCTGCGCGAGGTGGCATCGTCGGCCGCATCGACCTTTACCCCCAGAATCGCGATGGGTGTGCGAAGCTCATGTGCGGCGGCGGCAATGAAGCGGCGTTGCCGTTCGTGTCCCTCGTCCAGCCGGTCCAGCGCCTCATTCACCGCTGTCACCAACGGAGCGATCTCTACCGGTACAGCGGTTTCCGTCAGGCGGACACCGCGGCGGCTGGCGGAGATGTTGCGGGCTTCCTGCGCGATGCGCTCCACCCCGGCCAGGGCTCGTCTTACGATGACCGGTGTCAGGACGATGGTGGCCAGGCCCAGCAGCAGGAAGATCGGCAGGGTGATGATGTGTGCCGCCAGCGCCATCTGCCAGGTCAGCGTATCGGTTTCGCCGTGGGCCATGATGGTCAGCTTGCCGGCCGGGCCGCTGTGCTGGCGGATCACGACGGCCAGGCCATCGCTGCGGTCGCGCCCGCGCAGGTCGCCAAAGGGAATGCCATCCAGTGCGCCTACCAGCGAGGCATAGGCCGGCGGCACAGGCCCGAACGTTACGTGGTGGCCGTGCTCATCCTCGGCGATGAACCATGCACCGGGAACGATCTTCAGCAGTTCGGCCAGTTCCGGCGTGTTCTGCACGTACAGTTCGCCATTGCGGTCGCGGTGCACCGCGTCGGCAGCCACCGGCGCGAAGGTCTGGATGGTGTAGTAGCCACCGCTGTCGGCACGTATCAGTACCATCAGCAGCGCGAAGAACGCCACCAGCAACGCCAGCAGCTGATAGATCAGCGTTTTGACGATCAACGGGCGCTTCAGCGATGGACGACGCGCCATTACTTGGCTTCCCGCATCAGATAGCCGACGCCGCGGATGGCGTGTATCTCTACTCCTGCTTCGGCATCGGCCAGCTTGCGGCGAAGGCGCGAGACATGTGAATCGAGCGTGTTGGAATGGATGCCGTCATCGAATCCATACACCGCCATTTCAATCGACTCGCGCAGCACGGTGCGGCCCAGCCGCCGGGCCAACGCGGCCAGTACACGTATCTCACGGCGCGGCAGCTCCAGCCGTTGCCCGTCCACGCTGGCCTCGCCCGATGCCGGATCGAACACCAACCGGCCGATGCTCACCAGTTCCACCTGCATGCCGCTCGGGCGGCGCCCGGCAGCGCGGATGCGGGCGAACAGCTCTTCGAGTGCGAAGGGCTTGGCCAGATAGTCGTCCGCGCCCTCATCCAGGCCGGCGATGCGGTCCGGCAGCTGCCCCAGCGCGCTCAGCACGATGATCGGCACCCCGGGGTTGCGCTCACGCAACAGCGGAATCAATCCCAAGCCATCGCCGTCGGGCAGGGTGCGGTCCAGCAATACCAGGTCGTGCGATCCGTACAGGGCTGCTTCGCGGGCCAGCGCCAGCGTGTTGGCCAGATCCACCACGTAGCGCTCGCGCTGCAGGGCGGACTTCAGGGTGGCGGCCAGTTCGACCTCGTCTTCAATCAGCAGGATGTGCATCGGCAGGGCTTGCGCAGGAAGGGGGCGTGGCAGGGCGGTTCGGCACGCGCCGGCACCGTATTACAGGAACATTGCGTGAACATGGCGTGCCGTCCGGATGCCCCGTAGGCCCCTGATGCCGCATGAAAGAGGGCATGGGCGCAAGGTTCGCGCAATCCGGGCACTCCAGCCTTGGCGCCCTTCCGCTGATCCCCAACCCCTTGGAGTACCCATGAAGCTGTTTGTTCCGTTGTTGTTCGTGGCCGCGCTGAGTGGCTGTACCACCGCCAGGATGACCGTTACCCCCGATGGCCGGCGCGGCGTCTCCATCGACTGCAGTGGCTCCAGCTCCTGGAGTGGCTGCTACGAAAAGGCCGGGCAGATGTGCCCAGGCGGCTATGTGGTCTTCAGCAAGGATGGCGACGACGGCAACGCCATCGCGGTGGGCAACAAGAACGGCTTCACCTCCACCCAGATGGCGACCCGCTCGATGCTGGTGGCCTGCTCGCACTGACGCCGGGAGGGGAGGTGGGTTGCCACCTCCCCCTGTCATCATGGTTCGCAGCCCTGCCTCAGAAGCTGTAAGCCGCCTCCCCCTGTCATCATGGTTCGCAGCCCTGCCTCAGAAGCTGTAAGCCGCCTGCACATACACCCGCCGAGGCTCGCCAGGGAAGTGCCCGTTGCGTTCGATGAAGCCACTGGCCGCGTACACCTTGTCGAACAGGTTCTTGACGTTGGCCTGGAACTGCCACTGCTTCCACGTGGTCTTCCAGCTCATGTCGAACACGGTGTAGGCCTTGACGGTCTGCCCGTCCAGGCTGACACGCTCGCCCACATGGTCTGCTCCGAAGCCGATGGCGGAGTTGATTGCCGGCAGGTCGTAGCGGGTCCATAGGCCCAGCTTGTTGCGCGGCGCATTGGCGAAGCGGTCGCCGGCGGCGTTGGTGATGCCATTCGGGCCGGCGTCCTTCACCCGCGCATCGTTGTAGGCGTAGGTCAGGTTCAGCACCCAGCGCTCGGTGAGATCGGCCAACAGGTCCAGCTCCATGCCGGTACTGCGTACCAGGCCCAGCGCGGCCAACTGGTTCACGCCACCAATCACCTCGCCGGTGGCCTGCACGATGTTGCTGCGGTCGATCCGGTAGGCCGCCATGTTCAAGGTCACACGGTCGGCCAGCAGGGACTTCAGGCCCACCTCCCACTGCTTGCTGCGTTCGGCATCGAACGGTCCGCCGGCGGCTGGGTTCTGGTTGGCGGCACTCTGCGGCACGAAACCACTGGCGACGTTGGCGTAGACATTCAGGCCCTCGCGCACGGTAAACGTGCTGCCCAGCCGCCAGCTGAGATCGTTGCCATCCACACTCGTGCCAGTGATGCGATCCTCATCCTTGAAGCCATCCCAGCGCAGCCCGGCCAGCACATGCCAGCGCGGGCCCAGTGCCAGTTCGTCCTGCAGGTAGCCGCCATAGCGCTTGCTGCGGGTGGACGTGCTGCGCCAGGGCAGGGCAGCCAGGTTGTAGTCGTGCCAGGTACTGGCGCCGTACACGGGATTGAACAGGTCGATGCCGCGCACCGGCCCGGCACCACGCGCAAGGTCAGCGCTGTTGGCGGTCTGTGCGGTGAAATCCGCATCCAGCTGGTACACATCGGCGCCGAACAGCACCTTGTGCTCAACTGCGCCGGTGGTCACCCGCCAGACTGCATTGCCGTTGGCAGTGAATGCTTCGTTGTCACGGATCTGGTTGCGCAGCTGGCGGGTCATCCATTCGGCCACGCCATCGCGGTCACGATCGATCAGACCCATCGGCTCGTGGTACATCTGGTGCTCGTTGTTGCTGAACCAGCGGGCGGCGAAGTCCAGGTCCAGAGTGTCGCTCGGCGCGAAACGGTACTGCGCCAGCGCCACCTTGGCGCGCATGTCGAGGAAGTCGCTGGCCTCGTTGTGGTTCCAGCGCCGGTCGGTCAGGAACGTGCCTGCATCGTTGACCGGCACGCCGCGCAGGCGGTTGCCGCCAAGGTTCTGGGTAATGTCGGTGAACTGGAGCACCAGTTCGCCGGTCTGGCCGACGTCGAAGGCCAGCGAGGCGTCGCCGATCACAGTCTCGCTGTCGGTGTTCCAGCGCACGCCCTTTTCACTGTCGGCATAGAGCCCGGCGCGATAGCGCACGCTGCCGGCGGCATTCAATGGCCCGGTACCCTCGATCGATCCGGCACGGAAGTCCTTGTCGCCCAGCTGGACCTCGATGCGGCGTTCGGCGCTGGCTTTCGGTTTGCGGGTCACGTAGTTGATGACACCGCCCGCATCACCCCCGCCATACAGTGCACCTGCCGGCCCCTTCAGCACTTCCACGCGCTCGATGTTGAACAGCTGCGGCACCGAAAATCCTGCATACGGGTCACCGCGCAGACCGTCATACAGCACGTTCTCCTGGCGGAAGCCGCGCAGGGTCACCCCGGCATAGCTGAAATAGCTGATGCCGCTGATGCTGCGATAGAGGTCGGTCACCTGACGCGCAGCCTGGTCGTCGATCAGTTCACGCGGGATGACCTGGATCGACTGCGGGACCAGTTCCAGCGGCGTATCCGTGCGGGTACCGACCGCGGCATCGTCTACCCGATACAGCGTCTGTGCACGTCCGCGGACCTCGACCTTGTCCAGGTCCTTGGGCGCGGTAGTCGAGGGCTCGGCAGCATGGGCAAGGGCGGCCAGGGGCAGGGTCAGTGCCAGGCACAGGGTGCGCTGCAGGGGCGTGGAAAGGGGCATTGGGGGAAGGTCATGTGTCTGCAAATGAGAAAGATTAGCATTTGCAACACTTCGAAACCTATCCCCCGAATGCGCTATGGACGCGCGCCGGGATCCGTATACGGGGTGCCCGCCAGGGCCACCAGTACCCCGGTGGCACCGCGCACGATCAGCTGCAGCATGGCCTCGCGCGGGTCCTCGTGCTGAAGCTGGCTTGCCAGTCCTTTCTCATAGGCCGCCACCATCGACGCCAGCAGCATGGCCGCGCCCAATCGCGCTTCGGCGTCATGTGCAGGCCGGCCGACAGCGTCGGCCATCAATCGCGCCAGATCGTCAGTCAACTGCGCCTGCAGCCGTCGCGCGTGCGCGACCAGTACCGGGCTCTCGGCCACGGTGCCCCAGAAGGCGGCAGCGCCGGTATTGATGCGCAGCAGCGGATGGCCGGCCTCCAGCAACTCACGAACGAGTGACTGGAAGGCCGCGAGCGGGGTCATGCCGCCGCGCGCCATCATGCCCTCGCGCAGCAGCATGCGCGCCTCCTCATCGCGATCGAACACCAGGTCTTCCTTGCTGGCGAAGTAGTTGAAGACCGTCTTGCGTGAGACGCCCGCGGCTTCGGCGATCTCGGACATGGAGACGGCCTCGAAGCCGCGCCGGATGATCAGCTCGGTGGCGACGTCCGAAATCGCTTGTCGGGTCTCGGCCTTGCGTTGTTCGCGACGACCAGGGGGCGAGGTCATGGGCGGTTCACTTGTGAAAACGTACACCGAGTGTAACATTTGGCCGGCCAGAGCGCCGACCCGGTGCTCACAAGGAATCTCCATGCTGTACGACGTTGTCATTGCCGGTGCTGGCCCGGTTGGCTTGTTCCTGTCCTGCGAACTGGCCCAGGCCGGGTGTTCGGTGCTGGTGCTGGAACAGGCCGGATCCGCTGATTCGCCGTTGAAGCGCCTGCCATTCGGGCTGCGCGGCCTGAACGCCCCCACGCTGGAGGCACTGGATCGGCGCGGCCTGTTGGACGCGGTCGCCGCGACACAGGTCCTCAAGCCCGACAAGGGCGCGCCGCCGCCCGGCACCGCCCATTGGCTGGCGCAACCGCGGGCGCTGGGTGGCCACTTCGCCGGCATTCCGTTTGCGTTGAACGACGTCGACCGCACGCGCTGGACCTGGCGCCTGCCGACGCCGGTGGGCACCCAGATGGCGGTGGAGCTGCAGGCCCTGGAAACGGTGCTGGCCGAACGTGCGACCAGGCTGGGCGTGCGCATCGAACGCGGGCGTGCGGTACAGGCGGTGCGCGCCGGTGCAACCGAAGTGGAGATAGAGACCGCTGACGGAGTGGTACGTGGTCGCTGGCTGGTAGGTTGCGACGGAGGCCGTAGCACGGTCCGCAAGCAATGCGGTTTCAGTTTCATCGGCACCGATCCCGAATTCACCGGTCATTCGCTACTGGTCGATCTGGAGGATCCCGGCGTGCTGACCCCGGGCCGTCAGTACACCGCGCAGGGCATGTGCAATTTCAATCCACCCGGTGTGCTCGCGCTTGCCGATTTCGATGGCGGTGCCGGGCATCGAAAGCCTCTCGCGCTGGACGAAGCGCAGTCGCTGCTGCGGCGTGTGTCTGCCCGCGACGTGACCATCACCGCGCTGCATCTGCACAGCACCTGGACCGATGGCGCGCGCCAGGCCAGCGCCTATCGCAACGGCCGCGTGCTGCTGGCAGGCGACGCTGCGCATGTGCATTCCCCGTTGGGAGGGCAGGGCCTGAATCTGGGCATCGGCGATGCGATGAACCTGGGCTGGAAACTGGCCAGTGTGGTACGCGGTGACGCTGGCGTGGCGCTGCTGGACAGTTATCACGCGGAACGGCATCCGGTTGGCGTCAGAGTACTGGACTGGTCGCGCGCGCAGGTTGCATTGATGCGTCCTGGCGCCGGTTCGCGCGCGTTGGCGGCGGTGATGGCCGATCTGGCCGGCACCCGCGATGGCGCCACCTATCTGGCCGAACGGGTGTGGGGCGTGTCGCAACAGCTCGATCCCGGTGATGGCCATCCACTGGCCGGTCGCAGCGTGCCGGACTTCCTGCTGGCCGATGGTCGCCGCATGGGGCAGGTGCTGAGGACGGGGCAGGGGGTGTTGCTTGTGCTCGATGAGAACGGCGCTTCGTACGACCCCGTCGACCGTTGGCGGCAGCCGATTACCCGCATTGCCTCGGCGACGGACGATGCGCTGGGCCTGGGAGCGGTGTTGGTGAGGCCTGATGGAGTTGTTGCGTGGGCCTGCGATGCGGGAGGCGATCAGGCTGGGTTGCGCCAAGCGTTGCAGCGCGGGTTCGGGCTGCCGGAAGCAGGCTGACGCACAGGGTGGAGGCGCAGCCGATGTGGGCTGCGCCGGGTGCGGTTACAGGTCCTTCTTCTTGCCGCTCAGGTCGATCGGCCTGTCACTGCCCTTGCGCTCGCTCGACCACACTTCCATGCTCTTGTTGCAGCGGCTCTCGCGGGCAGCGACTTCGCGCGGCAGGTCCTTCAGATGCGGCGACTCCTGGCAGGCCTGATGCATGTTGCTGTCGTCATAGGTGGCACAGGCGCTGAGCGAGGCCAGGGCAACGGCGGTGAGGGAAGCGCGGAGCAGGGGCTGCAGGTTCATGGGGAGGTCTCGGGTGGTGCCGGGCTGGCCATGGAATTCAAATCCGTGACACCTGGCGCAGACAATCCGACCAATCGCACTTGTTATTATGTAACGAATGCGCGATAGTCCGGCGCCTCCTGCTGTCAGGCGACGCAGATCATCAGCATCATGCTGAGCGCCAGCATCAGCACGAATACGCGTCGGCTCAGCGCAAGGCAGGCCAGGCAGGCTGCCAGTGCCCAGATGGCCAGCAGCGCGCAGGCCAGCAGCCACAACCCGATCACCATCAAGGATCCACTCGCCAGTGCGGACAGTGCGATCGCCTTGAACAACGTCACGCCCAGCACACTGCCGAGCACGCCTGCCTGCAGGGCGATGGCATCGTGACGGGCAGGGGTGGGCGGGTGGTGCATGTCGGCGGCGTTCGTTCGTTGCAAGGGACGCGTAGCCACTGTGCCCGACCGCATATCCACGCCATGTGTTTTTCGCGCACGCGATGCGCAGCCGGCGCAGGCCTCAGTCGAATTCGCCCTCGGCCGATTCCAGCCGTTGCCGGTAGGCAGCGCGGTGCTGATACAGGCGCTGGCATTCGGCCGACCTGTGGATGCGGCTGCCGGGTTCGTTGGCTACCGAGTCGCACATCCGCGCAATATGGTTGTTCTCTGCCAGCTCGGTGACGAAGAACACGGCGGTGATGCCGGTACCGAGCAGCACGACATAGAGCAGGCGGCTGAGCCAGCGTGACAGCTTGCGCTCGAAGTGTTGCTGGATGGTCAGGTCGAAACGGATGATGCTGAGCACGATCCAGATGATTGCGACCAGGAAACAGAGTGTAGGCAGCAGGCCACGCCAGAGCCCGGCCTCGTAGACCGATTCGTTGTAGTGGATGGCCGCGCCGGCACCGGCGATGGCGATGGCAAGTGCCCAGTTGCGGCCCAGCGAGAGCAGGTCGTCGAGCAGCTTCTCGCGGTTCTTGGTCGATCCTGCTGCCACGTGGGTTCCATCTCCATGCTGCGACCGGCGGCGGAACTGCCGCCGATCCTGCAGATGGTGGAGCATCGCTGCGGCGATGAGAAGACCGCGCGGCTCAACGTGCGATGGCGCGGGCGCCGATCCAGCGCCGGTAGCGGCGGGTCCGACACTTTGCGGCCGCCTGTGCCAGCAGCAGTGCCCATACCGGTGAGACCGTGGGTGCGGTGGGGCGGCGCCGGCTCAGGCGGCCCAGCTGATACTTCACTGCGGCCATGTGCGCGCTGGCCGCCAGCGGCTTGCTGCGCCAGTTGATGTCGCGCAGTGTCGGCACCGGGTCGCGGCCCTGCTGCCAGTGCTGCGGCAGATCCGGCTCGATTGCCAGTGCGGTGGCGATGCCGACCATGGCTACGCCGCTGGCCAGCACCTGCTCTGCCACTTCGCGGCGGCGGATGCCGCCGGTGACCATCAGCGGCATTGTTGCCACTGTGGCGATCTCACGTGCGAATTCGAGGAAGTACGCTTCGCGGGCCACGCTGCGTTCGTCGCGTGCGGCGCCGGTCATGGCCGGTGCTTCATAGCTGCCGCCGGACAGTTCGACCAGATCCACGCCGAGGGGCGCCAGCATCTCCACCACTTCGCGCGCGTCCTCGGGCGAGAAGCCACCCCGCTGGAAGTCGGCGGAGTTGAGCTTCACCGCCACCACGAACGTGGGCGCCACCGCCGCGCGTACACCCTGCACGATCTCCAGCAGCAGGCGCGCACGGTTCTGCAGGCTGCCACCCCAGCGGTCGTCGCGGTGGTTCGACAGCGGCGACAGGAACTGGCTGAGCAGGTAGCCATGTGCGGCATGGATCTCCACGCCACTGAATCCGGCGCGTTCGGCCAGCTCGGCACTGCGGATGAAGCGCGCGATCACCGCGTCAATGTCGTCCCCGGTCATCGCCTTCGGTGGTGCGAACTGCTTGGACAGCGCGCCCATCTGCAGCGCGACGGCTGACGGCGCGAGCGCAGGTTGGCCAAGTGCGGCCGGCATCTGCCGCCCCGGGTGATTGATCTGCATCCACATCTGCGCGCCCCGCGAGCGGGCAGTGTCCGCCCAGGCCGTGAAGCGGTCGAGGTGGCGGTCGTCCTCCAGCACCACGCCGCCCGGCCCGGTCATGGCGCGTCCATCGACCATCACGTTGCCGGTGATGATCAGTCCGGCGCCGCCGTCGGCCCAGCGCTGGTACAACTGCAGCAATGCTTCGGAGGGCGCGTGGTCGGCGTCGGCCATGTTTTCCTCCATCGCCGCCTTGGCGATGCGGTTGCGGATGACGGCACCGGAGGGTAGTGCCAGGGGCGAGAACAGCGACATCGGACAGCTCCAGGACAGGGGAATGGCGCTACGCTAACCTTCAAGCCTGATTGAAGGTCAACAGGTTCCGATGTCGAGGATTCAGGCAGATGAAAATCGGTGAGCTCGCCCGCCGCACGGGCCTGGCAGCGTCGCGCATCCGCTTTTACGAGGAGGCCGGGTTGCTGGTGGTCCAGCGGCAGGCCAACGGCTACCGCGACTACCCGGAGCAGGCGGTGCTGCTGCTGGAGCTGATTACCGGTGCGCAGCGCGCCGGCTTCAGCCTGGAGGAAATACGCGCATTGCTGCCACCGGACATGGGCCAGTGGCAGCACGATGCGTTGATCATGATGCTGCAGCAGAAGGTGGCCGACATCGAAGCGCTGCAGTCGCGGCTGGCACAGAGCCGGGCGCACCTGCTGGCCCTGATCGAAGACATCCAGGCACGGCCGGAGGACATCGACTGCGCGGCCAATTCGCGGCGGGTGCTGGACCGCGTGCAGCGCGGTGAGCTGGCGCGACCGACGCTGGCGGCCGGTGATACAGCGTTGCTGCGGCCGGATCGCCGCCGCCGCGCGGGCAGCAGCTGACGATCCGGCGCGAAGGTCAGTGGCTGCCCGCGCCGGCTGCCTTGCGCTTCCTGTCCAGCATCACCGCCACGCACCACAGCAGCAGGCCGCCGATCGCGGTGGCCGCACCGACATAGCCGGTGCTGGCCGGGCTGAAGCCGGCGCTGATCGCCATGCCACCCAGCCACGGGCCGAGTGCATTGGCGGTGTTGAAGGCGGCATGGTTGGAGGCAGCGGCCAGGGTCTGCGCTTCGCCCGCCACGTCCATCAGGCGCGTCTGCAGCACTGCCGCCAGCGCGCCCATGGTGCCGACGGTGATGATCATCGGACCGATCGTCCACACCGACTGCGCGGCCAGCGGGTACAGCAGCAGCATCACGATCGACCACAGCAGCACCACCGCGGCCGCCTTGAAGTGGAACTTGTCTACCAGCCGCCCACCGGCGATGTTGCCGATGATCGCGCCGATGCCGAACACGCCCACCGCCAGTGGCATCCAGGATTCGGCTACGCCGGTGACCTGCACCAGGGTGGGTGCCAGGTAGGTGAACACGCAGAACATACCGGCGAAACCAACGGCGCCGATTGCCAGCGCCAGCCACACCTGCGTGGTATTGAACGCGCGCAGTTCGCGCATCGGTGAGGTGCGCACTTCATCCGGATCCGGCAACAGGAAGCGCGCGATCATCGCCACGGTGGCGACGGCCAGCACGCTGACCAGGGCGAAGGCGGTGCGCCAGCTCAACTGCTGGCCCAGCCAGGTGGTCAGCGGATTGCCGACCAGGATCGCAATCGACAGGCCCAGCAACACGCGCGACATCGCCTGGCCGCGCTGGCCGGCCGGGCTGATTGCCGCCGCCACCAGCATCGCTACGCCGAAGTAGGCGCCGTGCGGCAGGCCAGCGACGAAACGGGCCACCAGCATCGTGCCGTAGTTGGGCGCCAGCGCACTGGCCAGGTTGCCGATGGCATAGAAGCCCATCAGCGCAAGCAGCAGCTTGCGGCGTGGGAAGCTGGCGCCGACGAAGGCGAGGATCGGCGCACCGACGACCACGCCGATGGCATAGGCACTGATGAGGTGGCCGACCTGGGTTTCGGAGATCGACAGGCCACGGCTGATCTCCAGCATCAGGCCCATGCTGGCGAATTCGCTGGTGCCGATGGCAAAGCCGCCCAGTGACAGGGCGAGGATGATCAGGGTGCGCTGACGGGGCGTCAGCCGCGCAGCCAGGGAAGAGTTGGGGCTCATGCGGAGGGCGCGAAGGGGCGGGGGAGCCGGTCATTGTACTGCTGCACCGCAACAGGGGCAGCCACGCCGGGGGGCAAATCAGCGTTTGATCGATGGGATTGTGGCCAGCCGAGCGCGGGCCCGGGGCGGCAGGAGGTGCGGCGCGCTGCGGCTGGCGTCCTGCATGTGGTGACGACATGGGGGGCGGCATGATGGTGCACGCAGGGGATCGTGGAGCGCTTGAGCAAGGAGGAAATCGATGCAGGAATTCAGGCATGTGCTGGAGACGCGTGGCCGTTATCAGCTGGTAGCGGTGTCCTACGAGCCGGTGTACGCTCCGGGCGATGTGGTCGGCCATGCGGTCGTCGCCGACGATGGGGATCGTCTGACCGACCTTGTATCACTGGCCGAAGCGCGCCAGCTGCTGTTGCAGCGGGTGCGTGAAGAGGGCGAGGAGCCCGGGCTGGAGAACGAAAACCACCTGCGGAAGAAGGCGTCGCGCTGGCGCCGCCGCTAGGCCGTCGCGCCCTTGTGCGCATCATGGAGGATCCGGGTGTTGCCCAGTAAGAAGTATTCGCTCATCGCCATCATCACGCTGGCGACCCTGCTGCTTGGTTTCGTGTTTTCCGGCTACCTGACCCTGCTGTTCCTGGGGTTGGACACCAAGCTGTTCACCTGGAACACGTACTACCAGTACTACCACGCCATTGGCCAGCCCCAGGTTGCGCCGTTCGTGGGCAAGATCAAGTGGGCCGGCTACGTGGGCTTCGGCCTGCCGCTGCTGGTCCTGCTGGTGACCGGCCTGGTGCTGCTGCTGAAGAAGGACAAGCGCTCGCTGCATGGCGACGCGCGCTTTGCCACCGGCGCCGACCTGTCCAAGCATGGCATGTTCAAGAAGACCGGCCAGAGCATCGTGGTCGGCAGCCACGGCGGCAAGCTGGTGCGGCTGGACGGCCAGCAGTTCGTGATCCTGGCCGCGCCGACCCGCTCGGGCAAGGGTGTCGGCGTGGTCATCCCGAACCTGCTCGAGTACGGCGAATCACTGGTGGTGCTGGACATCAAGCAGGAGAACTTCGACCTGACCAGCGGCTGGCGCGCCAGCCAGGGCCAGGAGATCTACCTGTTCAATCCCTTCGCCGAGGATCGGCGCACGCATCGCTGGAACCCGCTCAGCTATGTCTCCGATGACCCGGCGTTCCGGGTGTCGGACCTGATGAGCATCGCTGCGATGCTGTATCCGGATGGTGCCGAGGACCAGAAATTCTGGGTCAGCCAGGCGCGCAACGCGTTCATGGCCTTCACCCTGTATCTGTTCGAGAACTGGGACGACGAGCGCAGCAGTGGCTTCCCGGGCGGCTCGGGCACGCCGACGCTGGGTTCTGTCTACCGGTTGTCATCCGGCGACGGCACCGATCTGAAGAAGTACCTCAAGGCCTTGTCGGAGCGTTCGTTCCTCAGCGCCAACGCGCGCTCGGCGTTCGCCAACATGCTGTCCCAGGCCGACGAGACCTTCGCCTCGATCCTGGGCACCTTCAAGGAACCGCTCAATGCCTGGATCAACCCGGTGCTGGACAAGGCCACCAGCAGCAACGACTTCCTGCTGACCGACGTCCGCAGGAAGAAGATGACCATCTACATCGGCATCCAGCCGAACAAGCTGGCCGAGAGCCGCCTGATCATCAACCTGTTCTTCAGCCAGCTGATCAACCTCAACACCAAGGAACTGCCCAAGTCCAACCCGGACCTGAAGTACCAGTGCCTGTTGCTGATGGACGAATTCACATCGATCGGCAAGGTCGAGATCATCGCCTCGGCGGTGTCCTACATGGCCGGCTACAACATCCGCCTGCTGCCGATCATCCAGAGCATGTCCCAGCTCGATGCCACCTATGGCCGGGAAGTCTCGCGCACGATCATCACCAACCACGCGCTGCAGATCCTGTACGCGCCGCGCGAGCAGCAGGACGCCAACGACTATTCGGACATGCTGGGCTACACCACCATCCGCAAGAAGAACGTCACCCACGCCCGCGAGAAGACCCACAGCTTCACCGAAGAGCGGCGCGCGCTGATGCTGCCGCAGGAGCTGAAGGCGATGGGGCCGGACAAGGAAGTGTTCCTCTACGAGGGCATACCGCATCCGGTGAAATGCGACAAGATCCGCTACTACAAGGACCGCTACTTCACCTCGCGGCTGCTGCCAACGGTCAATGTTCCGATGCTGAAAGTCTGATTTCACAAACATAAAAATGTGAAGTGAATTCATATTCACTGACGTGAAATGGTGCGCTCCGTCAAAAAAACAACACGTTTCGATAGATTTTCAGGTTTTCCTGACATGGAATTGACGCGCAGTTGTGTAACCCTGTGTGCGACATCCAGAGATGTGTGCTGGATGTCAAAGTTTTGAAGCAGGGTGGCCAGGAGTTTGTGCCATGGAAACAAGGATGGTTTCGACGTTGGTATGGGTGTGCAGGTGCGTGACGGGGAAGCTCCGTCGCTCGGCCTGCAACCTGGTTGGCAGCCTTCGGGCTGCAGGGGAGCCGGAGTGGGTGTGCTGCATGCCAGTGCGTCCCTCCGATTCCGGCGTGCGCCATGCAGCGCCGGACGGCCAGGGAACCAACGTTCGAAACTGCTTTTTCGTACGTCAAAGTGAAGCCCGTATGAATCAGGCGTTTATCGCGAAAATGTCCATCGCCGCAGTCGCGGCGCTGATGGTGGCAGGGTGTGCCACCAAGCCCGCCCCCGATTTCGGAGGCCGCTGGAAGCCGGTCAACCGCTTCGCCGCGGCCACAACCGAGATTCCGCTGTACTCCAGTTACGTCTACCAGGCCTCGCCGATGGATGGCACGCTCAAAGCCATGCTCGAGCGTTGGGCCAAGGATTCCGGACGCACGCTGGACTACCGCCTGAGCTCGGATTTCACCCTGTACGGCGCGGTCTCGAACATCGATACCACCAATGCGCAGCAGGCCGTGATCGACCTCACCGCAGCGTATGCGGCGCAGGGTATCTCCGTCTCCATCGTAGGCAACCAGATCGTTGTGCAGAGCGCTGGCTCGACGCCCACCGCGTCGGCGCAGGGCGCTGATTCCAACAGCGGCACCTGAGTCCACCTCGAAACCATCGAACGTGCTGCTCCCCGCGCCTGTCGCAGGGGCTCCACGCCCATTGATGTTTCAGCAGTACGGAAGAATCCATGTTCCGCAAGAAGGATCCCGGCAATAGTCCCAAGGTCGAGCAGTCGGTCGCCAAGGCGGTCAGCTACGAGATCACCGTGGCCGACATGGCGCGTCGCAGCGAGCGACGTGCGTGGTGGGTGGCCACCGGCTCATTGCTGATGTCGCTCGCACTGGCTGGTGGCTACTACTACATGCTGCCGCTGAAGGAGAAGGTGCCGTTCCTGGTGATGGCCGATGCCTATACAGGTACGGCCACGGTGGCGCGCCTGAGGGGCACGTTCCAGGGCGAAACGATCACCACCAATGAAGCGGTCAACCGCAGCAATGTCGCCCAGTACGTGCTGGCGCGCGAGTCGTACGACTCCGCGGTGATGGGGTTGCGCGACTGGGAGCTGGTGTTCGTCATGTCCAGCGATCCCGTCGGCGCAAGCATGAAGCAGCGCTATGCCGGCAACAATCCGCAGAATCCCTTCGTGATGTACGGAAGGGGCAAGGCGATCAGGGTCAAGATCCTCAGCATCACCCCGCTGGGCGCGCAGGCGAATGGCAGCTTCCGCGGTGCGTCCGTGCGCATCCAGCGCAGCCTGCTCGACAAGCGCACGGGTGCATCGACCTACCTGGACAACCAGCTGGTCACCATGCGCTTCCAGTACAACCAGAATCTCGCGCTTTCCGAACAGGACCGGGTGCTCAACCCATTGGCGTTCCAGGTCACGGAGTACCGTGTCGACAACGACTATGCGCGTGGTGTGCCCGTGCCGGATGACGGCGCCATGCAGCAGCAGGCCCAGGATGCTGCGCAGCAGGCCCAACTCGCCGCGCAGCAGGCGCAGGGCATGTACGACCCGAACAATCCGGCCGCCGCCACCATGATCGACCCCGCCACCGGTCAGCCTGTCGCGGTGCCGGCCAATGGACAGATGCAGCCGATGCAGGGTGCGCCCATGCAGGGCCAGCCGGTCCAGGGGCAACCGATGCAGGGGCAGGGCGCGCCGGGGCAGCCGGCAATGACGCCGGCACCGAACCATTCCACCGGAAATGCTGATGGAGCAAGCAACCGATGAGTAGTCGAAAAGTCAGGGGAAGCGCGTGGGCGCTGCTGTCGTTGCTGTCGCTGGTGTTCTCCAGCGCGGCGATGGCACAGGCAGTTGACCACTACGAGTACGAGAAGGACCGCATCTACCCGGTTCGCACCGGCCTGGGCCTCACCACCCAGATCGAGCTGAGCCCGAACGAGAAGATCCTCGACTACAGCACCGGCTTCAGCAGCGGCTGGGAACTGACCCGGCGCGAGAACGTGTTCTATCTCAAGCCGAAGAACGTCGACGTCGACACCAACATGATGGTGCGTACCGAGACCCATTCGTACATTTTCGAGCTGAAGGTCGTTGCCACCGACTGGCGCCAGCTTGAGCAGGCGCGTCGCGCCGGCGTGCAGTACAAGATCGCCTTCGTCTATCCGAATGACACTGTGTTCGGGCCTGCCCAGGCAGCGGTCGAGGAAGAGGCGCAGCCGCTGCTGAGTACCGAGCTGGCCAAGGACCGCCAATACAACTTCAACTACTCCTATTCGACCAGCAAGGCGAAGAAGATGGGGTGGCTGATCCCGGTCAACGCCTACGACGATGGCCGTTTCACCTATCTGAAACTGCCCAACTCGCCCGAGTACAAGACCGGTATCTTCCCGGCCGTGTTCGGTCGCGAGAAGGAGTACGGCGAGGATTTCGTGGTCAACACCACGGTTGAGGGCAATACGCTGATCGTGCACGGGACCTACCCGTACCTGGTCATCCGCCACGGCGACTTCGTCGTCGGCCTGCGAAGGAACGTGAAGAAATGAGCCAGCAGAACACTCCCGGCAACGATCCAAATCCGTCTCCGTACGGGCAGGGCCCTGCGGCTCAGGAGCCACCGACGAACCCCTATTACGGGCATGCGCAGGCCGAGCCAACCCCGGACCTGGATGCCAGTGCTCCGCAGCTTCGCTCTGCGGAAGAGCAGCGTTTGAACCGCAAGGCGCTGTTGTTCCTCGGCGGCATCCTGGTGTTGTTGCTGGCCATGGGCTTCCTGCTGCTGCGCAAGGGCAAGGACGACGCTGACGACGCCAAGGCGCCGCCGCAGGTCGCACGTTCGAGCACCCCCGATCTGCCGACCATGGCGCCCTCCGCGATTCGCGAGGCCGCCCGGGAGGCCGCCGAGCCCATTCCGATGCTGCCGCCGCCGCCGCAGGAAACGATGGGCCCGACCTACATTCCGCGTGCCGCACCCGAGCGCGAGATCGATCGCGGCCCGAGTCTGCTGGATCGCCGCATTGCCGGTAGTGGTGGCGCAGGCGTGGGCACGGGCGACGCTGGCGGCCAGGCCGCAGCAGGGGACAACGACGATCCCTACATGCAGGCCACGCTGGCTGCGATACAGGCGCAGAGCGGCAATGCTCCGCCGGCCAAGGTGCGCCGCGGGCCTGACGTGGATGATGTGTCCAATGCGTCCTACATCCGAAGCCCCGATGCACTGCTGGTGCGTGGCACCTATCTGCGTTGCGTGCTGGAGACCCGCATCATCACCGATCTTGCAGGTTATACGTCGTGTCTGTTGACCGAGCCGGTCTACTCGATCAACGGCCGCAGCCTGCTGCTGCCGAAGGGCTCCAAGATCTACGGTGCGTACGGCGGCGGTCCCAAGGGCAAGCGCGTGGAAGTGATCTGGGATCGCATCACCACGCCAAATGGCATCGACGTAGCCATGTCCAGCCCGGGCGTGGATCAGCTGGGCGGTGCCGGTCATCCAGGCCAGTACAGCGCGCACTGGGGCAGCCGCATTGCGTCTGCACTGATGATCAGCCTGATCGCCGACGCCTTCAAGTACGCCGCAGCCGAACATGGCCCGGAGTCCACGACGGTTTCCAGCAACGGTTTCGCCGTTCGTTCGCCCTATGAAAGCGCCACCGCGCGCACGATGGAGCGTCTCGCCAACGAAGCCCTGACCAGTTCGAACCGCCCGCCGACCGTCACCATCAACCAGGGCACCATCGTGAACGTCTACGTCGCCAAGGACGTTGACTTCACCAACGTGCTCAACCCGCGCCGGTAACCCGAAGAACAACCATGGACGCCGAAGTGTCACCCCTCGCCCTCGTCTCCAGCGATTTCCTGCGCTATCAGTACGAAGTGCTGGGCATCGCCGAGTACATGACATCCCCGGAAGTGACGGAAATCTGCATCAACCGTCCCGGTGAGCTGTACCTGGAAACCCGGGCCGGGTGGCAGCGGGTGGACGTGCCGGGCCTGACCTTCGAGCGGGCCCGGCAGTTCTGCACCGCCGTCGTCAATGAGAGCAACACGGGCCAGCGCATCACCGATGCCGATCCGGTCGTCTCGCTGACCTTCCCGACCGGCCAGCGTGCGCAGTTCGTGATTCCACCTGCCTGTGATGCCGGCAAGGTTTCGATCACGATCCGCCTGCCGTCCAAGCACACCAAGTCGCTCACCCAGTACCACGAGGATGGCTTCTTCAACCAGATCCTGGAACAGGATGGCAGTCTGAGCGAGCAGGATCGCGAGTTGCTGGAGCTGCGGCAGCAGCGCGAGTACGCAGAGTTCTTCCGTCGTGCGGTGATGTACCGCAAGAACATCGTGGTATCCGGTGCGACCGGTAGCGGCAAGACCACCTTCATGAAAGCGCTGGTCAATCATATCCCGGACAGCGAGCGCCTGGTCACGATCGAGGACGCGCGCGAGCTGTTTCTGACCCAACCCAATGTGGTGCACCTGCTGTACTCCAAGGGCGGACAGAGCACCAGCAATGTCAGCGCAAAGAGCTGCATGGAAGCCTGCCTGCGCATGAAGCCCGAGCGCATCATCCTCGCCGAGCTGCGCGGTGACGAGGCGTTCTACTTCATCCGCAACTGCGCATCGGGCCATCCGGGTTCGATCACCAGTTGCCATGCCGGCAGCCCGGAGCAGACCTGGGATCAGCTGGCGCTGATGGTCAAGGCCTCGACCGAAGGTTCGGGCCTGGAATTCAACGTGATCAAGCGACTGCTGATGATGACCATCGACATCGTCGTGCATATCAAGGCACACGCAGGCTCGCGCTATATCACCGGTATTGATTTCAATCCTGGGCGTGCCCAGGGGCAGGAGGGCTGACCAATGCTGCCAGGACTGGAAATGATGGCGTGCCCGGAAATGGCCGTCTCGATGGACGTGATGCAGCACGTCATCAACGTGGAATCGTCGCGCAACCCCTATGCCATCGGCGTGGTCGGCGGCGCCCTGGTGCGCCAGCCCAAGGCACTCGACGAGGCGCTGGCCACCGTTCGCATGCTGGAGGAGAAGGGCTACAACTTCTCCATTGGCCTGGCCCAGGTCAATCGCTACAACCTGGCCAAGTATGGTCTGGATTCGTACGAGAAGGCGTTCCAGCAGTGCCCGAACCTGCAGGCGGGCTCCCGCATCCTCGCCGAGTGCTACAACCGCTCGGGCAAGGACTGGGGAAAGTCGTTCAGCTGCTACTACTCGGGCAACTTCGAGACCGGTTTCCGCCACGGCTACGTGCAGAAGGTCTACGACTCCATCCGTCGTGGCCAGCAGGTCGCCTCCAATGGCGTCGCGCCGATCGACGTGGTCAGTCGTGGCGAGCGTCGGGTAGTGAAGGTCGAGCATCATCCGCAGACAGTCTCGCCGGCCCAGGCGCGCATCGTCGCCCAGGCCAGTGCGCCGGTTTACGTACCGTCCAATGACCCGGCCCGGGCCTACACCGTCTACCCATCAACCGGTGCGATGGCCCGCGGCAGCCTTCTGAACATCGCCGACCAGGCGGTATCGCGCGTAGTGCTGGGCTCGGTCGATCGAATGATGCAACCGCAGGCGCAGGGCGCGAACGGCATGCCGCAGCAGGCCCCACAGCAGTATCCGCAACCCGCAGCGGCGCAGGGCCGGTCAGCCATGCCGCAGCAGCTTCCCGGGATCGCTGCCGGGTCGGATGCGCCGGTGATGCTGCGCCCCTGGAACGAGCGCAACGCGCCGGCAGCGGATGCCCAGAATTTCTACAACGCACCGGCACCCCGTGCCCCGGTGCAGCAGATTCCCGCAGGGGATGCGGCCTTCGTGTTCTGACGAAGTCGTGGTGCGACCGGTCCCCCGGCTGGTCGATTCAGTTGTGTTAGTCCATCAACAAGGAAATCAATCCATGAAGCGATTCAATCTCGACCTCGTCCAGGCCCAGCGCACGCTGAAGACCATGCTGATGGCGGTCGCATTCGCAGGTGCTGTGTTCGCTCCCCAGGCCCTGGCCGGCACCGACTTCGGTGGTACCGATGGCAAGGTCTGCGGCTTCTTCTCCAACATCAACGGCCTGCTGAACATGGCCTCGATCGCCGTGGTCACGATCGCCGTGATCTTCGCCGGTTACCAGATCGCGTTTGCCCACAAGCGCATCGGTGACGTGGCCCCGATCCTGATCGGCGGTGTGCTGATCGGCGCGGCGGGCCAGATCGCGCGCATGCTGCTCGGCAAGGAAGCTGGCAACTGCGACAACGTCGGCGGTGGCGGCGACGGCGCTGGCATGGCGTTTGAAATGATCAAGCACGCCGTCCAGTACTACAGTGCATAAGAACGTCCTGTTCCGGGGCTGCACGCGCCCAGCGATGTTCCTGGGCGTTCCCTACCTGCCATTTTTCATGGTGGCGGGTGGGTTGTTGCTGCTGAGCATGTACACGAATTTCTGGTTTCTGCTGACCATTCCGGTGGCGATCTTCATCATGCGGCAGATGGCCAAGCGTGACGAGATGATCTTCCGCCTGCTGGGCCTGCGCCTGATGTTCAAGCTCAAGACACGCAACGTGCAGGAGCACGATGGCATGTGGGTGTTCAACCCGAATCACTACCGCAGCAAGCCAGCCCCCAGGGATTGAGGGCTGGATCCGGCCAGGTGGGCGTTGAACGCCCGCCTGGCCAACTCCGGATCTTTGTCGGCAGTACCTTTTGGAAGCAGTCGCATGTTCAACCCAGATACCTCCATCAGTGAATTCATCCCCCTGTCGTCGCACGTGGCTCCGAATGTGGTGAAGACCACAGGCGGCGACTACCTGTTGACCTGGCACCTGGAAGGGCTGCCGTTCGTGGGGCGCGAAGAATGGGAGCTTGAGCATCGGCACAGTACTTTCAACCGGTTGCTGCAGACGCTGCGTGCGCCGGATTTCGTCAACGTCGCCTTCTGGGTGCATGACATCCGCCGCCGTCGCACCCTGAAGGGAAAGAGCCACTACAAGCAGCGCTTCAACCAGGATGTGTCCGACCAGTACATGGGCATGCTGTCCTCGCAGCGCATCATGCAGAACGAGCTGTACCTGACGATGATCTATCGTCCGGTGGTGGCGGGAAAGCGCTTCGTGGAGAAGTCTGCGAACGTGGACAAGCTGCGCGCCGAGCAGGAGCAGGCGGTCGAGAAGCTGATGGAGCTGGCCGGCAACGTCGAGGCGGTGATCCGCGACTACGCGCCGTACCGGCTCGGCATGTACGAAGCCAAGAACGGCGTGGTGTTTTCCGAAACGCTGGAGCTGTTCGGCTACCTGATCAACCGCATCGATGAGCCGGTGCCGGTACTGTCGGCGCCAGTGAAAGACTATCTTCCGGTCAGCCGGCACATGTTCTCGGCCAAGACCGGCGATTTCGTGATCAATACGCCCAATGGCGTCAATCATTTCGGCGCGATCCTGAATATCAAGGAATATGCCGAGGGGACCTATCCGGGCATCCTCAATGGTCTGAAGTATCTGGACTACGAGTACGTCATCACCCATTCGTTCAGCCCGATGGGGCGCCAGGACGCCTTGAAGGTGCTGGACCGGACCAAGGGCATGATGATCTCCTCGGGCGACAAGGCGGTCAGCCAGATCGTTGAACTCGACCAGGCGATGGATCATCTGTCGTCAGGCAACTTCGTGCTGGGCGAGTACCACTTCATCATGGCGGTCTACGGCGACAGCCAGGCCAAGCTGTCGCAGAACGTGGCCTCGACCCGTGCCGAGCTGTCCAACGCCGGATTCGTGTCGACCAAGGAAGATCTGGCGGTCACCTCGTCGTTCTATTCGCAGCTGCCGGCCAACTGGCGCTTCCGCACGCGGCTGGCCAACGTCAGCTCGCTGAACTTCCTCGGCCTGTCGCCGCTGCACAATTTCGCCACCGGCAAGCAGCACAACAACCCGTGGGGTGACTGCGTGACCACGCTGCAGACCACCAACGGCCAGCCGTACTACTTCAATTTCCACGCGACCCATCCATCCGAGAATTCGCTGGGTGAGAAGGCGATCGCGAATACCATGGTGATCGGCAAGTCCGGTACCGGTAAGACCGCGCTGATCAACTTCCTGCTCAGCCAGGTGCAGAAGTACGAACCGTCGCCGACCATCTTCTTCTTCGACAAGGACCGCGGCGCCGAGATCTTCGTGCGCGCCTGTGGTGGCAACTACCTGGCCCTGGAGAATGGTGCGCCGACCGGCTTCAACCCGTTCCAGTGCGAGAACAGCGAATCCAACGTGCAGTTCCTGGCCGACCTGATCAAGGTGCTGGCCGGCAAGCGCGAGTACAGCGCCCGCGAGGAAGAGGACATCTACCGCGCGGTGGAGAGCATGCTCGATACGCCGATGCACCTGCGCAGCATGACCAATTTCCAGAAGAGCCTGCCCAACATGGGCGATGACGGTCTCTACGCGCGCATGCGTCGTTGGACCTCGGGCAATTCGCTGGGTTGGGTCTTCGACAATCCGATCGATACGGTGGATCTGAGCAAGGCCAACATCATCGGCTTCGACTACACCGACATCATCGACAACCCCGAAGTGCGCGTGCCGGTCATCAATTACCTGCTGCACCGCCTGGAGTCGCTGATCGACGGTCGCCCTTTGATCTATGTGATGGACGAGTTCTGGAAAATCCTGGACGGCGAGGGTGGCCTGAAGGAGTTCGCGAAGAACAAGCAGAAGACCATCCGTAAGCAGAACGGCCTGGGAATCTTCGCCACCCAGAGCCCGGAAGACGCGCTGAAGAGTGATATCTCTGCTGCCCTGATCGAGCAGACCGCCACGCTCATCCTGCTGCCGAACCCGAACGCCAGCAAGAGCGACTACATGGATGGCCTGAAGTTGACCGAGGCGGAGTTCAAGGTGGTCACCGCGCTGGACGAGCGCTCGCGCTGCTTCCTGGTCAAGCAGGGCCATGCTTCCAGTGTCTGCCAGCTCAACCTGCGCGGCATGGACGACATCCTGTCGGTGATCTCGGCCTCGACCGACAACATCGACATCATGCATCGGGTGCTGCAGACGGCTGCGGTCCGCAATCGGATCACTGTGGACGAGCTCACGCCGGAACAGTGGCTGGAGGACTTCTACAAGAACCGAAAGGGCTCTGGTAAAGCCAAGGTCTCTGCCGAAACCGATGCGGCTTGAAAGCCTTCGATCAAACAGCGCTGAATGAAATCCATTCCATTGGAGAAGAACATGAACATGACATCCCGTAATAACAAGCGCCAACGCGGTCTGCGTCAGAAGCGCCTGGCAGCCATCCTGCTGGGGAGCATGGTCATGTTCTCCACGACGTCGGTATCAGCCGGTGGTTACCCTGTCTTCGACCTCAGCAACCTGATGCAGGCGCTGAAGGACGTTGCTCAAGGAAAGGCGCAGATCAAGGCTGATGGGCTGGAGTACGCGGCTCAGGTGACTCGCTGGAAAAAGACGTTCCAGGAATATCAGGACGCGCTGGTCCAGATCCAGGGTCTGATCAACAATTTTGGGCTGCCACCCGGGGCAACGCTCGAGCGTGTTCCAGATGACTACATGGTTGCAGACGTCTGCCGTACTTCAGCAGGCTTCAGTGCAGGAAGCCTGCTGAAGAAGTTCGTCCTCGACACCTCTGGCGACCTGTATGCGCAGCAGCAGCAGCTTTGCGTGAACATCCAGATGATGGAGAACCGCAAGCGCAACGAGACGGTTGAGTTCCTTGAGAAGACCATCCCCAGCATCAATTCGACGCTTGGTGAGATCATGGGTTGGCGTTTTGGCGGGGACGGAAACCTGGCCGGCACGATGTCCGCAGTGAACAGTGACTCCCTGCGTACGGCAAACGACATTGCCAAGCTGCAGCAGGAGTGGGAGGCGCGCATGCGGTCCTACGACGCCTATGAGGAATCAATGAAGGCCAATCAGCGCGTGTTGGCGCGCGTGGCATTGAAAGGCAAGCCGGGCGTCATCTCGCAGCTGGTCAAGACCGCTGCGTTGAAAGGTGCTTTGCACATCGACTGACGTCGCTTGGGGCAGGGGTATAAGCACTTGCCTCATGAGGTTGTCCGGTAGGGATACATCAAGGGATTGCGGAAATGATCAGGTCGATTGCCAATTTTGACTTCAATGGCGGATTCCAGGATTTGATGGGGCACGTGGCACGTGTCCAGTCGATCGGGGATTTCGTGTTCTTCAAGTTCATCTTCGACTTCCTGCGAAGCAAGATAAACAAGTTTGGCATCGACATGATGGGGGAAATGATGCAGTGGGTCGGCGGCATCGCCCTCACGCTCATGACCCTGTGGGTGCTGGTGCAGGGCTTCCGCATCGTGACCGGCCGCAGCCGGGACTCAATGATGGTACTGGTGACCAATATGGCGCGTGCGGCGTTGATCGTCAGCGCGGCCACCACGATGGGCGCGTTCGGCACCAACCTGCAGAGCTTCCTCACCCACGACGTCAAGGAAGAAATCACGAAGGTCGTGACGGGCTCGAACGAATCGCCCGAGGATCAGATCGACAAGAGCCTGGCATGGATGCAGGTCGCGCTTTCCAGTATCGACGCCATTCAGATCATGAATGACGGGGAGCTGCTGGAGGACAAGAAGCGGGCACTGTTCTTCATCGGGATGGGCACCGCAGGTCCGGCCATCACCGCTGGTGCAATGCTGATGCTGTATGAAATCGCCATGGCGTTGTTCATCGGCTTCGGCCCATTGTTCATCCTCTGCCTGCTGTTCGAACAGACCAAGCAGCTGTTCCAGCGCTGGCTGTTCTACGGTATCGGCACGATGTTCTCGATGGCCGTACTTGCAGCGATGGTCTCCATCGCGCTGGACATGGTGGTACGTGTAGCGGCCACCTTCTGGACCACGGCGCTGGTGCAGGAGTTCATCCTCAAGGAAAGCATGTCCGACGGCATGACCAGCCAGGCAATGCAGCAGGGAGGCATGGGCCTGATCCTCACCGCGTTGATCCTGACTACACCCCCAATGGCAGCGATGTTCTTCCAGGGTACCTTGGGCACCTTCATGGCATATTCGCAGATAGGTGGTGGCGCCAGTGCCTCGCCAAGTGCTGATGGTCGTCCGCCGGGCATGTCGGCTCCGCCGCCGGCGGCTCCGGAGGCCGCGTCGGGCCACAATGCAGCAAATCCTCAGAACAGTCTGGGCCGAGTGTTTGACGGCACGGGCGGGGCGGGAGGAACCACACCTGGTCAACGTGGCGCGGCGAACGCCAATCAAGGAAATTAGAGGCTGGACTGACGATGAGCGCCAACGGTTTTCTGAAATATCTTTGCTTGTCTTTCGTGTTTATGGGTTCTGCATACATCAATTCTGCGTTAGCAGAAGGCCGCTGCCCGCCGGGCCAGTATCCGATCGGCGATCAGGGAGTGGGCGGCTGTGCTCCCATCCCTGGGGCAGGCCGGAGCGCGCCTGATGAGAATCCCGGGCACTGGGTTAAGACGTGGGGAGCCGTTGCGGGATCCATGAATGGCGATGCGGGTGCATCGACTGGCCATCAGGCCAAGGCCTCGGCCGAGCGACAGGCGATCGAGCGCTGCGGTCACTGGGGAGCAACTGATTGCAAGGTTCTGTACACCTATTACAACCAGTGCTATGCGTCCATCAGAACCGGCCGGCCGGACAATGGAACGATGTTCAACGCGGGTGCTACCAAGGAACAGGCGCTGGAAAGGGCGACGCAGGATTGTCGGAATTCGGGAAGCCAGGAGTGCACGTTCGTCCACTCGGACTGCACCAAGCCCTTCTTTCAGGAGGGCTGATGTGGCGAATCATATTGCCTCCCGTTCTTTGGATGTCGCTTGAAGCACTGCGGAAGGCTTCAAGGAAGATGACGGGTGCGGAGCATCAGACCGCCGAGTGATCAACAGTGATGTCCCAAAAGTCTTGGCAATGGCCGGATTCAAGCATTTGGGTAACATTTCTTGGGTTTTTGACGCTGGCGTTTGCCGTGCTGGTCGTTACTGAAAATGCCAATGCCGAAGGTCGTTGCCCTGGGGGCCAGTACCCGATTGGCGACCAAGGCGTTGGTGGCTGCGCACCCATACCCGGCGCGGCTCAGAGCGCCCCGCAGGAGAATCCCGGGTACTGGGTCAAGACATGGGGTGCTGTCGCCAGCTCGCCTGGAGGAGATGCAGGTTCTGCTACTGGGCATCAGGCCAAGGCTTCGGCAGAGCGCCAAGCCGTCGAACGATGCCGGCAGGGCGGAGCTATCGACTGCACAGTCGTTTTTACCTACTACAACCAATGCTATGCGGTTGTCCGGGCTGCATGACCGGACAGTGGCATGAGATTCAACACCGGGGCGACGAAAGAACAGGCGCAGGAGGGGGCAGCCAAGAACTGCAAGGATTTGGGAAGTCAGGCTTGCTCCGTTTTCCATTCTGACTGTACCAAACCGTCCTTCCAGCAAGACTGATCGGTTGTGACGTCATGGAAATTCAAGACAATGGCCGATTTCAAACCTTTACGCGGTAATCCGGCGCTCGTGATTCTGGCGCTGCTGTTTGCTGCACTCCTCGTTGCCAATAACGCCAATGCCGAGGGCCGATGCCCGGCCGGCCAGTATCCCATCGGCGATCAAGGGGTGGGTGTGCCCCCATCCCTGGAGCGGGGGGGAGCGCCCGTGGGGCGGAACCCGCTGGCCAGTGGCATAAGACGTGGGGTGCCATTGCTTCCTCGCCCAGTACGAACGAAGCAGGCGTGGCGACAGGGAGGGCGACGAAAGAGGATGCGGAGCGTGTCGCTCTCGAGGGATGCGGCATGCACGCTGCTCGCGATTGCCGAATACTCATCGCGTACCGAAACCAGTGTGCCGCTTGGGTAGTTCCTCAGAGCCAAGGCAATGGGGCGCGTGGTGGCGTTGCGAGCGGTCAAGACTTGAAGGAAGCCATTGTGCAGGCACAAAAGATCTGCGTGGATCCGACTGGAACGCAATGCAAAGTTGCCTACTCAGCGTGTTCTGAACCGGTCTATGAGGCGTTCTAGCGAAAGAGCCCTGACTGCCAGTGCCCGGAGCGTGTTGATTCCCCAAGGCAAAGGCAAGCTTGGAGATGCTGATGTGAAGGTGATATTCGTGCGAAGGGCGTCTATTTGATCGGCAGTAATGTGTTGTGCTGGGGTGCTGTACTCCGATCGAGCCTGCGCTGATGCACAGTCTGACGCGATTGACCTTGAGCGTTCAGCGTGGCTACGCGACCATGGTGCTTGCCGAGCACTCCGGTTGGAATCGCAGAGTTCTCCAATGATCAGGTGCCCGGCCAGCCTGGGCCTTGTCTGCTCTGCGGAGCCCTCCCAATCCGGGAGGCAAGTTTGGGCAGCGATCGTCTGCTCAGGCCGTCCCACCTCCCACAATGGGCAGCAAAGGAATGAGTCTCCCGATGAAACGGATCCACCTCGCTTTTCTTCCGTGTCTGCTGATTGCAGGCCTGCTGCCGTTCACTGCGCTTGCCGAAGGCAACTGCCCGCAGGGCATGTATCCCATCGGTGGCCAGGGTGTACAGGGCTGTGCGCCCATTCCGGTGAGCAGCTCAGGATCCCCGTACAACAATCGCCCCAACTGGGCGCAGACCGTGCGCGGCGTGGCGATGGATGCCCGCGGCGATACCTTCATCAGCAACTCGATGCGCTCGCGGGGCAAGGCAAAGCGTGCATCCATGAAGGAGTGCAAGGAGTTCGGGAAAGGCGAATGTACGTTGGCGACCCTGTTCCAGGCGCAATGCGTGGCGGTCGCCCACGCGGGTCTGGGCACGGAAACCACCAGCGTCGCCACCGCCATGTCCGAACAGGGAGCGGTCGTTGTCGCGATGCAGCAATGCAGCGCGAAGGCGGCATGGAAGCAGCTGCCGCAGGGTCAATGCGGGATTGCCAGAACGGCCTGCACAGCGGATCTGTTCATCAGGTAAGGCGCCATTCACGCTAAGCCCCGTTTTCTGTGATCAATTCCGCTTTTCGATTTCCTTGCCCTTCGACGCGGCAGAACGCCTCGCGGTAAGCTCCCCGCGCGTCATGAAAATGACGCGCCAGTGCTGCCGAATGCAGGAGTTCTTCCGTCCAATGAGGACGCTGTCAGCCCCTGCAGCGGGTGACGCTCGCCATCATCACGGCCTTGCCGTACGCAAGGCTATGATCCCTGCCCGCGCAGGCGCGGATAAGCCGGAACGCCGCGTTCCGGCTGGGCAGGGAGGCGGGCATCGGCATGACCACATTGAAGGAGTGGGAGGGGATGGACGACAGGGTTGGCGCACACATGGACGATGCCCTGGCATTCGTTCCGTCCGGTGCGAACCTGCTGGAAGCTGTCAGGGGCGAGCTCAACGGCGATGGCATCGAGTATCAATTGCTGGTCATCGACCAGCCGACGCCGGAAGGGCTGGTGCCCGGTCAGCACGGACCAAACCGGGTGCTGCTGTTGCTGCGCGCTGACGGGCGCGGGCGTTGGCAGCTGGCTGCGCGCAACGACAAGCTGGTGCCGTGTTCCACCCGGGGTGGCCTGGCCGGCGACCCTTTTGCGTATGCAATGGTCGAGGAAGGCACCTTCAGCGTGATCACCAACGGCGGTAGCCGCGAGCGCTGGAGCAGCACCTACCGGTTCCGCTATGCGCCCGCGGACAAGGCCTGCTGGGTGGACGGGGTGAGACGCAAGGTCGTGGATATCGAGACCGAAGCGACCAACATCCGGGATTACTCGGTGGCGGAACTGGGCAGGGTGCGGTTCGAGGACTTCGACCCGTCCAGTGTCGCCGAGGTGTCGCTTCCATGAGCCAAGCTCCAACCGGCGGAAGGGAATCCGCGCTGATGAAGATTCAGGAGTTGCACTGTGTCGACCGATAGAGAGTCGCAGCTGTTGCGGCAGGCGACCAAAGCCGGCATCGACTCCCCGCTTGAACTGGCCAATTTCATGGCCCAGGCAGGGCACGAGTCGCGCGGCTTGAGCCGGCTCAACGAGAGTTTCAACTTCACCCGGGGAATCTCGCAGATCCCGGTGGAGGCTGCGTGGCGCAATGGCAACGCTGTGCTGGAGAGCGCCCGCCAGGAAGCGCTGCGTGGCCGCCCGGAAAACCTGGCCGAGCTGATGTACGGCGGGCGCATGGGCAACGACGCGCCTGGTGACGCGCTGAAGTACCACGGCCGCGGCTATCTGCCGCTCGTCGGCAAGGAAAATTACGAGCGTGCCGGCAAGGCGCTGGATCTGGACCTGGTGAATCAGCCGGAGCTGGCCGCGCAGCCCGAGCACGCAGGCCGTATTGCCGTCTGGCAGTGGCAGACGCGGGTGCCGGAGGCGGCGCGCGAGGATGTGCGCGAAGCAACGCATGCGCTCAATGGCGCGCTCAATGGCATCGAGGCACGCCGGCAACGCTTCGAGGTCTGGCAACAGAAGTTGACGCCGGACGTGATGGCGCGATTGGATCGAGGTGAAGTCGGTGCGCGGGCGCAGACCGTTGCACGCGACATGTCGCATGCCGGTGAGCCCGGCAATGCGTTGTTCGAGGATGCGCGCCGGCACCTGCAGCAGCTGGGACCGCAGAGTGGGCTGCGCAATGCACAGGATCTCGACAATGCCGCTGGTGCGTTGGCGTTGGGCGCGCAGAAGGCGGGGCTGTCGCGCATTGATCATCTGCTGGCCGGCAACGACGGCCGCACGCTGTTTGCGGTGCAGGGCGCGTTGGGTGATCCGGCCATGCTGCGTGCGTCCGTAGACCGGGAGCAGGCCGCACAGCAGCCACTGGCACAGAGCAGCCAGCAGTTGGCGGCCAGTGTTGCGCAACAGGACCCGGCGGCCGCACTCGCCCGCGAACAGGAGCAGCGTTCTCGATCCATGTAACACCTGATGCCGGCGGGCAGGGGGCCCAGCCGGTGCTTTACGTACGACGCGTGGCGCCCTGTGGCGCCGACATGGAAACCCAACGTAAGGACACTACATGCGAATCGTTCCCTTGAAGGCCCGGCACGCGGCTGCCCGCTGCAATGCATCCGCGCGCCGTCTGCCGCCGCTCTGGCTGCTGTCACTTGGACTAGCCGCAGCGTCGGCACAGGCTCAGGAGGCAGCGGTACCCGTCGGGGAGGCGCCCCTTGCTGCCGGGGCGCCCGTTGCCCCGCCTGCAGGGGCGGCGCCCGCTGCAGCACCCACGGCGGCGCATGCCGTTGTCGCTGCGCCGGCTCCCGAAGTACCAGTTGCCGTGACACCTCCTGCGGCACCTGGGGTGGACGCGCAGGCGATGCCGTCTGCGGAACCGGCGCCCGTGCCCGTTGTGCCCTCAGTGGCGGCGCCTGTGGCTGCACCGCCTGCCGCCGTCGAGCCAACCGTTCCGGCGATGGCACCGGCACCGCCCGCATTGGCCATCGTGCCGTTGCCGCCCGAGCAGGCGACCGAGCGTGCGCTCGGTGCCCGTTGTCCGGTGGATCTGGCCGGGCGACTGGCGGCCCAGGGCGAGCTGCTGATCGGCGCCTGCCAGGGCACGATGCCGGCGCATCTGGCCGCGCTGCTGGTCGCGCTGCCCCAGCAGGACATCCACCTGCCGCGCAGCTGGCGCGAGCGTGAGGTGCGGCAGAAGACGTGGTTCAAGGCGGTGCCGGGCTATGGCCAGCGCCCGGACTTCATCGTGCGGATGGGCGACATCTGGGTGCGCTCGCTGGAAGGGCGCGACGTCGGCAGCACGTTCTATCTGGTGTCAGCGCCGTTCACCTGCAGCGATCAGGTCGCCAACCGTGATGAGTACGGCGCGGAGCCGGTCCGCGTGCCAGCGGGGGATTGCCGCGAGGCCTATGTGGCCCAGCGTGTGTATCAGGTCCGCGGCGATGCCGCACCGCGGGATGTAACGGCCGAGGCCATGCCGGCCATGCCGCCGTTGACGGAAGCCGATCGCGCACGCCAGCTGGCCCGCGAAGGCCGGATCACACTGGACCACAGCAAGCTGCAGTACGGCCCGGCCATGCGATGGTTCGTGCAGTACCCGGAGTCGGCGCAGAAGGGCGGTCCGCGTGCCTACAGTGACTGGAACCGCGAGCACCTGGCCTTCGTGGTCTGGACCGGGGATCGCTTCGAGCTGCGCGAGAAGGTTTCGCGCAGCCAGTGGCCCTGTGACCCGGTGGCGCCGGGGGATCGGGCCTGTGGCGGCTTCCCGGATTCTGGCCCGGATCTGTTTGTGACCGCCAGTACGTCCGCGCCGGTCGCGGCCACCAGCCCCTGAGGCGCGATGCTGAAGTAAAGCGGGAGCCGGAATGACCGGCTCCCGCGCTGGCCATCAGGCCTGCATGCTGCGGGTCTGGTTCTGCTGCTGTTCCAGCTGCTGGTCGCGCTCCAGTGCAAGGCGCTGCCCCGTGGCCTGCTGGTCGATGCGCTGGCTGCTCTGTTCCAGCGGTGTGTTCATCGCCACCGCCGTATCCACCGACACGCGAAGGTGAGCGGGGTCGCCGCCCTGGCCCTGCACCGCGAAGCTGCGCGAGGCATCGGCATTCATCACCACTTCGTCGATGCGCTTGCCACCTGCCGCGTGCATCTCCGCCGCCAGGCTACCGGCCAACTGCGTACTCATCACATCCGGCACGCGGCCGACGCGAACGTCCTGCGCATGCACGCCACGGATCGCATCGTTGAACAGCGGGTTGCCCAGGTGGTTGGCATCGTCCATGCGCAGCATGCTGGTGTGATGGCCGTTCTTCTCCGCCTCGCGACGGGCCGGCTCACCGGGTTGCAGCGGGCCACGGATGTGGTCGTACAGATCGATGGCGCCGCCCGGGATACCGCGTGCCGCGCGGGTGACGCCACGGCGCAGTGACTCGACGTCATCGCGGTACTCCTCGATCATCTTGGCGTTGTCTTTCGCCAGCTTCTGGGTTTCTGGATGTTTCAGCACCGAGCCTTCGTCGAGGAAGTTGCCCAGTTTGTGCGCGCCGAACGAGCTGGTCGCCGCAATGATCGGCCGGTCCGGAATCAGATCACGCAGGGCGTGATTGCTGAAGCCGTTTGCCGCGAGCGTCTTGATCTCGTCGGGCTTGGCATAGATGCGGACCTGACCGAAGTGCGGCGAGGCAGCGCTGACCGGATCGGACGCCATGACGTGGTTGATCATGGTGTTTCCGCCTTCCGGGATGCGGTAGCTGAGGCTGACCGCGCCGTAGGCATTGAATGTCTCGCCCTTGACGTTGAAGTGGTGCGAGGTGATCTGGGCGAGGGCGCCGCCGAGGGAATGACCGGTGACGGTGACCTGGGGCGCGCGGCCTCCAAATGCAGCTTCCTGCTTCGCGTAGTCCAGCGCGCTCTTGGTCAGAGCGATGGCATCGGGGGCCTGCACATTGGTGCGGGCAACCACCATGCCTCCGTCGGTGAGGATCGCATCACGGGCGATCTGCTCGGTGCCGCGGTGGGCGACGACGATCTCGTTGGTATCGGTGCGCTGGTATATGGTGCCCTGATAGCCGTTGAGCCGGTTGTCGACGTGCTGCAGTACCTTGTACTCGTGCCCGTTGAGGATGACTTTCTCTTCCTGGCCCGGCGCGCGCCGGCCGACCGCGCGATCCTTGTAGGCGTCATCGGACAGCGCGGCATAGTCCTGGCTGGTGATGGTCATGGGGTGACCTCGCTGGCGCTGAGGCTCATGGTGAACAGCTTGCCCTGCAGCTCGGCGACGTAGTCGGCAGGGTTGGACTTGCCGGTGGCCGGATAGTCGGCTGCAAGCGGCGCGCGCGGATAGGCCGCGTCCGGATAGTAGAGGGTGTGCGCGCTGCCTTCGGTCAGCGGCTTGGCGTCGACGAAGGTCAGGAAGCGGGTCTCGCCTTCGGCGCCGGTGGCCTTCAACATCGCGCCGGCACCGCTGAACTGCCACCGGCAGACGCCGCGGCCGTAGTAGTCCTCATCCAGCATGCGGTCGAGATAGACGGTGCCGCGATACTCGCCGTCGGTAATCTTGCGCAGCTGCACCGGCTCCTGGCTGGTGATGCGTGCGGCGGTGCCGGTGGCCGGTTCGATGTGGCCGCACTGGTCTTCGTTGCTGACATCGTACTGGGCGACGCCCTCGACGACCGCGAAATCACCGGGGGCGTCCTTCAGGCGCAGGACCAGTTCATAGGCCTTGCGCGGGTTGGGGTTGAGCTTGGCGAGGCCGCGCCCACCCTGGGCGACATCGGCTTCAGCAGCGGCACGTTCCTGGTTCATGGCGGTCTCCGGGTTGCAGGCGGTCAATAGAAGCAGAGCAAGGCACGGAATCATCTTGTGGCGCAATGTCGGCCTCCTTGGGGGTAGGGGTTGTTGAACTGGCAGCTCATGGCACGAGCTTCTGCACAGTGGTGGTGGTTGAGAACAGCGCGTCGCGCAGATCTTCGCTGTACCCCGACGGATCTTCCTCGCCACTGGCGCCAAAGTTGGCGACAGTGTCGGCGCGCGGATAGATAAGGTTTGGGTAATAAAGCGTAAGAGGTGAGTCGCTCTCCATGCGCTCCTTGTCGGCGAACGTAAGGAATCGCGTATCCGCCTCGCCGGTCGTAGCGCGCAACATCGCACCGACACCCGTCAGCGTCCAATGGCAGACGCCACGCCCGTAGTAATCCTCGTCCTGCATGCGGTCGAGGTAGAACGTACCGCGGTATTCGTTCTCGTCGACCTTGTGTAGTTCCACCAACTCCTGGCTGGTGATACGGCTGGCGGTACCGGTCGCCCACAGGACCCGGCCGCAGTCCCTGTGGTTGCTGACGTCGTACTGGGCAACTCCCTCGACCACCGCGAAGGGACCGGGGGCATCCTTCAGGGTCAGTACCAGCTCGTAGCCCTGCTGCGGTGACGGGTTGAGCTTGGCCAGGCCGCGTCCACCTGCGGCAACGTCACGCTCTGCGTCCGCGTAAGGCGAGCAGGCCGTCAGCGCCAGCAAGAGGCCCATCGGTACCAGATGGCGTCCCTTGCGTGTCGGCATGGCTACATCCATGGCGGCATCCTGCATCGTGCGTCCGTGTCCATATATCCTTCCCTGGTGACAGGTTTATCGATTATGGAGTGTTCTGGAAACCTGGCGCCAGCTGCGGCAAGGCGTGGGTGACGGAATTTTGACGCACTCAGCGTTCGGCGGCGTCGCCGAATCGATTGCGGCACAGGCGATTCGAGGTTCGCGGAGCGATTACGCTTCGCGTTCGGCATTTCTCCATAAATTTGTGACAGAAATCACTAATTCACGCAGCTCTCACGCAAGCGAACATTACGCAATGAACTACGCGATCCGTGCCGAAGCCATTGATGATCACGCCACCCTCCATGCGCTCACCGAGGCCGCGTTCCGCGAGGCCCCGCACAGCAGCCACACCGAGCAGTTCATCGTCGATGCGTTGCGTTCGCGTGGGGAACTGAGCATTTCGCTTGTCGCCGAAGCTCAGCGCCAGGTGGTCGGACACATTGCACTGTCGCCGGTGACGATCAGCGATGGCAGCACGGGCTGGTTTGGCCTGGGCCCGATTTCGGTATTGCCCGCGTGGCAGGGGCAGGGCATCGGTGCGGCCCTGATGCATGCCGCACTCGAAGCACTGCGTCAGCAGGGTGCACATGGCTGTGTATTGCTGGGTGAGCCGGCCTATTACGGTCGCTTCGGCTTCCGTGCCGAGCCGGGCCTGGTGCTGCGGGGTGTGCCGCCGGAGTACTTCCAGGCACTTTGCCTGCAGCCTCCGTTGGCACAGGGCGAGGTGCAGTACTCACCGGCCTTCGAGGCGACGGCCTGATCCGGGCCTGGCACGTTTCTGCTCAGGGCGCGCGCCAGACGGTCGGTTCGGGTTGCGGCTTCGGAATGCGGTAACCGCCGATGTGCTCAAGCAGTTCATTGGTACGGCGCTGCTCGACCAGTGCCTCACGCAGCAGGTTGCGCACGGCGAAGATGGCGAACGGCACCAGGATCCAGACCAGGCTGATGCCCAGCGCAAACAGGGTCAGCAGGGCTTTTGCACCATCCATGCAGCATTCCTTGGTCGAAAGCAGCCACGCTAGCACGTGGCTGCTGCCGACGGATGTCAGCCGTTGTGCCGAAGGTGGATCAGCGGATACGGACGGCCTTGCGAATCGAGTGGTGAGCGGCCGCTTTCGACGAAGCCCATGCGCAGGTAGAAGCCGACGGCCTGTGCGTTCTGTTCGTTGACGTCAGTGCTCAGCTGCGGATGCTGGGCCAGTGCGTGCTGCAGCAGTTGCCGGCCGATGCCGGTGCCACGTACGTCCGGATCGATGAACAGCGCTTCCATGTGCGTGCCGTCGATCAGCATGAAACCGAGGGGGCGGTCCTGAGCGTCGACGGCCACGGTCATCGGTGCCTGCGGCAGGAAACCGGCGACTTCGGCATCGATCGCCTGGCGATCTTCCGCGCTGAGGAAGTCATGGGTGGCGTCGACGGCGCGGCGCCAGAGGTCGACAAGGGCGGCGCCGTCGTCGGCGCGCGAGGGACGGAGGGTGGTCATATGTTCACCAAGGTGCTTGACAGGAATGCGCAGTATGAAGCTTTCCGGCCGTGCCTGCAGGTGCGGATTCATCCCGCGTTGCGATGGCGGATGAAGGGACTGTAGGCAGTCGCTTCCGCGCGCAGTACCACACCATCCTCGAAATCGCCGCTGTCGTTGAAGGGCACGGTGGGCCACTGCGGCCATTGCGCCAGGCGTTCGCGGTAGTAGTGGGTTGCTGCGGCCAGTGCCTCGTCGTGTGCCTGCACGCGCTCCGGTGCCAGCCCGGAACGTACGCCATGCACCACATGCGGCTCCATCACCTCGAAGCCGACGTAGCGCAGGCTGTACATCAACGGCCACAGCAACAGCCGGGTATCGCCTTCGCGGCCATCGACCGCGCAGGCCCGCGCCGACGAACCGGTTGTCACGCTCAGCAACGCACGGTTGCCCTGCATCACGCCATGTTCGTGACGCTGCCGGCTGGTGTACATCGGCCCGTAGACCAGCACGCGGTCCAGCCAGCCCTTGAGGATGGCCGGCGCCGCGAACCACCACAGCGGGAACTGCAGAATCACCAGGTCCGCAGCCCGCAGCAGTCGCAGGTGACGCTGCACATCGGCGGGCAGCTGATCCTGTTCGGCGTTGTAGCGTTGTTCGCGCTGGGCATCGAAGCGGTCCGGTCGCAGGCGCCGTGGATGGTGCCAGGCCGCTTCCAGCGGATCGAAGGCTTCTGCATACAGGTCGACCACGTCCACCTGCAGGTGGTCGTGTCGCAGCTGCTCGGCCGCCTGCACGGCCAGGTGGGCATTGAAGGAGCGGGGTTCGGGGTGGGCAAGCAGGATCAGCGCGCGCATGGGACGAGGTGTTCGAGGAGTGTGCGACCATCCTCGCGGTGCCGGTATGCCCCGGCAATTACGCACCTTGAGGTAACCATGGCGTTCCCCGGAAATGTCTATGCCGCCGATTGCTCGGCGCGCGATGCGCTGGCGCTGATCTCCGGCAAGTGGGTGATGCTGCTGTTGCCGGCGTTGGCGCAGGGCCCGCAACGCAACGGTGCGCTGCTGCGGAAGATCGAAGGCATCTCGCAGAAGGTGTTGACCCAGACCCTGCGGCAGCTGGAGCGCAATGGCCTGGTCGAGCGGTGCGAACTGGGTAGCAAACCCTTGCATGTGGAGTACCACCTGACCGAGGTCGCGCGCGGCCTGGTCGAGACGCTGTCCGCTCTGGACCGCTGGGCCGAGCACAACTTCCCGGCGCTCGACGCGGCCCGCGAGCGTTTCGACGCACGTTAGCGGCGCCTGCACGGCCCCGGGCGTACAATGCGGCCCCGGCGGCCATCCTGGCCCAGGTGAAAAGCGAGAACCGCCATGACCGATGTCCTGGGTGTACCGGTGCACGACGCTGATGAACACTGGATGCGCCATGCACTGGCCTTGGCCGAGCGCGCACAGCGTGAGTTCGATGAGATCCCGGTTGGTGCGGTGCTGGTAAGCGCCGATGGCCAGCTGCTGGGCGAGGGCTGGAACCTCAATATCGCCTCGCACGATCCCAGCGCGCATGCCGAGATCGTGGCCATGCGGGCAGGGGGGAAGCTGCTGGCCAACCATCGCCTGCTGGGCAGCACCCTGTACGTGACCCTCGAGCCGTGCGCGATGTGCGCGATGGCGGTCGTGCATGCACGGGTATCGCGCCTGGTCTACGGCGCCAGTGATCCAAAGACCGGTGCCTGCGGCAGTGTGTTCGACCTGCTCGGCGATGCCCGCCACAACCACCGGGTCGAGATCCACGGCGGGGTGCTGGCCAAGGAAGCGAGCACGCGCCTGACCAATTACTTCCGTGCCAAGCGCGGCAAGCCGCCGCTGCTGCTGGAAGACCACGTCGGCGAGGGCTGAGGGGCGAACGGGTATGATGGGCGCCTCTTTCCTTCACCGGTAGGCCGCGCGCCTGCCCAGCAACGAGGCGACACAATGGCGGACACCGGCGCGGCCAACGAACGACTGATCTGGATCGACCTGGAAATGACCGGGTTGGACACCGACAACGATTCGATCATCGAGATCGCCACCGTGGTCACCGACGCCCAGCTCAACGTGCTGGCCGAAGGTCCGGAATTCGCCATCCATCATCCGCTGGAAACGCTGGAGGCGATGGACGAGTGGAATCGCAACCAGCATCGTCGTTCGGGCCTGTGGCAGCGCGTGGTGGACAGCACCACCACCCTCGGCCAGGCCGAGGCGCAGACGGTGAACTTCCTGGCGCAGTGGATCCCGTCGGGCCTCTCGCCGATGTGTGGCAACTCGATCTGCCAGGACCGCCGCTTCCTGCACCGCCAGATGCCGCGCCTGGAGAAGTACTTCCACTACCGCAACCTGGACGTGTCCACGGTGAAGGAACTGGCAAAGCGCTGGGCGCCGACCGTGGCCGCTGGCGTCGGCAAGAACAGCAACCACACCGCGTTGAGTGACGTGCACGATTCGATCGCCGAGCTGCGCCACTATCGCCAGTTCATGGGCGCGCTGTCGGGCTTGCCCACGACCTGAACAACGACGCCGGGCTTGGCCCGGCGCTACCGGGTGACACGCGACTTGGTAGTGCCGGCCGCTGGCCGGCAATTCGGCGGCTTTCGTGAGGTGTATCGGGTTGCCGGCCAGCGGCCGGCACCACCCTCCGTTCAACTCCCTGGCGCTAAGATCGGCGCCATGAACGAGCCCATCCTGCTTCCCCGCGATATTGCCCACGACGCCCGCGACTGGTCCGACCTGCAGCGGGCGGTGGCCCTGCTGGAAGCGCCAACCCTGACCGCGCGCATGGCCAATCTGGTCGGCACGCCGCTGGAGTTCGCGGTGAAGGCGCTGCCCAGCTCGGTCTCCAACCGCATCCACGGTGCGGTGCAGGCGGCGCTGTCCAAGTCGGCGCAGGCGGCGCTGTGGAGCATGGACAACACCCCCGGCAAGGGCGCATCCACCCGCTGGCACAAGCTGGCCGCAGCGACCTCCGGTGCGGTGGGCGGCGCCTTTGGCTTTGCCGCGCTGTTCATCGAGCTGCCGGTGTCGACCACCATCATGATGCGTGCGGTGGCCGACGTGGCCCGCAGCGAAGGCTTCGACCTGTCCGAGTTCAGCACCCGGCAGGCCTGCCTGGAGGTGTTCGCGCTGGGCGGCAACTCGCCGCGCGATGACGCCAGCGAGACCGGCTATTACCTGGCCCGCGGCTTCACCACCGACGTGATGCGCCACCTGTCGGCCGAGCTGGCCGGGCGCGTGGTGACCGGCCGCGACCTGACCCTGGGCGTGGCACCGAAGGAGGCCGGCAAGCTGCTGGCGAAGATGGTGGAGAAGGTGGCGGCGCGCTTCGGCGTGGTCGTCACCGAGAAATTCGCTGCGCAGGCGGTGCCGATTGTCGGTGCCGCCGCCGGTGCAACACTGAATACCATGTTCACCGACTACTACCAGGACATGGCGCGTGGCCACTTCATCGTGCGCCGACTGGAGCTGAAGTACGGGGAAGACGTGGTGCGCACCTGCTATGACCGGGTGGCGCATGGCGCGATCAGGATCGAGCCCAGCCTGGAGTAGATCCACGCCGTGCGTGGATGAGCCTTCATGCATGGCCATCCTTGCCTGCCGGGCACAACTGTTTTGCCACAACACGCCTGTTGCCTTTCGCAGGCGGTCCCCATTCTTGCTGGCACTCCCCCCGCAAGAGATGTCCGCCATGTTGTTCACCTCCCACCGCCTGGGCGCGCTGACGCTCCCCAACCGCATCGTGATGCCGCCGATGACACGCTCGCGCGCCGCCGACGGCAACGTCGCCACCGCGGAAATGGCCGCCTACTACGCGCAGCGCGCCGGTGCCGGCCTGATCGTCAGCGAAGGCACCCAGATCAGCCAGCAGGGCCAGGGCTATGCCTGGACCCCGGGCATCCACAGCGCCGAACAGATGCAGGGCTGGCGCCAGGTGACCGATGCGGTGCACGCCGCCGGCGGCCGCATCTACGCCCAGCTGTGGCACGTGGGCCGCGTTTCACACGTGGCGCTGCAGCCGGACGGTGGCGCACCGGTATCGTCGTCGGCCCTGCTGGCTGAAGGCGTGAAGGTGTTCGTCGATCCGACCGGTGCCGGTCCGGAGGCGGGCGTGGGGGAGATGATCCAGCACTCGATGCCGCGCGCGCTGGCCGAAGACGAGATTCCGGGCATCGTCGCCGATTATGCGCAGGCCGCGCGCAACGCGCTGGAGGCGGGCTTCGATGGCGTCGAGCTGCACGGGGCCAATGGCTACCTGATCAACCAGTTCATCGACTCGCAGGCCAACCGGCGCACCGACGGCTATGGCGGCGCGTTGCAGAACCGGCTGCGCTTCCTGCGAGAGGTGGTGCAGGCGGTAGTGGCAGTAGCCGGCGGTGATCGCGTGGGCGTGCGCCTGGCGCCGCTGACCACGCTGCAGGGGGCGGTGGACGATACGCCGCAGGCGACCTATCTGGCTGCCGCACACCTGCTCGGTGAGATGGGCGTGGGCTACCTGCACATTGCAGAGGCCGACTGGGATGATGCACCGCCGATGCCGGTGGCCTTCAAGCAGGCGCTGCGCATGATCTACCCGGGCACGCTGATCTACGCCGGCAAGTACACCGCCGAGCGCGCCGAGCAGGCATTGGCGGAAGGCTGGGCCGACCTGATCGGCTTCGGTCGCCCCTTCATCGCCAACCCGGACCTGCCGGAGCGCCTGCGCCTGGGTGCGGATCTGAATCCGCCGGACCGTGCGACGTTCTTTGGCGGTGGTGCGGTCGGCTTCACCGATTACCCGACGCTGGAAGAGAGCGTCGCTGCCTGATTCTGGAGGCTGCCGGCCAGCGGCCGGCACTACCGGTGTATGGAGATGGGGTGGGTGCCGGCCATCGGCCGGCACTACCAGGGTGCGCGGGGCAGGGTAGTGCCGGCCGCTGGCCGGCATTTCTGTCTGGGATCAGGGCTTGTCGCGCACCAGCGCATCAGCCTCTATGACGCCACCATCCTTGCCATGCAGGTACAGGTGCATGTCCTGCTGCGGGTACGGGATGTTGATGCCGGCCTTGTCATAGCCCAGCTTCAGCTGTTCCAGCAGCGTGACCTTGGTGCCGAACCAGTCGGCCGACTTCACGTAGCAGCGGATGCCCAGGTTGATCGCATGCGCACCCAGCTCATACACCACCACGTCCGGTGCTGGCGTCTGCAGCACGCGCGGGTCGGCCTTCATCAGTGCCAGCGCGGTATCACGTGCCAGCTGGATGTTGTCCTCGTAGCCGATGCCGATCACCAGTTCGACGCGGCGCGTCGGTTCGGCGGTCAGGTTGATGATCGGCGCGGCGGTGATCAGCGTGTTCGGAATGGTGGTGTGCTGGTTGTCGGCGCCGGTGATGACGGTCTGGAAGATGCGTACTTCGCGCACCGTGCCGGTCTGTCCGGCCACGGTCACCACATCGCCCACGCGGAACGGTCGCAGCGTCACCAGCATCACGCCCGAGGCGATGTTGGACAGTGAATCCTTCAGGGCCAGGCCAACCGCGAGGCCGGCGGTGCCGAGCACGGCCAGCAGCGGGGTGATCTTCACGCCCAGCGTATCGATGGCCAGCAATGCCACGATTACCAGAGCGGTGGCGTAGACCACATTGCGCAGGAAGCTGCCCAGCATCGGGTCCACGCCCATGCGCGCTGTGGCGCGCGGCATCGCGTTTGACAGGCGTCGCGCTGCCCACATGCCTACCAGGAACACAATGATCGCCGCCAACAGTGGCACGCCATAGGTTTCCAGCAGATGTTGCCAGTCGAGGGTGTGGAGCCAGGGCGTTGTGGCGGGCGCGGGTGCTGCTGCGGCGATCATGCGGGAGTCCTGTGCTGCGAAGTGGAGTCTGCGCGGGGCAGGGCGTACGTGGACGCCAGAAACAGCAAGCCCCGCAGAGGCGGGGCTTGCGTGCATCAGCAGTATCGGCTGACGCCGATGAACACGACGTCAGCCTGCGGCCTTCACGGCATCAACCGTTGGCCTTCAGCTTGGCCAGGCGCAGCCAGGTATCGACCACGGTATCCGGGTTCAGCGACACCGACTCGATGCCTTCCTGCATCAGCCATTCGGCCAGATCCGGATGATCGGACGGGCCCTGGCCGCAGATGCCGACGTACTTGCCCTTGGCACGTGCCGACTTGATCGCCATCGACAGCAGCTTCTTCACCGCCGGGTTACGTTCGTCGAACAGGTGCGCGACGATCGACGAGTCGCGGTCCAGGCCCAGGCTCAGCTGGGTCAGGTCGTTGGAGCCGATCGAGAAGCCGTCGAAGATTTCCAGGAACTCATCAGCCAGCAGTGCGTTGGACGGCACTTCGCACATCATGATGATCTTCAGGCCGTTCTCGCCCTGCTTCAGGCCGTTCTGTTCCAGCACCTCGATGACCTTGCGGCCTTCTTCCAGGGTGCGCACGAACGGAATCATGACCCACAGGTTGTCCAGGCCCATTTCGTTGCGCACGCGCAGCACGGCCTTGCATTCCAGCGCGAAGGCGGCCGAGAAGCTCGGGTCGACGTAACGGCTGGCGCCGCGGAAGCCGATCATCGGGTTCTCTTCGTGCGGCTCGTAGTTGCTGCCGCCGATCAGGTTGGCGTATTCGTTGGACTTGAAGTCCGACAGGCGCACGATCACGGCGTTCGGTGCAACCGAGGCGGTGAGGGTGGCGATGCCTTCAGCCAGGCGGTCCACATAGAAGCCGACCGGATCGGAATAACCGGCGATCTTCTCGTCGATCTTCTTCTTGGTCGCCGCATCCTGACGGTCGTATTCCAGCAGCGCGTTCGGGTGGATGCCGATGTGGCTGGCGATGATCATTTCCAGGCGGGCCAGGCCGATGCCGGCGTTCGGCAGCTGGCCGAAGTCGAAGGCACGTTCCGGGTTGGCCACGTTCATCATGATCTTCAGCGGTGCCGGCGGCATGTTGCCCAGATCGGTGGTGGTGCGCTCGAAGCCGAGCTTGCCTTCGTAGATGAAGCCGGTATCGCCTTCAGCGCAGCTGACGGTGACCAGCTGGCCATCTTCGATCACCTTGGTGGCGTTGCCCGAACCGACCACGGCCGGCACGCCCAGTTCGCGCGCGATGATCGCGGCGTGGCAGGTACGGCCGCCACGGTTGGTGACGATGGCAGAAGCGCGCTTCATCACCGGCTCCCAATCGGGATCGGTCATGTCGGCGATCAGCACGTCGCCCGGCTGCACGCGGTTCATGTCGTCCAGCGTCTTGACCACGCGGGCCACGCCCGAACCGATCTTGGCACCGACGGCGCGGCCTTCGGCCAGCACGTTGCCGCCCTTTTCGGTCAGCGCGAAGCGCTCGATCTGGGTGGCGTGGCTGCGCGACTTCACCGTTTCCGGGCGCGCCTGCACGATGAACAGCTTGCCGCTGACACCGTCCTTGGCCCACTCGATGTCCATCGGGCGGCCGTAGTGCTTTTCGATGACCAGCGCCTGCTTGGACAGTTCCTGCACGTCCTCGTCGCTGATCGAGAAGGTGTTGCGCAGTTCGACCGGGGTGTCCTCGATCTTCACGCGCTCACCGGGGACATCCGAATACACCATGCGGATCGCCTTGCTGCCGAGCGAGCGGCGCAGGATCGCAGGCTTGCCGGCCTGCAGGGTGGGCTTGTAGACGTAGTACTCGTCCGGGTTCACCGCACCCTGCACGACCATTTCGCCCAGGCCGAACGAGGAGGTGACGAACACCACGTCGCGGAAGCCGGACTCGGTATCCAGGGTGAACAGCACGCCGGAGGAACCGACGCCCGAACGCACCATCAGCTGCACGCCGGCGGACAGGAACACGTCCTCGTGCTTGAAGCCGTGGTGCACGCGGTAGGCGATGGCACGGTCGTTGTACAGCGAGGCGAACACTTCCTTGACCTTGTGCACGACGTCGTCCGCACCGGTGACGTTGAGGAAGGTCTCCTGCTGGCCGGCGAAGGACGCATCCGGCAGATCCTCGGCGGTGGCCGACGAGCGCACGGCAACGGCCACGTCGCCACCGCCGTTGTCGGCGCTCAGCTTGGCGTAGGCGGTGCGGATGTCCTGGTCCAGCTGCGGCTGCAGCGGGGCATCGATCACCCAGGTGCGGATTTCCTTGCCGGCCGCGGTCAGCGCGTTGACGTCCTCGACGTCCAGCGTGGCCAGCTTGTCGAAGATGCGCTTGGACAGATCGTTGTGCGCGATGAAGTCCTTGAAGGCTTCAGCGGTGGTGGCATAACCGCCCGGCACCGAAACGCCCAGACCGGCCAGGTTGCCGATCATCTCGCCCAGCGACGAATTCTTGCCGCCTACGCGGGCCAGATCGGCCAGACGCAGTTCGTGCAACCACAGGATGTTCTCGTTCAAGCGCGATGCTCCGTTTGGCCATCGCCCGAGGCGGGCTGAGTGGCCGCGTCCGTAGGAAGAAGCCGATATGATGCCGGGCAGAGCACCGTCGGCACAAGCTTGTGCTGGCGGCCTTTTTAAGCTTCGTAGGGGGTAAAAGCGCGCATGTCGACCATCCGTCCGGTGTTCTACGTTTCCGATGGAACCGGTATCACCGCTGAAACCATTGGGCATAGCCTGCTCACCCAGTTCTCCGGGTTCAGCTTCATTACCGACCGCATGTCGTTTGTCGACGACCCCGAAAAAGCGCGTGAAGCCTGCGCCCGGATCCAGGCGGCGGGGGAGCGGTACCAGGTCCGGCCGATCGTGGTGAACTCCTGCGTGGACCAGAGCCTGAGCCTGATCCTGGCCGACAGCGGTGCGCTGATGCTGGATGTGTTCGCACCGTTCATCGAGCCGCTGGAGCGTGAACTGGCCAGCCCGCGCCTGGCCCGGGTCGGCCAGGCCCACGGCATGGTCGATTTCGACACCTACCACCGCCGCATCAACGCGATGAACTTCGCCCTGACCCACGATGACGGCATCGCGGTGAACTACGACGATGCCGACGTGATCCTGGTGGCGGTGTCGCGCGCCGGCAAGACGCCTACCTGCATCTACCTGGCCCTGCATTACGGGGTGCGCGCGGCCAACTACCCGCTGACCGACGAAGACCTGGAAAGCGACCGCCTGCCGCCGCGCCTGCGCAACTACCGGCGCAAGCTGTTCGGCCTGACCATCGACCCGGACCGCCTGCAGCAGATCCGCCAGGAGCGCCGCCCGAACTCGCGCTACGCCAACCTGGACACCTGCAAGCGTGAGGTGGCTGCGGCCGAGGTGATGTTCCAGATGGAGCGGATCCCGACCCTGAGCACCACCCATACCTCGATCGAGGAGATCTCCAGCAAGGTGCTGGCCACGCTGGGGCTGCAGCGCGAGCTGTATTGAGGCGCGCGCCACGTTCGCCGGGCATTGCCCGGCGCTACCAGTGGATGCTGCGCGCTGTAGAGCCGAGCCCACGCTCGGCTGCTCTTCGGCCAGAACCCGGTGGCCCAGCCGAGCATGGGCTCGGCTCTACAGGGGGATCACAGTCGGTGGCTTGGCTGTGGCTCGAACCGCCCCCACGTTGAAGCACCAACGTGTAGGATCGACCCATGGCCCGAGCCTTGCCCCGTACCGAACGCATTCCCCGCCTGAGCCGGTTGAGCTGGCTCATGGGCCTGTACGCGGAAAACTACCGCCATCTGGTGCGCCTGTTCGAACCGGCCGGACTGGCGGCGGGCAGCTACATTTCCTCGATCGGCGACGGCCTGGATGTCCGCCTGGACGTGATCGAGTGCCACCGCTACACGGTGGAGCTGCGTCTGACCTACGACCTGGCCGATCCGGTCACCGGCGAGCCCGATCCGTCGGCCTATGTGCGCCTGTACCGTGACGCCCGCCAGGCCGAGACCACCCATTGCTACGTCGGTCGCCGCTGGCAGGACACCATGGGCCTGTACCCGCCGCCGGCGGAGCTGATCAGCCACCGCATGCGGATGAACACCTTCCTCGGCAAGTGGTTGGAATACCTGGCCGAGCGCGGCCACGGCGTGGCCACCCTGCGCCGTGATCCCGAGGGCGCAGGCGCGCCCGCCGAACGCCGCCTGTCGCTGGTGCGCTGATCGGCCATAATCCACGGCTGACCTGCTGCTGGATGCATGCCCCATGCCGTATACCCCGATCGTCGCCACCCTGGGCTACGTGCTGTCGCCTGATCGTCGCCAGGTGCTGATGATCCATCGCAATATCCGCCCCGGTGACCACCACCTGGGCAAGTACAACGGGCTGGGCGGCAAGATCGAACCGACCGAAGACGTCGCGGCTGGCATGCGCCGCGAGATCGCCGAGGAAGCCGGCATCCACTGCACCGGCATGCGCCTGCGCGGCACCATCAGCTGGCCGGGTTTCGGCAAGCACGGCGAGGACTGGCTGGGCTTCGTGTTCGTCATCGATGGATTCGAGGGCACCCCGCACGGTGGCAACCACGAAGGCACGCTGGAGTGGGTGGACCTGGACAAGCTGGACACGCTGCCGATGTGGGAGGGCGACCGCAACTTTCTGCCGCTGGTGTTCGACGCCGACCCACGCCCGTTCCACGGCGTGATGCCGTACAAGGACGGCCGCATGGTCAGCTGGTCCTACAGCCGGCTGTAACCCGGCGAATCGGGTGGGGGGGCGATCTTTCGGGTGGGGATCAACCTTTCGGGTGGGGATCAACCTTTCGGGTGGGGATCAACCTTTCCGGTGGGTGCCAACCTTGGTTGGCACGCTCTCCTGGCTTATTAATATCCGGGCAATATTGACGAATACAAATTACCCGGGCAATATTCGGGCATCGCCTCTGATGTCATTGCCATGCCTGCGTCCCGACTCCCTCCCTTCAGTTGCTTCGACGGCCACCGCCTGGTCGCTTCCGGTACACCGGAAGTGGCTGCGCTTGCGCTGAAACAGCTGCGCGCCGGCAACGCTGCCGGTCCGCTGCTCGTGTTCGACAACGCTACCGGCCGCACCCGTGATTTCGATACGCGCGGTAGCGACGCAGAACTGCTGGCGCGGGTCATCGAAGCGTTTACCGCCGCCGTCGAGGCGGATGCCGACGTCACTGCCGAAGATGTGCCGGCAACGCCGCGTGGCCGTGGCCGCCCCAAGCTGGGCGTGGTCGCCCGCGAAGTGACCCTGCTGCCGCGCCACTGGGCGTGGCTGGCCGAGCAGCCCGGCGGGGCCTCGGTAGTGCTGCGCAGGCTGGTGGAGGCGGCCAGCCGTGCTGGTGCGGACAAGGACCGGCAGCGCCGCCACAGCGAGCGTGCCTATCACTTCCTGCAGACGATCGCCGGAGACCTGCCAGGTTTCGAGGAAGCGATCCGTGTCCTGTTCGCGCACGACCGGGCGGGCCTGGAAATGGCGTTGCGCAGCTGGCCCGGGGATGTGCGCAATCACGCCCTGCGCCTGGCCTTCGATGATTCTTCGGACCACGCAGACGACTGAGCCACCGCGCCGTTGCTGAGCGGCGGCGCCACCTGACCGCGGGCCACGGCCTGCTTTCCCTGTGCTTGCTTTGCTGGCGGAAACGCCGGGCAGGGCAGCGCCTTGCCCAGAGAACCCCATGGACACCCCCGCACATCCCATCCCCCCGGTCGCGCCGCCCCTCTGGCGCACCTATCTGACCCTGCTGCTGCCGATGCTGCTGACCAACGCATTGCAGCTGGCCGCAGGCACGCTGGACAACATCTACCTCGGCCATCTGCTGGGTACGCAGGCGGTGGCCGCCGCCGCAGCGTTCTTCCCTGTCTTCTTCCTGCTGTTGGCCCTGGTAATGGGTCTGGCGACCGGTGCGATGGTGCTGATCGGCCAGGCCTGGGGCGCGGGCCGGCCGCAACAGGCTCGCGCGGTGGCCGGCAGTGCGGTGGCACTTGTCCTGCTGTTGTCAGTGCTGGTGATGGCGGTGGGCGGCGGTTTCGCGCCACAGCTGCTGGCAGCACTTGGCACGCCAGCGCCGATCCTCGGCGAATCCATCGTCTATGCCCGTGTTCTGCTGCTGGCTGCACCGGCGTTCTTCCTGCTGTGGCTGGCCACTGCGGTGAGCCGTGCGGTGGGCGATGCCAAAACGCCGCTGCATGCGCTGCTGCTGGCCACGGTGGTCGGCCTGCTGTGCACGCCGCTGCTGATCCTGGGCTGGGCCGGCCTGCCGCAGCTGGGCGCGGCCAGTGCGGCAGTCTCGGCGGCGCTCGCCTCGCTGCTGGCCCTGGCCTGGCTGATGTGGCGGTGGCAGCGGATGGGTCACCCGTTGGCACCGGGGCATGAGTTGCTGCAAGCCATCCGCTTTGATGGCGCGATCATTCGTTCGATGCTGCGCATCGGCGTACCTTCATCGCTGCAGATGCTCAGTCTGGCCGTTGCCGAGATCGTGTTGCTCGGCTGGATCAACCGCTATGGCTATACCGCCACGGCAGCCTATGGTGCGGTCAACCAGTTGATGAGCTGGGTGCAGCTGCCGGCCATGTCGCTGGGCATCACCGCCACCATCCTCGCCGCGCATGCGATGGGGGCAGGGCGTGCGGCACGATTGCCCGCCATTGCCCGCACCGGCGTGATGCTTGGACTGGTGATGCTGTGCGGGGTGGTGATGCTGGTTGTGGCGCTGGCGCCCTGGCTGAGCGGCCTGATCCTGGCGGCGACCGACGTGCGCGAACTGGCCGCGTTGCAGTTGCGCACCGTGGTGTGGGGCGTGTTGGCGATGGGTATCAGCGCGGTGCTGGTCGGGGTGATGCGCGGCAGCGGCACGGTATGGCTGCCAGCGTTGCTGGGCATGGTGGCGGTATTGCTGCTGGAGCTGCCGCTGGCGATGTGGCTGCAGTCCCGGTACGGTCTGGCCGGGCTGTGGTGGGCGTGGCCGCTGGGACTGGTGGCGATGCTGGTGATGCAGGTGTTGTGTTTCGCGCGTTGGCGACGGATGCGGGCGGGGTAGTGCCGGCCGCTGGCCGGCAATCCGGAATGTCCGAGGCAGCCGGCCAGCGGCCGGCTCTACCACTCGGTCGGATCGCATCCGGTGCGGTGGCTACGGTGGGCCTGGCCGCTGGTGATGCAGGTGTTGTGTTTCGCTCGCTGGCGACGGATGCGGGCGGGGTAGTGCCGGCCGCTGGCCGGCAATCTGGAATGGCCGAGGCAGCCGGCCAGCGGCCGGCTCTACCACTTCAGCGCCGATGCGCCAGCAGCAGGTGGAAATGCTTCTCCCGCGTCTGCCCGTCATTGCCGGCGGCGGTTTCGCGATGGCTGCGCCAGGCCGAGACGTGGAAGCCCGATACCCGCAGCGCCAGCTCCACCGCGTCCAGCTCATGCAGCTGGAAGTCGGCGGCGAATGGCAGACCGCGCATGAAGCTGGCATCGCCGAACGCCAGGCACAGCCGGCCTCCCCGGTGCAGTACGCGCGCCAGCTCGTCCAGCACCGGGGCCAGGTTCGGCCAGAAGTACAGGGTGTTGACCGCCAGTGCGGCATCCATGGACGCCTCGTCCACCGGCAGCGCATGGGCATCGCCAAGCCGCATTGCCGCCCGGTCGCCCAGGCCGGCGCTGGCCAGCCGCTGGTTGCCGGCCTCGACCATGGCCGTGGACAGCTCGATGCCGAGATAGTGGCTGCCGCTGGCCTGCAGCATCAATGGCGCGAAGGCCGCATTGCCTGGGCCGATCTCCAGGACCCGTTCGCCGGTGCCGACGGCCAGCAGCCCGATTGCAGCGTGGTTGAGCGTGGCGTTGCTGCGGTTCATCGAGTCGGCCACCGCCAGCGCGGCGTCGCCATGGGGCTGCCGCAGCTGCGCGGCCAGGGTGGAAGCATCCAGCATCGTCGTCGTCCATCGAAGAGATTCGGACGTGGCGGCGGCGGGTCCACCGGTGACCATAACGCTGACCTTGCGGCTTGGGAAGTAGGAAAACCCCGCTGCAGGGTGATGAGGAAATGTCCAGCGTCGCAGTCGGTGAGATCTGGTTGTCCACAGGGGGTGTGGATTACGCGTGGGCAACTTTGTGGATAAGCCGCGACAGGCGCCACCCCCCTAGGCTGTCAAGATGGGTGGCGAAAAATTCACCGCTGGTGAGGATAGGTGAGGGCATGGTGAAGAATCGGCCTGGCCGGCGCTGTCACCCATGGCGGTGCTCGCGGTAACCTGTGGGCCTTGATGCTCCGTGAGACCCCATGAAACGTCACTTCTCGATGCTGCGCGAATTCCAGCTGGCCGACTGGTTCACCCTGGCCAATGCTTTCTGCGGCACCGGTGCGGTGTTCGCCGCGATGCGTTTCCTGCAGGACGGCGAGCGCGGCTACCTGCTGTTCGGCATGGCGCTGATCCCGCTGGCCTTCATTTTCGACGCCCTTGACGGGCGCATCGCGCGCTGGCGCAAATCCAGCTCCACCCTGGGGCGCGAGCTGGACTCGCTGTCGGACGTGATCTCCTTCGGCGTGGCGCCGGCGGCGCTGGCCTATGCGTGCGGCATGCAGGGCGGCTGGGACTGGCTGGTGCTGAGCTACTTCGTGTGCTGCGGCGTCAGCCGCCTGGCGCGCTACAACGTCACCGCCGAGGCGCTGGCCGGCGACGAGGGCAAGGTCAAGTATTTCGAGGGCACTCCGATCCCGACCAGCCTGGTGCTGGTGATCGTGCTGGCGATCGCCGCCGGTACCGATGCCATCGGCCAGGACCTCTGGTTTGGCCAGTGGCAGATCGGCCCTTGGCAGCTGCACCCGATGGTGCTGCTGTTCGCCCTGTCCGGGTCGCTGATGATCAGCAAGACCCTGCGCATTCCCAAACCATGAGCCAGCCCTGCGGAGGCCTGCGATGACCAGCTCGGCCCACGACGCCGGCAGCAGCGATTTCGAGACCCTTGCCCGGCAGTACTTCGGTGCCTGGGGGGATGCCCTGCGCCATGCGACCACGCCCGGTGCACCGGCCGGCGATGACCCCGGCAGCTGGCAGCGCCTGTTTGACTGGTGGGGCCAGCTGTTGCCCGAACAGGGGCAGGGTGCGCCGGAAGATGCCGTGCGCCGTTTCCGCGAACAGGCCGGCAGCTGGTACGGCACGATGCAGGAAGTGGCGGCACGCTTCGCTGGACGCGATGCCAGCAGCGCCGATGTGGCCCACGCCTGGCGCGAGGCGGTGCAGGGGCAGGGCGACGGCATGCTGCAGTGGATGCTGCAGGGCGCGCGGGGCAGCACCCAGGCCGGCGCCGCCGTGCCCGAATTCGCCGCGTGGCTGCAGCAGTTCCAGCTGCAGGCCGGCCCGTGGCTGCAGAGCCCGGCGTTCGGGCCCGGCCGCGAACACCAGGCGCGCTGGCAGGCCCTGCTGCGTGCGCAGGAGGAATACCAGCAGCACTCGCGTGCCTACGTCGATCAGATCAAGCAGGCGCTGGACGAAGCCTTCGCGTTGTTCGAGCAGCGCCTGGCGGAGCACGAACAACCGGGCAGCCAGCTGACCAGCGCCCGCGCGATGTTCGACCTGTGGATTGAAGTGGCGGAGGAAGCCTACGCCAAGGTTGCGATGTCCGAGCCGTTCCAGCAGGTGTATGCCGCGCTGGGCAACGCGCAGATGCGCCTGCGCGCCGGCCTGCAGCGCGAGGTGGAACAGATGAGTGAACGCATCGGTCTGCCGACCCGCAGCGAGATGGACGCTGCGCATCGCCGCATTGCCGAGCTGGAGCGCAGCCTTCGCCGCCTGCAGGCACAGGTGGCGGTGCTGGCGGGGACCGCCGCGGTGGATCCGGTGTCGCAGCCGGCGCCGGCTAAGGTGAAGCCGGCCGCGCGCAAAGCCGCGAAGAAGGCCGCGCCGTCGAACAAGCCGGCCGCGAAGAAAACACCGGCGAAGAAGGCTGCCGCACGCACCACCTCGCGGGCGCGTGCCCGATGAAAGGACCGCTGGGCTTCAACGCCGATGACCTGATGCAGGAAACCCTGGCCATGCAGCGCAAGCTGATGGAAGGGCTGAAGCTGCTGCCGCAGGTTGAAGACGTGGACTATGGCGTGACTGCCCGCGAGGAAGTCTGGCGCGACGGCAAGGTGGTGCTGTACCGCTTCGTAGGCGAGCAGGCACCCACCCGCCGCACGCCACTGCTGATTGTCTATGCGCTGGTCAACCGGCCGTACATGGTGGACCTGCAGGCCGACCGCTCGCTGGTACAGAAGCTGCTGGCGTTGGGCCAGGACGTCTATGTGCTGGACTGGGGCTACCCGGACCGCTCCGAGCGCTTCCAGACCCTGGAGGATTACCTGCTGCGCTACATCGATGGCGCGGTGGATGCGCTGCGCGCGCGCAGCGGTGGCCCGGTGGACCTGCTCGGCATCTGCCAGGGTGGCGTGTTCGCGCTGTGCTATGCGGCACTGCGCCGGCAGAAGCTGGGCAAGCTGATCACCATGGTCACCCCGGTTGATTTCCAGACCGCCGACAACATGCTCTCGCACTGGGCACGGCAGGTGGACGTGGATCTGCTGGTCGACACGCTGGGCAACATTCCGGCCGACCTGATGAATGCCAGCTACCTGATGCTCAAGCCATTCCGCCTGAACGTGCAGAAGTATGTCGGCCTGCTCGACATCCTTGATGACAAGGCGGCGCTGGAGGATTTCCTGCGCATGGAGAAGTGGATCTTCGACTCGCCGGACCTGGCCGGTGAAGCGTTCCGTGACTTCATCAAGCAGTTCTACCAGGGCAACGGGCTGGTGAAGGGCACGGTGCGGATCGGCGAGGAAGCAGTGGATCTCGCGAAAGTGACCCTGCCGGTGCTGAACATCTACGCCGAACAGGACCATCTGGTGCCGCCGGATGCCTCGCGCGCGATGCGTGGGCGACTGGGCACGACCGACTACACTGAATCCAGTTTCCGTGGTGGCCACATCGGTATCTACGTGTCCGGCCGCGCGCAGCGCGAAGTGCCGGCGACGATCGATGGTTGGCTGAAGGCGCGTGACGCGTAACGCCTGCTTCGGTTTTGTAGCGTCGAGCCATGCTCGACTGCATGGAGAATGATGATGTCGCAACGGATTTCGATGCTGCTTGCCGCGCTGCTGCTGGCAGCGCCTGTGGCCCACGCCGCCCCCGGCCCGCAGGCACAGCGCGAGATCGTCCAGCTGATCTCCAGCCTCGATGGCTCGCAGTGCCGGTTCCAGCGCAATGGCAGCTGGCATGACGCCGCCGAGGCGCGTGCGCACCTGCAGCGCAAGTACGATTACCTGCTGAAGAAGAACCAGGTGGACAGTGCCGAGCAGTTCATCGAGCGCGCGGCCAGCCAGAGCAGCATGACCGGCAAGCCCTACCGCATCCAGTGCCCGGGGCAGCCTGAACAGACCGCAGCCGCCTGGTTCGGTGCGCGCCTGCAGGCCCTGCGCCAACGCACGCCGTAGACATGGGGGCGGTGTAGATTCGACCCATGCTCGACTGGTTCTGCCCGCAAGCTGAGGAGACACCGCCATGAACACCACGCCCAAGACGCTGTCGCGTTCATTGAACGACCGCATGATTGCCGGCGTGATGGGTGGCATCGCCCATCGCTTCGGTTGGAATGTCACGCTGCTGCGGGTGATCTACGTGCTGCTGTCGCTGGCCTCTGCAGCTTTTCCCGGCATCCTGGTCTACCTGATCCTGTGGCTGCTGATGCCGAACGAGGCCGATTGAAGACTGCGCAGCAGCCCTGGACGGTCTGGCTGCGCGCGCTGCAGGTACTGGGCGCGCTCTGGACGTCCCCCAACTCCCTGCTCGGCGTGATCGGCGGCCTGGCCGGCATGCTCGGCGGCGCGACGCCGCGCTGGAGCGGGCGGGACTGTGCGCTGGTGTTCGACCGCTGGCCGTGGGGGCCGGGCGGGGCGATCACGCTGGGCAATGTGATCCTGCACACCGGGCATGACCTGGGCATTTCCTGCCGGACCTATGCGCATCAGGCGGGCTGGGGCGTGGAGCCGCTGATCCGGCTGGACGACCACGAACGCGCACACGTGTACCAGTACATGGTGCTGGGGCCGCTGTACCTGCCGGTGTACCTGCTGTGCGGTGGAGTGAGTGCACGGAATCCGTTCGAGCGGGCGGCCGATCATTTCGCCCGGTTCGGGCGTGGTTGGTGGCCGTAGTTTCCAGCCAACGGCGCAGCCCCTCGTGGGCGGTGATGCTGGGTCGCCAAATGCAAAACCTTCGCGCTGGTCGGTCGGGTTGGGTTCGCGGGGGACGCCGTAAACCCATCCATGGGGGCTTGGCCGCGGCATCCATGCCGCGGACACCCCCGCGAACCCAACCCGACCGCCCTCTGACAGATGGCTGAGGCCTGTACCACCCACGGTAAAGAAAAAGAACAGCAGAAGCGGGTCGCGCGCTGCGCTTGCTCGCGAGCGGGGCATGGCTTGGCTCTACAGGAAGCAACAAATCAGCCGGCCAGGCCGCTTTTGCCTTTGATCTTCTTTTTCTTTTCCGTGGCTGGACGTGCCCGAAAACTGTCGGGGGTCGGTCGGGGTGGGTTCGCGGGACCGTTGGCGCCATGGATGGCGCCATCGAGCCCCCATGGACGGGTTTACGGCGTGTCCCGCGAACCCACCCCGACCGACCCAATCACATGAAGCGCATTTCGCGACCAAGCCACGAGGGGCTGCGCCGTTGGCGGGAACACACCTGGATTCGTTAGGCGAAAGTTAAAGATCCGTAAGCATTCTGCTGCGATCCCGCAGTCATCTGCATGCAACCGATCGTCATTAGCCTTCGTGACGTTCCAGTCAGGTTCGACGCGGTAAGCTCTCCCTCGATGAGCTCGCAGCATCGCTCATCGAGTGCAGTACGCAGTAGCAATTTGGAGGAAGACATCACATGGCAATCGTTCTTTATGTCGGTGGTAGCAAGGATGGCGAGAAGGGCGTGGTGCCCTACGGCTTCAGCAAATCCCGCGCCGACACCGCGCTGGGGCCGGAGTTCTACACGGAGCGGTTCATGGAACTGCAGGGTGTCGGCAAGGTCCGCCTGATGGCCCTGGAAGGCATGCGTGACGACATCGTCATGCAGCGCGCCGCCCGCCACTACCGCTGACCTTCGCAGCACGCGGCAGGGCGCGCCCACCATCGCGCGCCCGCGCCGGCATCCCAGCCCCGGGCCAGTCCGAGCCCTCTCTCCGCCAGGATGCCGGCGTCCAATCCGGCCTCGCCGCTGAACCTTGCCCCCTGTCAATGCCTTGTCCGGCTGCGTCGTCGATTGCCAGAATGGGGTCTTCCCGTAACGCGGCACAGACCTGAAGCAATGCACGACGCCAAGAACGCCCAGAGCGCGCTCGCCCAGCAGATCGCCCAGACCATCGCCGACGAGATCGGTGCCCAGTCCGCCCAGGTACGTGCCGCCGTCGGCCTGCTCGACGAAGGCGCCAGCGTTCCGTTCATCGCGCGCTACCGCAAGGAAGTGACCGGGGGCCTGGATGACACCCAGCTGCGCAACCTGGAAGTACGCCTGACCTATCTGCGTGAGCTGGAGGAACGCCGCGCGGCGGTGCTGGCCAGCATCGGCGAACAGGGCAAGCTCAGCGATGAACTGCGTAACGACATCCTCGCCGCCGATACCAAGAGCCGCCTGGAAGACCTGTACCTGCCGTACAAGCCCAAGCGCCGCACCCGCGCGCAGATCGCCCGCGAGGCCGGCCTGGAGCCGCTGGCCGATGGCCTGCTGGGCGACCCGACGCAGGATCCGCAGGTCTTCGCCGCCACCTTCGTCGATGCCGACAAGGGCGTGGCCGACGCCAAGGCCGCGCTGGAAGGCGCGCGCGCGATCCTGATGGAGCGCTGGGGCGAAGACGCCGCGCTGGTCGGTGAGCTGCGCACCTGGTTGGGCGACACCGGCGTGATCCGTGCCCGCGTGGCCGAGGGCAAGGAAACCGAGGGTGCCAAGTACCGGGATTATTTCGAGCATGCCGAAGCGCTGGCGAAGATCCCCTCGCACCGGTTGCTGGCGCTGTTCCGTGCGCGCCGCGAAGAGATCCTGTTCCTGGAGCTGGACCCGGGCAGCGATGCCGAAGCCGGTCACCAATACGCCGAAGGACGCGTGGCGCGCAGGGCCGGCATTGCCGACCAGGGGCGTGCCGCCGACCGCTGGCTGCTGGACGCCTGCCGCCTGACCTGGCGCGCCAAGCTGCACACCCATCTGCTGCTGGACCTGTTCAACCAGGCCCGCGAAAAGGCTGAGGCTGAGGCCATAGCGGTGTTCGGTGACAACCTGAAGGACCTGCTGCTGGCGGCACCGGCCGGCCCGAAGACCGTGCTCGGGCTGGACCCGGGCATCCGCACCGGCTGCAAGATCGCCGTGGTCGATGCCACCGGCAAGCTGGTGGCCACCGACACCATCTACCCGCACGAGCCACGCCGCCAGTGGGACCAGTCGCTGCAGACGATCAAGCAGCTGTGCGCCAAGCACAACGTGGAACTGATCGCGATCGGCAACGGCACCGCCAGCCGCGAAACCGACAAGCTGGCCGGCGAAGCGATCAAGGCCGCCGCCAACCCGAAGCTGCAGAAGGTGGTGGTGAGCGAGGCCGGCGCGTCGGTGTACTCGGCGTCCGAGTTCGCGGCCAAGGAGTTCCCGGGCCTGGATGTGTCGCTGCGTGGCGCAGTGTCGATCGCCCGCCGCTTGCAGGATCCGCTGGCCGAACTGGTCAAGATCGAACCCAAGGCAATCGGTGTCGGCCAGTACCAGCACGATGTGGATCAGTACCGCCTGGCGCGGGCGCTGGACGCGCGCGTCGAGGACTGCGTGAACGCGGTCGGCGTATACGTGAACACCGCCTCGGCCGCGCTGCTGTCGCGGGTGTCCGGCCTGTCGGCCACGGTGGCCGAGAACATCGTGCGCCATCGTGACGACAACGGCCCGTTCAAGCGTCGCAAGGACCTGCTGAAGGTTGCGCGCCTGGGCGAGAAGACGTTCGAGCAGTGCGCCGGCTTCCTGCGTATCGCCGATGGTGACCAGCCGCTGGACGCCTCGGCGGTGCACCCGGAAGCCTATCCGGTGGTCGAGCGCATCGTGGCCAGCACCGCGCGCCCGATCAAGGCGCTGATCGGCGATGGCAGCTTCCTGCGTGGCTTGAAGGCCGAGCAGTTCACCGACGACACCTTCGGCGTGCCGACCGTGCGCGACATCCTGAAGGAACTGGAGAAGCCGGGCCGCGACCCGCGTCCGGAGTTCAAGGCCGCGCGCTTCGCCGAAGGCGTGGAGGACATCAAGGACCTGCGCGAGGGCATGGTGCTGGAAGGCGTGGTGAGCAACGTGGCGGCCTTCGGTGCATTCGTCGATATCGGCGTGCACCAGGACGGCCTGATCCACATTTCGGCGCTGTCCGACACCTTCGTGAAGGACCCGCGCGACGTGGTCAAGGCTGGCGACATCGTCAAGGTGAAGGTGCTGGAAGTGGATGTGCCGCGCAAGCGCATCGCGCTGACCCGGCGCCTGGACGATACCCCGGGGCAGGCCACCAGCCGCCCGGGCCAGCGCGAAGAGCGCGGCCAGGGCCAGGGGCCGCGCCGTGACGCAGGCGGGCAGAACCGCGGGCCGAACCGGGGCCAGGGTAACAGCGGGCGGCCAGCCCAGTCGGCGCCGCCGGCCAACAACGCCCTGGCCGAGGCCTTCGCCCGCGCCAAGCGCAGCTGAGGTTCGTGCCCCCCGTCACGGTTGATCCGCGGCGGGGGACTTGTCGGTTTTCCCCGTGATTGCGCACACTTGCGCTGGAGGGGAGGCGTTCGGCCCCCCGCTGTCGCTGGGGAGGGCCATGACGCCAGCACGACCCGTCGTCTTCGTTGCACGCTGCAGCGCATTGCTGCGGCCAACGCCTGCCTGCGCGGGCCGGAGGGAGCGTTGATGGCGGGCCAGGGCACCAACGGCAACGGGTTGCTGGAGCGCCGCCTGCAGGAGCTGGCCGAAGAGCGTAGGCGGCTGGCGATGATCATCGATGGCACCGCCGCGGGCACCTGGGAATGGAACGTGCAGACCGGCGAGATGCGGGTCAATGCGCGCTGGGCCGAGATTGTCGGTTTCCGGCTGGAAGAGCTGGAGCCGATCTGCCAGAAGACCTTCCTGAAGCTGGTCCATCCCGATGACATAGCGCTGTCCGACGCGGCACTGGACGAGCATTTCGAGGGACGCACCGACAACTACGCGTGCCTGCTGCGGATGCGCCACAAGAACGGTCAGTGGATATGGATACAGGACCGTGGCCGCGTCTTCGAATGGGACGGGCAGGGCCGGCCGCTGTGGATGGCCGGCGCGCATGCCGACGTGACCGAACTGCAGCAGGCCCGTCATGATGCGGCCGAGACCCGTCAACGCCTGCAGGCCGTGGTCGATGCCTCCGATGAGGTGGCGGTGATCGCCACCGATACCGATGGCACCATCACCCTGTTCAATACCGGCGCGCAACGCCTGCTGGGCTACAGCGCGGCCGAAGTGGTCGGCCAGCGCCGGCTGGATGCCTTCCACGATCCGCAGGAACTGAATGCCTGGCTGCGACCGCTGGCCGATGCCGATGGCCATCTGCCAGGCGTGTTCGAGGCACTCAGTGCGCGTGCCGATGGCCAGACCTATTCGCGGCAATGGACGCTGCTGCGCAAGGATGGCCAGCCACGCCAGGTACGCCTGTCGATCAGCCGCATGGACGGTGCCGACGGTGCACGCATCGGCTATGTCGGCATGGCCATCGACATCACCGAGATCCTGCAGGCGCGAGCCGAGGCGCGCTTGTCCGCGGAGAAGTTCGCCGGTGCGTTCACCTCGGCTGCACTGGGCATGGCGCTGGTGTCGCTGGAAGGGCGATGGCTGGACGTAAACGATGCGCTGTGCCGGATCCTCGGCTATCCGCGGGAAGAGCTGCTGCAGGTGGATTTCCAGCGCCTGACCCATCCCGACGACCTGCAGACCGACCTGTCGCTGGTGCAGGACCTGTTGGCCGGGCGGCGCAGCCACTACCACCTGGAGAAACGCTATCTCGATCGCGACGGCAAGGTGATCTGGGCCCGGTTGTCGGTCTCGCTGGTGCGCAGCGAGCATGGCGAGCCGGTGCATTTCGTGTCGCAGATCCAGGACATCACCGCCCAGCGCAGCAGCGAGCAGCGGCTGTTCGAGAGCGAGCAGCGCAGCCGCATCACCCTGGATGCCGTGGCCGACCTGGTGCTGAGCGTCAGCCTCGATGGCCGTATCGACTACGCCAATGCCGCCGCAGTACGCACGTTGGCCGGCGATGGCGCGTTGTCGCTGGCCGGGCACAAGGTGCAGGATGTGCTGGCGCTGACCACCGAGTACGCGCCGGGGTCGATGCTGGACGTGTCGGTACTGCTGGATCCGGAAAGCAACGCGGTGGACCTGCATGCCGACCTGCTGCTGCGCCTGGGTGCCGCCACGGTGCCGGTGGACCTGACCCGCGCCTGGTTGCGCGATGACGAGGGCCACGTGCGAGGCGCGGTCTGGGTGCTGCGCGACGATACCCAGCAGCGTGCCCGCCAGCGCGAGGCGCGCCATCTGGCCGAGATCGATCCGCTGACCGAACTGAGCAACCGCCGTGGCTTCGAGGTGCATCTGCAGCAGGCGATCACCCGCGTTGAACGTACCGGCCAGGCCGCGTCGCTGATGTACATCGATCTGGACCGGTTCAAGCCGATCAACGATACCTGGGGCCATCTGGCTGGCGATGCGGTGCTGTGGGCGGTGGCCAGCGTTCTGCGTCACGGGGTACGCGATTCGGATGTGGTGGCGCGGCTGGGCGGCGACGAGTTCGCGGTGATCCTGTCCGGTTGCACGCCGCGTCGTGCTGCCCGCATTGGCGGTGAGCTGCTGCACACCCTGGCGTCGCTGTCGATTCCGTGGGACCAGAACCGGTTGCGCGTAGGGGCCAGCATCGGCATCGCGCCGCTGGCCGGCGGGATGAGCGTGGACCAGGCGGTGGCCGCGGCCGATGCCCAGTGTTACCGGGCCAAGGCGATGGGCCGTAACAACGTGCAGGTGCAGGGCGAGGCCAGCGAGCTGCCAGGCGACGACGTCGACGCGGCCGAGGGTTGATCTCATCCAGTGAGAGGACGGGCGCGAATACTCCGCCCACCTCCTCTCGTACAGGTGATCCCATGAATGTCTGGAACCCGATGACGGTGCGCGCCTTCGCCCCGGCCATGGTCGGTTGGTGCCTGACCCTCGCCGCCTGGCTGCGGCTGGAGGAGGTGCGTGAGGACCGTCTGGCCCAGGCAATGCTGCCGGCGCTGCAGGGAAGCGTGGTGGCGCTGCTGGCCCTGACCCTGGCGTGCACGATGGCGGCCAGCCTGGTGCTGTGGCGGCACCGTCGCCGGGATCACGGCGACGGTGCCGGCACTACTGAGGTGCAGCATCCATCAGCAGGAACCGGCATGGCGCGCGCTGGAAGGCATTGATCTGCGGCACCAGCCGCTGGAAATGCTCGCTGGCACAGTGGATGTCCAGGGCGGCGCGGTCCGGCCATTGCTCGATGAAGACGAAATGCCCGGGATCCTTCTGGTCCACGAACAGTTCATAGCCAAGGCAGAGCGGCTCGCGCTGCGTGCACGCGACCAGTTCCCGGTACAGCGGAAGCACAGTGTCCACGGCATCGGGATGTATGAAGTCTTCGGCGATGACCTTGAGCATGCAGGCACCTGTGGATGGGGCCCTGCAGGATAGTGCCGGCGGGTGGCCGGCACCCAGCCCGTCAACGCAATACTGCGTCCGCACTGACCAGCTGCACATCGTGCATCTGGTTGAGGTAAGCCTCGTAGTAGCCCTTGTGCGAGGCACCGACAATGGTGAGCATGCGGGTGCCCGGGTGTTGGCCGAGCACGTCGCGCATGTTGGCGACCATGCGCAGGTTGCGGGTTTCCCAGTAGCCGAGGTACTTGCGTCCGAAGGCATCGGGTGACGGCTCGACCAGGGTCGCGCCGAAGTCGCTGTTGTAGACGGTCATCGCCGTGTCCGGGGCGTTGTAGTCGCGATAGAGCGCAAGCAGGCCGTCGGGCTTGGCCAGGTTGGCGTGCAGCGGTTCGTCGGCGGCGAACCGCGCCGTGGTTGCCGGGTTGTCCCAGGCCGCCTGAAGCGCCGCGCCATAGGCCTTCTCCTGCTCCTTCGGGACAGGCGCGTCGGCGGTGTGGTCATCGACCGACCACAAGCGCTCCAGGCCCAGGCGTGCAGCGAGGACGCCGGCGATCATGCCGGCCTCGTCGCGCCTGGCAATGCGTTTGTCGAGGAACTGCACCAGCTCCGGGGTCAGGCTGTCTGCGGCGCGACGTTCGTCGATGGGCAGGCGCAGCCATTGCACCACCGCCGAACCGTTCTCGCCTGCGGCCAGGAACACGGCCGCGAGGCGGCGGCGCTGGGCCGGCGTAGGGGCTTTCGGCCATTGTGCGAGGAGGCGCTCCATCTCGGCATTGGCGCTGGGAACGTCCAGGCCGGTCGCGGCCTGGGCCGGTGCCGGGTCGATGCAGTAGGTCTCGACACTGTCCGCGTAGCGGGTAGGGTTGCGGCGCATGAAGTCGCACTGCAGCCCGGACAGGTTCTCCACGGCGATGGCATTGGGCTGCCATGCCTGCAGGCGCTCGAGCAGAGGCTCCAGCAATGGCTGCAGAATGTCCGGTGTGAAGGTCTTCGGCAGGCCGGACAGATGCGGGCTGCCCAGCACCAGCACCTCGTTGGTGCGGCCTGCGGGCGGCCCCTTCAGCTGGTCGGGGTGAAAGGCCGGCCGATAGGTGGCATCGGCGGCAAGCGCGCCGATGCTGCACAGGCCGAGGATGACGAAGCTGGTGAGGCGAACGAACATACGATCTCCTTGTAGATGAACATCCTGCGGATCGCTGCATGCTCGCCATTTCCGCCCGGCAGGGGACCTCCCGTTGGTCATGCAAACCTTTTTGCCTTGAGCTGCATCCATCTGCCGAGTGATGCTGTATTCCGTGCCCAGGCAATGCAGAACATGACATCCGATCACTGGAGCATCGACAGTCCGCGGCTGTGCCTCCGGCCATTTACGTCCGGTGACGCTGACGAGGCGTTTGCGGGCATCACCCCCGGGTTGACCCGCTACATGGCCTTCGAGCCGCCCCCGTCAAAGGAGGCATTTGCCGCCGTCTGGCAGGCGTGGCTGCCTGCCATTGCCGATGGGAGCGACATCACGTTCGTGATCCGCAGGCGCGAGGATGGCGTGTTCCTGGGACTGGCCGGCCTGCATCGCACCGGTGATGCAGAGCCCGAACTGGGTATCTGGATCGCTGAAGCAATGCATGGCCATGGCTATGGGCGGGAAGCAGTGGCGGCGGTGTGGTCTGCGGCGTCGCAGCGACTGTCATGCGCGGCGTTCCGCTATCCGGTGGCCGAGCAGAACCGGTCCAGCCGTTCGCTTGCTGAGTCCCTCGGGGGACAGCCCGCAGCACGTGAGCAGGGTGTGAAGTACACAACGATCATCTATCGCCTTCCTGCTGTAATGCACGGAGTTGCGACGGAGGTCGCGGAATCCCGCTAAAGCGGCTGACGGCATCGCCGATATCCCCTCTGGATCCCGCTCCAGTCGCCCGCTGCAGGACCCCAGGCTGCCCCCGATGGGCGGCCCGCGCTGTGTGTTCCGCCGCTCCCGGATGCCGATCGCACCCGCACCAGACGTTCTTGCCAGCCGCTCGAGGGGTGCCCGCAGGCACCTGTAGTCCCAAGCAACTGAAGTTGCCGCCGGGCATCCCGCCCGTCGGGTCGCAACCGCTTACCGGACACCGAGGATCAGACAATGCTCATTCCAGGCTTCACGGCGGGCGCGCAGGCGCCGGCCGAGCTGCATACCCGTTGGTCGCCGTGGCGCGCGCTGCTGGGCGCCCTGGCCCCGCAGCACCGTACCGGCACTGAACCGGCAGCGACCGATCGTGCCGAACTCGAGGCCCAGGTCGCAGCGCTGCACCGCGTGCAGGCGGTCATCGAGTTCGCGCTCGATGGCACCATCCTGCAGGCCAATGACAACTTCCTGCAGGCGGTGGGCTACCGGCTGGAGGAAATCCAGGGCAAGCATCATTCCCTGTTCGTCGATCCCGAGCAGGCGCGCAGCGCCGAGTACCGTGACTTCTGGGCGCGGCTGGGACGCGGCGAATATGACGCAGGGCAGTATCGACGCTTCGGCAAAGGCCAGCGCGAGATCTGGATCCAGGCCTCCTACAACCCGGTGCTGGATCGCCAGGGGCGACCGTACAAAGTGGTCAAGTTCGCCACCGACATCACCGCACAGAAGCTGCAGGCGGCCGATTCGGCCGGGCAGTTGGCGGCAATCGGCAAATCGCAGGCAGTGATCGAATTCAGCATGGACGGGCGCATTCTCTCGGCGAACGAGAACTTTCTCGAAGTCACCGGCTACGGCCTCGATGAGGTGCGTGGACAGCACCACTCGCTGTTCGTCGAGCCAGGCCATCGCAGCAGTGACGAATATCGCCGGTTCTGGGAGAAGCTCGGGCGTGGCGAGTATGACGCCGGGCAGTATCGACGCCTGGGCAAAGGCGGGCGTGAGGTCTGGATCCAGGCCTCCTACAACCCCATCCTCGACCTCAACGGCAAGCCGTTCAAGGTCGTCAAGTACGCAACCGACATCACCGCGCAGGTGCATGAGAACCAGGCGATGCAGCGCGCAGTGGCGCAGACCCGCGAGGTGGTGGCCGCGGCCAAGCAGGGCGACCTGACCCGGCGCGTTGCCACGGCGGACAAACAGGGTTCCATTGCCGAACTGTGCGAGGGCGTGAATTCGCTGGTCGAGGCGATGGCCGCGATCATCGGCCAGATCAAGTTCGCTGCCGACACCATTGCGGTGGGTGCGACCGAGATCGCGCAGGGAAACAGCGACCTGTCGCAGCGCACCGAGCAGCAGGCGGCCTCGCTGGAGGAAACCGCGGTGTCGATGAAGGGGTTGGCCGAGACCGTGCAGCGCACAGCCACCAACGCGCGCCAGGCGAGCCAGCTGGCCGGCGGGGCCGCCGATGTGGCTGCGCGCGGCGGCAGTGTGGTGCATGAAGTGGTCGAGACGATGGCGGTGATCAACGCCTCCTCGCGGCGCATCGTCGATATCATCGGGGTGATTGATGGCATCGCTTTCCAGACCAATATCCTGGCGTTGAACGCAGCGGTGGAGGCCGCACGCGCGGGCGAACATGGTCGAGGATTTGCCGTGGTCGCCACCGAGATCCGCGAGCTGTCCCAGCGCTCGGCCAGTGCCGCCAAGGAGATCAAGCATCTGATCGATGAGTCGGTGGCGAACGTCGGGGCCGGCACCGCCCAGGTGGAAAGCGCGGGCCGGACCATGGACGAGATCGTGACCAACGTCCGCCGGGTCAGCGATCTGATGACCGAGATCAGCACTGCCTCGCAGCAGCAGAGCGACGACATCCAGCAGATGAACCATGCGGTTGACCTGATCGACCAGGGCACGCAGCAGAACGCTGCCCTGGTCGAGGAGGCGTCGGCGGCGGCGCGCAGCATGGAAGAGCAGTCGGCACAGCTGCTGCAGACCGTCGCCGGTTTCCGCGTGCAGGACGGGGCAGGGCATCTGCATGGAGGGGCGACCCTGCGGATCGTCTAGGTGCGCGGGCCCACAGGCTCATCGGACGGCTGCATGGCCGAGGCAAGGTGCACACGGTTGCGCCCGGCATGCTTGGCCCGGTAAAGGGCCTGGTCGGCATGGCCGACCAGGTCTCCCGGCGCGTACTCATCGCTGGCGGCCTGCCAGGCCACGCCTACGCTGATGGTCACATGGCCCTCGGCAGCAGGCAGTGCGGCGCTTTCGACCGCAGCACGCAGGCGTTCGCCCAGATGCAGCGCGTGCATCGCCTCGGGCGATGGCAGGGCCGCAATGAACTCCTCGCCGCCATAGCGGGCCAGCAGGTCGTCACCGCGCTGCAGGCAGCCGTCGAGGATGCCGGCGACGGCACGCAGGCGCCGATCACCTTCGGGGTGCCCGTAGGTGTCGTTCAGCCGTTTGAAGTGGTCGATGTCGATCATCAGCACCGCCAGGCCCTGGCCCTGGCGGCGCGCGCGGCGGTGGGCCCCATCCAGCGACTCATCGAAGCTGCGCCGGTTGCCCAGCCCGGTCAGTGGATCTCGCCGCGCCAGCGTTTCCAGTTCATCGCGCTGGCGCTGGATCTCGATCTGGCTCAGCACGCTGCGCAGGGCGTAACCCAGCATCGCACCGATGAAACCTACCGTGGCCAGGTTTGGCTGCAGGCGCGCGACCAGCAGCGCCACCATCATCAGCAGCAAGGGCAGCATCAGTGGGACGCCGGCGTCGACGATGCGCCGCAGGCTGCGGGATACCTCCACTGCCGGGTAGCGGCGGTGGCTGCCGGCCAGGACGGCCAGCAACACGAACAGCCCGCTGATCAGCAGGTCGCCCCAGCCGCCGTCAGGTGTCTGCGGCTGGTAGGTGTTGATGTAGAGCGCCAGCAGGAAGTAGCCCAGCGCGTAGATCGCAAGTGTGCGGAAGAAATCGCGGCGGTCGGGATTGTCCTCGGCCAGGAAACGGATCAGCGCGAAGCAGAACACCAGGCTGTTCTGCACGCTGCTCATGGTGTTCAGGCACTGCGTCCACAGCGCGGTGTTGAGAGGCGCCATGGCGCGCGTATGCAGGTAGTACAGCAGCCAAAGCAGGGCAATGATCGCAAGGTCCACCGCACGGATGAAGCGGTTCCCGCCGCCCGGGCTTGCAGCTACATAGGTCAGGGGGATCCGGTAGAACACGTACAGGATCAGTGTCGAGGCGGTCATCTGCGCAGGGGTGAGGCCGGCCACATTGCGGTACAGCAGGGCAAGCAGGGCGAGTGAGAACAGGCCGACGGCCGCGCCGAGCAGCCGCCACTTGCAGGCCGCCTGGCTGACACGTGCGCGCCGCACGCAGGCCAGTGCGGCCAGCAGCGGCGCGGTGATCAGCAACAGGTAGGAGCCGACAGGGTCCTGCGGGCCGACCAAGGCAATGACGAGTGCGTGCGTGACCAGAAAAAACAGTGCAGCACGCAGCGTCATGCATTCCCCCGCCCCCGGATCCGGCGGGATCACGATAGGCAGATGTACGTGAGTCTGGCAAGAAAAGTGTGCGCTGCGTCTAGAGGCAACCCTGTCAGCGGTCGCAGTTATGCGTCAGTGCAGTGACACAGGAGCGGCCACATGGGCATGCATCGCCTGAAAAGCAAAAGGCCAGGTCGAGGACCTGGCCTTTGATGCTGTGGTGCCGGTGAAAGGACTCGAACCTTCATGGGGTCACCCCCGGCTGATTTTGAGTCAGCTGCGTATACCATTCCGCCACACCGGCAGGCAGCGTGTGAGTGTAACCGAGGAGGGTGGGGCTTTCATAGGGGCAAGGCAGATCGGGGCGTTTCCTGTCGGCATCGGCTCTGTGATGGCTATACTGCGCCGGCTTGAATGCCTCCAGGAGCCATAGCCGATGACAGTGTTGCAGGACCTGAGGGTGCTGGTGGTCGAGAACGACGAGATGAGCGCGGCGCTGCTGCAGATGCAGCTGGTGCATGCCGGCGCGGCCGTGGTCGGGTTGGCGGCGAGCGTGGCAGAGGCATTGCGCATGCTGGAAGACTCGGCCCCGGATGTGGCCCTGCTGGACTATCGCCTGGCCCGCAACGAGACCAGCGAGCCGGTGGCGGCAGCATTGTCGGCGCGTGGCGTACCGTTCGTGCTCGCTACCGGAATGCTGGCTGAGCAGTTGCCCGAGTCGATGCTGGCCGGAATACTGCTGGTCAAGCCGTACCTGTCGGCGGATCTGACCCGGGCGCTGACCCGTGCGGTGGGCCGTTCCAGCGCAACGGCGTGAGAACGGCGCTTCAGCCGGCCTCGTCGTACACGTATCGGATGTCCTCGCGGTCGTCGAGGATGCGGTACTGCCCGGCCAGGTTGTCCGGGTCGGGATTGAGCCACGCATCGAGATGTTCCCTGCGGATAGGTATCACGCCGCGATCGTGACCTGCCGCGGCGACATCGCGTGGCGGGGTGTCGGTGATCGTGGCGAACGAGAGCAGGCGTCCTTCCGGTCCCTCCCATTCCGCCCAAAGGCAGGCCAAAAGCAGGTCGCGGGGCGGATCGGGGCGAAACTCCAGCACCACATCCTGTTCCTTTTCCGCGGCGCCCAGCGCGCGCCCTGCGATGGCGTGGCGTGGTACGTGCTCATAGAACGCCCGCACCACGACAACGCCGTGGCGAAGGCCGAACGCGCCGCGCCAATAGCCTTCCAGGCTGTCACGTCGTGCGTTGTAGGTGCCGGGGTAGAGCACGTCGTTGCGTGCCGGTTTGTCGGGCAGCCGGCACTGGTAGCGCATCGGCTTGATCACCCGGCGGCCGTTCTCGCTGACCATCACCGGCGCGTAGGTGCCGGGGAAAATGCGGTTGTCGCGCGGCAGTAGTTGGACCCGGTGCAGGTCTTCGAGCCGGGCCTGGGCGCGTTCGATGCGGTTGCCGGCCACGCGCAGGTCGTTGCGTGCCTTCTGGGTGGGGCGCGTGGCGAGCGTTGCATGGGCGATATCGCGGCGCTCGCGTTGGCCGGCCAACTCCGCCTCCAGAACCTGGCGTTCCAGTGCATGCCAGTGCTGGATCTTCGCGACGATGTCGCGGCCCTGTCCGGTGCGTGCGCCGGCAAAGCCGTCATCCATTGCTTTCGGAGTTTTCGGTCGCTTCTTGCCGGGGTCGTGTGCGTACAGTTCGGCGAACTCCTCCAGCGACAGGATGGCACCGAACTCGCGGACCAGCGTGGCGTAGTCGGCGCGGATCAGGGCGGAATAGCACATGGGAACTCTGCAGGCTTGGGTCGCAGTCGCTGCGACGTGGATACGGCAGGATAGCCCGACCTACAGGGAGATACCGCATGAATGATTCCGTCAGCTGCCAGTTCCGCGAGGCTGTCCCCACGGTTGAAGACTACTGCCGGCTGCGTGTGCTGGCCGGCCTCAGTGCCAAGAGCCACGAGGCGGCGACGCGGGCGCTGCCCAACACCCTGTATGGCGTGTGTGCCTACCAGGGCAATGAGCTGGTAGCGATGGGCCGCATCGTCGGCGATGGTGGGTGCCACCTGCAGGTCTGCGATATCGCGGTGCTGCCGCGCCTGCAGGGGCAGGGCCTGGGCAAGGAAGTGATGCGGCGCCTGGATGGCTGGATGCAGGCGAACCTGCCGCCATCGGCGTACGTCAGCCTGCTGGCCGATGGTGAGGCGCACCGGTTGTATGCGCAGTTTGGTTTTGCGCCGACAGCACCGGCGTCGATCGGGATGTATCGCCGGTTCTGAGGTGCGGCGGAGGTGAAACCATCCACGCATGGCGTGGATCTACCCGGGCCCTGCAGTGGATCCCCGCCATGCGCGGACAGGGCCTTCCCGGGAATCGCAGGCAAAGAAAAACCCCGGCCGAAGCCAGGGTTTTCAAGAATTGGCGTCCCCACGGGGATTCGAACCCCGGTCGCCACCGTGAAAGGGTGATGTCCTAGGCCTCTAGACGATGGGGACGCACGAAAACTTCAAGTTGTAGATGCTTCGACGGCCTAATGTCGAAGTGGTGGAGCCAAGCGGGATCGAACCGCTGACCTCCTGCATGCCATGCAGGCGCTCTCCCAGCTGAGCTATGGCCCCATGAAACTCCGGATGATCTGCCGGGAGCAGAGTCCGTTTTAAAACTGGCGTCCCCACGGGGATTCGAACCCCGGTCGCCACCGTGAAAGGGTGATGTCCTAGGCCTCTAGACGATGGGGACGCACGAAAAACTTCAAGTTGTAGAACTCTCGACGGCCTAATGTCGAAAGTGGTGGAGCCAAGCGGGATCGAACCGCTGACCTCCTGCATGCCATGCAGGCGCTCTCCCAGCTGAGCTATGGCCCCGTGTTACCGAGCCGCCTATCATACCTGCGTGTTCACGTTTGTGGAAGCTTTTTTTCAACTTTTTTCGTTCCGGTTCAACCGCAGCCACGAGGGCAGGGGAACCGCAACGCCACAGCCTGAATGCCGGTAGGCGGTGAACAAAAAAGACCCGGTTATCGGCCGGGTCCTCGTTGTTCGTGATGAGTGGCGTCCCCACGGGGATTCGAACCCCGGTCGCCACCGTGAAAGGGTGATGTCCTAGGCCTCTAGACGATGGGGACGCAATTCTCATCAATGTTCTTTAGCGACCTTTCGACGGCCTAATGCCGAAAGATTGGTGGAGCCAAGCGGGATCGAACCGCTGACCTCCTGCATGCCATGCAGGCGCTCTCCCAGCTGAGCTATGGCCCCACGTCGCTGAGGAGCGAAATAATAGCCTTGCCCCAGGGGGTTGGCAAGCATTTGTTGCACTTTTCTTCACGTGCGTTGCAATGCCGATCTGCGCAAGGGATGTCTATGTGTTGTCGTCGGTCAGCGCCGCCAGGATCGGGCATTGGTCGAGGGTGCCATGACCGGGGCATGCATCGACCAGCTGCGAAAGCGCGGTATGCATGCGCTGCAGTTCGGCCATCCGTTGTGCAATGTCCTGCAGGCGGGCCTGGGCGGTGTCGCGCACGCTTCCCATGTCCTGCCGGTGGTGATCGCTGAGCGCCAGCAGTTCGCCGATTTCCTCGAGGCTGAATCCCAGTGCTTTGGCGCGGCGGATGAAGCGCAACCGGCGCAGGTCCGGCTCGCCGAAGATGCGGTAGCCGCCAGCCGAGCGCGCCGCTGTCGGCAGCAGCTGCTGCCGCTCGTAATAGCGGACCGTATCGATCGGAACGCCCGCCTGACGGGCCAGTTGTCCAATGTTCATGGCAGTTTTCCTGCGGATCCTGCCGCCATTGTGAAGCCTGGAGTCTGGTCGAGAGTCAAGGCTTCAGCCCGGCACGCGCATTCAGCCCACTTTGCAACTTTCTTCATAGCCCCGCAGATGGGCCTGTTCCTACCCTTCGCCTGAACCGGCCGTTCGATGGCCTGCAACGAACCGAGGAGGTGGTCTGTGGAGGGAGTCAGGAACGAAGCATTCGTCGAGGTTGCGGTGGTCGAATACCCGGGAGGGGACCCCTCCGCCGCCTCGGTGCTGGCCGAAATGGCCCACGTCGCCAACCGCCTGGCCCAACAGCAGCGCCGACCGTTCAAACGCGTGCTTGTCACCCGCTGGATCGTGCCCGCCAGCCAGACCGGTGTACATCGCATCGCGGGTGCTGAAATGCTTGACGCCGCCATTCCTGCGGTAATCGCGGTTCCCGGCCAGATCAGCCCTGGAGCCTGTCTGCGCGCCGAGGAGGTCCTGCTGGACTGGTTGCGGGCCCACTATGACGGTGGCAGCCTGCTGGCTGCTGCCAGTGAGGGGGTCGGTGTGCTGGCCCGTGCGGGACTGCTGGCCGGAAGAACGGTCAGCGGCCCGGATCTGGGGCGACATCCGGGGTTGCAGGCGCAGGCGGTGAGCTGGGTCCCCAGTGAGCGGGCGCTGGTCGATGATGGTGATCTGCTGACCGTTGGCGGATCGCAGGCCTGGCGTTTCCTCGGGCTGCGTTTGCTGTATCGGCTGCACGGGCAGGGCGTGGCGAGTGCGGTCGCGCAACAGCTCGGGATCGTCGTGCCCGCAGGCATCCAGCAGGATCTTGAGCGTTTCAGTGCCAACTTCGCCCACGGTGACCGCGATGTACTGAAGGCCCAGCGCTGGCTGCATACCACTGCGGCACGAGGGGCCACTCTGGCCGCGATCTGCGAGGTTTCCGGATTGGAACCGCGCACCTTGCAGCGGCGCTTCCTCCGGGCGACCGGTCTGCGCCCGATCGAGTACTGCCAACGGCTGCGCATTGCCAAGGCGCAGACCCTGCTGCAGCAGGGCGCAGGCATCGAAGAGGTGGCCTGGGGTGTGGGCTACGCTGATCAGAGCGCGTTCCGGCGTCTGTTCCTCCGCATCGTGGGCATGACACCGGCCAACTATCGTCGCCACGTCAACTGCAAGCGGCGGGAACGACCGTTGATGCCGTCGGTGGCCGGCAGTCTGCGCGGCCTGCAGACGCCCCCCGGCATGCAGTTGGGGCGGAGTGCGGCCTGATGACGGGTGGCGGGCCAGCGCTTGCAACCTGGGCGTGACGCTTTGACCATGCAGTCAGTGGAACTTGAGCAGGTGGGCTGATGTCGAGTGTTGGACCGGTACCGATGCCGGTGGTGTTGATCCTCATGTGCACGTTGCTGGCCATGATCGTTGCCCGTCTTTGGCCGCGCAGGGCCGTCGGAATGCCGCTGCCGTCGGCAGCAAGCATGGTGCTGGACATGCTGCTGATCGGCCTGTTGTGTGGTCGTATCAGTTTTGTTGTGCTGAATTTCGCGCTCTATCGATCGGAGCCCTGGAGCATCCTGCAGGTCACCGATGGTGGCTATCACCTGATGGTGGTGCTGGTGGCCGGGCTGGCGTGGGGATCATGGCGTCTGCGGCCGTGGCGTCAGTTGCGTGCACCGGTACTGACGAGCGCACTTGTGGGGGTGCTGCTCTGGGCTGCTGGGGGGCAGCTGCTGTCGGCCTGGCAGGAGCGGCAGATGCCATTGCCAACGCTGCAGGTCGCGGACCTGCAGGGCGGAACGGTTGACCTGCAGCAGTTCCGCGGCCGGCCGGTGGTGCTGAACCTGTGGGCCACATGGTGCGGCCCCTGCCGACGGGAGATGCCGGTGCTCGCAGCGGCGCAGCAGGCACATGGCAACGTGCAGTTCGTCTTCCTCAATCAGGGCGAAACCCTGGATGAGGTCCAGGGTTTTCTTGCCGGTGAGCGACTGATGCTGGGCAACGTGTTGCTGGATGAAGAAGCGGCCGCTTCAACAGTGCTGGGTGTACAGGCCTATCCTTCGACACTCTTCTTCGATGCCGATGGACGCCTGCGTGAACTGCACCTGGGCGAGCTGACCGCGGCCGGCCTTGAACACAAACTGCGCCGGCTGCGGTAGCCTGCGCGGGCATCTCACTACGGAGTTCCCATGTTGTCGACTTCCCTGCGCACCGCCCCGGCGGTGCTGTTGCTGCCGGTCATGCTGGCATTGGCCGCCTGCAGCCAGGCACAGACGCCGCCGGGCAAGGCCCCCACGGCACCGGCGACGAGTGCTGCGGCCTCTGCCGCCAAGGGCGATCGCCCTGCAGTGCTGAAGGGCATCGAAAAGCACGGCTTCGAGGTCGTTGCCGAATTCGATGCGCCCGGTGGCCTGCGCGGTTTTGCTGGTGTGGTGGGTGGTCAGCAGCCTGCAGCGGCCTATGTCACGGCCGATGGCAAGCACGTGCTGGTGGGCAGTCTGTTCGATGCCGAAGGCAATGATGTGGCTGCCGAAGCGGTCGAGAAGCTGGTCGCCGCACCGATGTCGGCCAAAATGTGGACCAAGCTCGACGCCAGCGCCTGGGTGCGTGACGGCAAGGCCGACGCCCCGCGCGTGGTCTATACCTTCAGTGATGCCAACTGCCCCTATTGCCACAAGTTCTGGGAGGCGGCCCGTCCGTGGGTCGACGCCGGCAAGGTGCAGCTGCGTCACATCATGGTGGGTGTGATCCGCGAGGACAGCCCGGCCAAGGCCGCAGCCATTCTCGCGGCACGTGATCCGAGTGCGGCGCTGCTGGAGAACGAGCGCCAGTTCGACCGTGGCGGCATCAAGGCGCTGCCGAGCATCAGCCGCGAGATCGCCGGCAAGCTTGATGCCAACCAGGTATTGATGCTGGAGATGGGGTTCCAGGGCACCCCGGGTATCCTGTTCCAGGATGCACAGGGCCAGGTGCAGCGCCGGGCTGGATTGCCGCAGGGTGACGACCTGCAGACGGTGCTCGGTCCGCGTTGATCCATGCCTGCATGCTGATGTAGACCACAGGCCCGCATGGTGACATGCGGGCCTGTTGCGTTCCGTGCCCCAGGCGAACACAACCGCTTGCGCATAGTCTGTTCGCCGTCACGTCTGAATCGTGACTGAGATCAAGCGTCGTGCCTTGATTCCAATCAAGGCCAAAAACGACAAACGGACTAGCCTTTGACGCATGGAATACAGCGTCAACGCGCCATGGATGCCGCGCCGCGGCTGCCCTGATCCGGGCAGGTCGGCACAGCCATTCACGACACTCTCACTTCCTGCTTGTTACCCAGACCGCTGCGGTCGCCACCTCTCTGGCAGCGCGACCTTGATGGGGTCGACATGGGTGCAGGCGGGACAGTGTCATCGTCCTGTTGCCTGCCACGCGCAGGCTGGCCGATGTCGTCGACGCAGTACCCGCATTTCCAGCAACGGCAACGCGAAGCCAGGGCGGCGCATGCGTGCGCTCCGGAACCGTGATGCGAGTGTTCGTCCGGGGAGTATGCAATGCGTTTGGCGGTACTGAGTCTGGCGTGTATGGGGGCACTGGCGATCACGCCGGCGTACGCCCACCAGGGTGACGCGGAGGATGCGCAGGCATTGCGGCGTGAGATTGCCGCAATGCGCCAGGCGCTGGAAGGCATGCAGCAACGGCTGGACCGGCTGGAGCAGCGCGATGCTACGCCTGCGCAGGCAACAGCCATGCCTGCAACGGCGCCGATTGCCTCCGCCGCCCCTTCCGATGTGATCCATCGCACCCAGGTGCCGGGTGTGGCGCAGCCGGTACTGCCGCAGCGCGATTCGGTCGCTGATCCATCCACTGCCGCATCGCGACCGGACAGTGCGGCGGGCCCGACCGATCCCGATCTGAAGGGATTCTTTGCCATTCCCGGCACCGATACGGTGATCCGCATCGGCGGCTACGCCAAGCTGGATGCGATCACCGATTCGCGCGCGGCCGGGGACGAGGACCAGTTCATTCCCTCGTCGATGCCGGTCGGCGGCAGCCACCGCGATGTCTCCAACTTCAACATCCACGCCAAGCAGACCCGCTTCAGTTTCGAGGCGCGGCGCCCGACCACGCACGGCAACCTGCGTTTCTATCTGGAGAACGACTTCTTCGGCAGCAGCGATGGCTATGAATTCCGCCTGCGGCATGCTTATGGGCAGCTCGGTAATACCTATGCCGGCTATGGCTACTCCAGCTTCATGGACCCGGACAGCCTGCCCGACACGTTGGACTTCGCCGGGCCGGGCGGCGCCGGCTATCTGTTGGTGGCCGGCATCCACCACAGCTTCGCGATGGGGAAGGGCAACACGCTGACCGTGGCGGCCGAAGACCCGAAGACTGAACTTGCTGGTGCCAGCGACGAGCGGGCTGCGGTGAACCGCCTGCCGGATGTAACCGTGACCGCGCGCCTGGAGCGTGACTGGGGCCATCTGCAGCTGGGCGCGGTGGCGCGCAGCCTCGCCTATGACGGAGAGGGCGAGCGCGACCGGCGCATGGCCGGTGGCCTGCAGCTGAGCGGCTCGGCCTCGGTGGGCGAGCGTGACCTGTTGCTGTTCGGTGCGCTGGGTGGCCGCGGCCTCAGCCGTTACACCGCCGACCTGACCGGCTCCGGGCTGGACGCGGTGGTTGGTGCCGACGGCCGTCTCGACGCGCTGGACCTGCACGGCGGCTTCGTGGGCTACACCCATTACTGGTCCGAGCTGTGGCGATCGAACCTGATCTTCGGCCAGCTGACCCTGGAGCGGAATGCTGCACTGGCGGCCGACGCATTCCGTCAGAGCCGCTACGGCGTGTTCAACCTGATCTGGAGCCCGGCACCGTCGTGGACGATGGGCATGGAGCTGCTGTATGGCCGCCTGGAACAGCAGGGTGGCGCGCGCGGCGACACCGTCCGGGTGCAGGGCAGCCTGCAATACAACTTCATCAGATAGGCGCCAGCGGTCGTACGCCAGCGTAACCGTCCCCACGCCCGGTTGCACCGGGCTCATGCCAGTACAGGAGATTGTCATGGCAGAAGCAAAGAAAATCGGGGTGGTCGGAGCCACCTTCCTCGTCGCCGGCAACATGATGGGCTCAGGCGTGTTCCTGCTGCCATCCAGCCTGGCCAAGATTGGTACCGCCTCGATCTGGGGCTGGCTGATCACCACCGCGGGCGCGCTGCTGCTGGCCTTCGTGTTCGCCAAGCTGGGCAAGCTGGCACCGAAGGCGGGCGGCCCGTACGCCTATGCGCGTGACTGGTTCGGGCCCTACATGGGCTTCCAGACCAACACCATCTACTGGTTCGCCAACTGGATCGGCAACGTCGCCATCCCGATCGCGGCGGTCGGCTACTTCAGCTACTTCTTCCCGATCCTGTCCGAGCCGCTGGTGCGCTGCATCGCGGTGCTGGTGCTGGTGTGGGCGCTGAGCTTCGCCAACATGATCGGCCCGGCCTTCGTCAGCCGCGTGCAGACGGTCACCACCAGCTTCGCGCTGGTGCCGATCCTGGGCATCGCCATCTTCGGCTGGTTCTTCTTCGATGCCGACATCTTCAAGGGCGCCTACAACGTGTCCGGTGAATCCAACTTCGGCGCGATCTCCAGCGCTGCGGCACTGACCCTGTGGGCCTTCATCGGCGTTGAATCCGCTTCGGTCACCGCTGGCGTGGTGGAGAACCCGGAAAAAAACGTGGCCCGTGCCACCCTGGCCGGTGTGTTCCTGGCCGCCATCGCCTACATCGCCAGCTCCTCGGTGATCATGGGCATGGTGCCCAACGGCGAGCTGCAGACTTCCGATGCGCCGTTCGCACTGGCTGCCGCCAAGGCCGTCGGTGGCTGGGGCGGTGCGCTGGTCAGCCTGTGCGCCTTCATCGGTGCTGCCGGTTCGCTGGGTGGCTGGATCCTGCTGACCGCGCAGAGTGCCAAGGCAGCCTCCGACGACGGCCTCTTCCCGAGCATCTTCAGCAAGACCAACAAGGACGACGTGCCGGTCAAGGGCGTGCTGATCGTGGCCGTGCTGATGACCCTGGCGGTGCTGGTCACTTCCACCTCGGAAACCGCGTCGGCACAGTTCGACGTGATCACGTCGGCGGCCGTGGTGCTGACCCTGCTGCCCTACATCTACTCGTGCGTGGCCTGCTACTTCGTGGTCGAGCGCTCGCACACCCTGGTCCACACCGGTGCGTTCTGGACCCTGACCAGCCTGACCGTCGTGTACTGCCTGTGGGCGATCTACGGCTCGTCGGGAACCATCGTGCAGTACGCCTTCCTGTTCGTGCTGTTCATCACCGTGTTCTATCCCTTCTTCAGCGAGGAGCGCCGCCAGCAGCGGCAGCGCGCCCGCGAGGCCTCGGCCATCAGCGCCGGTGCCCAGCGTTCCTGAGTTCGACAAGGAGAATCAACGTGTACTTCAAGTCCCTGGACTATCCGGTCATTGTCATCGACAACGACTACGAGTCGCCGCGCATCGGCGGCATCCTGATCCGTGCCCTGGTGGAAGAGCTGCGCAGCAACGACCAGCGCGTGCTGTGCGGCCTGAACCTGGATGATGCCCGCGCCGGTGCCCGCACCTACGTGGCGGCCTCGGCGGTGCTGATCTCGATCGACGGCAGCGAAGAGGTGGATGGCGAGTTCCAGCGCCTGACCGCCTTCCTGCGCGAGCAGAGCGCGCGCCGCGCCAACCTGCCGGTGTTCCTGTACGGCGAGCGCCGCACCATCGAAAAGGTGCCGAGCAAGCTGCTCAAATACATCCACGGCTTCATCTTCCTGTTCGAAGACACCAAGAGCTTCATCTCGCGGCAGGTGATGCGCGCGGCCGAAGACTACATGAAGAACCTGCTGCCGCCGTTCTTCAAGGCGCTGATCCATCATGCGGCCGAGTCGAACTATTCCTGGCATACGCCGGGCCATGCCGGCGGCGTGGCGTTCACCAAATCGCCGGTCGGCCGTGCATTCCATCAGTTCTACGGCGAGAACACCCTGCGCAGCGACCTGTCGATCTCGGTGCCGGAGCTGGGCTCGCTGCTCGATCACACCGGCCCGATCAAGGACGCCGAGAACGAGGCGGCACGCAACTTCGGTGCCGACCATACCTTCTTCGTCACCAATGGCACCTCCACCGCCAACAAGATCGTCTGGCATGGCACGGTGGCGCGCGGTGACGTGGTGTTCGTCGATCGCAACTGCCACAAGTCGCTGCTGCACGCGCTGATCATGACGGGCGCGGTGCCGGTGTACTTCACCCCCAGCCGCAACGCGCACGGCATCATCGGCCCGATCAGCCTGGACCAGTTCACGCCGGAATCGCTGCAGCAGCGCATCGCCGCCAACCCGCTGGCCAGCCAGGCCTACCAGGCCGGCTCCAAGCCGCGCATCGCGGTGGTCACCAACTCGACCTATGACGGCCTGTGCTACAACGCCGAGAAGATCGCTGACGAGATCGGCAGCGCGGTCGATTTCCTGCATTTCGATGAAGCCTGGTATGCCTATGCTGCGTTCCATCCGTTCTACGAGAACCACTACGGCATGGCCAAGGGCAAGCCGCGTGAGCAGGATGCGATCATCTTCACCACGCATTCGACCCACAAGCTGCTGGCCGCGTTCTCGCAGGCGTCGATGATCCACGTACGCAATTCGGCGCAGCGCAATCTGGACGCGGAGCGCTTCAACGAGTCGTTCATGATGCATACCTCGACCAGCCCGCACTACGGGGTGATCGCGGCCTGTGATGTGGCGTCGAAGATGATGGAAGGCGACGCTGGCCGCTCGCTGGTGCAGGAAATGCACGACGAAGCCATCGCCTTCCGCCGCGCGATGCTGCATGTCCGCGATGACCTGGGGCGTGACGACTGGTGGTTCAGCGTGTGGCAGCCGACCCAGGTCGAGCGCAGCCTGGACAAGGGCGATACGCCGGCACCGCTGGTGGCCAAGCGCGAGGAGTGGTACCTGCAGCCGGATGCACACTGGCACGGCTTCGAGAACCTGGTTGACGACTATGTGCTGATCGACCCGATCAAGGTGACCCTGCTGACGCCGGGCCTGGCAATGGACGGCAGCATGGGCAAGCTGGGCATCCCGGCGGCGGTGCTGAGCAAGTTCCTGTGGGGCCGCGGCATCACTGTGGAAAAGACCAACCTGTACTCGGTGCTGTTCCTGTTCTCGATGGGCATCACCAAGGGCAAGTGGAGCACCCTGGTCACCGAGCTGATGGCATTCAAGGAGCTCTACGACCGCAACGCGCCGCTGAGCCAGGCACTGCCGACGCTGGCCGCCGATTATCCGAACGCCTATGCGGGCTGGGGCCTGCGTGACCTGTGTGACGCGCTGCATGCGTTCAACCAGGAATTCGCGGTGGCCAAGGTGATGCGCGAGATGTACGTGGATCTGCCGACGCCGGTGATGACCCCGGCCGATGCCTACAACCATCTGGTGAAGGGCGAGATCGAACGGGTCGACATCGAGCAGATCAGTGGCCGCATTGCCGCGACCATGCTGGTGCCATACCCGCCGGGCATCCCGACGATCATGCCGGGCGAACGCTTCGGTGCCAGCGATGAACCCATCATCCAGTCGCTGCGCATCGCCCGCGAACAGAACGCGCGCTTCCCCGGTTTCGAGTCGGATGTGCACGGGTTGATCATCGAGCAGGAGGGTGATGCGGTTTCGTACAGGGTGGAGGTGCTGAAGGCCTGACCGGCAACGGTCGGCCTTTCGGCGGACGATGGATACCGCGCGCGAGCAACGCATCCTGAAGTTCTCGATCGGGGTCACCCTTGCGGTGAGCGCGGTCGGCTTCGGCGGTGGCCTGCTGGTGGGATCGCAGGCCATCCTGTTCGACGGCGTGTACAGCCTGGTCGACGTCGCCCTGACCTTGGTGTCGTTGTCGGTGCTGCGACTGGTGGCGCGGGAGCAGAGCCCGCGCTTCCAGTACGGCTACTGGCACCTGGAGCCGATGGTCGAGGCACTCGGCGGGGTGATCCTGTCGCTGGCCTGCGTGTATGCGCTGGCCAACGCGGTGATTGGTTTGACCACGGGCGGGCACGAAGTGAAATTCGGGCCCGCGCTGTGGTGGGCGGCATTGCTGAGTGCCAGCAACCTGGCGATGGCGGCGTTTGTCGCCCAGCGGGCGCGGCACCTGCGCTCGGCGCTGCTGTGGCTGGACGTGCGTGGCTGGCTGCTGGGTGGGTTGATGAGCCTGGCGGTGGTACTGGCCTTCCTACTGGCCCTGGCCCTGCAGGGGGGCGAATGGCACCACTGGGTGCCGTACCTGGATTCGATCGTGCTGGCGTTGATCAGCCTGGCGGTGTTGCCGTTGCCGGCACGCAGTGCGTGGAAGGCCATGCGCGAAGTGCTGCAGGTGGCGCCGGACGATCTGGACCGGCGCGTGCAGCAGGTGATGCAGGCGTTCGTGGCCGAGCGCGGCTATGCCGGTTTCACCAGTCATGTGGCGAAGATGGGACGGATGCGCTTCATCGAGATCCATGTGTTGGCCGACCCGGCCATGCCGCTGGGTTCAGTGGGTGAGGTCGATGCGATGCGCGACGAGATCGCGGTGCGGCTGGATGCGCGCGGCAGCACGTTCTGGCTGACCATCGATTTCACGGCAGACCCGGCGTGGACGTGAGCGGGGCTCGGCTCTACAGGCCGGCGTGATCGTTGCGCGTGGCAGACCGGTCTGTTGCACCGGATCCGTTTGACCTCAACCCGGGTTGAGGTCACAGACTGCCGGCAACCCCTACGAGGCACGCGGCATGAACCTGCTGACCACACCGGACCTCAGCCATGGCCTGCTGGAGCTGTTCAATCCACCGGGCCTCTATGATCCTTCGGCCAACGGCTACTCACACGTGGCGGTGGTGCGCCTGCCGGCACGGGTGATCCACGTCGCCGGGCAGGGCGGTGAAGATGCCCAGGGCCGTCTTTCGCCCAGCTTCGAAGACCAGGTCGGGCAGGCGCTGGACAACCTGCAGACCGCGCTGCGCTCGGCGCAGGCAAGCCTGGCTGATGTGACGCGGTTGCGCATCCTGGTGGTCGGCCACGATGAGGACCGGCTGGGCATCATTGCCCACCAGGTGCGGCGGCGCTGGCCGAACCGTGCGGCGCCCACCTGCACGCTGATCCCGGTGCCGCGACTGGCGCTGGACGGCATGCTGTTCGAGATCGAGGCGGAGGCCTACGCCGCCTAGCGCAGGTAGTACTCCACCGGCACCACCAGTTCCTGTGGTGCCTTCAGTTCATCGGGAATGGGCGGCAGCGGCTGCGCACGACGGAAGGTCTGCAGCGCAGCGTCATCGAGCATCGGTTGGCCACTGGACTGCTCCAGCCGCAGTGCCAGCAGGCGGCCTTCGCGGTCGATGCTGGCCCTGACCCAGGCAGTGCCCTGCTGCCGGCGCGAGCGGGCGGCGGCAGGGTAATAGCGGTAACGCTCCAGCCGCGCCATCAGGCGGGCTTCCCACTGGTCGCTGGCGGCGCCGGCCTGGAAGTCCGCCGGTGGCGCGTCTGGAGCGGGCGGAGCGGCCGTGATCGATGCCGGTGCGGGACTGGCATCGGTCGCGGCCGCCGGCGGGGCGACCGGCAGCGGCTTTCGACCCGTCCCGCCCGTTTCGCTGGCGGCCAACTCGCCCTCGCGCGCGGCGGTGGGCTTCGGTGGCGGGGGCGACTTTGTCGGTTGCGATGCACGCGCCTGCTGCGCCTGGCTGGGGGTGTCGGCCTGGCGCTCCTCTACGGGCTGTGGCGGCGTGGCCGGTGCCAGCAGGCGCAGGCTGATGCGCACGTCCTGCTCCGGCGGCGGCAGCATCGGCGGCACAGCGACCCAGTGCACCAACAGCAGCAGGGGCAACAGGTGCAGGACGACGGTGATCGCGATCGCCTGCCAGTGTTGGCCACGCTCACTCATCGTCCAGCACCCACAGCAGATCGGCATCCGTCGCATCGACGGTTTCACCCGGCGAAGCCAATGCGATCACCAGCGCAGGCGTAGCCGCTGACAGGTACCCCGGCACCCCGGTACCGCGCAGTACATGCCAGCGCCCCGCGACCAGCAGCGCCGGCGCGGGCGCATCGAGCAGCACCTGTGCCATGCGCGCGTCGCGGGCCTGTTGCACGGCCAGCATTCCTTCCAGCATCGGTGCTGCGTCTGCGTGCTGGGCCAGCACCACCGCCGACAGGCGCTGGCGGGCAGCGGCCACCGGGAACCGCACACCCTCGGTGGACGCGAGCAGCGCGTTGACCTCGGCACGCGACAGGTTGCCGCCGAACAGCGGCGTACCTGCATCGGCAGCATCCTGTACCAGCCCGCCATACGCAGCCCACGGCCAGCGCGTATCCCAGTCCAGCAGTTCCTGCAGGCGTGCACCTTCGGCCTGGTTGCCCTTGGCCAGCCAGCGCTGCACCCGCTGCAGGCGTGGCTGGCGCTCGCTGGCGATCATTTCCAGCACCAGCGAACCCTGCGGGCGCTGCCGCTGCAGGGACTGCAGCAGCCAGCGCTGGGCGGCGTGGTCTCCGGCGAGATCATGGCGTTCACCCAGCAGCAGCCTCTGGGCGTCCGCCGCACGCGTCACGAATGCGGCTTCGTCCAGGTGTTGGCCGTTGGCCAGGTCGATCACCGTGCCAGGCATCGGCTGCGCGCTGGCCACTGTCGCCAGCGCGAGCAGGCATACGGGCAGCCAGCGACGGCTAGAACGCCACATTGACGCCCATCGAGACGGTACGGCCACGGCCGTTGCCGCGGTCCAGGATCGGGCTGAAGATGCTGTCGATCGAGGCATTGTTGTCATAGGCCTTGTTCTGCAGGTTTTCGATGTTCAGCCACAGCGTGGTGTTGGCCTGGGGCTTGAAGCTCGCGTAGAAGTCCAGCAGCACGCCGGTGCCGCCGGTCTTGCGGGTCTGGAAGAAGTCGTAGCCTTCCTCGGTCGGGCCGGAGTACTCGGCGCGCAGTCCGGCCTGCACGCGCTGCTGCCACCAGCGGCCGCCCACGTCCAGCGTCCAGTAGCGGTCGGGCAGGGCGGTGATGTCTTCCAGGTTGACGAACTCGATGGCCGGCGCACTGGTGCGCGAGCGGGTCCAGCTCAGCGTGGCGTGGTAGTGCTCGCTGGCGTAATGCGCTTCCAGTTCGATACCGCGCATGCGCACCACGCCGGGGTGGTTCATCCAGCGCGTGGTGGCGCTGAAGTCGTCGGCGTCCAGCACATCGGTCCAGGCGTTGAGTTGCGGATCGCTGTCGATCGGCACCACGAACGGTTCCACTTCCGGCGGATGCACGATCAGCAGGTACTGCGGCTTGATGTAGTCGCGGATGCGGTTGTCGAAGCGGGTGACCCGCAGCTGTGCCAGGTCACCGTCGACCAGCAGCGAGTCGGTGCTGAGGTTGGCGCCGAACTGCAGGTTGCGCGAGCGCTCGCGGTGCAGGAACGGATTGGCGCCGATGCCGTCGGCGACGCTGGCGTCCTCCAGCGGGATCTTCTCGAAGAACATTTCCTGCACGCGCGGCGGCCGCGATGTGCGCGAGACCTCGGCGAACAGCTGCAGCCAGTCGGTGGCCTGCAGTGAAACCGCCAGGCTCGGACTGAGTGCGCGCTCGGTGCGACGCACGTCGATGTCGCCGCCATTGATCTCCGTGCACTGACCGGGCACATCCGAGCACACCGGGATGTGGCCACGGATGCCGAAGCGGTCCTGGCGCAGGCCGGCGGTCAGCGCGTAGATGTCGTACTGCAGCTCCAGCGTGCTGAACACGCTGTCCAGCTGGCTGCGACCCTGCGGGTTGGCACCGCGCAGGATGGGCGTATCGGCCACGTAGATGTCCGACTGGTGCTTGATGCCGGTGTTCCAGCGCGCCTGCAGTGCTCCGATGTCGAAGCGGCTGCTGTTGTCCACGGTCCAGCTGCTCAGGCTGCTGTGGGTGCGGCGGCCGATGTAGCTGGACGCCTCCACCGGCGGATAGAACAGCCGGGTCTTGTTGCTGGCGAAGGTCGCACGCAGGTCGATCCACGGCGAATAGGGCGTGTAGTGGTAACTGGCGCGCTGGTTGCGCGCGGAAATCTGCCACGGGTAGTTGTGGTAGAAGTCGTTTTCGTAACGCATGTGGCTCAGGTCCAGCCGGTGCTGGTCGCTGGGCTGCAAGCGTGCTTTCAACAACCAGCTGCTGGGCTGCTGGCTGCCAGGATCGGCGTCGTTCTTCTGCCCACGCGCGGTCGCGTACTCGCTGCTGCGGCTGCTGCTGGCAGCGGCCAGCAGGCCGAACTGGCGGTCGCCACCCTCTTCGCTGTGGCGCCAGGCACCGGCGAAGGTACGGCCGCTGCCGTAGCCGTTGTTGCCGTGGCGATAGCCTGCACGCAGGCCCCAGTCACGGCCCTCACCGAGCAGATCGTCGATATCCAGTGTGCGGAAGTTGGCACTGCCGGCCAGCGTGCCTGCACCATCACCACCGGCGACCGCACCGCGCTGTACGTCCACGCCGGCCAGCAGGAAAGGATCGACATAGGCGAACGGACCGCCCGAGCCATGCCCGGCATTGTTGCGGAAGGTCTGGGTGACACCGTCGATCATGGTGTTGACCCGGCCGGCACCGGTCATGCCGCGGATGTTGACCTGCAGGCCCGGCTGGCTGCGCGAATGGAAGCTGTGGGTGCCGGGCATCGAGCGCAGCAGGCTGTTGCCTTCCTGGCGTTCGGCCATCGCCACGCGCTCGCTGCCGACCGAGGGCGCAAAGCCATCGCGGGTGGCCGGCACATATTGGCTGGCGCCGGCACCCGGTGCCTGGCCGTGTGCGGTAGCACCCTGCACCCGCAGCGGGCCGGTGCGGCGGCTGCCATCGGCGCGTTCGGCCGGCGCCGGTTCCAGGGCGGCACGGCGCGCATCCACGAAGCGCGGGCGCAGGCCGCTGCCTGCCAGCAGGCGCGTCAGGGCCTGCGCATCGTCGAAGTCACCGCGCAGCGCAGGCGCCGAATGACCTGGGGGCAGGGCCGCGCCGATCACCAGATCGACACCGGTCAGCCGACTGTAGGCGTCCAGCGCGGCGGCCAGTGGCTGGGCGGGCAGATCGTAGGTACGGGTGGCGGCCTGTGCGTGGGCACTGCCGGGCAGCAGCGCAAGCGAACTGGCGCAGGCCAGCGACAGGGCGAGGACAAGGGGGCGGGGGCACAGCATCGGGGGCTCCAGGGGCTGACGCAGAGCGTCGTCATCCTGGGTAGACGCAGCCACAGGCCGGATGTCAGGGTCCATCACGCTGTTCCCGGCGTGGCGGCAGCCACACCTGTATCCCCGCGCCGAGGCGCAGCACGCGCACCTGCAACTGAGTGGCCAACTGGTCGCGGTTGCTGGCTGCACCGTCGGCACTGCCAAGCAGGGTGACCGGCTGCTGGCGCAGCTGCTCGCCGACGACCCACGTGTGCCCGCCATGCCAGCGGTCCAGGCCCTGCGTGACGTCGGCCAGCGGGGCCGAAACCCAGTGCAGGCGCCGCTCGCGCCAGGCCAGTGTCCCGGGGGCAGCGGTTGTTGCATGGGCCGTTGCCTGCCCATCGAAGCGCAGCTGCTCGCCGTCGTCGGCCAGCATGCTGACGTTGCCGCTGTCCACGCGCACGCGATGCTCGGTAACGGTGACCACGCTGCTGTTGCCCTGCACGGCAAGATCGAATGCGGTCCCCAGTGCAGTGACGGTGCCTTGTGGGGTATGCACCTGGAAGGGCCGGTCGGCATCGGCGGTGACCTGGAACCAGGCCTGGCCGCGCTGCAGCTGGAGCTGGCGGCGCTGCCCATCGATGCGCACCTTCACTTCGCTGTCGGGTGACAGCAGGACATGCGAACCATCCGCAAGGGTCTCCTCGCGGATCTCGCCAGCGGCCGTTCGCAGTACCTGCGCCACGGGCGGCGAGGCATGACGGCTGTAGAGACCCAGCGCGCACAGCAACAGAACCGCAATGCCGGCTTCGCGCAGGCGACGGCGTTGCCTGCGCTGCTGTTGCCGCTGCAGGCTGGGCAGCGCCGCGCCGGCCTGCCACAGGTGCTGCAGGTGCTGGTACTGCGCGGCATGGCGTGGATCGGCCCGGCACCACTGCTCGAACGCGTTCTCGTCGCGGTCGCCGTCGTGCCCATCCAGCCACCAGCGGGCAGCTTCGCGTGCAATGGCCTCCTGGCTCATGTGCCGGGTACCTGCTGCAGGGCGACCAGGGCGCGCAGCAGATGGCCATGCGCGGTCTGCCGGCTGATGCCGAGCTGGCGGCCAATTTCAGCCAATGCCATCTGTTCCACGCGGGCCAGCAGGAAGACCTGGCGCGAGCGCGGCGGCAACGCGGCGATGATGGCATCGAGATGGCGCAGCTGTTCGGCGTCGAGCAGTCGCTGCTCGGGCAGCGGCGAAGGATCGGCGATGGCATGCAACTGCGTGTCATCCAGCACCTCTTCGCGACGGCGCTGGCGCTGCCGATAGTGGTCCGCGATCAGGTTGTGGGCGACGCGGTACAGATAGGCGCGGCCATTGCTCAGCAGGCCGCTGGCGGCGACTTTGACGACACGCAGCCAGGTTTCCTGGACGACGTCATCGGCGTCGCTGCGTTGCGGGAGTTTGCGGCGGACATGGGCGTGCAGCGGCCGGTAATGGGCCGCGCACAGCTGCGCGACATCCGTCGTTTCGACAGGCGTGGACACGGGGCGGGCGACAACTGGGAAAGGGAACAGCCCGCGGCGGCAAGGGCAGCGGCTGCACCTTACAGCAAAAGAGAATCATTTGCATCTATGGCGCAAGGCACAGCACGCATGGGTCACCGCGGCGTCAGCGCGGGCGATAGTCGCAGTGGATCTGCAGGGCTTCGGTGGGGTTGTGATGCAGCTCGAAGCCGCAGTGCTGCAGGCTGCGCTTCACCCGCGCGACCGCTTCGGCATGGTGGGCGACGCGGCGATCCTGCCAGCGCGGTGGGGTGAACACGCCCAGGGGCAGCAGCCGCAGCCGCTTGCCGTGCAGTACCAGTGAGACATCGATATGACGGCCATCGATGTCGTGGCCGTTGGCACCGAAGATGGCATCGATCTCATCGCGGCGCTGCGGGTAGCAGGTGCGAAACACCGCAATGCCGAGCCGTCGCACCGCGCGGCGGAAGCCGCCGAGACGGCTGCGGCTGGGTTCGAAGCCACGAGTGAGCAGCAGGTGCAGCCCGGCAGGTAGCATTGCCTGCGCGTCGAGCAGGCGTTGCAGTACCTCTTCTTCCAGTTGGATGCGGGTGGAGGGCCAGCGCGGGGCGATGAGCAGTCCGTGGTGGTTGCCGCGTTGCAGGGTCAGCATGGTGGAAGATTGGCATGCCGGAATGCCGTCGGGTAGTGTCGGCCGCTGGCCGGCAGATCCGGGTGCCGGCCAGCGGCCGGCACTACCATCGCCGGGTCAAATGTCGCGGTACTGGATCTGCGCGGCCAGCACACGCAGTCCGTCGGCGTTGCTGGACAGGATGCGCTCTTCGCCGACACCTTTCTGTCGTTTCAGCTGGAAGCCCTGATCGGCAGGCAGCTGTGCGGCTATGGCATCCATGCGTTGCAGGGCATCGGGGCCGCTGCAGTCGAAGTGACCCCAGTGGGCACCATCGCGGTGGATCTGCAGTCGGTAGTTCATTGCGGTGTCTCCGGGAGGTCCTGCAGCCAGTGGTCGAACATCGCAGTGGCGGCTGCGGCCAGTGGTGCGCCATAGCGGCGTGCTTGTGCACGCAGGTCGTTCGGGTCGATGTTGGCCTGGGCCAGCTCCAGCGTGTGGCCGATCAGCCAACGCTCGAACTGGCGGGCATCCAGTTCCGGATGGCATTGCAGGGCCAAAGCGTGGTGGCCGATGGCAAAGGCCTGGTGACGGCAGGCTGGCGTGCTGGCCAGGCGGCGTGCACCGGCCGGAAGTTCGAACGCCTCACCATGCCAATGCAGTACCGGAATGCCCTGCAGGGACTGCAGCGGAGAGCGCTGGCCTTCATCGGTCAGCAGCAGTGGCGCAAAGCCGATTTCCTTGCCGCCACTGGGAGCGACACTGGCACCGAGTGCACGCGCCATCAGCTGTGCACCCAGGCAGATGCCCAGGGTCGGCCGCTGCTGCAGCAGCCGGCGCTGCAGCAGGGCAATGCTGTCGTTGACGAAGGGATAGGTCCCTGTGTCATTGACACTGATGGGACCGCCCAGCACGACCAGCAGGTCAGCTGTTTCGGCGTCATCGAGCGCATCGACGCCGGCCTGCAGCAGCTGCAGCTGCCAGCCCTGCGCCAACAGCAGTGGCTGCAGGGTGCCGAGGTCTTCAAAGGCAACGTGCTGCACGACAACCGCGTGCTTCATGCCGGGGCTCCGTTGTTCGGCCAGTAGAAGCTGTCCGGAGTGGCGCGGGCGCCGAAGATTGCCTGGCCGACGCGGACCACGGTGGCACCTTCCTCGATGGCCACTTCGAAATCACCGGACATGCCCATCGACAACTGCGACAGGTCGATGCCGGGAGGGGCGGTGCGTTGCAGCTGGTCGCGCAGTTCGCGCAGGCGCACGAAGCAGGCACGCACGCGCTCGACCTCCGGGGTGAAGATGGCCAGGGTCATCAGGCCGCGCACGTGCAGGCGATCGAAGGCCGGCAGCTGCTGCACGAAGGCCTCGACCGCGTCGGGTTCCAGTCCGTACTTGCTCGGTTCGGCCGAGGTGTTGACCTGCACGAATACATCCAGGGTGCGCTCTTCCAGTTGCAGGCGCTGCTGCAGCGCCTCGGCTACGCGCAGGCTGTCCAGCGCCTGGAATTCGCTGGCAAAGCGCGCCACGTAGCGCGCCTTGTTGGTCTGCAGATGGCCGATCACCGACCAGTGCACGCCCAGGTCGGCCATTGTTTCGGCCTTGCGTTGTGCCTCCTGCACCTTGTTCTCGCCCAGTTCGTGGCAGCCGGCGGCCACCGCCATGCGGATGCGGGCGTCATCCACGGTCTTGCTGACCGGCAGCAGGCGGACGCTGGCCGGATCCCGGCCGACGCGGGCGCAGGCATCGGCGATGCGTTGGCGCACCGTGACCAGGTTGGCGGCGATCTGTTCAACGGACTGGGCGACGGGCCAGTCGGCAGCGGCAAGGGGCATGCGGGCACCTCCAATGCAGGGTGGCCAGGGTGGGATACACTGGCACAGGACAAGATATATTTTGGCATAGGACAAAATGAAAATCACCGGGCATAGTGCCGAGTCGATCTTCGACAGCATCCGCGACGGCATTGGCAAGGGTCGGCTGCCGGCCGGCAGCGTGCTGCCGCCGGTGCGTGAACTGGCCGAGCAGCTGGGGGTGAACCGCAACACCGTGGCCGCGGCCTACAAGCGCCTGGACGCGGCAGGCCTGGCCAGTACGGCCGGTCGCCGCGGCACGGTGGTGCGTGGCCTGCCGCCGCCGCTGGCGCGCGAGGGCAGTACGCCCGGGCTGGCCCTGCAGGACCTGGCCGGTGGCAATCCGGACCCGCGCCTGCTGCCGAACCTGCGCCTGGCCCCGGCCGCACCACGGTTGTATGGCGTGGGCACGGTCGACCCGAAGTTGCAGGCGCTGGCGCGCGCCTCGTTGGATGGGGACTGCCCGGAGGGCTATGCGCTGGAGCTGACCCATGGCGCGGTCGATGGCATCGAACGCCTGCTGGCGGCGTGGCTGCTGCCGGGGGATCGCATCGCGGTGGAGGATCCGTGCTTCCTCGGCAGCCTCAACGTGCTCAACGCTGTGGGCCACGTGCCGTTGCCGGTGGCGGTGGACGCGCATGGCATGCAGGTCGAATCGCTGCGTGCGGCGCTGGAGGCCGGTGCACGCGCGGTGCTGCTGACCCCGCGGGCGCACAACCCGACCGGCGCCAGCCTGGATGCGAAGCGGGCACGCGCGTTGCGCCAGCTGCTGGCCGCCTATCCGCAGGTGGCGGTGCTGATCGACGATCACTACGCGCTGCTCTCACGGCAGGCCTATCACTCGGTGCTGCCGCTGGATGGCCGGCGCTGGGCGCTGCTGCGTTCGTTGTCCAAACCACTGGGCCCGGACCTGCGGCTGGCCTGGCTGGCCTGCGATGAAGAGACCGCGATGCGGCTGCGGTTGCGGTTGGCATCCGGTACCGGCTGGGTCAGTCACCTGCTGCAGGATGCGGCGACCTCGGTGCTGGCGTCGGCATCGCAGCGGGCGAAGATCGCCTCGGCAGGCGAGCGTTACCAGCAGCGCCTGCAGTCGCTGCAGGAGCTGCTGCGCGCGCGTGGCATGCCGACGCCGCAGCCAATGGAAGGATTGAACCTGTGGCTGCCGTTGCCAACCGACAGCCATCCGCAGGTGCTGGCACTGGCTTCGCGCGGATGGCATGTGCGCGCGGGCGAAGTGTTCGCGGTGGCGCAGCCGGGGCATGGCCTGCGCATCACCTGCGCAGCACTGGGGGCGGCGCAGCTGCGGCAACTGGCCGACGACCTGGCGGCGGTGTGTGGGGTGTAGCGTCGAGCCATGCTCGACTGCTTCTACCGACAGCAGCCGAGCATGGCTCGGCTCTACGAAGATGAGGCAAAGTCGAGCATGGCTCGACCCTACAGAAGCCGATCAGGGTGCGGCGTTCGTACCCGGGCGCACGTAGTAGGACTGGCCACTGTCATCGACGAACATCAGCTCCGGCTTGCCCTGCCAGGAGGTGAGCATGGCGCCGGTGTTGTTCTGGTGCTTGACCATCAGGCTGGCGCCACGATCCGGGTTGGCCACCACCTTGAAGACTTCGGTGGTGCCGGTGGCATCGTCGAGGGTGAGCAGCGCTTCGCCGCCACGGTCACTGGTGCCATAGCCGCCACGTTCGGAGCCGTCGGGGCCAAGCAGGATCAGGCCGGACAGTGCCGTGGCACGCGGTCCTTGGGGGCGGCCTTGGCTGAGCGGATCGGGAACCGGTGCGCCGAGGATCACCCGCGGCTGGCCGCCTGCATCGTGGATGACCAGGCCGCGCGCTTCGATGATCCGCTCTGGCGATTGGCTGCGATGCAGGCCCCAGGCGGTCCAGCCGGAAACGAGCAGGGCAAGGGTCGAGACCACCAGGGTGGTCAGCAGCAGCGCACGGGGCATCGGGTCGTCCTTCCTTGGATAGGCCGACGATAGCGGATGCAAAAGGGGATGGGTAGAGCCGGCCGGGCAGCGTCGACTGGGTGGAGTCGACTCTACCCAGTAGCCATCACCCAGTAGCCATCACGCCGTCATTCCCGGTATCAGTGGAAATCGCGGCTGTGGCTGCGCAGTCCCTGCAGCAGCTCATCCAGGCAGTGCATGCGTTGCACGATGACATGCTGCACGCCATCAACGCGCTCCAGGCGGCCATCGATCTGCATCAGCTGGGTGTCGACCAGAACCCGGTGCTGGCGATCGGCCAGGTGGCGCCAGACCACCGCATTGACCATGCCGGTCTCGTCCTCGAGGGTGAGGAAGGTAACGCCGCTGGCGGTCTGCGGGCGCTGGCGCATGCGTACCAAGCCGGCGATGCGCACGCGACGGCCATGGCCGTGGCCCGCCAGCTGTGCGGCATCCAGACAGCCACGGCTGCGCAGCTGTGCACGCAGGAACGAGATCGGATGGCGGCCAAGGGTGGTGCCGGTACTGCGGTAGTCAGCCTGCATGTCGTCCCATGCGCTGGGCAGTGGCAACGGCACGCGGGCCTCGGCGGTGGCACGGGCCTGGTCGAACAGTGGCAACCGGTTCTCTACGCCCGAGATATCCCAGCGCGCACGATGGCGATGGCCACTGAGCCCTCGCAGCGCACCGGCATCGGCCAGCAGGCCTTGATGGCGGCGGTCCAGGGCGGTGCGCTGGCACAGGTCACCGACATCGTCGAACGGTCGCCGTGCACGCTCGTGCATGATGGCCTGCACGGCCGCTTCGTTGCAGCCGTCGATCAGGCGCAGGCCAAGCCTGATCGACGCCGCGCCCTTGCTGAAATCCAGGGTGCAGTCCCAGTCGCTGTGGCGCACGTCCACCGGCAGCACGCGGATGCCATGGCGGCGTGCGTCCTGCAGCAACTGGTCGGGGCTGTAGAACCCCAGCGGCTGGCTGTTGATCAGGCTGGCGGTGAACGCGGCCGGGTGGTGGCACTTCAGCCAGCAGCTGGCATAGGTCAGCAGGGCGAAACTGGCGGCGTGGCTTTCCGGGAAACCGTAATCGCCGAAGCCCTTGATCTGCTCGAACAGATGCTCGCCATACTCGCGGCTGAAGCCGTTCTTCAGCATGCCGGCCAGCAGTTTTTCGCGATGCGGTTCCAGCCCGCCACGCCGTTTCCACGCGGCCATCGAGCGGCGCAGGGCATCGGCCTCGCCGGGGGTGTATCCGGCCGCATCCACGGCCAGCTGCATCACCTGTTCCTGGAACAGTGGAACGCCCAGGGTGCGCGCGAACACGCGCTCCAGCTGCGGCGGATACAGCGGCTCTTCCAGGTTGTCCAGCGCTTCCGGGCCCTGTTCACGCAGCAGCCGGCGCCGCTCCAGGTAAGGATGCACCATGTCGCCCTGGATCGGGCCGGGGCGCACGATCGCCACTTCGATCACCAGGTCGTAGAAGTTGCGCGGCTGCATGCGCGGCAGCATGGCCATCTGTGCGCGCGATTCGATCTGGAACACGCCGATGGTGTCGGCGGCACTGATCATGTCGTAGGTGGGCTTGTCGTCATCCTCGATCGCATCCATGCGTCCACTGTGCAGGCCATGCTGCTTCAGCATCGCCAGGCATTTGCGGATGGCGGTGAGCATGCCCAGCGCCAGGCAGTCGACCTTCATCAGGCCGGTGGCATCGAGGTCATCCTTGTCCCACTGGATGACGGTGCGGTCGGCCATAGCCGCGTTTTCCACCGGTACCAGCGTCGACAGCGGGTGCTCGGAGATCACGAAACCGCCCGGGTGCTGCGACAGGTGGCGCGGGAAGTCGATCAGTTCGGTGGTCAGTGCCAGCAGGCGCTGCATCAACGGCGTGTCCGGATCGAAGCCGCGCTCGCGCAGGGTCTCCGGCAGCGGTACGTGGCCGCCCCAGTGGTCCATCGCCGCCCCCAGTTCGTTGACCTGGTCCATCGGCAGGCCAAGCGCGCGGGCCACGTCGCGGATCGCGCTGCGGCCACGGTAGCTGATTGCCACTGCAGTCAATGCCGCGCGCTCGCGGCCGTAGCGTTTGAACACGTACTGCAGCACCTCCTCGCGGCGCTCGTGCTCGAAGTCGATGTCGATGTCCGGCGGCTCGTCGCGCTCGGCGGAGATGAAGCGCTCGAACAGCAGGTTGCTGCGCGCCGGGTCGATCTCGGTCACGCCCAGCACGAAGCACACCGACGAGTTGGCCGCCGAGCCACGCCCTTGGCAGAGGATGTCCTGGCTGCGGGCGAAGCGCACGATGTCCTGCACGGTGAGGAAATAGGACGCGTAGTTCTTCTGCCTGATCAACGCCAGTTCGTGCTCGATCTGCGTGCGTTGTGCCGGTTTGATGCCGTCTTTCCAGCGCCACGGGATGCCGCGCTCGACCAGCACGCGCAGCCAGCTGTCCGGGTCGTGGCCTTCGGGCACCAGTTCACGCGGATAGGTGTACTGCAGCTGTTCCAGGGTGAAGTGGCAGCGTTCGGCGATGCGCAGGGTCTCGGCCAGCAGTTCGGGCGGGTACAACTGGGCCAGCGCGGTGCGTGGGCGCAGGTGGCGCTCGCCGTTGGGGAACAGGCGCCAGCCAGCTTCGGCCACGCTGCAGCGGTGGCGGATCGCGGTCAGCGTATCCTGCAGAGCGCGGCGGCGGCGCACATGCATGTGCACGTCACCACTGGCGACCAGCGGCAGGCGATGGCGTTCGCCGAAGGCCTGCAGCTGCTGCAGCCGGCGTGCATCGTCGTGTTCGTGATGCAGCTCCACCGCCAGCCACAGGCGATCATCGAAGCCGGCACGCAGCAGTTCCAGGTCGGTGGCGGCAGGTTGCCGGTCCAGCCACAGGCACAGCAGGCCCCGGGGCAGGCCGAGCAGGTCCTCGCGCAGGCAGCGGTACTCGCCCTTGGCCGCGCGCCGCCGGCAGGTGGTGATCAACTGGCACAGCCCCGCATAGGCGGCCTGGTCGGTGCACAGCAGTGCCAGCTTCGGCCCATCCTCGACCTGGAATTCGGCGCCGATGATCAGCGCCACGCCATGCGTCTTCGCCGCCTGCCAGGCGCGTACGATGCCGGCCAGCGAGCATTCGTCGGTGATCGCCAACGCGCGGTAGCCCTGACCGGCGGCGCGCGCGAACAGTTCTTCGGCGATCGAGGCGCCGCGCTGGAAGCTGAAGGCCGACAGGCAGTGCAGTTCGGCGTAGCCGGGCAGTTCGCTGTGCATCGCGGTTCAGCCGAACCAGCCGTGCAGCATCCACGGCGCATGCGGGTCATTGCGTGTGCGGAACGCCCAGCCACGCTGGCCGTGCGCGGTTTCCACCACGTAATAGTCGCGGCGCGCGTCGGCCTGGTCCCACCAGCCCGATTCGATCCGCTCCGGCCCGGCGATGATGCGCAGACGCGGATCACGCAGTGGTTGCGGGGTGTCCAGCAGCCAGCCGGGGCGCAGTGGCCAGTAAGCGGGCGGTTTGGTCGGGGGCTGGATGCCACTGGCGCGTTCAGGGCGATGGTCGGCCTGTACCGCCAGCGGCTGCACGGCGTCATCGCCCAGCCGTGCGCGCAGGCGCTCACGCAGCTGGCTCCAGGGCATCGCCTGCGCCGGCCGGGTATCGAACAGGTCGCGTGCGGCGGGCACGAACGGCGGCAGCTGCTCGGCCTGCAGGCGCAGTGCGCGGCTGCCGGCTGGCAGGGCGAAGGCCTCCATGCGGTTGCGCGCGATCTCGAACAGCAGCGCGGGATCGCGCTCGGGCGCCAGCAGGCCGATGGTCAGCACGCTGGCCGGCAGCAGGTCATGCTCGAAATGCAGGTCGAAGCGCTGCACGCCGCCATCGCGCGAACACAGGAATGCGGCCAGGTCCAGCAGCAGGCGACGCAGCGGGAACAACAGGGCCTGGCTGGATTCGATTTCGTATTCAAACTCGATGCGCGCATCGAACCGGTCCGGTGGCTGGTAGTAGCGCAGGGGTGCGGTGGGCAGCCCACGCAATGCATCCAGCTGCTGCAGTACCTCGGGGGTGAAGCGCCGGGCCAGGCTGTCGCGCGGCAGTTCGAGCACCGCACCCAGCGTGCGCAGCCCGGAGCGGCCCAGTACGGTCACCACTTCGCTGGGCAGGCCGCAGCGCGGCAATGGCAGTTGTGCCAGCGCCGCCGGCAGCTGCTGCGTATCGATGCCGAGGCCGTCGTGGACGTTGGCCAGCACGCGTGCAGTATGCGCGGTGGGTGCAGCCACGAGGCGATGGCGGAAACCGAGTTCATGCAGTTCGTTGCGCAGGCGCTGCTCGATGGTCAGCCAGTCGCCGAACAGGGCGCGGCTGGCGCCGATCTCCAGCACCAGCGCGTGCGGAAAATCGAGGCTGACCTGCGAACTGTAGGCGTAGGCCCAGCTGGCCAGCAGCTGCCGGGTGTGCTGTTCGGCGTTCGGGTCGTAGTCGTGCAGGTGCATGTCCTGCACCAGTACCTGCGCGGCCGACAGCAGCATGCCCGGGCGCAGCCCCGCTGCGCGGGCGGCCGGGCTGACCGCACGCAGCACGCGACGCTGTGCCGGCCCCTGCAGCAGCACCAATGGCCGCTGCGGGTCCGGCTGCAGGCGCAGCACGCTGTCCAGCGCCAGCTGCGGCAACAACAGGCAGGCCCAGTGCATGGCGCGGCCTCAGTGGGCGATGGCCAGCGGCAACGGCTGCGCCGGCGGAAGGCCGCCACGGCACTTCAGCACCCGTACCTGGCCGTGGTCGAGCTGCAGGCGCAGGCTGGCCGGGGAGGGGTTGCGCGCCGCCTGCGCCTCGCGGAACACGAAGCCCAGGCACTGGCCGCTGTCGGCAGCCACCTGCAGGCGGCGCAGTGAGCGGTCGTCGGCCTGGTGTGGCCAGCACAGCACCGCCGCGCAGGCGGCCGAGCGCAGGCATTGTTCGGCGGCCCACAGCGCCTGCTTCGGCGCGGCATGGATGATCTGCAGCTGGGCCAGGTCCAGCCCGGCGGCGGCCCAGGCCGGGGCATGCGGGCGATGGGGCGGGGCGACCAGCACGATCGGGCGGTCGCGCTGGCTCAGTTTGGCCAGTGCCGGCCAGACCAGCGCCAGCTCGCCCACCCCGGGCGCCGCCTGCAGTACCTCGCACAGCCCGCTGGCCGGCCAGCCGCCGCCGGGCAGGCGTGCGTCCAGTGCCGGGTGGCCGCTGGCCAGATGGTCGCTGGCTGGCCCCTGGCGGGCCGGGCCACGCCACAGCTGGCGGCCGTCAAGCAGCCGGTCGAGGGCGACGACGGCACCCATCAGCCGGTCCTCCAGGAGGGGCGCCGGGCGGGCTGGAAACGGCAGGAACGGGCGGAAACGGCGGACATGGAGCGAGTATCGACGGGCCGGTATCAGGGGCTGAGACCGGACATGCTACTCGCCTTGTGAGTAGAATTACTAATGAAATCGGAGGGTCGGGTTTCAGGTTGCTGAAGGGGTAAAGCATCCACGCATGGCGTGGATCTACTGGAGAGAGCCCCGGCAAATCCATGCCGCAGCCTGGTAGATCCACGCCATGCGTGGATAGCGGTAAAGCGCGGTGCCGACCAAGGTCGGCACCCACCCGGCATGGCCCGGCGCTACCTGGGGATGCCCCTGGTTACGGGCGGACCGGCAACGCCACCGGGCGCAGCGGTGCGGCATCGCCGCCGCGGATCTTCAGCGGGCCGCCGATGAAGGCGAACTCGTAGACCTTGTCGCGGGCCAGTTCGTCCAGCGCCACCAGCTCGATGATCGGCGCGCCCTGCTGGGCCAGCAGGTAGGTGTGCAGCGGCACGTAGTCGTCAGACACCTCCGAGGGGAAGGTCTCGAAGCTGAGGTTGTCGGCGCCGACGATCATCGCGCCGCTGTCCTCGACCAGGAAGCGCGCCGCGTCCAGGCCCATGCCCGGCGGGTTGGCCATGTAGGCCTTGGGCTGTTCGAACAGGCGCATGCGGCCGGTGCGGATCAGCACCACGTCGCCCTGCTGCAGTTTCACCTTCTGGCGTGCGAGCGCATCCTTCAGGTCCTGGCGGGTGACGCGGTAGCTGTCCGGCAGCATGTCCACGCCCTTGGCGGCGGCCACGTCGATCAGCACGCCACGCGCGATCAGCGGCGGGAATTTCTCGATGCCGGTGACATTCCAGCCACGGTCGCCGAGGTGCTTGTCGGCCTCGAAGCCGTTCCAGATCTTTCCATGGATGCCGAAGTGGTTCAGCGCATCGATGTGGGTGCCGGTGTGGCTGTACATCGAGAACGCGGTGCCGGTGTAGCTGCGGGTGAGGTTCATGGTTTCGCCCACGCCCATCGGATCATCCATCACCGTGCCGCGCGGGGTGTGGGTCATCCAGAACTGGTAGTGCGGGTCGCCGGCATCCTGCCAGCTGGGCATGCCGACGTAGTAGTCGGTGGCCAGGTCATAGGCCTTGCCGCCGCTCACCCGCGACAGGATCGCCGCACGCGAGGCCTCGGTGATCAGGTTGAGGCGGCCGATCTCGTCCTTCGGCCCCCAGGGGCTGGTGCCGACCTGCTGGCCGGAGGGAACGCGTTCGTGCGCGGACACGGGGGTGGACGCGGCGGTGCCGGCCAGCAGCAGGGCCAGTGCGGTGGCCAGGGTATGTGGGGTCATGGGAAATCTCCTTGCAGGGTGGGGGATGGTGCGGCTCAGGCCGCGACCAGGTGCGCCAGGGCCTGGCGCAGTTGCGGCAGCGGCAGGGTCTGCAGGCGCAGGCCGTTGCCGCCGATCACGGTGGGTATGGAACGGATGCCGAGGGCAGCGGCTTCGGCACGATCGGCCTGCACGCGCTGGCGCACCACGTCGCTGTGCATGTGGTCAGCGAAGGCGCCACGTGGATGGCCCAGCGATTCGGCGATATCCAGCAGTACTTCGGCATCGCCGATGTTGCGGTGCTGGTGCAGGTGCGCCCACTGCACGGCATCGAACATCGCGCCATGGGCATCATTGCCGCCGAGCATGCCGGCGGCCTGGCAGGCCAGTGCGCCGAGCCAGCCGGACGGATACTCGAAGTCCTGTGCGCGCATGCCTTCGATATCGATGCGCGCGGTGTCTTCATGCGCGGCGCAGTCGGTCCAGTGGCGCAGGATGATCGCCTTGGCGCGCTCCATCGAGCCGAACACCTCGACCATCTGCGCGCGCGAGTCCTGCAGCACGAAGCTGCGGTGACGCACCTGGATGCCGAGTTCGGCCGAGACCTGCTGCAGGCGCGGGGCCAGCACGAAGCACCAGCCGCAGACCACGTCGTGGAAGAAATCGACCACCGGCGCTGCGGTGGCGGGGGAAGGAGCGGAAGACATCTGCCTGCCATCGGTGAGAGGGGAGGCGGCAGATTAGGCAGCGCGGCGTGGCCGAAACAGCACGCCGCGGGCAGCTCAGTTTTCGCTGGCGGTTACGAATCCAGTCCGGCGCAGCCGGGCAGCTCGGCGTGCAGGAAATCGATGAAGGCACGCACCTTGGGCTGCAGGTGGCGCGAGGTGGGGTAGACCGCATGCACGAAGCGCGGCGGATAGCGGTGGTCGGGCAGCACCTGCTGCAGTTCGCCACGGGCCAGCGCCGGTGCCGCCAGGAACGAGGGCAGGGCGCCGATGCCCATGCCGGCCACCAGCAGGTCGCGCAGCAGCAGGCTGTTGTTGACGGTGACACGCGCCGGCAGGGTGATCGTCACCTGGCCATCGGGGCCGAGCAGCGGCCAGCTGCCGGGGGAGTCGGACAGGCTGTAGGCCAGCACGCTGTGCGCCTGCAGATCGTCCACCGCCTGCGGTGCCGGATGCTGCTGGAGGTAGGACGGGGCCGCGCACAGCACCTGCTGCAGCGACGCCAGTCGGCGCGCCACAAGGCGTGAATCATCCAGTTCGGCACGCAGCCGCAGCGACACATCGAAACCCTCGCCAACCGCGTCGAGCAACCGGTCTTCCATCACCAGATCCAACGACAGCTGCGGGTGCTGCTGCAGGAAGCGTGGCAGCAGCGGCGACAGCGTGCTCAGCGCGAACGACTGCGGCGCGTTCACGCGCAGGCGCCCGGCCACCTCGCCGCGCTGCTCGGCAATGCCACGTTCCAATGCGTCCAGTTCGTCAAGCAGGCGGCAGCATTCGCGGTAATAGGCGTGGCCGGTCTCGGTCAGGCTCATGCGCCGCGTGGTCCGCTGCAGCAGCACTACCCCCAGGTGAGTTTCCAGCGTGCGCAGCTGCTTGCTCAGCCCGGCGGGCGACATGCCCAGGTCTTCGGCAGCGCGGGCCAGCCCGCCGCGTTCGACGATGCGGCGGAAGGTACGCATCAGGTTGAAGGAATCCATGCCGGTCCCAGGCGCGATAACGGCGCCATTGTAGATCCACGCCACGCGTGGATGCAGGAAACACGGTGCCGACCACGCTCCGCATCCACCCGCGGCACGCACTTGCGCCGTTTGTTCAAGCCGGCAGCCCATACGCTGCGCCAGCATGCAGCCCCCTCATTCTCCGGGTTGCCCATGAAGCACTGGATGCTCCGCCTGTATGCCCCGCTGTTCCTGCTGGGTTTCGTTGCCGCTGCCGTCGTCTGGGTCGGCCACTGCCACGGTGACCCGCTGTGGCTGCTGGCCTTGCTGGCGCTTGCCATCGGGCTCTCGTTCGCCGCCGAACGCGCGTGGCCGTATGACCCGGCGTTCAACCACGACCACGGCGACAGCCTGCGTGACACCCTGCATGCACTGGTCAACGAAAGCCTGAACCTGCTGTCGATCGCGGCGGTGCCGCTGCTGGCGGCAATCATTCCGTGGCAGTTGTGGCCGGTGCAGTGGCCATTCGCGCTGCAGGTGCTGCTGGCCATCGTCTGCGCCGACCTGGGCATCACCCTGGTGCACTACGCCAGCCATCGTATCGGCTGGCTGTGGCGGCTGCATGCGGTGCATCACAGCGTCACCCGCATGTACGGCTTCAACGGCCTGATGAAGCATCCGCTGCACCAGGCAGCCGAAGCGGTGGGTGGCGTGCTGCCGCTGCTGCTGTTGGGCCTGCCGATGCCGGTGGCTGCGGTGCTGGCCTTCGCCATTGCCATCCAGCTGCTGCTGCAGCACTCCAACGTGGACATGCGTCCCGGTGTGCTGGGCCGGGTGATGGCCTGGGCGCCGCTGCACCGCTTCCACCACATGCGTTACGGCACCGCTGGCGACGTCAACTTCGGCCTGTTCCTGACCGTCTGGGATCACCTGTTGGGGACCGCCTTCGATGCGCCGGGCTATCGGCTGCGGCAGCACGACCTCGGCATCGGCAGCCAGCCGGACTATCCGCGCGATTATCCGGGGCAGCTGCTGGCACCGTTCCGCGAGCTGCCGCGTGGTGACGTGCCGGAGCTGCCGGAAGGCCTGCGCAGGCGCGAATGATCGAACATGTCAGCCCGCGTGCAGCTGCAGGCCCTGCAGCTGCGCGGCACCGATGCCGAACATGCGGCGCAGGTTGCGCGACAGATGAGCCAGATCGGCGAATCCAGCGGCATGCGCACTGTCGGTCAGGTTGTGCCCGCGCAGATGATGCATGAGCGCGTTGCGCAGCCGTCGCCACAGCACCCAGCCGCGCAGGGTCACCGCCAGCTCGGACTGGAAACGCCGGTGCAGCTGGCTGGTCGACAGGTGCGCCGCCTCGGCGATATCGGCGGCCGGCACCGGGCCGGGCAGGTGCTGGGCAATACGGGCCAACGCCGCCTGCACGCGGCGGTCCAGTGGCTGCGCGCGGCTCAATCGTGGCAGCCAGTCCTGCAGTTCCATCGCAGTGCCGGGCAGCGCGTGCAGGTGCTGCTGGATCTGTTCGAGGTCGGCATGCGCCGGCTCAAGGAACACCGTGCAGCCCGCCTCCGGCGCCGACAGGATCGCGTGTGTCTGGAAGGAGGGCAGCCACAGCCGCTGGCCCTGCTGCCGTACGCCATCGACCTCGACCTGCCAGGGCGTACCGTCGCTCAACAGCAGTTGATGGGCGTAGTGCGCATGCGCGGCGCTGTCACCGGCATGACCGTGAAGCACGGCGGCGTGCGCATCCAGCAGCAACGTGCCATTCCAGGGCAGGGCGAGGGAGGACATGACGGGATTGTAGATCCACGCCATGCGTGGATGAATCTCCATCGAAATCGAATATTCCGACAATGGAAAAAAAGAAGCATCTACGCATGGCGTGGATCTACTGCAGGTCGCGAGAAACTGTCGAAGGCGGGGTGGGTCCGTTGGCGGGGGTGTCCGCGGCATGGAGGTTGCCAGCCAGCGGCCGGCACTACCGCGGGTGCCGCGCGCGCCCTCAGCGCCCGTGTGGATCCGGCCGATGATGCACGTACTCGACCACCGTGCCATCGGGATGCACTGCATTGAACGCCGCCCCGGTCGGTACCACCTGCAACGGGAAGATGATCTTGGCGCCAGCCGCGACCAGTTTGTCGTGATAGGGCCGAACGTCATCGACCAACAGTGTCCCGGTGGTCGAGGTGAACGGCGCCAGTGCCGCCTCGCTACCCTCGATCAACAGGAACGCCCCGACCATCGCCAGACGCAGCCCGGCCTCCGGAAACGGGAACCCCGCATCGGCCACCACGCCCTGCAGCTGCTCGTAGAAGGCCACGCTGCGCTCCAGCTCACCGGGGGCCACGAACACCCGGATCAGCACGCGCGGCGCGCGCTGGCTGGACGTATCGCAGCGGTCACGCCAGAGATGGTCGAAGTCGCGGTGGACGGTCATGGGCTCGGTTCGTGGCCAGGGACGTCCATTATCGGCAGCCCCGCGCGGTGCACTGATGACTGCCGGTGATGGCCTGATAACCGCTGGCCGGGTTGCCTCTGTGACTTAGGTCCTGTTGACAGGTGTGAACGCCCTCGCACAATCTTCACATGATTGGGTCGCCCTGCGCGGCCCGGACAGGCAGGTTGTCACGCCGGGAGGAGGGTCCCGCGCGCAGACCGGCCCGTCCTTCGGCCTGCGGGACGTTGCCTGGCAACCCCTGCGCGGCATGAACGCTGCACCCTTCGGCGGCACTTTCCCTGGACCGATTGCCTTGGCAACGGAATTACGCCTGCCGATGAAAACGTTTACAAAGCCGCTTGCACTGTCCCTGGCCCTGTCTGCCGCACTGGCCGCCCCGGCCTGGGCCGACCCTGCCGCGTTCACTGTGCTGACCCTGGAACAGGCCCCGACCGCCGAGGCGATGCCGGCCCTGGCCGCCCAGCTGAAGACCCTGCAGGTGGACGCGGTGAGCGTGCGCCAGGTGCAGCGCGGCATCGGCCAGGTCGATCCGCTGCAGGTGCTGGCCGATGGCCTGGGCTACGCATACCGCTTCATTGCTGCGGGCAAGGACGATGGCCAGACCCAGCGCGGCCAGGCCGTGCTGACCCGGCTGCCGATCGCCGCTGAATCCGGCCCCGACCAGCCGGGCCTGAACTACCTGCGCCTGGACGACGGCCGCCACACCGTGGCGGTCTATACCGATGCCGGTGCAGGTGCCGCGCAGCTGCCGGCACTGGTCACCCGTTCGCGGCTGGGTGCACCGGCGGTGCTGCTCGGCGCGGTGGCTGGTGAATCGGCCAAGGCCGCAGGCTTCGATCCGGCGCGTGTGGCGCTGGAAGCGGATGCCAGCTATTTCAGCGACGGTTTCCAGGCCGCCAGCAGTGCGCCGTTCAAGGTGGAAGGCAGCACCCTGCGTGCCACCCTGCTGACCCTGGCCTATGCCGCCGACACGCATGGCGACAGGCCGTGGATGGACACCACGCTCAACGCCGATGCGCGCGCTGCGCTGCTGCTGAAGGCGATGACCGAGGATGAGAAGTTCCAGATGCTGCACAGCTACTTCGGGCTGGGCAAGGACGGTGGCCCGCTGCCGGAAGGCGCGGTCGGTTCGGCCGGTTTCGTGCCGGGCGTGGCGCGGCTGGGCATTCCGTCGCAGCAGTCGGCCGATGCCGGCGTCGGCGTGACCAATCCGGGCGGCATCCGCCCGGGCGATTTCGCCACGGCGATGCCCTCGGGCCCGTCCACCGCCTCCAGCTGGAACCGCGAAGTCGCCTTTGCCGGTGGCGCGACAATGGGCCGCGAGGCGTGGCAGCAGCGCTTCAACATCCTGCTGTCGGGCAGCGTCAACCTGCAGCGCGACCCGCGCAACGGCCGCAACTTCGAATATGCCGGTGAAGATCCGCTGCTGGCCGGTTCGATGGTCGGTGCGCTGATCCAGGGCGTGCAGAGCCAGCACGTGATCTCCTCGATGAAGCACTTCGCGCTGAACGACATGGAGACCCGCCGCAACTTCCACGACGTGCGCATCGGCGAACAGGCCATGCACGAGTCGGACCTGCTGGCGTTCGAGATCGCGCTGGACGCCGGTCGCCCGGGCGTGGCGATGTGCTCGTACAACAAGATCAACGGCACCTACGGCTGCGAGAACGGCTACCTGATGAACCAGGTGCTGAAGCAGGAATGGAAGTTCCCCGGTTTCGTGATGTCCGACTGGGGCGGCGTGCACAGCGGTTCGAAGGCAGCGCTGGCGGGCCTGGACCAGCAGTCGGCCGGTGAAGTGTTCGACGCGGCGGTGTTCTTCGATGAACCGCTGCGCCTGGCCGTGCATGGCGGCGTGGTGCCGCAGGCGCGCCTGAATGACATGGTGGCGCGCATCCTGCGCACGATGTTCCTGCACGGCAATTTCGACAACCCGCCGCAGCACCAGAAGGTCGACGCGGAGGCCGGTTTCGCCGTGGCCCAGCGTACGGTGGAAGAGGGCAGCGTGCTGCTGCGCAATGAGGGCAACCTGCTGCCGCTGGCCGACAGCGTGAAGCGCATCGTCATCATCGGCGGCCATGCCGACAAGGGCGTGATCGGTGGCGGTGGTTCGTCGATGGTGGGCGTGACCGCCAAGGGCACCAATGCGGTGCCGGGTGTGCTGCCGACCACCTGGCCGGGCCCGGTGATCTTCCACCCGTCCTCGCCGCTGGAATCGCTGCGTGCAGCGCGCCCGGACGCGACCATCACGTATGTGGACGGCACCAACGCCGCTGCTGCGGCCAAGGCCGCCGCGCAGGCCGACGTGGCCATCGTGTTCGCCACGCAGTGGGCCGCCGAATCGGTGGACCTGCCGGACATGCAGTTGCCGGACAACCAGGACGCACTGATCTCGGCGGTGGCCAAGGCCAACCCGAAGACGGTGCTGGTGCTGGAAACCAACGGCCCGGTGCGCACGCCGTGGCTGGCGCAGGTGCCGGCGATGCTGCAGGCCTGGTACCCGGGCATCCGAGGTGGCGAAGGCATCGCCGCGCTGCTGACCGGCCAGGTCAATCCGTCGGGTCGCCTGCCGGTGACCTGGGTGGTGGATGAATCGCAGCTGCCGCGCCCGCACATCGACGGCCTCGGCTTCAAGCCGGCCAAGCCGTTTGGTGATGTGTTCGATTTCGATATCGAAGGTGCCAACGTCGGCTACAAGTGGATGGCGGCCAAGGGCCTGACCCCGACCTTCGCCTTCGGCCACGGCCTGTCCTACACCTCGTTCGCCTATGAAAACCTGAAAGTGAGCGTGGAGGGTTCGCGCCTGGTCGCCAGCGTCGACATCCGCAACACCGGCGAGCGCGCCGGTGCCGACGTGGCCCAGTTGTACCTGAAGCTGCCGGCTGGCAGCAGCACGCCGATCCGCCTGATCGGCTACGACAAGGTGACCCTGCAGCCGGGCGAACAGCGTCGCATCCGCATCGAAGCCGAGCCGAAGACCCTGGCCCACTACGATGCGCAGGCCCGCCAGTGGAAGATCGACGGCGGCAGTTACCAGGTGCAGCTGTCGCGCAATGCCGCCGAACCGCTGCATAGCGTGGACGTGCAGCTGGTGGAGCAGGTGCTGCGCTGATGCCTGAAGACACGGCCCGCACAGGGCCGTGTCTGAAAAAGGGGACGGAGGGGATTAAGTCGTTTATGCATAAACGACTTAATCCCCTCCGTCCCCTTTTTATGTGGCGAACCGGTCGCGCAGGAAATCAATCAGCTGCCGCACCTTTGGTGAGGGCTGCGTACTGTGCGGGTAGACCGCGTACACGCTCTGCTGCGGGAAGCGGTGCTGGCGCAGTACCGGCCGCAGGCGACCCTGGGCCAGGTCGTCCTCGATCAGCCAGCGTGGCAGCACGGTGACCCCGGCGCCGGCCACAGCGAAAGCGCGCAGGCTGCTGGCGCCATCCACGCGCACCACCGCGTTGCCCGGGTTGGTGGCAAACAGGGCGTCGCTGCCATCCGGTGCCACCACCGGCACATCGGCCAGACGCGGGTAGCCCAGGCGGGGCAGGGTTCCCAGCTGTACAGGATCATCGGCCGCCTCGGCGGAGGGTAGGCGCGCCAGCAGGGACGGAGCCGCCACCGCGCACAGCGGGTGGCGCTCCAGTTCACTGGCGTGCAGGCCCGAATCTGGCAGGCGGCCGAGGCGGATCGCCAGATCGAAGCGTTCGGGAATCAGGTCGGCCGGTGCCGGTGAAGTCGACAGGTGCAGCTGCAGGGCCGGATGCCGGGCACGGAAGGCCTCCAGCGCTGCGATCAGGCGCAGCTGCGCGTATTCCGGTGTCGTGGTCAGGCGCAGTACGCCCTGCAGCTGATGCTGGTCGCGGCGCGCGGCATCGATCGCTGCCTGTGCGGCATCCAGCGCCTGCAAGCAGTGCTGCAGGAACTGTTCGCCGGCCTCGGTCAGGGCCAGGTGGCGGGTACTGCGCAACAGCAGGGTCACGCCCAGTTCCTGCTCCAGCCGCTTCAGGTTGAAGCTGACCACCGCGCGGCTGAGGCCGAGGCGATCGGCCGCAGCGGTCAGGCTGCCGGCCTCGACCACGGCCCGGAAGATATCGAAGCGATCGAGGCTGACCATGGCAATTCATTGTCAAAGTAGATTTGACAGTGTTGCAGTTGTTGTCGTGTTTTTCCAACAAGGCTCGCACGGCATGCTGGCCGCTTCCCTGCTGGAGCGCCGCCGATGCCGTCCCCCCGCCTGCGCCATGAGGCGATCTTCCTGCTGGTGTTCGCCCTGGACCTGGTCAACATGTTCATCGCCACGGTGGCCTATCCGGCATTGACCGCGGAACTGCACGCTGACATCAGCACCCTGGCCTGGGTGGGCACCGCCTACATGCTGGGCCTGAGCGTGGTGATTCCGCTGGCCCCCTGGCTGGCCGCGCGCTGTGGCGAGCGTCGTCTGCTGCTTGTGGCGCTGCTGTTGTTCGCGGTTGCCGCTGCGCTGGCCGGCGCAGCACCGGGGATCGGCTGGCTGCTGGGCTGGCGCCTGCTGCAGGGGCTGGCCGGCGGCCTGCTGATTCCGGTGGCGCAGGCGGCGGCCTACCGTCAGTGCACGCCCGGGCAGCGTGGCGCGCTGACCCGGCGCATCCTGCTGGTGGCGCTGCTGGTGCCGGCGCTGGCGCCCGCGTTGGGCGGCCTGCTGGTGCAGTGGTTGTCCTGGCGCGGCGTGCTCTGGGCCAGCCTGCCGTTGGCGGTGGTAGCGATCGGCCTGGTGCTGGCCTGGATGCCGGCCGATGGCGCGCGCAGTGCGCCGCGCCTGCAGGCCTATGCGCTGTCCACCGCGATGCTGGCGCTGGACGCGCTGCTGCTGGCGCTGACCTGGCTGGGCGAGTCCGGACATCGTGGCGCAGGTGCCGTGTTGCTGCTGGTCGCACTGCTGCTGGCGGCGGCCCACCTGCGGCATGCACGTCGGCAGGCGCAGCCACTGCTGCGCTGGTCGCTGTTGTCCCACCGTGGGCTGCGGCTGGCGATGCTGGTGTATCTGGCAGTGCCGGGTGTATTCATCGGCAGTCAGCTGGTCAGTACCCTGCAGCTGCACCAGGCCGGTTACAGCGCGGCACGCATCGGCGCGTTGATGCTGCCCTGGGCGCTGGCCTCGGCCATTGCGATCACGGTCAGCAAGCGCCTGCTGGCCCGCTTCGGCCCGGCCACGGTACTGCGCGCCGGCATGCTGCTGCAGGCCAGCGGCCTGCTGTTGATGGCGCTGTTGCCGCAGCCGGCCTTCACCTTGGCCGCGCTGTTGTTCGCGCTGATGGGCGCCGGCGGCAGCCTGTGCAGCAGCACTGCGCAGACGCTCGCCTTCCATGGCGTGGAAGGTGAGGCGCTGGGCGATGCCAGCGCTCTCTGGAATCTCAATCGCCAGCTCAGTTTCTGCCTTGGCACTGCCGCCATTGCGTTGCTGCTGGCCTTGGCCATGCAGTGGCTGCCTGCCCGCGCCACCGGCGTGGCGCTGGGGTTGGCCGCCGTACTGACCCTGTTGCCGATGGCGTTGCTGCGTCGGCCGCAGAGGATCACCCTTTCGCAACCGGAGAACACTTGATGGCTACCACCGCAGAACATGAAATCCACCACCTGCATGACAAACTACAGGTCTGGTTCCGGGCCGAGGTGGGTGCGGATGCGCTGGATCATCTGATGGCGCATTTCTGCGCGGACTTCAGCATGGTCGGCATCGCCGGGCGCCGGTTGGATCGGCCGGCTGTGCAGGCGCTGTTCGAGGGCGGCCATGGCGCGCGTCCGGGGCTGCTGATTTCCATCGAGGCCGTGCAGGCGGTCCAGGCGCCGTCACCGCTGGCGGTACTGCGCTATCGCGAAGGGCATTCGGTCGATGGCGGCCAGCCCACATGGCGCGAATCGTTGGCCGTGCTGCGGCAGGAAGATGGCCGTTGGCGCTGGCTGGCGCTGCATGAAGTGCCGGTGGCCTGACCGGCAACCGCGTAACGTGCGCCAGGATCATGAAGGTGCCGGCCAGCGGCCGGCACTACTGGTCGTCGGCATGCGCAGCGGCACCGGGGGCACATGTGCCATCAGTCCTGCCCGCATCCACCGCAGAATGCAAAGCGCGCACACACCTCACGGCTCAAGGCAGGAGTAGGCTTGAGGCTTTCCTGCCGGGAGGGGTTGTCCATGCGTGTGCGTGCCGTCGCTGTAGCCATTGCCCTTTGCCTGTCCAGCACTGTGCTGGCCGCCGATACCCCGCCGATGACCCCGGACATCAGCGGCAAGCCCTTCGTTGCCCCCGATGTCGGTCGTGACTACGACAAGCGCGTGGTGATGGTGCCGATGCGTGATGGCACCAGGCTGTATACGGTGATCGTGGTGCCCAAGGGCGCCCGCAACGCGCCGATCCTGCTGACCCGCACTCCTTACGATGCCGCTGGCCGCGCCAGCCGCAGTGATTCGCCGCGCATGCGCGACCTGCTGCCGCAGGGCGACGAGGTGTTTGTCGACGGCGGCTACATCCGCGTGTTCCAGGACATCCGTGGCAAGTATGGCTCCGAAGGCGATTACGTGATGACCCGGCCGCTGCGCGGACCGTTGAACAACACCAAAGTCGACCATTCCACCGACGCCTGGGACACCATCGACTGGCTGGTCAAGAACGTGCCGGAGAGCAATGGCAAGGTCGGCATGCTCGGCTCGTCGTACGAGGGTTTCACCGTGGTGATGGCGCTGACCGACCCGCATCCGGCGCTGAAAGTGGCGGCACCGCAGAGCCCGATGGTCGATGGCTGGATGGGTGACGACTGGCTCAACTACGGCGCGTTCCGCCAGGTCAACTTCAACTATTTCGCGATGCAGACCGAGAAGCGCGGCAAGGGTACGCCGCTGCCCAGCCTCGGCTACGACGACTACAGCACCTTCCTGCGCATCGGTTCGGCTGGCGACTACGCGCGCTTCACCGGCGTGGACCAGCTGACCTGGTGGAAGAAGCTGGTCGAGCACCCGGCCTATGACGGCTTCTGGCAGGGCCAGGCGCTGGACGCGGTGATGGCGAAGACACCGTTGAAGGTCCCGACCATGTGGCTGCAGGGCCTATGGGACCAGGAGGACATGTGGGGCGCCAACCACGCCTACCAGGCAATGGAAGGGCGCGACAGCGGCAACAACCGCAATTACCTGGTGATGGGGCCGTGGCGGCACAGCCAGGTGAACTACAGCGGCAGCGAGCTGGGCGCGCTGAAGTTCGATGGCGATACCGCGCTTCAGTTCCGCCGTGATGTGCTGAAGCCATTCTTCGACCAGTACCTGGTGGACGGCGCGCCGAAGGCGGACACGCCGCCGGTGCTGATCTACAACACTGGCGAAAACCATTGGGACCGCTTGAAGGGTTGGCCGCGCAGCTGTGACAAGGGCTGTGCCGCCAGCAGCAAGCCGCTGTACCTGCGCGCCGGCGGCAAGCTGGCGTTCCAGGCGCCGGCGGCGGGCGAGGGCGACTTCGAGGAGTACGTGTCCGACCCGGCCAAGCCGGTGCCGTTCGTGCCGCGGCCGGTCCGCTTCGGTGACCGCGACATGTGGACCACCTGGCTGGTCAAGGACCAGCGCTTTGTCGATGGTCGTCCGGACGTGCTGACCTTCATCACCGAACCGCTGACCGCGCCGTTGCGCATCGGCGGCGCGCCGGTGGTGCACCTGCAGGCCTCGACCAGTGGCACCGACAGCGACTGGGTGGTGAAGCTGATCGACGTGTATCCGGACCAGGAAGCGTCCACGCCGGAGATGGGGGGCTACGAGCTGCCAGTGTCGCTGGCGATCTTCCGCGGCCGCTACCGCGAGAGCTTCAGCGATCCGAAGCCGCTGGCGGCGAACCAGGTGCTGCCGTACCGCTTCGACCTGCCCAACGCCAACCACACCTTCCAGAAGGGGCACCGGGTGATGGTGCAGGTGCAGTCCAGCCTGTTCCCGCTGTATGACCGCAACCCGCAGACCTACGTGCCCAATGTCTACCTGGCCAAGCCGGGCGATTACCAGAAGGCCACGCAGCGGGTCTGGCATAGCGCGGCGCAGGCGAGCTACATCGATCTGCCGGTGTATTGAGGTTGGTGAGATCCGCCGGGTGCGCGATGCCCGGCGGCTGCGGTAGTGCCGGCCGCTGGCCGGTATCCGCGATGACGCAGGAGCGTGTCGACCAAGGTCGACACCTACCAGAGCTGGGCCATGGCAGGTCGATTCAGGCGGCTGCGGTAGTGTCGGCCGCTGGCCGGCAACCGCGATGGCGCAGGAGCGTGTCGACCAAGGTCGACACCTACCAGAGCTGGGCCATGGCAGGTCGATTCAGGCGGCTGCGGTAGTGCCGGCCGCTGGCCGGCATCCGCGATGGCGCAGGAGCGTGTCGACCAAGGTCGAC